>URDU01000008.1 GCA_900546625.1 uncultured Lachnobacterium sp. | reverse complement strand
TTGAAGTATTGAATTTTCAAGGTGCTAGCCCATTTTTGCTATGGGAAGTTTGAGTTAAATAGCTTAGTCTGTCTGTGATAAAGAAGTTTTTTTAAGCACAGCTGCAAGTATGACTGCGTATACACCTCCGATAACCGCGGTGATAAGCTGAGTCACTGAAAACTGAAGCTGTAAAACCGGCAGCATTTTGTGCATCGGAGCAGGCAGAAATGCCGGGAGAATGATAAGAGCAATGGCTATACCCATGAAAACGGCTTTTAGTACGGCTCCTATAGCAATTGATACAGGAAAACCGGCAGCTTTGCCGCATTTTTTGCGAAGCAGTCCCACACAGACCACGAGAATGATATTTCCTATCATGATACATGGAAACATCGCAGGGATAGCTGCCATAACAGGGCTTCCTGTGATGAAAAATGATGTGACAGGTGTGATAATGCTTAGGATAATGCCACATGCCATTCCTGCATAGAGCACGGTAAGTATTAAAGCTGCATTGATGACCGGCCCTGTGATGTATACGCTTAAGTTCTTAAAGAACTGGCTGACAAGACAGATTGCAAGCATAATTGCAGTAACAGTTATTTGTTTGGTTTTTATCTTCATTGATAAGACCTCCTTTAATTTTTCATATGCAAGCATACTCCTTTAGGGGTGTAAATGCAAGTTTACGTTACATCTTATCTGTTTAATCCGCAGGCAAAAATGACGGTTGATGTTGAAAGCAATTCATTTGTGTGCTAATATAAGTATATTCGCTGTTTGACGCAAAACAGCTATATATCAGGAGGAATACAATGAAAAAACTGATTAATTTGATATCAGAGGAAGTGACAAAGGCTTTCGTCAGTGCAGGATATGATGAGAAGTACGGAAAGGTTACACTTTCAAACAGACCGGACCTTTGTGAGTTCCAGTGCAACGGAGCAATGGCAGCAGCAAAAGAATATAAGTGTGCACCATTTATGATCTCAGACAAGGTAGCGGCGCTCCTTGAGTCAGATGAGATGTTTGAGTCAGTAGAATCAGTAAAGCCGGGATTTCTTAATATCAAAATGGATACCGCTTTTCTGGCAAAATATATGAACGAGATGAAGGCTGATGAGGGCAGATACGGCTTGGAGAAGGCCAAAAATCCACTCACCATCATAGTGGATTACGGCGGACCAAACGTGGCAAAGCCTCTTCATGTAGGTCATCTTCGCTCAGCAGTAATCGGAGAGAGCGTAAAGCGTATCGCAAAGTTCATGGGACACAATGTGATTGGTGATGTGCATCTTGGTGACTGGGGACTTCAGATGGGACTTATCATTACAGAGCTTCGCGAGAGAAAGCCTGACCTCGTTTATTTTGATGAGAGCTATACAGGAGAGTACCCTAAGGAGGCACCGTTTACCATATCAGAGCTTGAGGACATCTATCCGACAGCCAGCGGCAAGTCAAAAGAAGATGAGAGCTTCAAGGAAGCAGCACTTCTTGCCACAAAGGAGCTTCAGGGAGGCAGGAGAGGTTATCAGGCACTGCTTTCGCACATCATGAATGTCTCTGTAACAGATCTTAAGAGAAACTATGAGAATCTGAACGTTCATTTTGAACTGTGGAAGGGCGAGTCGGATGCTCAGCCATACGTACCTGAGATGGTTGAAATGATGAAGGAAAAGGGCTTTGCTCATATGAGTGAGGGCGCTTTGGTTGTAGATGTAAAGGAGGACACAGATGCAAAGGAGATTCCGCCATGTATCATCCTTAAGTCTGACGGAGCTTCTCTTTACAGCACTACAGACCTCGCAACACTTGTTATGCGTATGAAGGAGAACAATCCTGACCGTGTGATTTATCTGGCAGACGCACGTCAGTCAATGCACTTTATCCAGGTCTTCCGCTGCGCAAGAAAGACAGGCATTGTACCTGACACAACAGAGCTTGTA
The DNA here is from genome assembly GCA_900546625.1 of uncultured Lachnobacterium sp. GTDB lineage: Bacteria > Bacillota > Clostridia > Lachnospirales > Lachnospiraceae > Roseburia. The sequence goes on along the minus strand of URDU01000008.1, from coordinate 107,051 downwards.
CATATCGGCTTTGGAACCATGAACGGCAAGGACGGCAAGCCTTTCAAGACAAGAGACGGCGGAGTAATGCGTCTTGAGTACCTCCTCAAGGAAATTGACGATGAGATGCTCAATAAGATTAAGGAAAACCAGAAGGAAAAAGAGAATCTCAACATAGACGAGGCAGAGGCAAAACAGACAGCCAAAACTGTAGCGCTTGCAGCAGTCAAGTATGGTGATCTGTCTAATCAGGCGAGCAAGGATTATGTCTTTGATATCGACAGATTCACATCCTTCGAGGGCAACACAGGACCATACATCCTTTACACCATCGTGCGTATTAAGTCAATCCTTTCAAAGTATGAGGCAAAGGGTGGCGACATCAGTGCACTGAAGGATGCAATCATGCCGGCAGTCAATGCAGGACAGAAGAATCTTATGCTCTCTCTGGCAAAGTTCAATGCTACAATTGAAAATGCATACGAGGAGTCTGCACCACACAAGATATGTGCATACATCTACGAGCTTGCCAATGCCTTCAATGGCTTCTACCATGACACAAAGATTCTTTCTGAGGAGAATGAGGAGCTTAAGAAGTCATATATTTCACTTCTTGTGCTCACAAAGGAGATACTTGAGGCTTGTATAGATATGCTTGGATTCTCAGCTCCTGACAGGATGTAATATTAATAGTAGTAATTTTCATGTTCTAAAATAATTGGACATGTAATATAAATAGGACATAGATGATTTATCAGAATCGTCTATGTCCTATTTTATTTATATAATTGCAGATGGCAGGTCGGGATGGCGCGCACGCGTGTGGCTGCAGTGTCGCAGAAGCTACGCTGCGCTATTAAGACTCTGTATAAATTATGCAGTAAGTACTTCTATGCTCGACGAAACCGTCGATACTCGCCGTCCGGGCTCGATATCTCCTTGCCTCGGCGTCCATGCCTCGGCATTTCTGTGCTTCAAAGCATAATTTAACAGACTCTAAATAGCTCCGCTATACGCTTCTGCGACACTGCAGCCACACGCGTGCGCGCCATCCCGACCTGCCACGGAAGTGGCGATAAGGGGTGAAAATATGGATATAATTGATTACCTGCCACAAAAGATGAGGTCTGAGGCAGAAGTATACATGCCGCGTGGTTTGGAGGAAATCAGGGTGCGCGTGGGAAAGCCGGTGCAGTATAGGTTTGCGGGAGAATATAGAACAGGAGTGAATATCTTACAAAGCGATATAGAGGAGATGATAAATTATCTGAGCGGATATTCAATTCACGCGATAGCACCGCAGCTTGCAGCAGGCTATTTTACAGTGGAGGGAGGTCATCGTGTGGGAATTGCAGGGCAGATGGGCTGCGATGGAGGAAAGGTTACAGCAGTCAGTGAGATAGCATCCTTAAATATCAGAATTGCCCATCAGATAAAGGGTGTTGCAATGCCGCTGATGCCTTATATCAGGGATGAAAACAGCATTTACAATACATTGGTTGTATCGCGGCCGGGAGAAGGGAAAACAACATTTTTAAGAGACTGCATCAGGATACTTTCAGACGGCTGTGACGGAAAAAATGCTCTTAAGGTGTCGGTGGTGGATGAGCGCTCGGAGATAGCGGCGTGCTACAGGGGAGTGGCTCAAAACGATGTTGGAAAATCCAGTGATGTGCTGGATAACTGTCCGAAGTCACTTGGCATGAGGATGCTTTTGCGCTCTATGTCCCCGGATGTGATTGCGGTGGATGAGCTGGGAGGAGAAGGTGATATCGAGGCAATAAATCAGCTTTTGAGCTGTGGAATAAGGATACTTGGCAGCGTACATGGCACCAATGCAGAGGATCTGCGAAGAAAAATGCTGCCACATGCAATAGAACGGTTTGTGTTTATAGACCATGACGAAAAAGGGGTGAGGCGCTATAGCATTTATGATGAAGCTTACAGGCTTTTGTATAGTACTGTTTGCGGTATCGGGGCTGATAAACGATTACAGCAAAAGAAAAAAGGCAGATATAGCGATGCTGTATGATTTCATGCTTTTACTTGAAAAGGGGGCATTTTATCTGGCAGGAGAAAGGATGAAGGCACCACAGTTTTTTAGCAGCATAAGAGGAAAGAGCGAGGTGTTTAATGAAGGCTGCAAAAGAATGGGAGAGGTACTTTTAAACAGAAGCTGTAGAAGCGGAGAGGAAGGCTGGAGGGCTGTGTGGGAGGATGTGCTTTGCGGCAGGATATCTGATGAAAAGGTAAAGAAAATGATAGTTGAAATGGGAGGTGCATTCTTTGAAAAAAATGCAGCCGCAATGGAACAGCGGCTTAAGGAATGTGCTTTGGACATACATAAACAGATAGATTTTTACAGGAAAGAGTATATTGAAAAAATGAAGGTGATTTGTCCGGTGGGGATTTTGGGAGGGATTATGATATCAATCATGCTTATATAAAAATGCTTGTATAAAAAAGAGGTAATCAGATTAGACATACTGTTGTATGAGATGAAAGGACTTGATGATGGAGATTTCGATTATTTTTAAGATAGCGGCACTTGGAATAGTGATTACAGTGCTTGGACAGGTCTTAAAACACAGCGGAAGGGAGGAAATGACTTTCCTGCTTAGTCTGGCCGGACTTGTGATTGTATTGTTCTGGATTGTGCCATATATAAGTGAGCTGTTTAAGACAATGCAGGATATGTTTTCTTTGTAATATGTTGAAGATTGGGATAATAGGAATTGCGGCGGTGTTTTTTGCGGTGCTTTTAAAGCGTGACAGACCTGAGCTGTCCATGCTTCTTTCAGTGGCCTGCGGTACGATAATTTTTGCTTTTGCATTGGAGCGGCTTGGCACAACAATTGAGTTTTTTAAAGGGCTTCTTTCTAAGCTTCCTGTGGATTCGGCGTTTTTTGTCACTATGATAAAGATGCTTGGGATTGCATATGTTGCGGAGTTTTCATCCTCAATCTGTAAGGACTGCGGTCATAGTGCGATTGCATCGCAGATAGAGCTTTTTGCAAAGGGGGCGATTGTTGTGATGTCAATTCCTGTGATGTCGTGTCTGATAGAGCTGATTGGAGAGCTGCTTTGATTTGTAAAAAATATATTTTAATAATAGTCATGTTGGCTGTGATATTTTTGCCGCAGGATTTTGTGTATGCGTCGGACACCGAAATTACAGATACAATTGAGCAGCAAATGCTTGAAAAAATAGATATGTCCGACGTGGAAAAATATTCAAAGGATTATCTGCCGGAGCGACTATCGTTTTCGGATATTGTGGATGCTTTTTTAGATAAAGACCAAAAGGCAGGCGAAAAAATCTGTGAGTATATTTACGAGCTGTTCTTTTACGAGATAGCGGCAGTGAAGCCTGTTGTTATAAATGTGCTGTGCTACACGATACTTTTTATGGTGTTTTCAAGGCTTATTTTCTGGAGGCAGGATTATGTATACAATGTAAGCTTCCTGTTCATGTATGCGTCGGTTATATCGATGCTTATGGCATCCTTTTTCGTGCTGTCTGACGTGGCAAAGGGCTGTATTGATGTGCTTTTGACCTATCTTACAGCGCTGGTTCCGGCATATGCGACAGTGCTTCTTGCGTCCGGAAAAGGCTTTTCGGCATCAGGCTTTTACATGCTTGCATTTGTACTTATTTATGTGGTGGAGTGGCTCATAAAGCTGGTGCTTATCCCGGGAATACATCTGTTTCTGGTGCTTGAGGTGCTCAATCATGTATCAAGTGAAAAGAAGCTTGAAAAGCTTGCAGAGTTTATTGAAGCAGCAATCACAAAAATAATGAAGGCATCCATAAAGATAGTGGCAGGAATAGGCATAGTCCAGGCAATGATTGCTCCTGCAAAGGACAAGATATCGGAAAGTCTTATCTTAAAAAGCTTTCAGGCGATACCCGGTGTGGGGAGGCTTGGGCAGGGCGCAGGCGAAATAATGCTTGGCTGTGCGATGCTCATAAAAAACAGTGTTGGGATGGCGGCAATTATCGTGCTCTTTTTCATAGTACTGACACCGCTTGTAAAAACGCTAGTTTTTTCTTTGATGTACAGACTGCTTTCTGCGGCACTGCAGCCGGTTTCTGACAACAGGATTGTGGAGGGCATAGAGGCTGTTGCGAGGGCAGGAAATCTGTATTATATCGTGATAAGGGATGCATCCATATTGTTTTTTATAGTGATTGCGATAGTATGTGCATCCACAAGCTTTATTGGAGGTTGATAAGGAATGAAGGGTTATCTGTATCTGGCACTTTTTTTCATGGTAATGACATATCTTGCGCCAAAGGAGCAGTACAGGAGGTATTTTAGGTTTATGCTTGGGGTATTTTTGGCGGTCATTATCCTAAAGCCTCTTGCGGCAGGGTATGAATATGACTTGAGATTTGTTGAGCTTACAAAGAAAATAGAGGGGATTTCGTATGAATATGACGCGGATGCAACAGATTTGTTCACGGCTTTTGAAGCTGAAGAAAACTGACTACATAGTGATTTTACTCGTTGGAGTGCTGCTTCTTATTGTAGTGCTTCCGGTAAAAGAGGATAAAAATACCGGTAGTGATTCACAAAATAAGGCTAAAGGAAAGTCTGTAAGTGAAAGCACCTATGATGATGAAGAATATGAGAAGCTGCTTGAAAAAAAGCTTGAGAATATTCTTGAGAGAATGGACGGGGTGGGAGAGGTATCTGTGATGATTACGCTGTCAGACGACGGCACAAGGATAGTGGATAAGGATACTAAGGAGAGCTCGGAGAGCATTGAAAAGACAACGGTCATATACGATGACGAGGATGCAAGCGTACCCTATGTTACAAGCACGGACAAACCGACTGTTTCGGGAGTGCTTGTGGTAGCGCAGGGCGGAGGAAGCCCGCAGATAAACAACGATATTTCTAATGCGGTTTCTGCATTATTTGATGTGCCCATGCATAAAATAAAAATAGCAAAAATGATATCCAGGGAGGAATAAAAGTGAAGAAAGGCAGCCATAAAAACCAGATTATTATTACGACACTTGCACTTCTTTTGGCAGTGGTCGGATACATAAGCTACGATAACAGGGATACCTTTATGAATGCAAGGGATGTGCTTTCCACCGAAATCGAAGCTGTAAATGGTAAGGCGGAGACAAAGGAGCCGGATGCAGGCGGGGATACACAGGTATCGGATGAGGTGGCACTTGAGACAGACTCGACAGAGGAGATATTAAATGCCGGTGAGACAGTGCTGACAAGTGCCTCCACAGAGAGTGAGGAGTGTGTAGCACAGGTGAAGCTGGGACGCGAGCAGGTGCGCTCAAAGAACAAGGAGGCTCTGCAGAAGATTATTGATGATGCAGGAGTATCGGAGGAAGAGAAGAAGAGCGCGGTCGATGCCATGGTGAAGCTGACAGAAAACGCACAGATGGAGGAGGATGCCCAGATGATGCTGGAGGCAAAGGGCTTTAAGAATGCGGTGGTAAGCCTCAGTGACGACTGCTGTGATGTGATTGTTGGAAAGGAGGATGTGACTGATGAAAAGAGGGCTCAGATAGAGGACATTATCAAACGCAAAACCAATATAGGGGCATCAAATATCGTCATATCTACGATGGACTGATACATAAATTTTTAGTATCTTGAAATAGAAACCGTTTTAAGCTATACTATACTCTGATTTTGTTTGGAGGAAATATCAGTGGATAACTTAAGACAGGAAATAGAAAAAAGAAGAACATTTGCAATAATTTCCCATCCGGATGCAGGAAAGACTACTCTGACAGAGAAGTTTCTTTTGTACGGAGGGGCAATAAACCAGGCCGGCTCAGTAAAGGGAAAGGCTACGGCAAAGCATGCTGTTTCAGACTGGATGGAGATAGAAAAGCAGAGAGGTATTTCGGTTACTTCATCTGTGTTACAGTTTAATTATGACGGATATTGCATCAATATCCTTGATACACCGGGACACCAGGATTTCTCAGAGGACACATACCGTACACTCATGGCAGCCGATTCGGCCGTCATGGTAATTGATGCAAGCAAGGGTGTTGAGGCACAGACCAGAAAGCTTTTTAAGGTCTGTGTCATGAGACATATCCCTATTTTTACATTCATAAACAAGATGGATCGTGATGCCAACGATACGTTTGAGCTTCTCGATGACATTGAAAAAGAGCTTGGTATCGCGACATGTCCTATCAACTGGCCGATAGGCTCGGGAAAGCAGTTTAAGGGTGTGTATGACAGAAACAGCAAGGAGGTCATGACCTTTGCTGACACCTTAAAGGGCACAAAGGAGGGCTCTGAGAAGATCATCCATATAGATGATCCGGCTCTTTCCGATGAGATCGGAGAGGAATTTAAAAGCCAGCTCATGGATGAGATTGAACTGTTGGATGGCGCCAGTGCCGATTTTGACATGGAGCTTGTCACAAAGGGAGAGCTTTCACCTGTATTTTTCGGCTCGGCTCTCACAAACTTTGGTGTTGAGACATTTTTACAGCATTTCCTTAAGATGACATATGCACCGACAGCCAGACAATCCGATATCGGAATGATTGATCCGTTTTCAGAGGATTTTTCTGCATTTGTATTCAAGATTCAGGCCAACATGAACAAGAACCACAGGGACAGAATAGCATTTATGCGAATCTGCTCAGGACAGTTTACGGCCGGCATGGAGGTATATCATGTGCAGGGCGGAAAGAGCTTAAAGCTTTCACAGCCACAGCAGATGATGGCAGATGAGAGAAAAATAGTGGACAAGGCATATGCGGGAGACATCATAGGGGTGTTTGATCCAGGCGTATACTCGATCGGAGATACACTCACAACAGCAAAGGATAAATTTGAGTTTGAGGGCATCCCGACATTTGCACCTGAGCATTTTGCGAGGGTATCGCTTGTGGATTCCATGAAGAGAAAGCAGTTTGTAAAGGGTGTCACACAGATAGCGCAGGAGGGTGCTATCCAGATGTTCCAGGAGTACAAGGGCGGCATGGAAGAAATCATAGTCGGCGTGGTCGGCGTGCTTCAGTTTGACGTGCTTAAATTCAGACTGGAAAATGAGTACAATGTGCAGATCAGACTTGAGAATCTGCCGTATGAGCATATCAGATGGATTGAGAACAAGGATGAGGTCAATGTAGATACAATCAACGGAACGAGCGATATGAAGAAGGTTGTCGACATGAAGGGCAATCCGCTTCTTCTGTTTATCAATGAGTGGAGCATTGGCATGACTCTTGATAGAAATGACGGACTTGTGCTTACAGAGTTTGGAAGAAACTAGGTAAGGATTTCAAGGTTGAATTTGGACTTGACGTTAGTAAGAGATTATGTGTATAATGAGGACAGTTGTGAAAGCAACTGTCTTTTTAATTATGTTTATTTGTATATTTTTGAGTATTTTATTTATAGCTGTTTTTAATGGCAGCTATTTGATTCTGTAATTATTCCAATTTATTAGTTGACAATTGAATAGAAGTGTATTATTATAATAATAGAACGAACGTTTGTTCGCGAGAGAATAGGAGATTATTATGGCAAAGGAAGATAAATTAAAAGCATTAGACGCTGCCATCGCGCAGATTGAGAAACAGTACGGAAAGGGCTCTGTTATGAAGCTTGGCGACAATTCAGCCAATATGAATGTGGAGACAGTACCTACAGGCTCATTAAGCCTTGATATTGCATTAGGACTCGGAGGCCTTCCAAAGGGCAGGATTGTTGAGGTGTACGGACCTGAGTCATCAGGTAAGACAACGGTTGCACTCCACTGTGTGGCAGAGGTGCAGAAGCGTGGCGGTATCGCTGGCTTTATAGATGCAGAGCATGCTCTTGATCCTGTATATGCCAGAAATATAGGTGTTGATATTGACAATCTCTATATTTCACAGCCTGACTGCGGTGAGCAGGCACTTGAGATAACAGAGACAATGGTGCGTTCGGGCGCTGTGGATATCGTGGTTGTCGATTCGGTTGCGGCACTCGTACCAAAGGCCGAGATTGACGGAGATATGGGTGATTCCCATGTGGGTCTTCAGGCAAGGCTTATGAGCCAGGCACTCCGTAAGCTCACGGCAGTTATCAGCAAGTCAAATTGTATCGTTATTTTCATCAATCAGCTTCGTGAGAAGGTAGGTGTGATGTTTGGAAATCCTGAGACTACCACAGGTGGAAGGGCATTAAAGTTCTATTCATCAGTACGTCTTGATGTCAGAAGAACCGAGTCACTCAAGCAGGCAGGTGAGATAGTTGGTAACCATGTCCGTGTAAAGGTTGTCAAGAATAAAATAGCTCCACCTTTCAGAGAAGCAGAGTTTGATATCATGTTTGGTCAGGGTATCTCAAGAGAGGGCGATGTGCTCGATCTTGCAGTCAATGCAGGCATTGTCAATAAATCAGGCGCATGGTACGCATACGAGGGCGACAAGATAGGCCAGGGACGTGAGAATGCAAAGACTTATCTCCATGAGAATCCGGCATTTTTTGATATGCTTGAGGCAAAGGTCAGGGACTTTTACTTTACACAGCCGGAGGATGAGGAGGCTGCAGTACAGGAAGATTCTGAAAAGGCTGAATCAGAAGAGTAATAAGTGAGCAGGGTTATGATAGAGATTACCGGATATGAGAATATTGGTAAGGGCAAATACCGCACGACCTTTGATAATGGTACGACATGTGTGTTGTACCGTACAGAGGCCGTGCGGTCCTCTATTATGGAGGGTGCCTTTATCAGTGAAGAGGATTATGAAAAGCTGATAACTGAGGTGGTAGGAAAGAGAGCCAAAAAGAGAGCACTGCATCTGCTTGAGCAGATGGACAGGAGTGAAAGAAAGCTCAGGGAAAAACTCACACAGGGCGGATATCCGGATTGCTGTGTGGATGCAGCAATAGAGTATGTGAAGAGCTTTCATTATCTTGATGATTACAGATTTGCCGCCACATATGTCAGATATCATCAGGACAGCTTAAGCCGCAGGCAGCTTGAGCAGAAGCTTATGACAAAGGGCATAGGCCAAGATGATATCAATTGTGCCATAGAGAGTGAATATACCGCTGAGGAAGAGAAACATATAGTAAAGCTGCTTGAAAAGAAACACTATGATCCTGATAACTGTGATGAAAAGGAGTTTCGCAGGATATACCAGTTTCTAATGAGAAGGGGCTTTAAGAGCAGTCAGATTCTTTCTGCAATGAATCTTTCTGCAATGAAGTCACAATTACCTTGACAATTTGCACCAAAAAGTATAGAATTTAATTGTTGTAATTTGTGAAATACAATGAAAATTTAATAAAGGAGGTGCTCCTGTAATGCTACCGTATATCATTACTGCTGTAGTTTCTATTGTTATTACTGCATTGGTTGTATGGTTTGCAGCCGCTTCATATCAGAAGAAATCTGCTAATTCCAAGATAGGAAATGCTGAGGAGAAGGCAAGAGGAATCATTGATGAGGCTGTAAAGACTGCGGAGGAAAAGAAGCGCGAGTCTATGCTTGAGATCAAGGAAGAGTCGATTAAGGCTAAGAATGATCTGGATAAGGAAATCAAAGAGCGTAGAAACGAGATTTCCCGTAATGAGCGTCGTATCGTTCAGAAAGAAGAGAATGTCGACAAGAAGCTCGAAGCTATCGAGAAGCGTGAAGCCGGATTTGCAGTTAAGGAAGAGGAACTCAAGAAGCAGAAGATTGAAATATCAAAGCTTAACGAGCAGCGTTTACAGGAACTTGAAAGAATCTCTGGATTAACCTCCGAGCAAGCTAAAGAATATCTCTTAAAGACCATTGAAGAAGATGTAAAACTTGATACTGCAAAAATGATTAAGGAAATGGAAAACAAAGCAAAGGAAGAGGCAAACCGTAAGGCTAAGGATTACGTGGTTACAGCTATTCAGAAATGTGCAGCAGACCATGTATCTGAGACTACTATTTCAGTAGTATCACTTCCAAATGATGAGATGAAGGGACGTATCATAGGAAGAGAGGGACGTAATATCCGTACTCTCGAGACTATGACAGGAGTAGATCTGATTATAGATGACACACCTGAGGCAGTCATTTTGTCAAGCTTTGATCCAATCAGAAGAGAAGTTGCAAGAATAGCTCTTGAGAAGCTTATTGTTGACGGAAGAATCCATCCGGCCCGCATAGAGGAGATGGTGGAGAAGGCTCAAAAAGAAGTCGACAATATGATTCGTGAAGAGGGTGAGGCTGCCACACTTGAGGTGGGCATACACGGTATTCACCCGGAGCTTGTGCGTCTTCTTGGAAAGATGAAGTTTAGAACAAGCTACGGTCAGAATGCGTTAAAGCATTCTATCGAGGTTGCACAGCTTACCGGCTTACTGGCTGCTGAAATCGGCGAGGATGTCAGAATGGCAAAGCGTGCAGGCTTATTACATGATATAGGTAAGGCAGTAGATCACGAGATGGAGGGTTCACACATCCAGCTCGGTGCCGAATTATGTAAGAAATACAAGGAGTCACCACTTGTGATTAATGCAGTAGAATCACATCACGGTGATGTTGAACCGGAGTCGCTTATTGCATGTCTCGTGCAGGCGGCTGATACAATCAGTGCGGCACGTCCGGGTGCAAGAAGAGAGACTTTGGAGACATATTCAAATCGTCTTCAGCAGTTAGAAGACATTACAAATGGTTATAAAGGGGTAGAGAAATCTTTTGCTATTCAGGCAGGTAGAGAGATTCGTATTATGGTAGTTCCTGAGCAGGTCAGCGACGCCGACATGGTTATCATGGCCAGAGATATATCTAAGCAGATTGAGTCTGAGTTAGAGTATCCGGGTCAGATAAAGGTTAATGTAATACGTGAGTCACGTATAGTGGATTACGCAAAGTAGAGCATTAGTGTATTGTCGGTTTGACATAATAACATGTACATTTGAAAAGGCTTCGTATGAAGCCTTTTCTTTTTGCTATATTCACAAAAAGTGATAATAGTACGTGACAAAATTGGTAAAATGTTATAAAATAATAAATGTAATATTTAGTAACTATTCAGTGTTGATGGCTGCGATATTTACAAATATTACAAGGGAGAAACTATATAATAAAATATCATATGGAGGGTTTTACAATGCAGAGATTTACATTACCAAGAGATTTATATCACGGAAAGGGAGCACTTGAGGCATTAAAGAGCTTTGAGGGAAAGAAAGCTATTATCTGTGTGGGCGGAGGCTCAATGAAGAGATTTGGCTTTTTAGACAAGGCCGAGGCTTATTTGAAGGAAGCCGGCATGGAGGTAAAGCTTTTTGAGGGAATCGAGCCTGATCCGTCAGTTGAGACAGTTATGAAGGGTGCGGCTGCCATGGAAGAGTTTGAGCCGGACTGGATTGTAGCTATCGGTGGAGGCTCACCTATAGATGCAGCTAAGGCTATGTGGATTAAGTACGAGTATCCGGATATCACATTTGAGGACATGTGCAAGGTGTTTGGTATTCCAAAGCTTAGAAAGAAAGCACATTTCTGTGCTATTTCATCTACATCGGGTACAGCAACAGAGGTTACTGCTTTCTCAATCATCACAGATTATGAGAAGGGTATCAAGTATCCGATCGCAGACTTTGAGATTACACCTGACGTTGCAATCGTAGATCCTGAGCTTGCAGAGACAATGCCACAGAAGCTTGTTGCACATACAGGAATGGATGCCATGACACATGCCATCGAGGCATATGTATCCACAGCCAACAGCGATTTTACAGATCCGCTTGCACTTCATGCAATAGAGATGATACAGCACGACCTGATTGATTCATACAATGGCGATATGGCAAAGAGAGATGCAATGCACAATGCACAGTGTCTGGCAGGAATGGCATTCTCCAATGCACTCCTTGGAATAGTTCATTCCATGGCACACAAGACAGGCGCAGCTTTTGCAGATTACGGCGCACATATCATTCACGGAGCAGCCAATGCAATGTATCTGCCAAAGGTTATTGCTTTCAATGCAAAGGATGAGACAGCAAAGGAGCGCTACGGAGCAATAGCTGATTTCATGAAGCTGGGTGGAGAGACACTTGACGAGAAGGTTGAGCTTCTTATCAAATACTTACGCGGCATGAATGATGACCTGAATATACCACACTGCATCAAGAATTACGGAGCAGACAGCTATCCGACAGAGCAGGGCTTTGTACCGGAGGAGGTATTCCTTGAGAGACTTCCTGAGATTGCAGCAAATGCTATCCTTGATGCTTGTACAGGCTCAAATCCACGCCAGCCAAGCCAGGAGGAGATGGAGAAGCTTCTCAAGTGCTGCTATTATGACACAGAGGTTGATTTCTAATCAAAACAGCGGCTCTGAATTTTAATTATTTAGAAGGTAAACAGGAAAATGATTGATGAAATGAAACGGCAAAAAAGAGAGCTTGTATATAAGGGCTCAATACTCGATATATACAAGGATACAATGCAGTTTGCAAACGGCAAGACAGAGGAGTGGGATTTTGTCTCACACAGAAAGGGAGCTGCGGCAGTGCTTCCGGTACTCGATGACGGCAGGATAATCATGGTACGCCAGTACAGAAATGCCCTCGAGAGAGAGACAATAGAGATTCCAGCCGGCTGCAGGGATTTTGTGGGAGAAGACACAAGGCTGTGTGCAGAAAGAGAGCTGAAGGAGGAGACAGGCTACAGCTCTGATGATATCTCGTTTTTACTTTCACTTCGCACAACAGTAGCGTTTTGCGACGAGGAGGTAGATGTCTATCTTGCCAAAAACCTGAAAAAGGGCGAACAGCACCTCGATGATGCCGAGTCAATCGATGTAGAAATATACACCCTAAAGGAACTGTGCGACATGATTTATGCAGGGAAAATCCAGGATTCCAAAACAGTCAGTGCAGTCCTTGCCTATAGTAATATGATTAAATAAACAGACAAATAATTCAAGCCACAGGATATTTATTCCTGTGGCTTGTGTTTTGCAAAATAATGTGCTTATAATCCGCGGCTTAAGAATTCATTTCTGCAATATCGTAGATAAGCTTCTTTGAATCCTCCCATCCAAGACATGGATCGGTGATGGATTTTCCGTAGACGTGCTCGCCGATTTTCTGGCTGCCTTCCTCAATATAGCTCTCAATCATGAGACCTTTGACCAGTGATTTGATATCAGAAGAAAGCTGTCTGTTGTGCATAACTTCTTTGGCGATACGAATCTGCTCCTTGAACTGTTTTCCGGAGTTGGAATGGTTGGTATCGATGATACAAGCCTGGTTGACAAGATCCATCTTGTTGTACATTTCGTGCAGACGGATTAAGTCCTCGTAATGGTAGTTTGTTGTAGTGTTGCCATGCTTGCTGACTGCACCTCTTAAAACAACGTGTGTGAGAGGATTTCCTGATGTTTCAACCTCATAGCCTCTGTAAACGAAATGATGTGGGTGCTGTGCAGCATAAACAGAATTGAGCATGACAGAAAAATCACCACTTGTAGGGTTTTTCATGCCGCTTGCCACATCAAAGCCGCTGACGGTGAGACGATGCTGCTGATCCTCAACAGAACGGGCACCGATTGCGACATATGAGAGGAGATCCTCAACATAGCCCCAGTTCTCAGGGTAAAGCATCTCATCTGCACAGGTGAGTCCGCTCTCTGCGATAGCACGGATGTGCATCTTCCTCATGGCGATAAGACCCTCAACCATGTCGGGAGCCTTCTCAGGATCAGGCTGTGATGCGATTCCCTTGTAGCCCTCGCCGGTTGTTCTTGGCTTATTTGTATATACACGTGGGATGATGATTACGCGGTCCTTTACATCCTCCTGAATCTTTGTCAGGCGGCTGACATAGTCACAGACGGAATCCTCATTATCGGCTGAACATGGTCCGATAATGACAAGAAATCTGTCATCCTTTCCGCAAATGACATCTGAAATCATTGCATCACGCTTGGCTTTGAGCTCGGTAAGCTCCTTTGACAGAGGATATTCTTCCTTAATCTGTGCAGGAGTTGGAAGCTGGTTTAAAAATGTGAAACTCATAATACTGCTCCTTATGTAAATAGTAATTTTATTAATTATAATGGTATATTATAATGGCATATTGGGAAAAATTTCCAATATATATATTGCCCGAATAGTTAAATAATAAGATAAATGAAATATATTGTCAAATTTTTATCAATTATAGTAACATGCATAAAAAGTTATAATAAGGAAAAAGGACATTTATGGGAAATAAGCTGTAATAAAAACTAAAAGGCTTTAATAAGTAAAAAGTAACATTGAAAAAAAGTAAAAGATGTGATATAAATAGTTGGTAACTTTTTTGTGACCGTAGTTTAATGGATAAAATTCCGGACTCCGACTCCGGCGAGTGCGCGTTCGATTCGCGTCGGTCACATACTTTGATTTTAATATGTTGGGTTAATGGAGGAATCACATGAAGGACTTTTTTAACAAGGAAACATTGGATAATATAAAGCAGTTTTGTACAGAAAATAAAAAATACGTTGGAGTAGCAGCAATACTTATAGGACTTATTCTGATACTTATAGTGGTTGTTGCGGGAGGACATAATGATAGACACTCTGATACAGAGTCAGGCTCCCAGGAAGAGATTTCGGTAAAGGACTTTGAGTTTGAGAAGGATTATACAAATGACGCAAAGGATGATATCAGCACTCTGCTTGCTGATTACTACAAGGCATACGTAGGCGATGATCTCGATACACTTGATAAGCTTGCGACACCTATGAGCGACAACGAGAAGAGCTATATCGGTGTAGTCAGCCAGTATTATGAATCAGTTAATGATATCACACCTTATACAAAGAATGGATTAAAGAAGGGCTCATACTTTGTGTCTGTCAAAAACAGCATAAAGTTTACAGGAGTTGATACACAGGCGCCTACACTTGACTTCTTTTATATAGAGACAGGCAAAGACGGAAAGCTCTTCATAAACAATGTATACAGCAATTTCAACAGAACATACTGTGAGAATGCACTCGATGACGATATTATGGAGCTTATTTCTAAGTATACTGCTTCATCTGAGTTTGCAGATCTTCATGAGGAGGTACAGAAGGCATATGAGCAGGCGGTCAGTTCTGATGCCAACCTAAAGAATATGCTTGAGACAACACTCACAGGTGCCATAAAGCAGTGGTACACATCGTCAGGCATTGCCAATTTAAAGAAGTCTGATGCAGATACACAGACCACAGAGGCAGATACGCAGCAGGCCGAAGATGCATCAGAAAGCGGTGATCAGCAGACCACGGATGCAAATGCCGGACAGAATGCAGACCAGCAGACTACGGATGCAAACGCAGGACAGAATGCAGACCAGCAGACTACAGATGCAAATGCCGGACAGACCACAGATCAAAATGCTGCAAATCAGCAGCCGGCAGAGCAGCCACAGGCACCGGCTGAGTATCAGGTGGTGACAAAGGATGTTGTAAAGGTCCGTGATGGTGCAAGCACAGATGCCAAGGAGCTTGGTCTCTTAAAGGAGCAGGTAACACTTACAGCATACGGCACAGAGGGAGACTGGACTATAGTATCATACAGTGCCGGAACGAATGGCAGAGCATATATCAAGACGGAAAATCTCCAGACAGTAGGACAGTAAAAGCAATACAAAGTAACAGATGTGCATACAATCATAAAAGCAACACGGAGGCTTACAGGTCTCCGTGTTTTAATCTACATGGCATATGGCTGCCTGGTTTATGCATATCGGATAAAGAAATCTAAAAAGAGGATATGGTATGGAAGAAAATGGTGTAAGAATAAATAAATTCCTCAGTGAGGCAGGTGTGTGCTCAAGGCGTGAGGCAGACCGGCAGATAGAGGCAGGTAAAGTAGAAATAGACGGCGTGACAGCAAAGACAGGTGACAGAGTTCTAAAGGGACAGACTGTCACATATAATGGACAGGTAGTATCAAAGGAAGAAGAGATGATACTGATTGCCCTCAATAAGCCGGCCGGCATAGTCTGCACAGCAGAAAAAAGGGAAAAAAACAACGTGATAGATTATCTTAATTACCCAAAGCGCATTTATCCCATTGGCAGGCTGGATAAGGATTCAGAGGGACTTTTACTTCTGACCAACAATGGCGAGATAGTAAATAAGATGATGCGCTCCGGCAACAGACACGAAAAAGAGTATATTGTCACAGTAAACAAAACAATATCTGACAGCTTCATAAGAGGGCTCGCAGGAGGCGTACCGCTTGTAGAGCTTGGAGTGACAACCAGAAAGTGCCATGTGAAAAAGCTGTCTTCAAAGCAGTTTAAGATTATTCTGACACAGGGCTACAACAGGCAGATAAGACGAATGTGTGAATACTTTGGCTACCGTGTGGTCAAGCTTGAGAGAGTGAGAATCATGAATATTGAGCTCGGCGACCTGCCAAGAGGAAAGTACAGGGAAGTAACACCACTTGAATATAAGGGTTTAAAAAGGCTTATTGCGGATTCATCGAATCAGCCGGTTATGCCTGATACGAAGAATAAGAAGCATTCTGATAAGAAACATTCTGATAAGAAATATCCGGATAGAAGAGCAAAGTAAAGCAGACAGGGGAATATTACGGTATGGAGAATAATAAATTAAATGATAAGATAGATGAGCTTGTTGAAAGTCTTAACCGCGCATCCAAGGCCTACTACAACGGTGCAGATGAAATCATGCCAAACTACGAGTGGGATGCAATGTTTGATGAGCTTACACAGCTTGAAAAGGAGACAGGATATATCCGTCCGGACAGTCCGACACAGAATGCAGGCTATGAGGCAGAGGCTGGAAATCGTGAGCCACATGAGTATCCGGCACTTTCACTTGCTAAGACAAAGAGTGTTGAGGAGCTTAAGAAATGGGCAGGCGATATGCCAATCTGGCTTTCGTGGAAGCTCGACGGTCTGACACTCGTGCTCACATATGACGGTGGCAGGCTTGTGAAAATATTGACAAGAGGAAATGGAACTGTAGGAAGCAATATCACCTTTTTGCAGGATGCCATAAGCGGCTTTCCGAAGGAAATACCATACAAGGGGCATATGGTTGTAAGAGGAGAAGCGACAATTTCCTACACGGATTTCAAGCTCTTAAATGATACAATCGAGGACGATGATGAGAAATATGCCAATCCAAGAAACCTTGCCTCCGGTACATTAAATCTCGATGATGTGGAAGAGGTGAAGCGCAGACATGTAGTGTTTTATGCGTTTACACTTGTGCATATAGATGATGATATCGTATCATGGGGCGATAGAATGAGCTATCTTTGGGATATGAAATTCAATGTTGTCAAAAGAGAGGCAACTGATGCGGCAGGTCTTGACGAGGCTATAGAACGCTGGACAAGGGATGTCGAGAGCGGCAGGATGGATGTGCCTGTGGACGGACTTGTCATATGCTATGATGATACAGCTTACGCTGCGCTCGGAAGTGTCACGGGGCATCATGCAACGAGAGCCGGCTTTGCCTTCAAATGGCAGGATGAGGCTGTAGATACGAGGCTTCGCTATATTGAGTGGTCATGTGCGGTTTCTACAATATCGCCTGTGGCAGTTTTTGAGCCGGTGCAGATAGAGGGAACAACGGTTTCGAGAGCCTCGCTTTGCAATCTGACTGAGATAGAAAGGCTTGGAGTGGGAAAAGAGTGTACGCTCTCTGTCATAAAAGCCAATAAAATTATTCCAAAATGCATAGCTGTAAAGGATGCGGTGGGAGCTGTTGAGATACCGAAGGAATGTCCGGTATGCCATCATCCGACACGCATATTTGTCAGTAAAAACAGCGGTGTAAGGACATTGCACTGCACCAATCCGGACTGTACAGCAAAGAATGTGAAAAAGTTTTCGAGATTTGTAAGCAAAAGCGGAATGGATATAGATGGACTTTCGGTACAGACAATGTTAAAATTTATAAATGAGGGCTTCATAAAACAGTTCCCGGATATATATCATCTGCCCGAGCACTTTGATGAGATAAGCAGTATGGAGGGCTTTGGCGAGAAGTCGTGCATGAATATGCAGGCTGCCATCGAAAAAAGCAGACATGTACACCCGGTCAATCTGATATTTGCACTCTGCATACCTCTTATAGGCACCGATGCAGGCAAGAAGATTGTCAATGCGATAGGCTTTGAGGGCTTTGCGGACAGGATGAGAAATGCCACTGACTTTGTGGATATAGACGGCATAGGTCAGGAAAAGTCAGGCTCCATACTTGAATGGTATGCAAATCCTAAAAACAGTGAGATGTTTGAAGCATTGATCAAGGAGCTTGACATAGAGCAGGTGGCTATAAAGGATATGTCAGAGGGCAGCTTAAACGGCAAGACCTTTGTCATCACAGGCGATGTGCATGATTTTGCCAACAGAAGCGAGTTTAAGGCCTATGTGGAGTCGCAGGGCGGCAAGGTGACGGGAAGCGTGTCAAAAAAGACAGACTATCTGGTTAACAACGACACAGAATCTACTTCATCAAAAAACAAAAAAGCAAAAGAATTAGGAATACCTATCATCTCGGAGGATACATTTATAGAGATGTTTGGGCGTTAGAAAAGAGGTTATAAAATGCCTATAAAGACACAAAATGATTTACCTGTAAAGGAAATACTTGAGAGAGAAAATATATTTGTGATGGATGAAAACAGGGCATCACATCAGAACATCAGACAGCTCGAGATTGCGATTGTAAATCTCATGCCGCTTAAGGAGGATACTGAGCTTCAGATACTGCGCTCATTGTCAAATACTCCGATACAGGTCAATGTGACGTTTGTGACCACATCTACTCACGAGGCCACGCACACATCACTCAGCCATCTGAATAAGTTTTACGAGACCTTTGAGGATATAAAGGACAGATATTTTGACGGCATGATAATTACAGGAGCTCCGGTTGAGCTCATGGAATACGAGGAGGTAGACTACTGGGACGAGATATGCAGGATAATGGAGTGGAGCAAGACACATGCTTTCTCTACACTTCATCTGTGCTGGGGTGCACAGGCCGGGCTGTATTATCATTACGGCATACCAAAGCGTGTGCTTCCAAAGAAGAAGTTCGGTGTATATGCACACCGCGTAAAGAACAGAAAAATCCCGCTTGTCAGAGGCTTTGATGATGTATTTTACGCACCGCATTCAAGACATACCGAGGTCTTAAAGGAGGATATATTAAAGCATCCTGAGCTTACCATACTTGCAGAGTCGGATGAGGCAGGAGTATTCCTTCTGATGGACCAGGACGGAAAAAAGATTTTTGTGATGGGACATCCTGAGTATGACAGATATACTCTTCACAATGAGTACGAGAGGGATAAGAATAAGGGGCTTGATATAGATATGCCTGTGAACTACTATCCGGATAATGATGATACACAAAAGCCGCTTTTACAGTGGAGGTCTCACGGCAATATACTTTACTCCAACTGGCTTAACTACTATGTGTACCAGGAGGTGCCGTACGAGTTCATAAACAATCGCGAGATAATTGGAAAATAATGACAAAAATTATAGTTATTTTTAGTTAATTTTGAATTGCATAAATGCCAAAGTGTGGTAAAATATAACTATAAACCATTATAAAAAACCAAAATAATTGCAAAAGCTAACAAAATTTAATAAAATTTAACAAGGGGGATTTTAATATGGCAAAAGAGCTAGTTGCGATGCTTCTTGCCGGTGGTCAGGGCTCAAGACTTTATGCACTGACACAGAAACTTGCAAAGCCGGCAGTTCCGTTTGGAGGCAAATACAGAATTATTGATTTTCCACTTTCTAACTGTGTTAATTCAGGCATAGATACAGTTGGTATACTGACACAGTACCAGCCGTTTGTTTTGAATGAGTACATAGGAAATGGACAGCCATGGGATCTTGACAGATTATATGGAGGAGTGCATGTGCTGCCACCGTATCAGAAGGCTTCAGGCTCTGACTGGTACAAGGGCACAGCCAATGCGATTTATCAGAATATAGCATTTATCGAGAGATATGATCCTGAGTATGTTATCATACTTTCCGGAGATCAGATTTGCAAGCAGGATTACAGCGATTTCCTTAAGTTCCATAAGGAGAAAAATGCGGAGTTTTCTGTAGCGGTTATGGAGGTTCCGTGGGAGGATGCATCGCGTTTCGGTCTCATGGTAGCGGACGATAACGACAAGATCACAGAGTTCCAGGAAAAACCAAAGAATCCTAAGTCCAATCTTGCATCTATGGGTATTTATATCTTCAATTGGGATATACTTAAGAAGTATCTTATCGAGGACGAAAATGATCCGGATTCAGAGAACGATTTTGGTAACAATATCATTCCAAACCTTTTGAGAGATGGCCGCAGGATGTATGCATACCACTTCAATGGATACTGGAAGGATGTAGGAACAATACCGGCTCTGTGGGAAGCCAATATGGAGGTGCTTGACCCGGAGCACAGCGGTATCAACCTGTTCGATGAGAATTGGAAGATATACAGCCGTAACAGCGGTCATACAGGACATTTCATCGGCAACAACGCAGAGGTTACAGACTCTATGATTACCGATGGCTGTGTAGTGAAGGGCACAGTAAAGCATTCGATTCTTTTTGGCGGTGTCGTCGTAGAAGAGGGCGCAGTGGTAGAGGATGCGGTTGTCATGGGTGATACTGTGATAAAAAGAGGCGCTAAGGTCACTCACTGTATAGTTGCAGAGGGCGTAACAGTAGGCTGCGATGCAGTTATTGGAGAAAAGCCACAGGAGGATATAACAGGTGATGTTGCCACAATTGCTCCGGGAGTTACAATTGGCGACAGAGCGGTTATAGGACCGAAGGCTATGGTATATAATGATGTTGAGGAGGGCCAGGAACAATGCTAAACATGAACAACGAAGAGGCTTTGGCCGTTATTTTTGCAAACAGCTACGATGCCCTCATTCCTGAGATGGTATCCGAGAGACTTATGGCTTCCATTCCGTTTGCGGGTCGTTACAGACTCTGCGATTTCCTGATTTCAAGCATGGTGCATAGCGGAATCGACAATATATCTCTCATAGTTAAGAAGAATTATCACTCTCTGATGGATCACCTCGGCTCAGGCCAGGAGTTTGATCTTGCAAGAAAAAATGGTGGTATCAATATAGTTCCGCCGTATGCACAGAAGCAGATTAAGGTATATGAGGGCCGTGTTGAGGCAATTGAAAGTCTTAAGGGCTATCTGAGAAAGTGTACTCAGAAGTACGTTATCATGGCTGATGCCAATTATGTATTCAACTTTGATTTCAGGGAGCTGATTGAGGCACACAAGAGCACAGGAGCTGATATCACTGCAATGTACCGCAAGCAGGAGGTGCCAAAGGTATTCCTTAGACCAAACGGCAACAATGATGAGCTGTACTATACATTTGATATAGATGACGGACGCATCAAAAAGATATATATCAATGCCAGAGATATGGGCAAGGTAAACTTTGGCATGAATATCTATATCATGGAGAAGGAGAAGCTCATTAGAATAGTGGATGATGCTTTTGTACATGGCTATTCTTATTTCACAAGAGATCTGATGGCTGCAAACACTGATTCACTCAATATCCAGGCATATGAGTACACAGGCTATGCTTCACAGATTACAGATATGAAGAGCTATTTCGAGGAGAATATGAAGCTCCTTGATGAGGATAACAGGGCGGCACTGTTTAAGAGCGGCAACTCTATCTATACAAAGATCAGGGATGACAATCCGACAAGATACATAAATGGCTCAAAGGCCAAGAATGTCATGGTTGCCGATGGCTGTGTCATTGAGGGAACCGTGGAAAACAGCGTCCTATCAAGAGGCGTCAAGATAGGAAAGAATGCAAAGGTCAAGAACTGCATCCTGTTACAGGATACGGTGATTGAGGATGGCGCCAATCTGGAGTACGTGATCACAGACAAGAATGTTCGCGTATCAAGCAATAGATCACTTACGGGTAATGACTCATTCCAGGTTTACGTGGCAAAGGGACAGACCGTATAGCCGGTTAAGGAGGAACATGGACATGGCAGAAAATAGAAACACAATAAATATCAAATCAGATGAGTCGGGCGAGATCAAGGTAGCGGATGAGGTTGTAGCTATCATAGCAGGTCTTGCAGCCACTGAGGTTGAGGGAGTAAGCTCCATGGCAGGCAATATCACAAACGAGATTGTCAGCAGGCTCGGTATGAAGAATCTCTCAAAGGGAATTCAGATTGAGATAGCAGACAATGAGGTAGTAGTTGATGTTGCACTCAATATTGCTTATGGATACAGCATCCCTGAGGTTTCTACAAAGGTACAGGAGAAGGTTAAGTCTGCAATTGAGACAATGACAGGGCTTTCTGTGGCTACTATCAATGTTCGTATAGCAAGTGTTGATATGGGAGAGAATTAAATAGTTCTTTTTAAATGAGCACAAATGTAGTATAATTAAGGATGTCGTACAGACATCCTTAATTTATATAAAATACTATTCACGAGAGGAATTTAAATGACAAGAAGCAAAATAAGAGAAAACGTTTTTAAGATGCTTTTCAGGGTTGAGTTTCATGATAAGTCTGAGCTTGCAGAGCAGATGGAGCTTTTAAATGATGAGCTTACAAATCCTACAGACGAGGAAAAGCAGTATATTGATGAAAAGTGCAGTGCGATTATTGAGCACATGGCTGAGCTTGATGCACTCATCGATGAGAAGTCTACAGGCTGGAAGACCAATCGTATGGCAAAGGTCGATCTGGCAATCATCAGATTGGCCGTTTATGAGATAAAGTTTGAGGATGATATTCCTACAAAGGTTTCAATAAATGAGGCTGTTGAGCTTGCAAAGAAGTATGGCGCAGATGAGTCCGGTGCATTTGTGAACGGAGTGCTTGCAAAGTTTGCATAGCTTAAGCTAACAGCGATACAGAGCATTAATATGACAAAGAAAAATATATATTCGGTAGCACAAGTAAATAGCTATATTAAAAATATGTTCGCTCAGGATTTTATGCTCAGACAGGTGAGTATAAAGGGAGAGGTGAGCAACTGCAAGTATCACACGAGCGGTCATATTTATTTCACAATAAAAGACGCGGGAGCGGCCATGAACGCTATAATGTTTGCGGGCAGCAGGGCAGCAGGACTTTCCTTTCGTATGAAGGAAGGAGACCAGGTTATTGTGACAGGCTCTGTTGAGGTGTATGAGAAGACAGGTGCATACCAGCTTTATGCCAAAAAGATAGAGCTTGACGGAGAGGGCAATCTGTATCTCAAATTCGAGCAGCTAAAGCGTGAGCTTGAGGAGATGGGCATGTTTGCTGCAGAGTACAAGCAGCCCATTCCGCAGTATGCAAGCCGTATCGGTGTTGTTACAGCGCCGACAGGTGCGGCTGTGCAGGATATAAGGAATGTATCATCGCGCAGGAATCCATATGTACAGGTCATACTTTACCCGGCACTTGTGCAGGGCGAGGGTGCGGCTGATAGCATAGTGAAGGGCATACAGACATTGGATGCGATGAAGCTTGATGTGATAATAGTCGGCAGAGGCGGAGGCTCCATAGAGGATTTGTGGGCCTTTAACGAGGAGGCTGTGGCGAGAGCCATATTTGACTGTCGCACGCCAATTATCTCGGCAGTAGGTCATGAGACAGACTGGACAATAGCGGATTTTGTGGCAGACAGGAGAGCTCCCACACCTTCAGCGGCTGCAGAGCTTGCAGTCAGTGACTACAGGCAGACATTAGAGCGTCTTGACAATCTGCGCCGCAGGATGGACAGAAATCTGACAGGCCAGATTGACTTTTTTAAGGAAAAGCTGTCACATATTAAAACAAGACTTAATTTCCTTAGTCCACAGAATAAACTAAATGAGAATAAAAGGCGTCTGGCAGATATCGAGGATGCACTTGAAAGGATTATGAAGCAGAGGCTTTCGGACTGCAGACAGCGTCTGGCACTGCTTTCAGGTACACTGGATGCATATTCACCGGCCAAAAAGCTGGCACAGGGCTATGCATATGTTGAGGTGGAAAAGAAAGGTGCACTGCACAGTGTATCCGATATCAATGCAGGCGATGACATAAATATATATCTGATAGACGGTCATGCAAGGGCCGTAGTTTCGGAGGTTATTAACGATGAGCAAAGAAAATGAAAAAACACTGACACTGGAGGAGCGCTTTGCACACCTGGAGCAGATAGTGGCGAGGATGGAGGATGCGGATGTATCCCTGGATGAGGCCTTTGAGCTCTACAAGAAGGGGCTTGATGAAGTAAAAAGTGCCAATGATATGGTGCAGGGCATGGAAAAGGCCATGCTTGTGCTAAACAGCGACGGACAACTGGAGGAATTCTGATGAGCTTAAACGGTAATTTAAATAAGTCGCAATTCATGGAAGAGCTGCAGAAAAAGGCAGAGCATATTAACGGCGTGCTTGAGAAGTTTCTTCCTGCTGAGGAGGGACAGCAGCGTATTATATTTGAGGCCATGAACTATAGTGTGAGAGCCGGTGGAAAAAGGCTTCGCCCTATGCTCATGGAGGAGACATACCATATGTTTGGCGGAAGCAGTGCAGTGATTGAGCCATTTATGGCAGCGATTGAGATGATACATACCTACTCGCTGGTGCATGATGACCTGCCGGCCATGGACAATGATGAGTACAGGCGTGGAAAGAAGACCACACATGCTGTGTACGGTGAGGCTATGGGTATTCTTGCAGGTGATGCACTTTTAAATCTGGCATATGAGACCGCCTCAAAGGCATTTGGCATGGAAGTGGCTGATGCGCGCGTGGCAAGGGCATTTGCGGTGCTTGCAAAAAAGGCAGGCGTGTATGGCATGGTCGGAGGACAGGTGGTTGATGTGGAAAGTGAGAAATCCGATGACTGTCCTATCACAAGGGAAAAGCTTGACTTTATCTACAGGCTTAAAACCGGTGCACTTATAGAGAGCTCGATGATGATAGGAGCAATCCTTGCGGGAGCATCGTCTGATGAGATATCACGCGTGGAGCAGATAGCGGCAAAGCTGGGGCTTGCGTTTCAGATACAGGATGATGTGCTTGATGTCACAAGCTCACTTGAGGTGCTTGGAAAGCCGGTAGGCAGTGACGAGAAAAATAATAAAGCGACATATGTCACATTTGAGGGATTGGATAAGGCGGTTTCTGATGTGGAACGCATCTCTAAGGAGGCAGAAAAGCTGCTTGATGATTTGGGATACGACGATGCATTTCTTAAGGAGTTATTTGAATATCTGATCCATCGGGAGAAATAGGATGGTTTTAGAAAAGATACAAAAGGAAAATGATATAAAAAAACTGACACCTGAGGAGCTTGAGCTGTTAAAGGATGAAATCAGGCAGTTTCTTATAGAGAGCATATCGGTGACAGGAGGTCATCTGGCATCAAATCTCGGAGTCGTGGAGCTTACCATGGCGCTGCATCTGTGCTTTGATCTGCCGAAGGATAAGATAGTGTGGGATGTAGGGCATCAGTCGTACACACACAAGATACTCACAGGCAGAAAGGATGGATTTTCGTCGCTCAGACAGTATGGCGGCATGAGCGGCTTCCCGAAGGCGGATGAGAGCGACTGTGACTGCTTTAATACAGGACACAGCTCCACATCAATCTCAGCAGGACTGGGGCTTGCAACAGCCAGACAGGTGACCGGAGATGACTATCATGTGGTTTCTGTAATAGGAGACGGTGCGCTGACCGGAGGCATGGCATATGAAGCGCTCAACAATGCTTCAAGCGTGAAGGGCAATTTCATTATAGTGCTAAACGACAACAATATGTCGATTTCAGAGAATGTCGGAGGCATCAGCCAGTATCTTTCAGGCTTTCGCACAGCGGATGCATACAGGGATTTAAAGAATAATGTCATGAATTCCCTAAACCATATACCAATCTACGGAGAGCGTATGGTAAAGCATATCAGGAATACAAAGAGCAGCATAAAGCAGCTTTTTATTCCGGGTATGTTCTTTGAGGAGATGGGTATCATCTATTTAGGTCCTGTGGATGGCAGTGATATAAAGGAAATGTGCCGTGTGTTTGATGAGGCAAAGCGTGTGGATGGTCCGGTGCTGGTGCATGTGCTCACAAAAAAGGGAGCAGGCTATGGTCCGGCAGAGCGTTATCCTTCCAGATTTCACGGTGCAGAGCCGTTTGTCATAGAGACAGGGCTTCCAAAGAATAAGCGCACGAAGGCCAATTACACTGATGTTTTCTCAACAGTCATGAAGAAGCTGGGCGAGAGAAATCCAAAGGTGGTTGCGATAACGGCTGCCATGGCAGAGGGAACAGGGCTTCGCAGATTTCACCGCAATTTCCCGGAAAGGTTTTTTGATGTGGGAATAGCTGAGGCACATGCCACGACCTTTGCGGCAGGTCTTGCAAAGTCAGGGCTTATCCCGGTTTTTGCGGTATACTCGTCATTTTTACAAAGAGCGTTTGACCAGATACTTCACGATGTTTGCATACAGAATCTGCATGTCATCTTTGCAATCGACAGGGCAGGGCTTGTAGGCAGTGATGGAGAGACGCATCAGGGTATATTTGACATATCATACCTGTCGGTCATCCCGAATATGACAATCATGGCTCCGAAGAATAAGTGGGAGCTGTCCGATATGATGAAATTTGCGGTGGCATATGATGGTCCGATTGCACTCAGATACCCAAGGGGTGCAGCCTATGACGGTCTCAAGGAAATCAGGCAGCCGGTAGAGCTTGCAAAGAGTGAGCTAATCAGAAAAGGAAGCAGGGTGGCTATCATGGCACTCGGCAGTATGGTAAAGACTGCTGTTGACGCGGTAAAGCTGCTTGAGGCAGATGGAATTTCTGCTACACTTATCAATGCGCGTTTTGCAATGCCTTTTGATAAGGAAGCAATAAAGGAGCTGCCGGCTGAGCACAGCCTGCTTGTGACCATGGAGGAAAACGTGCAAAGCGGCGGCTTTGGTGAGCATGTGACGGAGTATGTCAAGACTAACGGCATTGCTCTAGAGGTGCTAAATATTGCACTTCCTGACTGCTATGTGGAGCATGGCAATGTCGAGGTGCTCAAAAAGGAGCTGCATGTGGATGCCGAATCGGTGGCTAAGCGCATAATAGCAGCATTATAGATAGAGGTAACATACAGTATGAAAGAAAGATTAGACGTATTACTTGTAAACAGAGGCCTTGCACCATCAAGGGAAAAAGCAAAGACCATGATTATGGAGGGCAATGTTTTCGTAAATAACAACCGTGAGGATAAGGCAGGGAGCACATTTCCCGATGACTGCAATATAGAGATTCATGGAAAGACACTGCAGTATGTGAGCCGTGGCGGGCTCAAGCTCGAAAAGGCTATGAAGCACTTTGATATCACGATGGACGGCAAGGTGTGCATGGATATAGGTGCCTCAACAGGCGGTTTTACAGACTGTATGCTCCAAAACGGTGCTAAAAAGGTGTACGCCGTGGATGTCGGATATGGACAGTTTGCATGGAAGCTGCGTCAGGATGAGCGCGTGGTGTGCATGGAAAAGACCAATATCAGGTATGTGACACCGGAGAATATAGATGATGAGCTTGATTTTGCGTCGGTTGATGTGTCGTTCATATCACTGACCAAGGTGTTAGGCCCTGCAAGAGCACTGTTAAAGGACGGTGGTGAGATGATTTGTCTCATCAAACCACAGTTTGAGGCAGGCAGGGAAAAGGTCGGCAAAAAGGGGGTGGTCCGTGACAAGAGCGTGCATGAGGAGGTAGTAAACAATATCATATCCTTCGCACTTTCAAACGGATTTAGCGTGTTGGACCTTGAGTATTCGCCAATCAAGGGACCGGAGGGCAATATAGAGTACCTCGTGCATATCAAAAAGACAGATGATCCTATAAAGGAGGATTCAGTGGATATTCATAGTGTGGTCGAGGCCGCACATGGAGAGCTGGATAAAAAATAGACTATGAAACATTTTGTTGTGATAGCAAATGCCTATAAGGACAGGGATTTTGCACTTACAAATAAAATAGTGGCATACATAGAGCAAAAGGGCGGCACGGCAAAGGGGCTTATGAGCAATGTCGAGGCAATATCCGACAACGAGTTTGAGCTTGAGGATATACCACAGGATACGCAGTGTATTCTTGTGCTCGGCGGTGATGGTACCCTGATTCGTGCGGCTACAAGGGTGGAGACACTTGAGATTCCGCTTATGGGAGTAAATCTCGGCACCCTCGGCTATCTGTGTGAGGTGGAGGAAGCCACGGTATTTGATGCTATTGATTCGCTTATGGCTGATAAATACATGACAGAGGACCGCATCATGCTCACAGGGCATAAAAGAGGCAGTGAGACCTCGAGAGTGGCATTAAATGATATAGTCATCCACAGAAAGGGCAATTTGCAGATTTTAAGCCTCAATGTGTATGTAAACGGTGAGTTTTTAAATAATTACCATGCCGACGGCATCATTGTTGCGACTCCGACAGGCTCTACAGGCTACAGTATGTCGGCAGGAGGCCCGATTGTAGATCCGAAGGGCGATATGATACTGCTCACACCGAACAATGCTCACAATCTCACGTCAAAGAGCATTGTGCTTTCAGGCGATGATGAGATAGAGATAGAGATTCTAAGCCGCAGGGAGCAAAACGACGAGCTGGCGTGTGTCAGCTATGATGGCGATACCATAGCAGAGCTTGCTGTAGGAGATCGTTTTGTTATTTCGAAGGCAGCCAATTATACAAAGATTTGCAAGCTTCACCAGAGAAGCTTTTTGGAGATACTCCGCAAAAAGATGGGAAATTATTCATAACACAGATAGGGATTGTTATAATGAATAGTTACGAATAATAATTATGAGGTGACAGGACATGAAAACAAACAGACAATCCAAGATAATAGAGATAATTCAAAAGAATGAGGTAGAGACTCAGGATGAGCTTTCAGCGCTTCTTGAAAAGGATGGTTTTCGCGTGACACAGGCCACAGTATCTAGAGATATCAGAGAGCTTAAGCTCACGAAGATTCCTACTGCAGGCGGCAGACAGAAGTACGCCGTGATAACGGATGCACCTGAGAACCTTTCCAAAAAATACGAGAGAGTGCTCAGAGAGGGCTTTTTGTCGATGGATATGGCTCAGAATATCCTCGTCATAAAGACCGTATCGGGAATGGCAAGCGCAGTCTGTGCTGCAATAGATGCCATGAAGATGAGAGAAATCGTCGGTTCGATTGCCGGAGATGATACAATCATGTGTGCAATCCGGACTGTTGATGATACATATGCGGTGATGAAAAAAATCCGCAGAATTGTGGAATGATGTTACAGGAATATCAGAATTATATCTGAGCTGTAACAAAAAATAACATATATCGTCATGCCTGGGAGAGGAAGGAGAAAATATGTTACAAAATCTACATGTAAAGAATCTGGCACTCATAGACGAGTGCGAGGTTGAGTTTTCCGACGGACTAAATATACTGTCGGGAGAGACCGGAGCGGGAAAATCTATCATCATAGGCTCTATCAATCTGGCACTTGGTGAAAAAGTGCAAAAGGAGATGCTAAGAGACAATGAAAAGCCTGCTTTTGTGGAGCTGATTTTTTCGGTTGAGGATCCAAAGATTATAGAGGCCTTAAGGGAGCTTGATGTGGAAATCGAGGACGGATGCGTGATTTTGAGCCGTAAAATCACACAGTCGCGTGCAGTCGGCAGGGTGAACGGTGAGGCCGTATCTGTTTCGCGAATGAAGGAAATAGCCTCATATCTCATAGATATCCATGGTCAGCATGAGCACCAGTCGCTTTTATCAAAGAAAAAGCATCTTGATATACTTGATGAGTACGCAAAGCAGTCGCTTGGCGATAAAAAGCAGCAGCTTTCAGCCTCATACAAAGCATACAGGGCGCTTAAGGATGAGTATGAAAAGTCCAATATCGATAATGAAGACAGAAGCCGTGAGCTGTCATTCCTTGAGTACGAGGTGAAGGAGATAGAAGAAGCAGCCCTGGTGTCTGGTGAGGATGAGGAGCTTGAGGCGCAGTTTAGGAAGTTTTCAAACGGAAAGAAAATCATGGAGGGCGTAAATGCTGCATACTCTGCCACAGGAGGCGAGATGGAGAGCGCATCAGAGCTTATTGGCAGGGCAGTAAGAGAGCTGTCACTGGTATCAGGCTATGATGAGGATGTGGAAGCCTTGGAGAATCAGCTGTCGGAGATAGACAGTCTGCTTTCTGATTTCAATCACGAGATATCAGGGTATATATCACAGGCTGAGTTTGACGAGGAGACCTTCTATGAGACACAAAAGCGTCTGGATGAGATAAATCATCTAAAGAGCAAATACGGTAATTCAATTGATGATATACTGATAGCACTCAATGAAAAGAGGGAGCGTATCAGTGTCCTGAATGATTACGACTCTTATTTACAGAAATTAGAGCAGCAGCTTGCGAAGAAGGAAAAGGAGCTGGCACAGATATCGGATGAGGTATCGGAAATCAGACAAAGAAGTGCTGTAAAGCTTGTGTCGGAAATTAAATCAGCACTTAATGATTTGAATTTTCTTGATGTACAGTTTGATATGCAGTTTGACAGATTGCCGGACTATACAGCAAACGGAATCGATGCGCCTGAGTTTCTCATCTCCACTAACCCGGGTGAGCCGCTTAAGCCGCTCGGCAGGGTAGCATCGGGCGGAGAGCTGTCACGTATCATGCTCGGCATCAAGACGATCATGGCAGAAAATGATCACATCGAATCACTTATCTTCGATGAGATTGATTCGGGAATCAGTGGACGTACAGCTCAGATGGTCTCTGAGAAGATGAATGAGCTTGGCCGCAATCACCAGATTATATGTATCACACATCTGCCACAGATAGCAGCTATGGCAGATGCACATTTCCTTATTGAGAAAGCAGTCGAGAACAAATCCACGGTTTCAAGGATTCACAGACTCGATGATAAAGACAGCGTGGCTGAGCTTGCCAGAATGCTTGGCGGTGCAAAAATTACGGATACCGTGATGGAGAGCGCACGCGAGATGAAAGCGCTTGCCATGGAGAAAAAAATCTGACATTATCAGTTTACGGCGCGGTTGATTACAAGTATGTCACCGGTGGTCAGCCGTACATTTCCGTTAGGGATGATTACCTGTCCGTTTCTTTGGATCATTATGATAATCTCATTGTGTTTTTTTGATATTTCAGACAGCAGTTTATTGTTATATCTGCTGTCTTTTTCTATTATTTTTTCCACCAGCTTTATACCATGTATTTCATCAGGTGTGATAGCGCTCAACACGAGCACATCGTTTTGCAGTATTATTGTTTCACCGTCAGGTATTATATTCTGCTCACCTCTGCGGATAAGCACAATCAGTGTCTCCGGCGGCAGCGTCAGGTCCTTTAGCTTGTGGCCGCACCACAGATGATTTTCAGGTATGGTAAGCTGTATGAACTGGATGTCCGCTTCCTCGGAGTAATCATTGAAGGTCTTCATAACATCGGCTGTTTTATCGAGCATATCAAGCTTTCGCGATATCCATGGGAGCATTGAGCCCTGAAGCAGTATTGAAAAGAGTACCATCATAAAAATTATGTGGAAGGTGTCGAGGTCATCATTGGTGGCTGTATATGCCAAGATGGAAAACACGATGGAGGCTGCTCCTCTTAAGCCTGACCACGAGACAAGCAGCTGCTGTTTAATTTTGCTGCGAAAAGGTGTGAGCACAAGAGCTACTGAAAGAGGTCTTGCCACAAAGGTAAGCCATATAAATATTAAAAGTGCCGGTATTATGACCTGTGGCAGCTTTGACGGGAAGGAAAGCAGACCGAGCAGGAAGAAAATAAGCATCTGCATAAGTCCTGTTATTCCATCAAAGAAATTTACCAGATTCTTTTTATTTTCTATTTCAGTGTTTCCGAGTATGATGCCGACAATATAAGCACTTAAGAAGCCGTTTCCGTCAAAGTAAGCAGGCAGGGCATATGATATCAGTGCTATTCCCACCATGAAAATGGCATCAAACCCTGCGCTTTTGAAGCGTATATATCGAAGGAGTATGATGGAAAGCTTTGCAATCAGAGCTCCGAAGAGTATGCCAAAGGCAAGCTGTTTTACTATGAGTATGGCAATATTTCCGGCGCTTACGCTGCCCTGTGATATGGCTATAAAAGCAACGGTGAGCATATAGGCACATGGGTCATTACTACCGCTTTCCACCTCAAGAAGAGAGGCTGTATTATACTTCAGGTTCAGCTTTTTTGAACGGAGGATGGAGAAAACGCTCGCCGCATCGGTTGATGAAATAAGTGCACCGATGAGGAGGCTTATTTCCCAGCTCATATGCAGGGCAAAGTGACAGAACAGTCCTGTAAGAAAGCAGGTGATAATAACACCGATGGTGGACAAAAGCACAGCCTTGACGGCAACAGCCTTTGCACGCTGCCAGTTGGTGCCAAAGCCGCCATAGAACATGATAAAAATAAGGGCGGTAGAGCATATCTGTTCGGCAAACGCGTAGTTGTCGAAATCTATCTTCATGATGCCGTCAGAGCCAAAGAGCATGCCGAGCACGATAAAGGCTAAGAGCGCCGGAATACCTATGCGGTTTGAGACTCGGTTTAGCAGGATACATAGGAAGATAACTATTGATGTGATTAGCAGGTATGTATTCATGAAATCCCTCCTTTATTAAATGGTGATTTAAGAATTGCAAAGCAATTGCTGTATTAATTTGTAACTAACAATGTGGAAATTATATATGAAATTTATAATAAACATATAAATATAACGAAATTATATAGGAAAACACCTAAACTGTCAAACTATACCGGTTTTTGCTCAAAATAATTTGGAATAGTTACAATGATATAATAAGATAATAAAAGAATAAAAAAAAATGACAGGCGCATACTAACCAAAATGGAGGTAACAGTATGCGGAAGTTTTTTGGAAAATTTGTGAGTGTCACTTTGGCGGCAGCAGTGATAGCTATGTTTGCGCTAAGCAGTGATGATAAGTGGTGCAGCAGGGTAGATAAGGCATTTGATGAGAGTGTTTTAGGCAGTTTTTTAAGTGAATCAAAGGGAGACTATGGGAGATATGCGACCGGTCTTTCGGGACAGACGGCGAGTGTATCGGCTGATTCGGGGGAGAATGGCGAGAATGGTGGAAATGACGGAAACGGTGGAAATGGTGGAACAGGACAAGCCATAGGACAGACAGCAGATACAGCGCCTGCTGACAGAGATACGGACAGTGATTATCAAGAGACCGGCAAAATATGTGATAGCACAGGCGTTGAGGGTGTATATGCCTGCGGCAGACTGACCGGTATATATGAGCAGACAGAGGGAGTGCTTGTTGTGAATACGACAGAGGTGACAGACGAGGATGGCAAAAAAGTCAATCCGGCAGATAAAAAGGTGAAGTGTGGTGATTATATACTATCTGTAAATGGGCGCACTGTGGCAGACAAGGAGGAGCTTTCTGAGGCTGTGAATGACATAATGAAGGAATATGATGAAAACCTGGACGAAAGCTTAAAAGATAAAAGTAATGAGGATAAAATTAAATCAGAAATTAATAAAAGAACAGTAAAAATAAAATTTCTTAGAGGCGGTGAAGAAATGTCAGCGGATATTGCGCCTGTCAGGATGGATGATGGCAGATACTATATGGGAATATGGGTGAAGGATGATCTGGCGGGAATCGGTACTATCACTTATTATACAAAGGACGGTCGTTTTGGTGCGCTGGGACATGGAATCGGGGACGGAACACAAAGCGGCAATCTGTTGTATGCAAACAGCGGTGATTTGTACAGCGTGAAGCTTACCAAAATCAAAAAGGGAAAGGCAGGCACGCCGGGAGAGATAGGCGGAGTGGTGTATTTTGGCAAAAAAAGTCATATAGGCACACTTGACTGCAATAGTAATCTGGGAATTTACGGACAGCTTGACAGTGATGAATTGTCGGAATATGCCGCAGAGGATACGTATTATCCGGTTGCAGACAAGGATGAGATACACACAGGCAGTGCACAGATGATATCGGAAATATCGGGAAAACTGGAAAAATATAATCTGGAAATAACAAATATAGACAAAAAGGCGACAGATACCAATAAGGGAATGGAGCTTAAGGTGACAGACGAAAGGCTGATAGAGCTTTCCGGTGGAATAGTGCAGGGCACATCCGGAAGTCCTATCATACAGGATGGCAAAATAATAGGAGCAGTCACCCATGTGTTTGTCGATGATCCGACAGGAGGCTATGGCATTTGTATTGATGAGATGCTGTAATTACTGCTCCATTCTGCGAAGCTCCGGCAGTACTGTACTAAGCATGGTTACAAAGCAGATGCTTCCGCCAATCACGTTTGATACAGGCTCTGCCATAAACACACCGTCCGTTCCCATACCAAAGGAGTATGGCAGAATATATGTCAGCGGTACAACGATGAACACCTTGCGAAGCAGGGAGAAAAATATAGCCCGCTTCTTTTTATTCAGTGATTTGAAGGTGGTCTGTCCGATGTACTGCAGATCCATAAATATGAATGCCGCAAAGTAGATATTTAAAGCCTTTACTGCATCATCCATGAGAGTGGCATCGGAGCTGAAAATTGCAATCAGGGCATGCGGAGCAAGTATGATTACGCTCCACATGATAGCTGTGTACAGAAGCACGAGCAGTCCCATAGTGAAAATGGATTTTCTCACCCGGGCAGGCCTTTTGGCGCCATAGTTGTAGCTTAAAACAGGAGACGAGCCCTCCACAATAGCATAAATTGGAGTCTCTACCATCTGCCTGATGCTTGATACGATGGTCATTACCGATATGTACAAATCGCCACCGGTTACTGAAAGCACATTGTTGCAGCATATAGACACCAGACTGTTGGTGAGCTGCATGATACAGCCGGAGGTGCCAAGACTTATGATATCCTTTGCATAGCGTGTATTTTCACTAAATTCAGAAGGGCTCAAAAGGCGCACCTTAAGCTCGGCCTTTTTCTTTAGAAAGCGGAGCACAAAAAGCGCAGACAGAGTCTGTGAAATGACCGTAGCAATAGCTGCTCCCTTGATGCCGAAATTAAATCCAAATATAAAAAGTGGGTCAAGCACCAGATTAGCAATGGCTCCGATTGCCACGGACAGCATGCCTGTTGTGGAGTAGCCCTGAGCGTTGATAAATGGATTCATGCCTGTTGAAATCATGGATGGGAGTGTTCCAAGCAGATAAATGAGCAGGTATGGGAGAGCATATTTAAGTGCATTCTCAGATGCACCAAAGAGTATTAAAAGGGGCTTTGCAAAAATCATGCACAAAGCTGTAAAAATGACTGCAAATGTGCAGACCATTGTAAAGCTGGTATTCATTATAGTATTTGCAGCCCTGTCGTCACTCATGCCTCTTTTTATTGAAAAAAGCGGAGCGCCGCCGCTTCCAAAGAGATTTGAGAAAGCGATTGTCAGCATTATAATAGGAAAGCAGAGCCCCACAGCACCGAGTGCAGTAGTTCCGACATCAGGTATGCGGGCGATGTATATGCGGTCCACTATGTTGTACAACAGGCTTAGAATCTGCGCTACCAGCATGGGAAGAGCCGCCTGCAATATGTTTTTCTTTATCGAATCGTTATCAAAATCTATTTTTTTCATAAGGTACCTCTTTTGGATTTGCTTCGTTCATTATATCACCACATATAAAAAAATCAAAGGTTCAGCAAGTTTGGATATAGATTTTATTTATGACAAACTAGAAGAAAAATATATTTTACAATGACAAAAAACTACAGTAATATAAGAACTATATTATTACGAATTCTGAAATGATCATATATACCGGAGGATAACATGAAGATTACACAGATACATACAAACAAACCACAGTCACTTTCTTTCGAGATTTTTCCACCAAAGAAGGAGGAGGACTTTAAAAATATCGACGAGATGCTTGAGATACTCTGTGATTGCCATCCTGAGTACATCAGCGTGACATTTGGCGCAGGCGGCAGCTCAAACAATAATAAGACTATCGAGATTGCAAAGAAGATAAAGAACCAGTACCATGTGGAGCCGGTAGTGCACCTTACATGTCTGTGCTATAACAAGGCAGAGATAGATGAGTTCACCAGACAGCTTTCATATGAGGGCATTGAGAATATCCTCGCTTTAAGAGGAGACAGAAATCCAAATGTGCCTGCAAAGGAGGATTTTCTCCATGCAAGCGATTTGATTAAATACATAAAGGATACCACAGGCAATCAGTTCTGTATCGCAGGTGCGTGCTACCCGGACATCCATCCGGAGGCAGGTAACAAGGTAGAGGATATTAAGAATCTTAAGAAAAAGGTTGATGCCGGAGCAGAGCTTCTTTTATCACAGCTCTTCTTTGACAATGATACCTTCTTCAATTTCGCTGAGGACTGCAGGCTTGCAGGTATCAATGTGCCTGTTATCCCGGGCATCATGCCTTGTATCAATGCGGCTCAGATTCAGAGAATGGTTACAATGTGCGGCGCTAAGTTCCCTGAGAAGTTCCAGAAGATTGTACACAGATACGGAGACAACAAGGCAGCACTTTTTGATGCCGGAATGTCTTACTGCGAGAGCCAGATAATTGAGCTTTTAGCTAATGATGTGGAGGGAATTCACCTTTACACTATGAACAATGTGAGAGTTGCAAAGCGTTTAACAGAGGGAATTAAGAACATTATTTAGGACTTTTAATAGTACGGAACG
Source organism: uncultured Lachnobacterium sp. (assembly GCA_900546625.1). GTDB lineage: Bacteria > Bacillota > Clostridia > Lachnospirales > Lachnospiraceae > Roseburia. Next base: position 70,334 of record URDU01000008.1, on the reverse strand, counting down.
CAAGCATCGGGTACCATGGGCGCACACGTATTCCCACCGTCGCTACGCTGCGTGGCTAAGATACTGTACGAAATTATGCTTTGAAGTGTTTCTATGCTTGACGAAACCGTCGAAACGCGCCTTCCGTGGCGCGGTTCTCCTCGCCCCTGCGTCCATGCAGGGGCGTTTCTGTGTCTTGTGGGCATAATTTCTACAGTATCTAAGCCACTTCGCTATGCGCTCCGGCGGGAGTACGTGTGTGCCCGCGGTACCCGGGGCTTACGTTCCTTACGCTGTGGTGAATTTGCGTTACGTGTGGTGGCACATGGCAGATGTCGAGAGAGCGAATAGCGGAGCTGTCTAGATACTGTTGAATTATGCCAGATGAAAATCAGAAATGTCTCGGCATGGACGCCGGGACAAGGAGCTATCGAGCCATGGAGGGCGAGTAGCGACGGTTTCGTCAAGTTATGAAAGTCTTTGAGGCAAAATTCGTACAGTATCTTGACAGTGTAGCGTAGCACTCACGACAGCTGCCATGTGCCACCACACTACAAATTCGAATAAAAAATATCAACCATTGCAAAATGTACTCTGGATGATTATAATAGGTATATTAGATTTGTAAATGGAAACAATATCCATATTAAATCGAAATTAAACTATATAATATATAAGGAGACAGTAGAAAATGAAAGAAAAATCAAGAAGCACTTTTTCCGGCAACATTGGCTTTGTCCTTGCGGCAGCCGGTAGTGCGGTAGGACTTGGAAATATATGGAGGTTTCCGTATCTGGCAGCAAAGGACGGAGGAGGACTTTTTCTGCTGGTGTATCTGATACTTGTTCTGACCTTTGGCTTTGCATTGCTTACCACTGAGATTGCAATAGGCCGTAAGACCGGACAGGGACCTCTTACAGCGTATGGTCTTATCAATCCAAAGGGCAAGTTTATCGGTGTACTTGCGTGTACAGTACCGGCTATTATTCTGCCTTATTACTGTACTATAGGTGGATGGGTTTTAAAGTACTTTACACTTTTTATTACAGGAAGTGGCAAGAATGCGGTTGCTGACGGATATTTCACAGGCTTTATCACAGGTCAGTGGGCGCCGATCATATTCGGAGTGGTTTATTTGCTTTTGACAGCAGCTATTGTCATTGGCGGAGTCAATAAAGGCATCGAGCGGTTCAGCAAGGTGCTTATGCCTATCCTTGTTGTGCTTATTTTTGCAATCGGAATTTTCTCACTGACGCTTCATTATAAGGATGCGTCGGGCACAGTAAGAAGTGGTCTTGAGGGACTTAAGATTTATGTGATTCCGGATTTCAAAGGGCTTACAATGCAAAAGCTTTTCACCGTATTTGTTGATGCGCTCGGTCAGCTTTTTTATTCAATCAGTGTAGCTATGGGAATCATGGTTGCATATGGTTCGTATGTCAAGAAGGAATCAAAGCTCATGGGCTCAATCAACCAGATCGAGATTTTTGATACACTTGTTGCATTCCTTGCAGGTCTTATGATCATTCCGGCAGTATATGTATTTATGGGCCGTGACGGCATGTCAGCAGGACCGGGGCTTATGTTTATATCACTTCCAAAGGTATTTAATGAAATGGGAATAGCAGGAGATATTGTTGGACTGATATTCTTCATGATAGTTGCATTCGCAGCAGTCACATCGTCTGTATCAATTATGGAGGCTATTGTATCGAGTCTTATAGACAGATTTCATTGGAGCCGCAGAAAAAGCGCAATTTTAGTCACGGTATACGCCCTGATTGCAGAGATAATAGTCTGCCTTGGCTACAATAAGCTCTATATGGAGGTTAAGCTTCCAAACGGCACAGTCGGACAGATACTTGATATCATGGATTATGTCAGCAACAATGTGCTCATGCCAATCGTTGCACTTGCCACATGTATCCTCGTTGGCTGGATAGTAAGTCCAAAGGTAATAATAGATGAGGTGACACGCGGAGGCAGCAAATTTACCAGAAAAGGGCTTTATATAATCATGGTTAAATTTATTGCACCGGCATTCCTGCTTATATTATTACTGCAGGCACTCGGAATCGTTACTTTTTAGTATTGAGTTAAATTTATTGTATATTTTATATAAATACCCTTGAAATACAGCCATCATAATGGTAGTATTTTACTAAATGATGAAAGAGGGGGGAGCCACTATGGCTTTTAGACGTGAGAAAAAGCGTATCGGTGATATGCTTATAAATGAAAATGTAATTACTCAGGAGCAGCTTGAAAAAGCCCTGCCTATAGCTAAAGAACGGCATAAGAAGATAGGAGAAACGCTCATTGAGCTGGGGTTCACCAATGAGCTTGAGATAGCAAAGGCATTGTCACAGCAGCTTGGACTTGAGCTTGTGAATGTGAGCGCAATCAACATACCTGAGGAGGTGCAAAATCTTGTCAGTGAGACAGTGCTCAGAAAGCATGTCATGATACCATATGCCTTTGACAAGAATAATGCCAATATAGTGCATGTGGCCATGGCTGATCCTATGGATATGGTGGCGCTTGATGATTTTTCAATCGTTACAAATCTGCAGGCTGAGCCTGCGGTAGCAACAGGCAGAGACATACTTTTGACGCTCGACAAATATTATGGTGATACAGAGGCCATGAAGGCGGCTCAGGAGTATGCAAGGGAGAGAAAAGAGCGTGAGCAGAAAAATGCCGAGGCTGAGGAAGCTACCAGCAAGGACGTAAACAATTCGCCGGTCGTTCTGCTTGTCAACTCTATCATTGAGCAGGCAGCCAGACTCAGAGCATCAGATATACATATAGAGGCACTGGAAAACAAAGTCAGGGTGCGATACAGAATTGATGGTGCGCTTTATGAGAAGGCGGCATATAGTATACATCTGCTTTCTGCAATTATTACACGACTTAAAATCATAGGCGGTATGGATATTTCCGAGAAGCGTAAGCCACAGGACGGCCGTATCACTATGGAGATAGACAAGACAGAGTATGATATCCGAGTTTCAATCCTTCCGACAGTATTCGGTGAGAAGTGCGTTATGCGACTTGCGCAGAAAAAGGCACTTACAAGAGATAAAAAGGAACTGGGATTTTCGGATGACGAGCTTAAGGCCTTTGATCATATACTGATGAATACAAACGGCATCATACTTGTTACAGGACCTACAGGAAGTGGTAAGTCAACCACACTATACACGGCACTTTCTGAGCTCAACAGGGAGGATGTAAATATCATCACAGTTGAGGATCCGGTCGAGGCCAATATAGACGGAATCAACCAGGTACAGGTAAATAACAAGGCGGATCTGACGTTTGCATCAGCACTTCGTTCCATTCTGCGACAGGATCCGGATATCATCATGATCGGTGAGATCCGAGATCAGGAGACAGCACAGATTGCAGTACAGGCTTCAATCACAGGACATCTTGTGGTCAGCACACTGCATACCAACAGCTCGGCAAGTACTATTTCACGACTGGAGGACATGGGAGTGGAAAGCTACCTGCTTGCGGATTCGGTAAAGGGAATCATTGCACAGCGACTTGTTAGAAGGCTCTGCCCGGCATGCAAGAGAGAGCATCTGCTGACAGAGGATGAGAAGGCCTTTATGAATATACCGGCATTCCGCCCGGTAAAGATTTATGAGCCATGTGGCTGTGAAAAATGTGCTAATACAGGCTACAAGGGACGAATCGGTATATATGAGATAATGACCATAACACCAAAGCTCAAATCACTTATTTCAAAGGGTGTTGACATCGAGGATATAAATAAGGCTGCATGTGATGAGGGCATGCATACGCTTAGACAGAGTGCAGAAAAGCTTGTACTTGAAGGAGTTACTTCATACCAGGAAATGTTAAAGACAACGTTCGAAAACTAAGGGGGAAAAGAAAATGCAGATAGTAGACATTTTAAAAGCAGCACAGCAACAGAATTCATCGGATATACATATCGCACCGGGAAATCCGGTTATGCTTAGAATTGACGGAACACTTGTACCGCAGGGCAATCAGGTGCTCACCAATGTTGAGACGGACAACCTGCTTTCTCCGATTGTTCCGCAGGAGCTTAAAGAGGAGCTAAAGGAAAAGGGAGAGCTTGATTTCGCCTTTTCGGTGGAGGGCTTTTCACGAGTCAGAGCCAATGTGTTCAGACAGAGAGGCTCATATGCGGCAGCGCTTCGTATTCTCTCATATGATGTACCAACACCACAGCAGCTTGGCATACCGCAGTCGGTTGTAAACCTGACCACAAAGATGAGAGGGCTTGTTCTCGTGACAGGAGCTACAGGAAGTGGTAAGTCAACTACGCTGGCAAGTCTTATAGATGTCATTGCATCAAGAGATTCCAAAAATATAATCACGCTTGAAGATCCTATCGAGTACCTGCACTCAAGGAGACGTTCGATAGTAGCGCAGAGAGAGGTTGGAAAGGATACACTTTCATATGCTGCAGCTTTAAGAGCTGCACTGCGACAGGATCCGGATGTAATTCTTGTAGGAGAGATGCGAGATCTTGAAACTATATCTACAGCTATTACAGCGGCAGAGACAGGACATCTTGTATTTTCTACACTGCATACCAACAGCTCATCTGACGCAATTGACCGTATGATTGATGTTTTCCCACCGCATCAGCAGCAGCAGATACGAGTACAGCTCTCAGGGGTTTTAGAGGGAATTGTTGCACAGCATCTGCTTCCAATGGTAAATGGCGGACGAATTGCAGCCTTTGAGGTGCTTCTTGCCAATAATGCCATCAGAAACTTGATTCGTGAGGCGAAAGCATTTCAGATTCCATCTATCATACAGACATCAAAGAGAGAAGGTATGATGATGATGGATGACTGTATTTTACAGTATTACAGTCAGGGGCTCATAGCGCCTGAGACTGCAGTGGCATATGCACATGATCCGGTAGGCATGGCCAGCCGTGTGCACCTTTACTATTGATAGTATAATCGTATGTATTTTACTATTATGGTATAATGTTGTGGAGTCTTAAATAAATTATGATTTAATTTATCCGGAGGCTGCACAGAATAGGGATAAGGAGGAGAAGAAAGTGGCTGACTGGACATATCAGATTATAGACCAGAGCGGAAAAGAAAGAAAAGGAAATATAGTAGCCGAGTCAGAAGCAGAGGCAAAAAATAAGCTTAAGATGGATGGCAACATGGTCATAAGCCTCACCAAGGCAACAGCATTGACCAAGGAAATCTCATTCAGCGTAGGAGGAAAGGTAAAGCCGAGAGATTTATCGGTATTCTGCCGTCAGTTCACCAGTATGGTCAATGCCGGTGTTACTATCCTTGATACATTGGACATGCTATCTGATCAGACTGAAAATAAGGTCATGGCCAAGGCTATCAGAGGTGTTCATGCCGAGATTCAAAAAGGTGAGACTCTCTCGGATGGTCTCAAAAAATACCCGAATGTTTTCCCTGATATCATGGTGAGCATGGTTTCAGCAGGAGAAGCATCCGGCAAGATTGATGTAGCCTTTGAAAGAATGTCTGCACACTTCGAGAAATCAGCAAAGCTCAACGGCATGATAAAAAAAGCGGCAGTTTATCCGATTATCGTTGTGATTGTAGCTATTGCGGTTGTTATTGTAATGCTTGTAAAGGTTATCCCAAGCTATTCAGAGATGTTTAATGACCTGGGAACAGAGCTTCCGGGCATCACAAAGGCAGTTGTTGCGATGAGTGATTTCGTCACCGGATACTGGTATATTGTGCTTGCTGTCATAGCAGCGATTGTTATAGCAATCAAGCTTTACAAGCAGACTGAAAGCGGCCAGATGTTCTTTGGAAATCTCGCCAGAAAGGTGCCTATTTTCGGAAAGCTGAACATCAAGACAGCAGCCAGCAACTACGCGCGTACACTTTCCACACTTGTGTACTCAGGACTTCCGATGATTGAAGCTCTTGGCATCACTGCTGACACCATGAAGAATGCTGTTTACAAAAAAGCACTGAAAAGTGCGAGGGAGGAAGTAAGTAAGGGTGTTCCGCTGTCTGAGCCAATCACAGCATGCGGACTGTTTCCGCCTATGGTTTCCCACATGACCAAAATCGGTGAGGAGACCGGTGATCTGGAGGGCATGCTTACCCGACTGGCAGACTACTATGATGAGGAGGTTGAGATGGCTACCCAGACAGTTATGGCAGCTATTGAGCCTATGATTATCCTTGTTCTGGCACTTATTGTTGGTGTGCTTGTGGCAGCCGTTATGGCTCCTATGCTTACCATGTATCAGGCTATGGACAGCTTATAAAATGAAAAAGAAGCAGACTTTGAGTGTGAAGCTCAAAGGCTGCTTTTTTGGTGCAGAGACATTGGCAGTAGGACGGGGCTTCATCCCCTGAGCCCTGGCTTGTGCACGCTCTCTCACGTGAGCTACGCTACGCATCTAAGATACTGTAGGAATTATGCCTTGCAGATTTACTATGCCCGACGAAACCGTCGAAACGCGCCGTCCGTGGCGCGGTTCTCCTTGCCCATTACTGCTCACACCACAGTGTGACCAGTAACGATTACAGCCCATTAAAAGTGCCTCTACGAGGCAGGGGCTGTAATCTTACAATAGTTTATGTAGTGGCGCATAGCTTGACAGCGTGGTGTCAAGCTTGCGTTTGAACAGCAACGATATATTACATGCCAGTGGGAGCTCATTTCTGTGCATCGTGTGCATAATTCAACAGTATCTAAGCAGCTTCGCTATTCGCTCATGCGAGAGAGCGTGCCCCAGCTTGGTCTCATGGGATGAAGCTCCTTACGCTGTGACATAATCGAATTTGGGATGAAATCCAGCCTGATTTATGGTAAAATAAAGAAAATACCACAGATTGATAAACTAAACGGTGCACTGATAAATGTCCGGACGAGAGCAACAAAAAATAAAAAGCAGTCTAAGAATAAACTCATAGGAATGCTGGAAGAGCTGTTCTTAAAGTCAGAGTTTATCGAGAAAAAGAAGATACTTGAAGAAGATTATGGACTTAAAATGAGCATGGAACTCGAAGGGAGGATGAGCGATATGTGTAATGTGAGTGATTACTGGGAAGAGGTTGCAACAGAAGAGGGTAAGGAAATAGGTAAGGAAATCGGAGAAAGACAAAAGATAATCTCACTGGTTGTAAAAAAGCTGCAAAAGGATAAGAGTGTGGCAGAGATAGCAGATGACCTGGAAGAAAAAGAGGAGGTTATCGCTCCAATTTACGAAGCGGCATTGTCCATGAAGCCGGATTATGATGTTGAGAAAATCTATGAGCTTCTTGAGAAAAATAAGAAGCTGGCATAGCAGGTGCACACACTCTCTCTTGAGCTACGCTACACTGCCAAGATACTGTAGGAATTATGCCTTATAGGTTTAGTATAGTTGACGAAACCGTCGAAACGCGCCGTCCGTGGCGCGGTTCTCCTTGAGCTCCCATCCGTGGGAGCTCATTTCTGTGTATCGTGCGCATAATTCAACAGTATCTAGGCAGCTTCGCTATTCGCTCACGCGAGAGAGCGTGCCCCAGCCGGGCTCATGGGATGAAGCCCCTTACGCTGTGGAAGAATGTAGTATGAGAAGCAGGAAATCAACAAAAAGTACTAAAATTAGGAACAAAATACCATTTGAATAGTGATATTTTTAAGTTGAAAATGAAAAGATATGAAAATAGTGATACAAATCTGATAATATTTATATTTACGAAAAGTCTCTAAAGTATATAATTATATATAACGAAAATAATCTAAGAGTAGAATCGTATGGAGAGTTGATGATGAGGGTAATGAGAAAAATACTCAAAAGAAAAGTAAGCATTGTGATGGCAGTGCTTGTTATATTGGGAATAGCAGTTTATGGGGTAAGTGCGTTTGCGGAGGAGCAGACTACTACCACGGAAACCTTTACGATAAATCCGAATTATATATATTTAAATCCTGCAGGTATGAATTTAGGCGATGTTGATTGGACTAAATCAAACGCTGATATTGAATTAAATGTTACTGGATGGGCTGAGGTACATCAAGGTACATACGATACAAATAGCGGATATTGGTACTGGGATGCTTCACAGTGGACAATTAATAAAGGAAACACATTTTTTTTCACATATACAAAATATACGAATGACTCTAATGATATAATAAAGCAGAAGCCTTATTACAGAACTGAACTGTCAGCGGATGATCTTACAAAAGGAAAGGTGTATGCGCAAAATGGCACTGCTGATAAGATTGATGGACAAGATGTATATGCATTAAAAGAATACACATCAAATGCAGGACAAAGTTTGTCATTTGTGAATATGACAGCAAGTGAGCTGAGCGGAGTACAGGCACAGTTCAGCTTAGATGGCAATTATGATGACCCTGCAAGTGAACAGGTAACGGCACTACAATTGTCCGATGGCAAAGTAACAGTTCCAAATGATGTGAATGGAAAAGCATATCAATATGTGAGATTTATTGACGCTCAAAACAACGCTATTACGGATTCCTTTGACTTAGCAACAGCAATTAGCAAAGGTGGAATCCTGTACTACGGAATCAGACAGGAGTCAAATAATGTATATTCAGAGTGGAGTGGCGAAAAGAAAACTGAAGAAAGTCCTGAATTAGTAACAAAATTGTACTTTAATAATTTGTCGTTTAGGGTAAATGACAAAGTAACAATTCAAATAGGCAATGCTGATGCAGTTGAAGTTAAGCAAGATACAGAAGATAAAAAAATATTGAGCTATGATTTAGCAAATGCTAATGTAAAATTAAATAAGGATACGGTAATTACCATTACAAAAAATGGCACCACATACAGATGCTATCCGAATGGAGAAAATAATCTGATTACATTTAGTGGCTCAAATATTTGCATAAATGGAATATATCAAGCAGGACAGACGAACGCTAATACAGTGTATTTTGATGCAACACTATCCAAATTATCATATGAAGGTGATGTGGCTGATAATTCTCTTCCGTTAAAAGATAAAAATATGCGATATCATGCATGGAATGATGAAAAAGATTATTGTGACAATGATTTGCAGAAACTGGATACATATTCTGATGAAACACATACCTGGTCAGATGTTTATAAAGCAGTGCTTCCTAAAACATATAAATATATTTTGTTTTATAGTAGCGCTGATAGTTCAATCCCAGGAAGTGGTGCAAATATAACATGTGATTTAACTATCCCTACAAATATGACAAATCCATGTTTTTATGCTGATACTAGTGATGATAGCATATACCAGAAGAACACCAAACGTTCAGGTTACTGGGATGAGATATACACAGTAAGAGATGCGGATGGCAAAGTAAAAGAAGGAGCAACAACAAAAAATGAAGTAGTTAATATACCAGACGGAACACTTACTAGAAATAGCGACATGCTCTATGTCAACACAACACTCTATGACTACTATTCAGACTATGAGTTGAATGGAAATGACAGAGATAACTATTCTTATAACACCGCTCTGAAAGGTTTAAGTAACCTGCATTTTATATACCAGCCATTCAGACAGTTTGATCAGGCTCTTAGTACATATTATGAAGATAACAAAGCTGCATCACCTATATACTGGGGTAATTTTCAGAATTATGAGGGAAGCTTTTTTGGGGGAATATCAGGAACGTTAAACCTTTATGGATACAAAGATGGAGACAGCGATGATAAAAAAAGGAAGTTCTATTATGAGAACAACTCAATGTGGGGGAGAAATTGCCCGATAAAATCTAAAACAGGTGACTTGGGTAGTGGAAATAGTGCTGTACAAGGGTTAGTGTCAGATACCCTGTCCAACGACAATCTGATGATAAAGACTTCCGGTAAAACAGTTGCGGCACCATATTTTAATGAGGATTTCCTGACAGGAAACAACTCAAAGAATACGGTACTTGGCAAGGTATACAAAGATGTAACATTTCCATTTATTAAAAAGAAAGTTACAAGCGGTACAAACAATGGAACGGTGGATTACTGGAGCTTTGATAGTGCAGATAATACAGCTGCAAACAAGAATCTACAATTGCAAAAAAGTACTAATGATGGATATTTTCTAAATCCCTCAAATCAGGATGTAAAAGGTCAGACCGCAGATGCAAATTATTCAGTGACGGCTGCAAACAATTATTTTCCTTTTAATACCAGCGAACAGTCGGGCAATGCAACTAAATTGAATTACGGCTTTGGACAGAAGTTTGATTTGAAATTTAAATTAACAAAAGATGGAACCGTTACGACGACTGCTAATGAGGCAGTTCCTATTGAGTTCAATTTTTCCGGAGATGATGATGTATGGGTATTCATCGATGGTAAGCTGGTGCTTGATGTAGGAGGTGGGCATGGCGTAGTTACCGGAAAAATTAATTTTCAAACAAAAGAAGCAACTGTTTCAAGTGTGAAAAATGATGACGCTACAAATGGTGGTGTAACTGCAAATGTAACAAAAAGTTTTGCAAACGACACAACGATTACGAAGGATTACTTCACCAAAGAGCACACCCTTACCATGTTCTATATGGAGCGAGGTCTTTGGGAGTCGAACATGAAGATTACATTCAATTTCCCTGATGAGAATGAATTCCAGGTGGAGAAGAATGTGGATACAAGCGCTGTGAATAAGGATATATTCCCGGACACATTGTTTGACAATGCCTCTTTATTCCCATTCACTATACAGAATCAGGCTACACATTTCGGTATTAAAAAAGCAACTGCAGGACAGTCAATTGAAACGCAAGTATTTAATGATAGATTTGATAGCAATAAGGTGCAAAATGTATCCGGAAATACGTTTGAAAAAGTAGGTAGTATGGCTGGACAAACAAATGTAGTTCATTGGATGGCAAAGCTTGATAATGTGGGCGGCTCATACAAAGAACAAAGATGGGGAAGCATTTTACCTGCTACTGGTGATAGCTTTGATGCAACGTATACTGCAGGCAGTTCAAAAGAGCATTATAAATATCTGCAGTTTAAGTTCTACTATGATTATAAGGATAATCCAAGTACACAGTTCATGTATATCGGACTTGAGGATTCAAAAGGAAAACAGGCTGGAAATTATTTGACAAATGATGTAGCCACTGCAAATAGTTCACTTACCAACAAGAAGTGGATAACCGTAAATGGGGAAATTGACAAGCTTATTGGAGATAGTGATATTGATTTGTCGACAATAAAGTATATTAGGTTTAACTATGACTATAGCAGAGATTTCTATCTGGATGATTTTAAGTTTATTCCTTCGTCTGAGGTAACAAATCCAACGGGCTTTGTTACAAAGCAGTATGAGATAGCTGATTATGGCTCAGTTGAGAGCGGTACCTTGATGTATCCGGAAAATGCTGTATATACTATATCCTCGGATAAATCATCTACCACGAATATTTTGGGGGATGATGGTGTGTTTGTGCTGGCAAATGGCGAGACGGCTACATTCTCAGACCAGTTCAGGCGAGGCAGTTACATAGCTGTGAGTGAGGATGTGGATACAGAGGTTTTTGAGCCATCGTGGACAATGTATGAAAATGGTGAGCCGGTTAATGCTGTAAATAATGCAGGAACTACGGTTGATTTATCTTCTGCGACTAATAACCTGACTGATCAATCCGGCAGTACAATAAAGGATGGCAGAAAGGAAAAATATAAAACAGGAGAAGAAGATGGTCAGCAAATAAATAATGATGGGCTTACTATTACAAATGCAAGAAGTAGTGGTAAAACAATAGGATATTCTGGAGTAAATTCACAGGAGGATTCATCAGCCTGGGCAAAGAAGAATGGCGATGTAAGTACTGAGGATGAAAATACAATTGTATTTAGATCATATAGTGATCCGGACAATTCTACGACATCCACCAGGTTAAAGGTCAAATACACAAATAAAGTAAAGACAGGAACAATTACTATTCAAAAGCAAAAGGCTGATGTATCAGATGATCTAAACGGTACATATACTTTTAGAGTGAAATTCTTCAATGTGGCAGGTATGGGATTAGAGGGATCTACCCCAATCCAGAATGATTATAATGTTACAAAGAATGAAAATGGAGAATTTGACCCAATAGTAATAGAGGGTATTCCTGCTGGAACACAGTATACCATATCAGAGATAAGCGCTTCTGATAATGCGGTGCTTGAAGGCGTAGATGTCTCAAGTGGCAATGGGTTGGAAGAAAAATATAAACCAACTGTCACATATAATGAGACTACTAAGCTTACTGAAGTGTCAGGTACTGTAAAGGCTGATGCTGCTGATAAGACAATATTTATCTTCACAAATAAATTGAAGCCGGTTATAAACATTGAACTTACTAAGAAATGGGAAAATGTCAGCGGTGTTACAATACCTGATTCAATAAACATACAACTTCAAAGAAGTGTGAGTGAAAGTGAAAACTGGGAACCGGTGGAGTACGCAGCACCGGGTCAGACCGAAGCCGACTATATTACTTTGGAAAAAGATATATATGATCCTAATAAGACTGAATGGACATTTTCATTTATCGGTCTGGACAGATATGCAAATGATGCTGATGGAAAAGTAGATACTACTAAGCCATATAAGTATCGAATAGTAGAAGTGACAGTAGCTGATGGTAAGGTTGTAAAGGTTATCGAGAACAGTGAATATCTGAATGACTTGTTTAAGGTGACATATACAGATGCTATATCGGCGCCAAGTACTGAGACTGAAAGTTCAATTACAAAGAATTACACGATAACCAATACATATAGTCCGCTGACCAATATCAAGATAACAAAGGTTGATGCTACGGATCCATCTAAGAGGCTAAATGGTGTAGAATTTAAGCTTGAAAGATTGTTGCCGGATTCTACATCAACAGGTGGTGGTAGCTATAAAGTAGATACTGATTTTGAAGCTAAAATTGCTACTACAGGTGGAACAACGGATGAGGGTGTTGGGACAGCACAGGGAATAGCAGAGTTTAAAGACTTAGAAGATGGAACATACCGTCTAACAGAGACAAAAGCTGTAGATGGTTACAATTTATTAAAGAATCCAATAACCATTAAAATATATAGGAATCAAGTAGATGGAACAACAGTAGATGGACAGTCATATGACTTCCCCAAAGCAACGGATAAGAATACGATAGAGCTTCAAATCAGCAATCGTATCAAATTCCTTCTACCAAAAACCGGTGGTTATGGAGCAATGTTATTCATATTATGTGGAATGGCGCTCGCAACGCTAGGCTGCTTGATATTTTTCTTGATTACTCTTAGAAAGGAGGTACAATACTCCAGACTTAAGAGACAAAGAAGAAATGCGATTGGCAAGTAACACCTGCCGGTCGCATGTAACACGATAACAATGAAAAAGATATAAGAGAGGAAAAAAGCATGAAAAAAATTAAAAAAATGTTGGCTGGTCTCCTTGGCGCAGCCATGGTGCTGACATCATTCGGCACACCGGCTTGGGCGACTAGCACAAAGAGCCCTACTATTAGTACAGATGCTAATAAAACAGGTAGTATTATAATTCACAAGTATGAGTACAATGGTAGTGATGCTAAAAATTCAACAGGTCAGGAGTCAGATAAGGATAATGTTCCAAGAGATGCAAAACCATTATCTGGAGTAACATTCAAAGCGTATAAGCTGGCTGATATTGAACAAAAAACAGCCACAGATAAGAGTACAGTTTTAGAATATACAAATTGTATTGGAACTCTTCAAGATAGTGATTTCGATGAGAAAACAACATATGAAAGCATAAAATCTGAATTACCAGAGACAATGCCAAGTGAAAGTGGAAAAGCAGTTACTGATAATGAAGGAAAAGCAACTATAGATAAACTTGACTTAGGTGTCTACCTGGTAATAGAGGAGGATGCTCCGTCTCAGGTAACAAGTAAGACAGCAAACTTTATAGTATCTATACCTACAACAAATACAGTTACTGATTCAACTAGCAATAAAAAGTATGGCGATGATTGGATTTATGATGTAAATGTATATCCAAAAAATGCCACAAACTATGGTGATGTTAAGTTAAAAAAAGTTGGTAAAATAGCCGGTACTACTTCGGAAACAGCCTTACAGGGTGTAAAGTTCATATTACAGCAAGCGGTTACTGGAGCAACATCTACATGGGAGACATGTAAAACAGGCACAACAAAAAATGATAGCAATACCGACGTAGTAAATACATCTGGAGAGTATACTACAGGAACAGATGGTGTGCTCAGTGTAGGTGGTTTAGCACCTGGAAAATACAGATTTATTGAGACTGATCTTGCTTCTAATGACGGCTATATCATGGATGGAAATAACTCTTATGAGTTTACTATATCTATAGGTGCAGATGGCGCTAAAAATATTACACTTGAAAATAATAGTTATGCAACTCTGGATAACGCATCAAATACCATCACAGTAACCAACGAAAAACCTGATATGAAAAAAGAGGTTAAGAGAAGAGACCAAAAAGATGGACAAGATGATTGGCAGCATGATGCTGACTACAGTGTTGGCGATATGGTACCATACAGAATAACAATCGATGTACCAAGCAACATTGCTCAGTTAAAAGAATTCACTCTTCAGGATAAACCAACAAACTTAAAGGATGATGCTAATTCTATCAATATAACATGTGATAATAATGCTATTGCAACTGATGCATGGAAAAAAGATGAAACTAATGCACCAGCGAATGGTTTCAAAATCAATTTTGATCCAACTAAAATGAGTAGTTACGCCGGAAAGCAGATTGTAGTATCATATAATGCCGAGCTTCTCAACACAGCTTTGACAACAACTGTAGGGAATCCAAATACAGCAACATTAGAGTACTCTAATAACATTCTGCCTACAGATGATACAACGAATCCTAATCATGGAAAAACGCCTGGCAAGGATAAGATTGAGGACACAGCTGTAGTTTATACATTTAGCTTAAATATTCATAAAACAGATGCAAGCACATCAAAAACACCTTTACAGGGTGTAGAATTTGATTTATATAAAGAAGTATCTGCATCAGCGACTACAATAACAGGTGAGGCTGCATCAGCTCTAGGTCTTGCATCAGATAAGAATTGGCTTAAAATTAACACTAGTAAGCTTGTAACTGGCGCAGATGGTAATATTGCTCAAAGTGGACTTTCAAATGGTGAGTACTATCTGGTCGAGACAAAGACAAATGAAGGATTCAACCTTCTGAAATCACCTGTCAATGTTGTGTTAAATATTGAATACTCAACTACTTGGTCAAAAGAATCAGAATGGGTGGATGAAACAGTAGATGGAAAGACTGTTAGAAAGCTTGTAAAACATTCAGAGTCTAAAAAGACAACAACGTTTACAAAAAAAGATACATCTACAGGTGAGTTTGAGGCTACTTCTGGTACAATGACTGAAACTGTAATCAACCGCAAAGGCTTCACCCTCCCAAAAACCGGTGACATCGGAACTGCAATGTTCCTTATCATTGGTATCGGTGGAATGCTCGCTGCAGTATACATCATGCTCAGAGGAAGAAAGAGAGCCTAGCCAATGGCAATAGCCAAAGAGAGTTTAGATAAGATTTAAGCGAATAAAGTGCTCTTACAGAGCAAAGGGATGACTAACCTTCGTACATACAGACTTACCTGTCTGCATGTGCGGAGGTTACCATTCTATTTTACATTTTTGAAGCGATATGCTAACATTTATTCAACCCCACAATTAGGCAGGCATGCAGCTTATGCTGTTGTGGATTTGAATAAGTGCTATCAGAAGCCTTAGGTATAGGAAACAAAGCTATAGGAATACAAGCTATGAAGAAACTGCGAATAATCTTTTGCGCCATCCTCTTCCTCACCGGAATGTCGATTGCGCTCTACCCATATATCAGCAACCGTATAAATGAAAAGCATGCAAGCTCTGCTATCACGAGCTACGACAGTGAGGTGAAGCAGCTGGACGAGGAAAAGGTGGATGCCTTAAAGGAGGCTGCGACCAAGTACAATGACCAGCTGAGTACCGTGGTGTCGGCTGAGAGCACAGAGAGTGAGAGCAGTGCGGTCAGCTATGCAGACCTTGTGGATGTCGGAGAGTCGCTTGGATATATCACTATTCCAAAGATTGATGTGAATCTGCCTATATATAGCGGCACGAGTGATGATGTGCTCGCAAAGGGGGTTGGACATATGGAGCAGTCCAGCTATCCGCTCGGTGGCGAGAGTACACACTGCGTGCTGACAGGCCACAGAGGTCTTCCGAGTGCCGTGCTTTTTACGAATCTTGATAAGCTTGAGATGGGCGATGAGTTTTACCTGCATGTGCTCGATGAGATTCTTGCGTACAAGGTGGATCAGATTAAGGTAGTCGAGCCTAACGAGTCGGGAGACCTTGATATAGTGGAGGGTAAGGATTACTGTACACTTGTCACTTGTACACCGTATGCGATTAATTCGCATCGTCTTCTGGTGCGCGGTGAGCGTACTGAGTACACAGGCGAGAAGAAGAGTGAGACAAAGAATCAGATGCAGTCTGGCGCACTCACAAAGCGAATAGTGGACGTGTGGCCGTGGATGCTTGTGGCACTTGCTGTGGCAGGTACACTTGAGACTGTGATTTTTATTATAATTGTAAGGCGCAGAAGAAGAGAGAGGAACGAGTAATATATGAAGGGTTATGAGAAGGCCGCTCAGGCTATACAATCTGTGAAACAGGTGATTATAGGAAAAGATGACTGTGTGCTTGCCATCATGGAGGCTATTCTTGCAAACGGGCATATACTGATAGAGGATATTCCGGGAGTGGGCAAGACGAGCATGGCGCTTGCGTTTGCGAGGGTTTTGGATATGAAGCAGAGCCGTGTGCAGTTTACACCTGATGTACTGCCTACAGATATCACAGGCTTTTCCATCTACAGGAAGGAGCTTGGCAGGTTTGATTATGAGGAGGGCGCTGTCATGTGCAATCTGTTTCTGGCTGATGAGATTAACCGTACATCGCCAAAGACACAGTCTGCGCTTCTTGAGGTGATGGAGGAGCGTACGGTGACGGTGGATGGTGTGACTCATCCGGTGCCAAGACCGTTTCACGTTATCGCTACGGAGAACCCTATCGGCTCTGCAGGTACGCAGATGCTGCCGGAGTCGCAGCTCGACCGTTTTATGATAAGCATCAGCATGGGATACCCAAACTGGGCAGATGAGCTTGATATTTTGATGAGCCGTGACCATGGCAATCCTATGGAGGATATCATGCCGTCCATTCTCACTGATGAGCTCGTTGCGATACAAAAGGAAGTGGAGGGTGTATTTGTCCACAGGACGGTTTATGAGTATATCGTGAGTCTGGTGGAGGCCACGAGAAATAATGACAGGATAGAGCTTGGAGTCAGCCCGCGTGGTGCGCTTGCACTTGCGAGGATGAGCAAGGCGGCTGCTTATGTTGAGGGGCGTGAGTATGTGCTGCCGCGTGATGTGGCTTCTGTGTTTATCAATGTGGCGCGTCACAGGATTGTGCTGAGTGCGCAGGGCAGGATGTACAATGAGTCTGCGCAGGATGTTCTTGCTGAGATTTTAGCGTCGGTGAAGCAGCCGACACCGCAGACAATAGGCCGATAACCTGTCTGATTTTCGGAGGTATTGATGAAGAAAAAGGTTTCTTACATAGCTTTAATTATATGTACACTCGCAGTTGCACTATTCTGGGACAATGATATAGCGCGCACACTGCTTTCGTTTGAGCTTTTGCTTGTGCCGTGCCTGTTTATGCTTTCCGTTTATCTGGAGCGAAATCTGAGTGCGTCCTTAGTAGTGCCGGACAGATATGTGCCAAAGGGAGAGAAGTTTGAGGTGGATGTGCATGTCTCAAATGCTTCTGTGCTTCCGATGAGCACGGTGCCGGTTACACTTGAGTGTCACAGCAGGCTTTCAAGCAGGGAGAGTGCCTATACGCGCGATGCCTTTGTAACGCCGGGCTCAGGCTCTTCGCTTTGCTTTTACCTGCGTACCGGCTACTGCGGCAAGCTGTATTTCAATATAGGAAAGGTCGCAGTGAAGGATTACCTGAGCCTATTTACGCGCGAGTGCAGCGTTTCAGAGCATAGCTCGTCTGTGTTTGTGCTGCCGAGGATTCATATGCTTGACATGGCGCGTGTGCTTGGGCTTTCGGAGTCGGTGGACGGTGAGCTTTTTTCAAAGTTGCGTCATGGTGAGGATTCGTCTGAGGTGTTTGATATCAGACAGTACAGGAGAGGCGATTCTCTCCACAGCTTTCACTGGAAGCTTTCCGCAAAGACTGATGATTTCATGGTGAAGGAGTACAGTCTGCCGATGAATGAGACTGCATTTATCTTTGCCGATATGTCATATAAAGGCACCGGCGATGAACGTGTCAGTGTGATGGATGCCTTTCTTGAGATATTCGGCTCTGTGTCGTGGTCTATGGCAGAAGCCTCTATGAAGCATCATGTCATCTGGTGGGATGATAAGGAGAAGCGCATCATGAGTCGGTTTGTGGCGAGTGAGTCTGATACATACTCCATGCTCGAGCAGCTTTGTGAGTCGGGCATGTATGAGGAGTCTGTGGATGTGGAGGCGCTCTATGAGAACAGGGAGATTGCGGCTGACAGCAATACGATGCGGCTTGACATGGATGGCAGCTTTTATCACAACGGTGTGTGCGTGAAGCACTTTGACTGTGACAAGGTGGATGAGGAGCTTGCAGTATGGGAGATTTAGAGCTTGTAGGAGCCACACTGCTCACGAAGCCGGGAAATAAGGGGACACACGCTATATGGCCTATGACGGTCATGTGCTTTCTTTCAGTGATGGCGCTTTTTAGGATTTTTCTGTATGCGTTTTCAGTGTCTGTAAGTTACCCGGTGCTTGCGGCTGTCGGGGCAGCCTTTTGTGTGTGGTTTACATTTATATTTGAATACAGGGCATGGGACAGATATCGCTTTTTCGTCCTTCTTTTTAGCATCATGCTGTGGTGCTTTGGCATTTTGCTTGCGCAGGAGGCTTTTAAGAAGGGCTTACTATATACCTTTAATTGTGTTGCCGGTCAGATGAACCGGACTTATCAAAGTGGCATAACTCTCATTTCAGATGCCGGAACCGGGGCAACCATTTTTTTTATCTTTTTGTTTTTTATGGTTGCCTGGTTGATGGCTGAGGCTGTGATAAAGAGGCAGGATGGAGCTATGTTTTTGTTTGTGGCTTTTCCTGTGGTGATATGCTCACTGCTTAGTGGTGGAAGGATTTCAAAGGGAGCTTATTTTGTATTGCTCCTTTGTTTTTTATGCACATATGCAGGCTCGTCTGTGCGCGTGAGAAGAAGGCTCTGGGGCAAGGACGATGAGGCTGTGTTTGATACGAATGTGAAGGAAGCCAGACGTATCGCCAATATGCTTGTGGCTTTTTGTGCAGGCTGTGGTGCGGTTGTGGTGCTTTTAGCTTTTTTTGTGGTGAGGCCGGCTGTAAATGCTCCGCTTTCCGTGGTGTCGGATGTGACTGCTCCTGTGAAGAGCAGCGGTCTTCAGTTTCTGTACAGGTTTTTGCCGCAGGTGTCAGGCGGCAGGCTCAATCTCTCGCTCGAGGGCGTGGGAGGAGGCGTGTCTGATGGTGTGCTTGGCGATGTGGACGGTACGGCTTATGATGAGGTGGAGTCGCTTAAGGTGACTGTCAGTGAGAAGCCTACAGAGATTCTTTATTTAAAGGGCTATGTGGGTGCAGACTATACGCAAAACAGATGGGGCATGGGCGATGCAAACAGCCTGACAGATGCGGCTCTTAACTGGAAGACGGATGGTGATTCGCTCCTTTATATCCAGAATATGCCTTTCCTTCGGATGATGTATGTGCAGAGCCGGATGGGAGGTGAATTTGCATCCGGTGATGCAGCTTTGGATGGTGCCGGCGCTGTGGAGGGCTCTGATTCCGTGGGAATGTCGGAAGCTGTGTCTTCACGCACGATTTCAGTCGAGAGGCTCAATGCGAATACTGCGTACACCTATGTGCCTTATCAGGCTTATTTGAATGATTATTATGATATCATGGGTGGTGACTGCTCGGTGCAGGGGCAGACTGCACAGGATGACCGGTATGAGTACTTTGAGAGCAGTGCATACATCAATACGATGAAGAAGTGGATGGATGTGGATGCTTCCGGTTCTGATGGCGGTGACTCAGCAGGTTCGCTGGGCTTGTACAATCATCAGAATATGCTTGATGAGCTGGAGGCTTCATACGAGTCGTATGTGAATACCCACTATACCGATGTGCCTGAGAGCCAAAAGCGCATCGAAAAGCTTTGCAAAAAGAAGAAAAAGGAGTGGGACAAGAAGCTTGAGGGAAATCTGAGCGATACGCAAAAGCAGGATCTTTCATATGAAAAGATTGATGATGTGAAGAATTTTGTTGTGAGGACTCTGTGGGAGAGGTGTGAGTTCTCCAAATCTGCTTCAAAGATTTCTGATGATGAGGACTACATAGAGCGCTTTATGTTTGAAAAAAAGAAGGGTGATTCAACTGCCTTTGCTTCGGCGGCTGTTGTGATGTTCCGCTCCTGCGGCATACCGGCGCGCTACGTGGTGGGCTATGCGGCTCCTGCCAATCTGTTTTCGGGACAGGCTGACGGCTCGTATATGGCTGTGCTTCAGGATGACAATGCGCACGCGTGGGTGGAGATTTATATGCCTGACTGCGGCTGGACTCCTGTGGAGACGACACCGGGCTTTGCCGGTACGATTGCCAATCTCGATATGCCTGAGGCTGACACAGAGGATACGGAGAGTATTGCAGACAAAAAGGACAAGGATGCTGACCGTGACGGAGAGAATACAGCGGATACCGAGGCCGATATGAAGCGCATCAGGCAGCTTAAGCTGGTGCTTGGCGCAGTCTGCGGCAGCTTGCTTGTCATTATTGTGCTTTTACTTCGTATATGGTATGTGAAGAGACGCACGCTTGCGCTCGATAAGAGGCTTTCGCAGGGCGATAGAGTCAGAATCATATTTAGGAGCTTTTATGAGCTGCTTGAGAGGGATGGCAGGCTGGCGGCTAATGAGGGTGCTTGTGTGGATACCAATTGTATGGATACCACAAGGCCTGAGTTTGTGGATGCGGTGATTGCTGCTTACCCTGAGCTTGTAAGGAGTGATTTTGAGCATTTTATGAGTCTTGTGCTTATGGCCAATTATGGACCTGATAAGCTTGATACAGAGGATTGTGAGCTTGCAGTCGTGATGTATAAGAGGCTTAAGAAGCTTGTGGCGCGACAGGCTGTGGTCAGAGGATATTTTTAATTATTGATTGATAAAATGCGGTCATATGACCGCATTTTTCTTGACATATGAGAACAAATAATATATCATATATATGGAGGTGGGGGAGTGAATAATATAGCTAACATATCGGATATAGCCATATTTCTTGAAAATGCAAAAGCGCTTATTTCAGCAGGCAGATATGATTTTGTTCCAAGGAGAAAGAATATGCAGTCTCTTGCACAGCACGGTTTAACAATCACTGATGCAAAGGCAGAGCTTTTGGAACTTGTCGTGAGTGATTATTATAAGGAACCAAAGCAGGACTTTAATCCGGATAAGCCGGGGGATATATGGGAATTTAAAAAATATATTGCCGGAAGATTGTTTTACATAAAGCTAAAAATCACGCAGGAAAATGGAACAGACATTCTAAAGTGTCTCGGTTTTCATGAGGATGATTTCGCATAGGCTATAGGAGGTGGAGTCGATGAAAAGATATTGTGAAGAATGCAAAAAAGAAGTTGAGACTACAATAGTTACAAAAAAAGAATCTTATAATGTATGCGGAGAGATGATAGATGTAAACGCGCAGGTTCTTGTATGTGCTGAGTGCGGAGAGGAATTATTTTCTGAGGAATTAGATAATGCTACTCTTATCAATGCATACAATGAATATCGTAGGAGGCATAAGCTTCTTCTTCCGGAAGAAATTAAAGAAATAAGACAGCAGTATGGACTAAGCCAGAGAGGCTTTTCAAAATTATTGAACTGGGGAGATAAGACTATCTGCAGATACGAGAATGGTTCGTTACAGGACCGGGCTCATAATAGTCTTTTGATTTTTTTGAAAAATCCTGAGAATATGAGGTCATATCTTACAGAAAATGAGATAGACATTGATGAAAAGCAGAAGACAAAATTGCTTGATATTGTAGAAAAACTTGAGCAGAATTTGGAATACAGAGAAAATAGAAAGTTTTTTGATGAATTTTTCTCCGAAATTCCATGTGAGGAAAATGGATTTAAAGGTTTTGATTATGAAAAATTGTGTGCAATGGTTTTATTTTTTGCAAATAAAAGCACAGAGCTGTTAAAGACAAAGCTGATGAAGCTGTTAAATTATTCAGACATGATTTTTTATAAGGAAAATGGTATTTCAATATCAGGGTTAAGGTATGCGCATTTACCATATGGCCCGGTTCCTGAAAATTTTGATATGCTTTTTGGAAGGATGGCAGCAGACCATTTGGCTCATATTGAGGTGACTTATGATAATGGATATGAAAAGCATCAGGTGATTCCTGAGTGTGATATGCCAAAGGGTGTTTTATCTGATGAGGAAAAGAATGTTCTTGAACGCATTTATTTGAAATTTAAGGATTTTGGTTCAGTTGATATATCAAACTATTCACATAAAGAAAAAGGTTATATTGCTACTAAGCAGGGAGAAATAATCTCTTATTCATATGCGAAGGATATTTGTCTAAATTAGATAGCATGAAATGAAAATAGAAGCAGCTTCCGGACTAACCGGAAGCTGCTTCCTTTAAATAGTGTACAATGTGCAAATTTTATTCCAGCGAATCCGGAATGCCATCATGGTCCAAATCTGCCATGTCTGCTCCGTGTGCACCGATATCCACAGTGTTTAAGGTGCGTCTTTTTAGCCTTGCAGCCTCAGATTGCTTGAGCAGATAGCTCTTTATCTCGCGTGAGTGCTTTACATGAACGAGCTTAAGCTCAGGGCTTGTGACATCGCCTGTGTAGCAGACTATGGTGCCGAGCCTGAAAATGCGCTCCATCAGTGATGTGGTGAGCTTTACATCAGCTACCTTGTACATGTAGCAGTCATCCTCAGTGGTGTTTAAAAGTCCGGACTCCACAGTGATAAAGGATGGTGTGATCGTGTACTTCGTGAAGGTCCACGGCAGACCGAAAAACAGCAGTCTCTTTCTCTCCTTAAAGATTACGGCATCGTCATCATCGATGGCGCCGGCTGTGGTGTTTTTGATTTGTGATTCATTTACTGGCATATTATTCTCCTTTTTGATGTTGAAATTGTCGTAATTGTATGAAAACTTCGCTACAATTGCTAAGCGTTCAGAACAGTTATATTCTGACATATATTCTACAACAAAAAAGTGTAAAAGCCAACTTGAATATTGCACTGAGATATTATATGATAGAAAAAATGTTAAAAACAATTAACTATTCAGAACCACTGAGAGCAGGAAAAGCTGATGTGTCATGCTTGCATGTAAACAGCAGGTTTTTCTGTTCTCAAGGTGGCTCGAATAGAGCCACCACCACACTCATGAGCAAAATTAGCTGCATAGCAGCGGGAAAGCACGTGTAACGTGCGTTTTTGCGAATGTGAGTGGTGTGGTTTGGAATAGTTACACGAATAAGAATGGAGGCAAATTATGCGTCACTTAATGAGTCCGTTGGATTTTTCTGTAGAAGAGTTGGACAAGCTTCTTGATCTTGCAAATGATATAGAGGCTCATCCTGAGAAATATGCACACAAGTGCGATGGAAAGAAGCTTGCAACCTGTTTTTACGAGCCAAGCACGAGAACCAGGCTTAGCTTTGAGGCTGCCATGCTTAATCTGGGAGGCTCGGTGTTGGGCTTCCACAGTGCTGATTCGTCATCTGCTTCAAAGGGCGAGAGCGTTTCAGATACTATCAGGGTTATTTCCTGCTATGCGGATATCTGTGCCATGCGTCATCCTAAGGAGGGTGCACCGCTTGTAGCTTCGGAGAAATCGCGTATTCCTGTAATCAATGCAGGCGATGGCGGTCATCAGCATCCTACCCAGACACTTGCTGATCTTCTTACGATCCGTTCCATCAAGGGCAGATTGAATAATATCACAATCGGCTTTTGCGGAGATTTAAAGTTTGGACGTACAGTGCATTCACTGATCAATGCACTTATCAGATATGACAATGTGAGAGTTGTGCTTATCTCGCCTGAGGAGCTTAAGGTGCCTGACTATGTGCGCGATGATGTGCTTCGTGCCAACAATATCGAGTTCAAGGAGGTAGAAAAGCTCGAGGATGCCATGGGAGAGCTTGATGTGCTCTACATGACACGTGTCCAGAAGGAGCGTTTCTTCAACGAGGAGGACTACGTGCGTCTGAAGGATTTCTACATTCTGACCAAGGAGAAGATGGAGCTTGCAAAGGATGATATGATTGTGCTTCATCCGCTCCCACGTGTGAATGAGATTTCTGTTGATGTGGATGACGACCCGAGAGCATGCTATTTCAGGCAGGCGCAGTATGCGGTTTACGTGCGTATGGCGCTGATTCTGACACTGCTTGGACTGGCTGAGGACTAAAGGAGGATAATATGCTGAATATTAGTGGAATACATGAGGGCTTTGTGCTCGATCATATCAAGGCAGGTATGAGTCTTCAGATTTACAGGGATTTAAAGCTTGACAAGCTTGACTGCACGGTTGCAATCATAAAGAATGCAAAGAGCAGCAAGATGGGCAAGAAGGATATCATCAAGGTAGAGTGTCCGATAGAGTCATTAGACCTCGATATCCTTGGATTTATCGACCACAACATCACCGTAAATGTGATAAAGGGTGACAAGATTGTGGACAAGATGGAGCTTAAGCTGCCTCATCAGGTGAAAAATGTCATCAAGTGCAAAAACCCAAGATGCATCACTTCAATTGAGCAGGAGCTTGACCAGATTTTTGTGCTTTCCGATGAGAAAAACGAAGTTTACCGTTGCAAGTACTGCGAGGAGAAATACGAAGGAGTTAAATAGTATCAGTTATGTATGCCAACGTGATTGTGGATATATCCCACGAAAAACTGGATAAGACATTTCAGTACAGCATCCCGGATGAGCTTTTATGCGACATCCGCCCGGGTGTGTGCGTGGATATTCCATTTGGCAGCCGCACTATCACAGGCTATGTGATTGAGGTCACGGATGAGCCTGAGTACGACCCGGCAAGGACAAAGCCTCTTATCGGGATAAAGGCAAACTCTGTGGCTGTGGAAGCAAAGCTCATCGCGCTTGCGGCATGGATACGGCGCAACTACGGCTCTACCATGAATCAGGCGCTAAAGACCGTTATACCTGTAAAGAAACAGGCTAAGGAGCAGGTGAGCCGCAGCATTGCACTGAAAATAGACAAGGTAAGGGCGAGGGCACAGCTGGCGCTTTGTGAGGCAAAAAATCAAAAGGCAAAGGCCAGGCTTTTTCGTGCCCTGATCGATGCTGATGATGGGGCGAGCCTTGAGTATTCCTTTGTGACAGGCAAGCTGTCTGTGTCGGCTGCCACCATAAGGGCGCTTGAGCAGAGCGGCTTTATCGAGGTCATCACACAGAACGGCTACAGAAATCCTGTGGAGCATATGAGCGTGGATACCTATGATAAGGTATTGAATGCTGCGCAGCAGAGTGTGGTCGATGCGATACAAGGTGATATTGCATCAGGCCTTAGAAATACGTATCTGATTAAGGGTGTAACCGGAAGCGGCAAGACAGAGGTATACATGGAGCTTATTGCACACTGTATACAGTCCGGGCGTCAGGCGATTGTGCTGATTCCTGAGATTGCACTTACTTATCAGACAGTGATGCGCTTTTTTTCCAGATTTGGGAACAGGGTTTCAATAATCAATTCAAGACTTTCAAATGGTGAGCGTTATGACCAGTTTGAGAGAGCTAAAAATGGTGATATTGACATCATGATTGGCCCGCGGTCGGCGCTGTTCACACCTTTTTCAAATTTAGGACTTATCATAATAGATGAAGAGCATGAGAATTCATACAAGAGTGAGTCGGTGCCGCGCTATCACGCCAGAGAGGTGGCGATAGAGTACGCGCGCATGTCCGATGCTATTGTGGTGCTTGGCTCTGCAACACCGTCCGTGGACAGCTACTACAAGGCAAAGACAGGCGTTTACAGGCTTTTGGAGCTTGATACGCGTGTGGACGACAGACCTCTTCCAAAGTGTGAGATTGTTGATTTGAGGCAGGAGCTTCGTGAGGGAAACCGCTCGATTCTTTCCACCAGGCTTCAGGAGCTCATGGAGGAGAGGCTTCAAAATGGTCAGCAGACCATGCTTTTTTTAAATAGAAGGGGCAAATCGGCATTTATGTCGTGCAGAGCGTGCGGTTTTGTGGTAAAATGTCCTCATTGCGATGTATCACTCAGTGAGCATAGAGGCGGAGTGATGGTCTGTCACTACTGCGGCTACAGACAGCCGGTGCCGAAGGTGTGTCCGAGCTGTGGCTCAAAGTACATTAGCGGCTTTAAGGCCGGCACACAGAAGATAGAGGCGATGGTGGCAAAGCGTTTTCCACAGGCGCGCATACTGCGCATGGATTATGATACCACGAGGGCAAAGGATTCGTATGAGAAGATTCTGCAGGCATTTTCCAATCATGAGGCCGATATACTTATCGGCACGCAGATGATTGTGAAGGGACATGATTTTTCAAATGTTACGCTGGTTGGAGTGCTGGCTGCGGATATGTCACTGCATGTGAATGATTTTCATGCGGCGGAGCGCACATTTGCGCTTCTGACCCAGGCGGCAGGGCGCGCAGGCAGAGGAAAGCTGCCCGGCAATGTGGTCATACAGACCTACGACCCTGACCACTACGCCATCCAGACTGCCAAAGAGCAGGATTATGAGGCTTTTTACGATAAGGAGATAGAGTACAGGAGGCTTATGAACTATCCGCCTGTATGGAATATGCTTTTAATCCATGTCACATCACCTGATGAGAGTGAGTGCGGCAGTATGGCGCAGAGAGTGCACGATACAGCGGCACAGATGATATCACATATAGAGAAGAGTCAGAGCCCGGATGATAGGCATCAGATTCAGCTCATAGGCCCTGCGGATGCGACCATCGCAAAGGTAAATGACATATACCGCAAGGTGCTTTACATGAAGACATCTGACTATGCGGCGCTCATTTCCGTAAAGGATGGCATAGAGCAGGCTGTGAAGGCTGATACGGCAATGAAAAATGCAAATATCTCATTTGATTTTAATCCGATGAGTGGATTTTGATAGATATAGAAGGAGGCAATTATGGCACTTAGAACTATTAGAGTGGAGGGAGACCCTGTACTTGGCAAGGTATGCAGAGAGGTTACGGAGGTGACTCCAAAGATAGTAACACTTATTGATGATATGCTTGAGACCATGTATGAGGCTAATGGTGTGGGACTTGCTGCACCGCAGGTCGGCATACTTAAGAGAATCGTTGTTATCGATGTGGGCGAGGGTCCAATCGTGATGATCAATCCTGAAATTATCGAGTCTGACGGAGAGCAGACCGGCGATGAGGGCTGTCTTTCAGTACCGGGAAAGGCCGGACAGGTAACACGCCCGAATCATGTAAAGGCCCGCTTCATGGGCGAGGATATGAATGAGTATGAGATAGAGGGAGAGGAGCTTTTGGCCAGATGCATCTGCCACGAGCTTGACCATCTTGACGGACATCTCTATGTGGAGAAGGTTGAGGGAGCACTTCACGATGTGACCTATGAGGATCCACAGGAGTAATTCTTAAGATGACATTTGTTATCCGGGCTTTTAAAAATATCTGGGAGGCAGTAATATGAGAGTAATTTTCATGGGAACACCGGATTTTTCGGTGGGAACACTTGAGGCAATTATAGAGGCAGGGCACGAGGTGGCGCTGGTTGTCACACAGCCGGACAAGCCGAAGGGTCGCGGCAAGGCAATGCAGTACACACCGGTCAAGGAGTGTGCGCTTTCGCACGGCATTGAGGTATTCCAGCCGGTTAAAATAAGAGAGTCTGCCAATATAGAGTACCTCAGAAAGTTTAATGCAGATATAATAATTGTGGTGGCTTTTGGACAGATTCTGTCAAAGAGTATTCTTGATATGCCACGCTACGGCTGTATCAATGTGCATGCTTCACTTCTGCCAAAGTACAGAGGTGCGGCTCCTATCCAGTGGGCTGTGATTAACGGTGACGAGTTTACCGGTGTCACTACCATGAGGATGGATGAGGGTGTAGATACCGGCGATATGATTGCAAAGAGCACAGTCAGGCTCGCACCTGATGAGACCGGTGGCAGCCTGTTTGAAAAGCTCTCGGCAGAGGGAGCAAAGCTGTGTGTGGAGACCATGAAGATGATAGAGGATGGTACTGCAGAGTACACTCCTCAAAACAGTGAGGAAGCCACACATACATCAATGATCAGCAAGGAGCTTGGCTTTATCGACTGGACAAAGCCTGCTGTTGAGCTTGAGAGGCTTATAAGAGGGCTCAATCCATGGCCGAGCGCATATACACATTTAAACGGCAAGACATTTAAGGTGTGGAGTGCAAGGGTGATTGAAGGCAGCGATGATTACGAGCCGGGCTGTATTTATCATATCGGTAAAAATGATATGTATGTACAGACAGGAAAAGGAGCATTATCTTTAGTAGAGGTACAGCTCCAGGGCAAGAAGCGCATGGATACAGGCTCATTTTTGAGAGGCTGTCATGTGGAAGAGGGCTCATTTTTCACGTTATAGTTATTCATTATAAGTAACTATTCAGAACCACTGAGAACAAAAATGCTGATGAGGCGGGGATGAATAGTTACAATAAAAGCAAGGAGAGATGATACATGGGATATTATTACTGGGATCCGACATATATACTCGTTGTGATAGGTGCAGTGATATGTATGATTGCATCGGCAAGAGTTAAAGGTACATTTAATAAATACTCACAGCTAAGAAGCATGTCAGGCATGAATGGTGCACAGGTGGCTCAGAGAGTGCTTCAGGCGGCAGGCATATATGATGTGCAGGTGCGTCATGTGTCAGGCAGTCTGACGGACCACTACGATCCACGCACCAAAACCGTGAATTTATCTGATCCTGTGTACAACGCTACATCGGTTGCAGCGCTTGGTGTAGCTGCCCACGAGTGTGGACACGCTATACAGCATGCAAAAAACTATGCACCTCTTTCAATCAGAAGTGCACTCGTGCCTATAGCCAATTTTGGCTCCATGCTTGCATGGCCTGTTATACTTATCGGCCTGTTATTTAACACACGCTCATCAGGGCTTATTATTGATATAGGCATATTGCTGTTTTCGGCAGCAGTGCTTTTCCAGCTTGTGACTCTTCCTGTAGAGTTTGATGCTTCAAGGCGTGCGCTTGTTATGCTTCGCACACAGGGCATACTTGCAGATGATGAGCTTAAGTACACGAGAAGGGTGCTTAAATCAGCGGCACTTACCTATGTAGCCAGTGCGGCGGCTGCTATTTTACAGCTTCTTCGTATCATACTTATCACAAACGGACGCAGACGGGATGACTGATATTGTTTTAGCTGCTTGAAGCAGGACAGCAAGGTAAGGCAATTAGGTAAGACAGTTTAAATTGGATAAATAAACATAGAAAATTAAATGTAGATTAAACTATATGACATCGAATAATAAGAATAAAAATAATCACAGTAAAAATAATATACAGGCACACTCTGTAGATACGCGTGAGCTTGCTCTTGAGATGCTTATTGAGATTAATGAGCGTGGAGCGTTTTCACATATAGTGCTTCGCAGTGTGCTTGACAAATATCAGTATCTGCCAAAGCAGGACAGAGCCTTTATGACGAGGCTTGTTGACGGCACCATCGAGTATATGCTGCAGCTCGACTACATCATAGACTCTTTCTCAAAGACAAAGGTAAAGAAGATGAAGCCTTTTATCAGAAACCTCCTTCGCATGAGCGTCTACCAGATAAAGTACATGGATGCGGTGCCGGATTCGGCGGTATGCAATGAGGCAGTGAAGCTTGCAAAGCGGCATAAGTTTGCACAGCTTTCGGGCTTTGTAAACGGTGTACTCAGAAATATTGCAAGAAATATTGACTCAGTAGAGCTTGATACACTAAGCATCCGATACGCCATGCCACAGTGGATAGTGGACAGATTTGTTGCTGCATACGGAGAGAAGAAGGCAGAGGAGATTTTCAAGGCGTTTCACAGTAAGAGTACAATAAGCATCAGGACAAACCTGACCAGGTGCTCTCCGGATGAGCTTCGCACAATGCTTGAGGCAGAGGGTGTGACGGTCACAGCGGTTGATGAGCTTGACTATGCATTTGTTATATCAGGATTTGATTATTTGAATGGCTTGCAGAGCTTCAGAGACGGACTTTTCTATGTACAGGATATCAGCTCCATGCTTGTTGCACAGACTGCAGCTCCCAAGAAGGGCGACTATGTGATAGATGTGTGCGCAGCACCGGGTGGCAAGAGCACCCACATCGCTGAGCTTTTGCAGGGAAGCGGACATGTGCTCGCGCGTGACCTGACTGATACCAAGGTTGGTATGATTGAGGAAAATATAGAAAGGCATGGTCTTAACAATATGTCTGCAGAGGTGTGGGATGCCACAGTGCCTGACGATGATTCCGTAGGAAAGGCAGATATACTGATCTGTGATCTGCCGTGCTCAGGGCTTGGAGTGCTCGGCAGAAAGAAGGACATCCGCTACAAGATGACACCTGAGTCTGTAGATGAGCTTGTCGCTCTTCAAAGACAGATACTTGATACCGTGCATACATATGTGAAGCCAAACGGAGTGCTCGTTTACAGCACATGTACAATAGATGAGGCTGAGAATGAGGACAATGTGAGGTGGTTTGTTGAAAAGCATCCTGAGTTTGAGCTGGATAAGAGCTTTGCGGATGGCGTCGGAATGAAACAGATGCTGCCCGGTGAGCATGGAAGTGACGGATTCTTCATTGCAAGATTTATAAAAAGTAAATCATGAAGTAATAAACAATAACAATACGAAAAATAATTATAGAGCAGTAATTAAATGTAAATTTAATAAAAGTGATATGGAACAGATAATAAAAGAACAACTAACCGACATCAAATCAATGAATATGGACGAGCTCACAGAGTTTATCATATCGCTCGGAGAAAAGAAATTCCGTGCGAAGCAGATATATGAGTGGATTCATGTGAAGCATGTGGACAACTTTGATGAGATGACTAATATTTCAAAAAAGTTCATACAGGTATTAAAGGACAATGCAATGCTCATCTCGCTTAAAAAAGAGCAGGTGCAGGTGTCAAAGCTCGATGGCACGAGAAAATATCTTTTTTCGCTGGACGACGGCAATGTAATAGAGAGTGTGCTTATGAAGTACAAGCACGGTAATTCGGTGTGCATTTCTTCGCAGGTCGGCTGCAGGATGGGGTGCAGATTCTGTGCATCCACTCTTGACGGACTCGTCAGGGGACTTAGGCCGTCTGAGATGATTGACCAGATTTACCGGATAGGCAAGGACATAGGAGAGCGCATCTCAAATGTGGTTGTCATGGGCACAGGCGAGCCTCTTGACAATTATGACAATCTGCTGCGCTTTATAGAGCTTCTCACTGATGAAAACGGTATCAATATCAGCCAGCGCAATTTGACTGTTTCCACCTGTGGTATCGTACCTCGCATGAGACAGCTTGCAGATGAAAAGCTTTCAATCACGTTGGCGCTTTCACTGCATGCCTCCAATCAGGAAAAGAGAAAGGCTCTCATGCCTGTTGCAAACAGCTTTGATATACATGATGTGGTCGATGCATGCAAGTATTATTTTGCACAGACCGGCCGCAGAGTCACCTTTGAGTACAGCTTAGTCGGCGGAGTGAACGACACAGCCGAGGATGCAGCAGAGCTTTCTGCGCTTGTGCATGGCATGAACTGTCATATAAATCTGATTCCGGTCAACCCTATAAAGGAGCGCGACTACGTGCAGTCCAACAAGGATGTTATAGAGGCTTTCAAAAAGAGACTTGAAAAAAACGGAATTAATGTTACTATTAGAAGGGAAATGGGCAGAGATATAGACGGTGCCTGTGGACAGCTTCGCAAGAAGCATATAGATAAAGAGAGAGGAATAAACTAGATGAAGACGTTTTCCATTACGGATGCAGGTGCTATTCGTGAGATGAATCAGGATTTTTATTTCTCGTCTGACACTGCAGTAGGAAATCTTCCGAATCTTTTCATCGTAGCAGATGGAATGGGAGGACACAAAGCCGGTGACTATGCTTCCAGATACACTATAGAGCGTGTGGTTGCATCGGTATCGAGAAATGCCGGGGATGAACCGGTATCCATCATCAAAGAGGCAATCAACAAGGCAAATGAGCTTTTGGTGGCTGAGTCTCGTGAGGATGAAGCTAAGCGTGGAATGGGTACCACCTTAGTCATAGGAACTATTATAGGAAACAAGCTTTTTGTGGCCAATATAGGTGACAGCAGGCTTTATATTGTAGGCAGCACAGAGCAGATCAGACAGATTACCAGGGATCATTCACTGGTTGATGAGATGGTCAGGCTGGGTGAGATAAATGCCGATGAGGCGAGAGTTCATCCGGACAAGAATATCATCACCAGAGCTGTCGGAGCAGCGGATCATGTGGAGGCAGATTTCTTTGAGGTCGAGCTATGTGAGGACGACAGGATTCTTCTGTGTACAGACGGACTTACCAATATGGTGAGAGATGAAGAAATATGCGATACTATTAGGCAAAATGATAATATCGAGACAGCAGCGTCACAGCTTGTCGCCATGGCCAATGCAAACGGTGGCCGCGATAATATCACTGTAATGATCATTAAACCATTTTAAGACGAGGTAATAACAGATGTTAGAGATAGGAAGTTTTTTATCGGATCGATACGAGATCCTAAGCAAGGTTGGCGCAGGCGGTATGTCCGATGTATACAAGGCAAAAGACCATATACTAAGCCGTTTCGTAGCTATAAAGGTTTTAAAGCAGGAGTTTTCGGAGGATAGTTCATTTGTGACCAAGTTCCGTGCTGAGGCACAGTCAGCAGCAGGACTTGAGCATCCGAATATCGTAAATATCTATGATGTAGGCAGCGAGAATGGTCTGTACTACATTGTCATGGAGTATGTCGAGGGCATCACACTTAAGACTTATATCGAGAAAAAGGGCCAGCTGTCATTCAAGGAGTCTGCAAGTATTGCAATCCAGGTGGCAAGGGGCATAGAGGCCGCTCACAATAAAAATATCATCCACCGTGATATCAAGCCGCAGAATATCATTATTTCTACAGATGGCAAGGTAAAGGTGACAGACTTTGGAATTGCAAAGGCTACATCTTCAAATACAATAAGCTCAGATGTGATGGGCTCAGTACACTATGCATCTCCGGAGCAGGCAAGAAACGGCTTCGTTGATGGCAGAAGTGATATTTACTCACTGGGAATCGTGATGTTTGAGATGGTTACAGGTCGTGTGCCGTTTGACGGTGATACCACAGTGGCAGTTGCACTGCAGCACTTGCAGGAGGAGATTGCAAAGCCAAGCATCTACGCACCGGATCTGCCGATCAGCTTTGAGAAAATCATCTTAAAGTGTACACAAAAGACACCGGATCGCAGATACCAGACTATTGAGGAGCTTCTCACAGACATAAGACGCTCGCTTGCGCATCCTGATGAGGATTTCGTTACAATAGCACCACTCGTTGACGGTGGCAAGACCAAGGTTATAAGCCCTGAGGAGCTTGACAAGATAAAAGAGGGCAGAGGTGTCGCAGAGGACTTAAACGATGATGATACCGATGCAGATAATGATGATGAGTATGCTGACGATGAAGACGATGATGATTATGATGAGTCACTCTTAGACGACGATGATGACGAAGAAGACGACGATGACGATGATGATGACGGCAAGCTTTTAAATCCAAAGATGGATAAGGCAATCACAATCATGGGTATAGTAACAGCCGTAATCATAGTGATAGTTATCATATATCTTGCACTTTCAGTGGCAGGAGTGTTTAAGTTTGGCGGCAAAAAGAACTCAGAGTCACAGCAGACCGAGTCACAGACACAGACCGAGTCGGAATCGGAGTCAGAGACACAAACTGAGACAGAGGGTCAGATGATTGACATCAGAGGTATGTCAGTGGAGGATGCTCAGAAGGCAGTAGACCGCTTAAAGCTTGACCTCACAGTATTTGCATTTGAGACAAAGCAGTCAGATGAAAAGGACGGCACAATCCTTGAGCAGGATGTAAAGGCCGGAGATACAGTAAAGCGTGGCTCACAGATCAATGTAGTTATCGCAGGAAAAGGTGATAGCACATCAGAGATGGTCAAGGTACCAAGTGTAATCGGAAAGACCAAGAGCTCAGCAAAGAGCACACTCGAGTCAGCCGGCTTTAGCGTCACCTTCGAGTACGGAGATTACAATGACAGTGTAGCAGCAGACGTAGTAACAGCACAGTCACCATCAGCCAAAAACAAGGCCGCAAAGGGCAGCACAGTAACAGTAACCCTCTCACCGGGCCAGAAGCCAATCACCGTGCCAAACGTAGTAGGCTATTCACAGTCACAGGCAGAAAGTGCCCTCGCAGGAGCAGGTCTCAAGTACACCTACGCCGACTCACAGTACAGCGACACAGTATCCGCCGGCAACGTAATCAGCCAGACCAAATCCGGCGAAACCGTAGCCGCAGGCACCACAATCACACTGACACTCAGTAAGGGAAAGCAGGAGATATCGACTAACGTAAGTAAAGGAATTAGTTATAGTGGAGAGGGAACTGTAGTAAAAGCAGAGTATAAGCTTGTAGGTAAAAGTGGAACTGTATACGATAAGGGTTCATATGAAAATACGTCATCATTTACAGTTTCAGGAACAATGAAAGAAGCTACAGGAAGTATTGTAGTTACTTGGACAGTTCAGACAGGGGAAACAGATGAAGCTGGAAATCCTGCAAAAGTTACACTTGATCCGGTAACGTATAGCGTGCCATAAGCATAAGAGAAGTTAAATAATTATTATAAACCGGAATAGCAAAAAAGAGGTAGATATTGCCATAACGTGGGGCAGCACAAGGAAAACGAGCCGTAGCGCAGCTACGTCAAGTTTTCCGCCACCCCGCGGGCGAAAACCTGAACTCGCGGAGAGGAACTAGGGAAGCGGGGCAGGCATGTGTTCCGAAGAAAAAATATGAACTGCCCCGGGGTGCCATAAGCCTACCGAGGAGAGAACAGGGCAGAGCAAACCATAGACTGTCCGTAGGAGAGCTCGGGGCCGGCTTCATATTTTTTAAGAGGAATATATGCCTGCCATCGCCACCTCACAACCTCAAAGCGCGGCATATACCCCGCCGAAAGCGTGACTCCTTCAAATACAAAAGCACACAAGGAAAACCATGACAGGAAAAATTATTAAAGGAATTGCCGGCTTCTACTACGTCTACGTAGAAGAAGCAAACAAAGCAAACGAAGCTGCCACAGGCGGCACCCTCTACGAGTGCAAAGCAAAAGGCACCTTCAGAAAACAAAAGATAAAGCCACTGGTAGGCGATACAGTCGACATAGCAGTCCTCGACGAGGAAAAGCACATAGGCAATGTCGAGCGTATACTGCCACGGAAAAACGAACTTATCAGGCCGGCTGTGTCCAATATAGACATGGCCCTGGTTATTTTTGCATCCGCAAAGCCGGATCCCAATTTCAACCTGCTTGATAGGTTTTTGTGTATGATGGAGTACCAGCATGTGCCGGTCACAATATGCTTCAACAAAATGGACTTAATCACGCCAAAAAAGCAGCAGGAGCTTAAAAGCATATACGAGCCGGCAGGCTACAGAGTGATGTTTACCAGCACGAAAACAGGCGAGGGCATAGATGAGATAAAGCACGTTTTAGAGGGAAGGACGACCACGGTTGCAGGCCCCTCAGGTGTTGGCAAGTCATCCATCATCAACTGTCTGCAGGATGATGTGCAGATGGAGACCGGGCACATAAGTGAGAAAATAGAGCGCGGAAAGCACACGACCAGACATTCTGAGATTATTCCGATAAAGGATGGCACATATATCATGGATACACCGGGCTTTAGCTCAATGGATGTGCCGGGCTTTGAAAAGGAAGATCTATGGACCTGTTATCCGGAGTTTGTAGAATATGAGCCGTATTGCAGGTTTCAGGGCTGCAGTCATATAAACGAGCCGGACTGCGGTGTGAAGGAGGCTCTTTCAGATGGGAAAATATCGCAGGTGCGGTATGATAACTATAAGCTTCTGTATGAGGAGCTGAAAAACAGACAAAAGTATTAATTTAAAGCATAATCAAACGGAGGAAAACATGAATTGTTTATCACCATCAATTTTATCAGCGGATTATTCAATACTTGGAGAGCAGCTTAAGCAGCTTGACGAGGCCGGAGCACAGTATGTGCATATAGATGTTATGGACGGCAGCTTCGTCCCAAGCATATCAATAGGACTGCCGGTCATAAAGACAATCAGAAAGTGCACGGAGCGCATGTTTGATGTGCATCTGATGATAGATGAGCCGGTCAGATACATAGATGATTTTGCGGCAGCAGGCGCTGATATCATCACAGTCCATGCGGAGGCATGTAAGCATCTTGACAGGACAATCGAGGCAATAAAGGAAAAGGGCATACTGGCAGGCGTAGCATTAAATCCGGCTACTCCGCTTTCTGCTATAGAGTATGTGCTTCCTAAGGTGGATATGGTGCTTATCATGACGGTAAATCCTGGCTTCGGAGGACAAAAGCTTATTCCGTACACTGTAGACAAGGTGCGCGACTTAAAGGCGCTTCTCGAGAAAACCGCAAACAAGGCTGATATAGAGGTGGACGGTGGTGTCAATCTGGAGAATGTTGAGACACTGCTTGCGGCAGGAGCCAATATCATTGTTGCGGGAAGTGCGGTGTTTAGCGGAGATATAGAAGAAAATGTAAAGGGTTTTCTGAATATCATGATGTAACAGATGCAGGTTAAAACGGAAATGCTTCCGGGGCTTAAGCAAATGTGGATATGTTATTAAGGAGAGGGTGGATAAAATGCGGTATTTGATTGTATGTGGTGGAAAAATAGATAAGGAATTTGGCTTAAACGAGATAAAGACTGACGGAATAGATGCCATAATTGCGGCTGACAGCGGAATGGATTTTCTGTACGAAAACGGTGTCACACCTGATATAATTGTAGGTGATTTCGATTCAACTAAGACAAATGCATTGGAGTATTTTGAGAGAAAGGGACAGACTGAGATACGCAGGCTCAATCCCGTAAAGGATGATACCGATACAGAGTATGCCATAAGACTTGCCATAAGCGAGGGTGCACGAAGTATAGTGGTGCTTGGAGCAACAGGCAGCAGAATAGACCATGTGCTTGGAAATATTTCACTTTTGGGAATAGGCCTGGAAAGTAAAACCGATATCAGCATTATCGATACAAACAACCGCATAAGGATGGCAGATAAGCCGGTAACCATTGAAAAATCAGCACAGTATGGCCGGTTTGTATCTCTTATAGCACTGACAGACGACAATGAGGTGAGCCTTAAGGGCTTTAAGTATCCTGTTACTGATTATTCCTTTGACAGGTTTACATCGCTTGGTATATCCAATGAAATAGTCGATGACCATGCAGTGGTTGATATCCATAGAGGAAAATTTATCATTATTGAGTCAAAAGATTGACTTTTTGGGAGTTTTGGTCTACTATGGTTTTAGAATTATTTCGGAAAAGCTTGATTACAGGAGGATTGATTTACACTGTGTCGGCTTTGGAACGTGATGGGGTAATTAGATGATAGAGAAGTATTATAGCGGGGTAATCGAGCAGATATACAATCGCATAGGAAAAGAGACTCGAAATATCGTAATGGCGAATTATAGCAATGATTTTTCGATTGAAAATCTTGAGGTTATAAGACGTTATCAAAGCAATGAGGATAACGTCTTTTTTGCATACAGTGAGTTCTCTTACAATACGCTGGTCGGAGCTTATGAGCCATTTTTGGACATCATATGCAATATGCACAGGCGCTTCATAGGCGGAAGCTTTGATGATTTCCAGAAGGAGTGCGGTGTGTACTATCTGCACAGACAGGTGTTAAACAGCTATTATGAGACCGGTGAGTGCTTCAGAGAGGAGACAGTGCTGTTAAATGAGGTTGCATATGAGCAGAGACGCATGACGATGGCCATAGCTGACATGCTCAAGAGGCTTTCTGAGGTGAGGCCTTTGATGATTGTGATAAACAGATTCCAGATGGCGTCTAAGAGCTCAATTGAGACCATCAAGTATCTGATTGACAATCCATGCGCCAATATCGGTATCGTGTTAGGTGTCAATGCCATAGTCAAGGGTACTGACAGTACTGTTGAGGTGTGGGATCGTATAGTTGAGTCGCTTGAGGACAGGAGTGCCATATACTATATAGGCAGTGCTGGATCGCTTAAAAATAACATAAAAAACACGAATGATGATGAGCTGTATATCACTACAAACTTTGAGCAGAGTATCCAGGAAGCATCAAATATTATGGAGTTTCTGGATTTTGAGCAGGCAAGAAGAGGCTGCCGCATCATAGAGCATAAGCTTAAGTTTGAGGATGCATGGATTGATGAAAAGAGTCTGAGACGTTTTTATTTGGTCTATGCCAGGACCTGTGTTTTACTTGGAGAGATGTCCAAAGCGATTGAGCTCACGAATGAATACAAAGCGCTGATACCGGAAAATGACAGTGAGCATTATCTTTCACTGTATTATTTCATGAAGGGCACCTGCTATATGTATCAGGGTAAGCTTGAGAAGGCCGGAAACAGTGCAAAGAGTGCCTATGACTATGCAGTTTTGGCAGAGGATGACATACTGATATTTAAGGCTGAGCTTTTGTCAGTCATGATAAAGATGTCAGGCTGGTACAATATATTCTTCTGTGTACAGGATATACCTGTCAGTGATGAAATTATAGAAAAGCTCATAAAGCACGGCTACAGGAATCATCTGGCACATATATATATTTACGCATACGACAATAGCCGGGATGTGGTGAAGCAGTCCTTTTATGATGAATCATTACTAAAGCATTTTACGAAGGGACTTGAGCTTGCGAAGGAGATAGGAAATGAGCAGCTTGTGTATGATGCATATCAGAAGACTATCATGCTTGCCAGCACAAGCGGTCTCAACGAGATTGCTTTTTTATATGTTATCCGTACATACGAGTTCATGAAGGGGCACGGCAATATATATGTTGCGAGAGTGCTTTCGTCCATAGGCTACAATTTAAGTGCCATGGGTAAAAATGAGCTGGTTGACAATTATTACAATGCTGCAATCAATATGTTATATTACCTGAAGATGCCGGAGGATATAGCTGAGGTGTATTATAACAAGTCTCTTAACTATATCATGCAGGGCAATTATAAGGAGGCGGTCCATGCACTTTTAGTTGCAATGAAGACTATTATAAAGCTTCATCTAAACAGCTTAAGAGTGTGCAACACGAGTAAGGTATATGCGCTTCTTGCGCTTGCATCTATATTTTCTGGTGACAGATTCAGCTGTGAGCGCTATCTGCTCAGCTGCAAGCAGTTTCTTAATTATGTCATCTACAGAGTAATTGACACCACAAGAACTGAGGCAGTCCATGACTATTCCAGATGCGATGATGAGATGTTCCTTTACTCCTTTGCATCAGCCATGCTCTTGTGGCACGATGGTGAAAAGGAAGAAGCCTTTTTACGTTTTGAGGATGCGGAGAGATATCTCGTTAATGCGGAGGGAAACGAATTTTTTGCATATTCGATATACAGGGAAAGCAGGATGAAGCTGTTTGAGCTGCTCGGCAAAAATGAGCTTATAGAGCATGAGAGAATACTTTTAGAGGCACACAATAAAAGGATGCATGAAATAGCAGAGGCAGCTCCGCTTGACATGTTAAAAAATATCAACCTGGAGTCACTGAGTGATGGCCATATCAATGAGCGGCAGATTAATATGCTTGTAAAGCAGCATGGACTCGAAAAGGATTATCAGGGCTCAAAGCGTCAGATGGAGTTTATTTCCATATGGCAGACCATTATCGATGTCAATGACCAGAAGAAGGACACCATGATTGAAAATGCCATGAGCAATTTCATCAATCATTTCAGTCTTGACTGTGCGCTGATCATAGATCTGCACGCGAAGGAGCCGCAGGTGCTTTATAATGATACGGGCTGTGATATGACAGATGAGGTTATAAAGGGTATATGTGATATCATGATAGACTATCCGGAGGGCATTGCCACATCAAAGATTGCAGAGGGCTTCTACGAGTATGAAAATGTCATCTCGTACTTCGGCGTGGATGATGTATGCTCATTTGTCGCAGTGCCTTTTATCAAGAATGATGCGCTTTCAAGTGTACTCATAGCATATGTGCGCATGAAGGACAACTGGCATGGCTCAATCGAGCGATACATGCTCAACGAGGATGATCTGAGCATTTTCAAGCTGTTATTCAGAGAGCTTGAGTATTCCATTGCCCGTATTGAGGCTAATGAGAAGGCCAATGAGATGAACAAGAGACTGAAGCAGGCAGCTGTCACTGACATGCTTACCGGTATCTATAACAGAGCAGGTATGTATCAGGAGATTGAAAAGCTTGAAAAGCGCATAAGTGTGACATCAGGTGGCATGGATGTGGGGCTTATGTTTATTGACCTGGACAATTTCAAGCATTATAATGATACATATGGTCATGATGTGGGAGATCTGATACTTAAGGAGATGGCCTTTGTGTTCAAGGAAGTGGCTAAGGACAGAGGCTTTGTGAGCAGATATGGCGGTGATGAGTTCATCATAGTCATTGAGTCATGTGCCAGATACGAGCTTGAGAATATTGCAAAGGATATCTATGCGAGGATTGCAGAGGCGGATGGCTTCAGCAGGCAGATAAAGAAATATCTCGACCATGACGTTGAGTTTAATGAGGAGAAGAATATCACCTGTTCCATCGGTATTTCATATGAGAGAAATGTTACCAGTGAGAGTCAGATTACCGAGCTCATTAAAAAGGCGGACGATCTGATGTATACAGTAAAGACAGGCGAGAAAGGACACTATGCATTCTTTTAAATCAGATGAATTTAAGATAAGAGTACTGACAAAGGATGATGCGGAGGAGTACAATGCACTGCTTCGTTATGCGTTTCAGGTGACGGAGGCAGACCTTGCCGAGACCGGCTGGAAAGATGACGAAATCAAGCAGTCGAAGTTTCCGGTGCTTGAGAGAGCTGATGTGCTCGGCTGCTTCAATATCATTGACAAAAAAGAGGAGCTTGTGGCGCAGTTTGCGGTATATCCGCTTGATATGAATATATATGGTGAGCGCTATGAGGTGGGCTTTGTCACAAGTGTTTGCACGTATCCTGAGTACACCGGTCATGGTCTCATG
Source organism: uncultured Lachnobacterium sp. (assembly GCA_900546625.1). Taxonomy (GTDB): domain Bacteria; phylum Bacillota; class Clostridia; order Lachnospirales; family Lachnospiraceae; genus Roseburia. The sequence goes on along the minus strand of URDU01000008.1, from coordinate 28,804 downwards.
AAAAAGCTCATGAGAAAGAGTCTTACGAGAATGCGCGACAGCAACAAGTCGTTTGCTCTTTTGTACCCATACTCCATACCTCTTTACAGAGGGCTTGGCTGGGAGATTATCTCAAACAAGATGACATATGTGATAAAGGACAGACAGATTCCCACAAAGCTTAAGGAGCCGGGCTATGTGCGCCGTGTGCAGTGGGATGACGAGCAGTTTAAGAAGCTTCATACTCACTTTGCCGCAAAGACGCACGGCTGTCTGTACAGAAACAATCTGGCTTGGGAGGAGTACTTCCGCTGGGATGAGGACGATACGATGGTCGCCATCTACTACAACGAGGATGATGAACCGTGTGGCTATATGGTATATCTTATCAGCTCCGATGTCATGCACATCAAGGAGCTCATCTACTTAAACCGTGAGGCACAGCTTGGCCTGTGGGAATACATTCATGCGCATGATTCCATGATAGATGAGGTCAGAGGCAACAACTATTACAGCGAGCCTATCGCTTTTGAGCTCGATGACAGTGATATAAAGGAGACGATCAGACCATACGCCATGGGCAGAATCATCGATGTGGCGCAGTTTATTTCACAGTACAACTGTGACCCTGATGGTCCAAGCGGCTGCTTTAGCTTCGAGATAGAGGATGAGCTTCTGCCGTGGAACAATGGCACATTCGTCATTGATTTTGAGAAAGGGCACTGTGCTCTCACCGACAAAAAGCCGCAGTATCACATTAGCATGTCTATTGGCACATTTACCACACTGCTTTTGGGCTACAAGAGTGCGGAGAAGCTTTTGCAGATGGGCAAAATACAGACTACATATGATGCTGTTGCAAAGCTTGATGATATTTTATACCATGAGATACCATATGTATCTGACTATATATAATTAAAGGTAAAGGAAAATAATATGTCAAATTATGTGATTAGCTGCTGTTCAACAGCAGATCTTACCAAAGAGCATATGCTTGATAGGAATATTAAGTACGCGTGCTTTCACTATGAGCTCGATGGCAAAGAGTATATGGATGATTTAGGACAGTCCATGCCACTGCCGGATTTCTACAAGGCAATGGAAGCCGGTGCCATGACAAAGACCTCGCAGATCAATCAGGAGGAGTACATGGAGTACTTCAGACAGTTTCTGGATGAGGGATATGATGTGCTTCACTGCGCACTAAGCTCCGGTATATCAGGTACAGTCAACTCGGCAAGGCTTGCAAAGGAGGCTTTGGAGGAGGAGTATCCTGACAGAAAGATATATGTGATTGATTCGCTGGCAGCATCGTCTGGCTTTGGCCTTTTGATGGATAAGCTCGCTGACCTTAGGGATAGCGGCATGGATATCGATACACTGGCAAATTGGACTATGGAGCACAGACTTGAGGTGAATCACTGGTTCTTCTCATCAGACCTTACATTTTTTATCAGGGGAGGCCGTATCTCAAAGACCGCGGGCTTCGTGGGAAATGTGCTGAATATCTGCCCTTTCATGAATGTGAGCAATGAGGGAAAGCTTATTGTGCGTGAGAAAATCCGTACCAAAAAGAGGGCGATAAAGGAGATGCTTGTGAAGATGCAGGCACTCTGCAAGGACGGTGCCGATTATTCAGATAAGGTCTACATATCAAATTCCGCATGCTATGAGGATGCTAAGGCCGTAGCTGATCTGATAGAGGCTGCTTTTCCTAAGATGAAGGGCAAGGTAGAGATAAATGATATCGGTACTACTATAGGAAGCCACACCGGTCCCGGAACAGTTGCATTGTTTTTCTGGGGCAATAAGAGAGAGGATTAGTCAGATATTTTGACATGAATTTCTGATTAGAATAATCAAAATCAATAAAGTTGATTATATTTTTATAAAAAGTTAAATTACATCAACTAAAGTGATTAAATATAATCATTCCAATAACTGCGCTTATGTGTTACAATTATATCAGTTCAAACGAAAAGAGGTTTTAAGATGAAAGGATATGAAAAATACGAGCGCAGTTATTTTCTGCCTCCTGAATGCACTTATGACTGGGTTAAGAAGGATTATATAGATAAAGCACCACTGTGGTGTTCGGTTGATTTACGTGATGGCAACCAGGCTCTTATAGAGCCGATGAGCCTTGAGGAGAAGCTTGACTTCTTTAAGATGCTTGTAGATATAGGCTTTAAGGAAATCGAGGTAGGTTTCCCGGCAGCCTCTGAGACAGAGTTCAATTTCACAAGAGCTCTTATTGAGAGGGATATGATTCCGGATGATGTCACTATACATGTGCTGACACAGGCCAGAGAGCATATCATCAAGAAGACCTTCAAGGCACTTGAGGGAGCACCGAGAGCGGTTGTACATCTGTACAATTCCACATCTGTTGCACAGCGTGAGCAGGTGTTCAAGAAGTCAAAGGAAGAGATAAAGCAGCTTGCAGTTGACGGAGCTATCTTACTGAGAGACCTTGCGGCTGCGACTGACGGTAATTTCCGTTTCCAGTATTCACCGGAGAGCTTTTCGGGCACAGAGGTGGATTATGCGGTTGATGTGTGCAACGCAGTGCTTGATGTATGGCAGCCAAAGGCTGATAACAAGGCCATTATCAATATCCCTACCACAGTAGAGAATGCTATGCCACATGTTTTTGCCACACAGATAGAGTATATCGACAAGCATCTTAAGTACAGAGACGGAGTAGTGCTGTGCTTACATCCTCACAATGACAGAGGCTGCGGTGTTGCCACATCAGAGCTTGGCGTGCTTGCAGGAGCTGAGGAGATAGAGGGTACACTGTTTGGAAACGGTGAGAGAACAGGAAATGTCGATATAGTGACACTTGCCATGAATCTCTACTCACACGGAGTGGATCCACAGCTTGATTTTTCAAATCTGCCTGAGATCAGGGAGAAGTATGAGACATATACCAGAATGAAGGTAGGAGAGAGACAGCCATATGCGGGAGACCTTGTATTCTCTGCATTTTCAGGCTCTCATCAGGATGCTATCTCAAAGGGCATGGCATGGAGAGAGGAAAAGAAGCTTGATAAGTGGACAGTTCCATATCTGCCTATAGATCCAAAGGATGTCGGCAGGACATACGAGGCTGATGTTATCCGTATCAACAGCCAGTCAGGAAAGGGAGGAGTGGCTTATATCCTTAAGCAGAGCTTCGGTATCAATGTGCCGCAGCAGATGAGGGAGCAGGTCGGATACATGGTCAAGCAGGTATCTGACGAGGAGCACAAGGAGCTCTCACCTGAGTGGGTACACAGCATCTTTACAGACAATTATGTGGATTTCCATCCATATTTTACTATACCGGAGTGTCACTTTAAGCAGGTGAACGGCATTTTCGCAGAGGCAGTTATTTTACACAATGACAGCACCAGAAAGGTAGATGCCAACGGAAACGGCCGTCTCGATGCAGTCAGCAATATAATAAAGCAGTATTTTGACATCAGCTTTGAGCTTACCGTATACGAGGAGCATGCGCTTTCACACGGCTCTTCATCAAAGGCTATGGCATACGTGGGTATCACAGTTGACGGCAAGATGTTCTGGGGCGCAGGTGTGGATGAGGATATCATCAAGGCATCAATCGGAGCACTTGTTGTTGCAGTAAACCATTACCTTGCCACCAAGGCTGACAGCCATGTGAAGGATGAGCGCTATATCGCCATGCTCAACTTCATCCAGGCCAACTACAAGACGGTATCGCTTGCAGACATGGCTGCACAGTTCAACCTGACAGAGCCTTATATCTCCAAGTACATAAAGGAGAAGTCAGGCAAGACCTTCGGAGAGCTGGTAACCAATGCCAAGATGAAAAAGGCACGCACACTGCTTAGAAACAGCATTACAACTGTTGAGAATATCGCAATCGAGGCAGGATATCAGAATGTGGAGCATTTTAACAGACAGTTCAAGAAGCTGTATGGAATGACACCGCTTGAGTACAGAAATTCAAGCACAAAATAAGCGGCTGCAGCTAAAATTGTATAAAAATAGGAACAATGGGCTATTGATTGTATTTTATCAAGTAATTTGTTGTTTTTACAACGGATTATCTGTACAATGCGGGTATAATATAAATAAAAGAAAAGCAACTATTTTAATTACAGTTTTAGAAAGAGAGGAACTAACATGAGCAATAAAACTAGCGCAGTTGTTAAGACAAACCCAAGAAAGGCTGTTATGATCGGATGTGGATTCGTTGGTTCGGCATCGGTTTTTGCACTTATGCAGAGCGGTCTTTTTTCTGAGATAGTTCTTATTGACGCTGATAAGGATAAGGCAGAGGGAGAGGCTATGGATATAAGCCACGGTATTCCTTTTGCCAGACCTATGAAGATATATGCAGGTGGTTATGATGATGTGGCAGATGCTGCTATCATTGTTGTTTCTGCAGGCGCGGGACAAAAGCCAGGCGAGACAAGGCTTGATCTGGTAAATAAAAATGTAGCAATCTTCAAGAGCATCATTCCGGAGATCGCAAAGAGAAACTTCGGTGGAATCTTACTTATCGTTGCAAACCCTGTAGATATTTTGACACAGGTAGCGCAGAAGCTTTCAGGGCTTCCGGAGGAGCGTGTCATCGGTTCGGGCACAGTGCTTGACAGTGCAAGACTTAAGTATGCGCTCGGAGAGCACCTTGAGGTGGACAGCCGAAGCGTACATGCATTTATCGTAGGTGAGCATGGAGACAGTGAGGTGGTTGCATGGTCATCAGCCAATGTTTCCGGAGTAGAGCTTCACAAGATGTGCGAGATGAGAGGTCACTACAAGCACAAGGAGAATACAGAGGAAATCGCTGCAAACGTAAAGAACAGTGCTTACGAGATAATCAACAGAAAGCATGCGACATATTACGGTATCGCAATGTCTGTCAGACGTATCTGCGAGGTAATTATGCGCGATGAGAAGTCTATTCTTCCTGTTTCACACATGATGCACGGACAGTACGGCATCGATGATGTGGTTCTCTCAATGCCTGCAATCGTTGGAGCAAACGGAGTGGAGAGCGATATCCCGATCGAGTTAAACGGTGAGGAGGCTTTAAAGCTCAAGGAGTCTGCTGATGCACTTAAGAGCATTATCGATGGGCTTGAGCTGTAAATATCAGGTTCTTAATATTAAACTTATATAAAATACTACAAATTCAGTAGGGTTTGGGGTATAATAAAAACTGTCGGGCTGCATATTCTTATGTGCCTGGCAGTTCTTTTAGTTAATGACAGATAACTTTAGGACAACTTAGAGCAAAAGGAGTATATATAATGAGCGAAAGAAAACAAATCCATCAGGAGTTTCTGACAGGCGAAAGAGCGCTGTTTGCAAGCAACGACATGGATATATATGATACAATTTTTGATGATGGAGAGTCACCTCTTAAGGAGAGCCATGGCATTAGTCTGACAGGCTGCTTTTTCCGTTGGAAATATCCGCTGTGGTATTGCAGTGACATAGAAGTAAAGGACTGTACATGGTTTGACATGGCGCGTGCGGGAGTCTGGTATACAGACAATATCTCAGTCACAGATTCAATAGTTGAGGCACCTAAGAACTTCAGGCGCTGCAACAACCTAAAGCTTAAAAATGTGACGTTTCCGAATGCCCAGGAGACACTCTGGAACTGTGATCATGTCGATATCGAGAATGTTTCGGCAAAGGGAGATTATTTTGGCATGAATACAAATAATCTTACCATGAAGAATTTCCAGCTTGTCGGCAACTATTCGTTTGACGGCTCAAGAAATGTAGAGGTACACGATTCAAAGCTTATCTCAAAGGACGCTTTCTGGAATACGGAAAATGTCACGGTCTATGATTCATTTATCACAGGCGAATACCTTGGCTGGAACGCGAAGAATCTGACACTGATAAACTGTACAATCGAGAGCTTGCAGGGGCTTTGCTACATCGACAATCTCGTTATGAAAAACTGCAAGCTGATAAACACCACGCTTGCCTTTGAGTATTCATCGGTAGATGCAGAGATTTGCAGTAAGGTGGACAGTGTTTTGAATCCGACAAGCGGAGTGATAAGGGCTAAGGAGATTGGCACACTGACTATCGAAAAGGATAGAGTTGACCCATCAAAGACAAAGATAATATGTGAGGGAAAATAATCTATGTATGATTTTGACACCGTTGTAGACAGAAGAAATACAGGCTCACTAAAGTGGGATGTTGCAGAAAATGAGCTCCCGATGTGGGTGGCAGATATGGATTTTAAGACAGCACCGCAGATAATAGATGCAATTTCAGCGCGTGTTTCTCACGGAGTGTTTGGCTATTCCATCATTCCGGATGAGTGGAATGATGCGTATATTTCGTGGTGGGACCGACGCCATGGGCTTAAAATCGAAAGGGACAGCCTGATTTTTTGCACAGGAGTCGTACCGGCCATATCATCTACAGTGCGAAAGCTCACCACACCCGGTGAGAATGTGCTCATCATGACACCTGTATACAATATATTTTTTAATTCCATATTCAATAACGGCGTAAATGTGCAAGAAAGCCCGCTTGGGTACGAAAACGGCAGATATTTCGTGGATTATGAAAGGCTGGAGCATGACCTTTCCAATCCACAGACCTCGCTCATGATATTTTGCAACCCTCACAATCCGTGCGGTATCATCTGGAAAAAGGATGAGCTTGCGAAAATAGGTGCACTCTGCAAGAAGTACAATGTGACGGTCATCTCAGACGAGATACACTGCGACATCACAGCACCTGGAAAATCATACGTGCCGTTTGCGGCAGCATCGGAGGACTGCGCCGATATCAGCATCACCTGTATTGCACCGACCAAGTGCTTTAATATGGCAGGCTTACAGACTGCGGCAGTGATGGTGCCAAATAAGCTTCTGCGTCACAAGATATGGCGAGCATTAAATACAGACGAGGTGGCAGAGCCAAATGCATTTGCCATCACTGCAGCAGTTGCGGCGTTCACAAAGGGTGAGCCGTGGCTTGAGGAGCTTCGAACATATCTCTGGGAAAACAGCAAAAAAGTATGTGACTTTGTGGCAGAAAATCTGCCGCAGATACACATAGTGGATGCCGATGCGACATACCTCATGTGGCTTGACTGCAGCGCACTCACAGATGATTCTGTGGCATTTACGCAGATGATTCGCGAAAAAACAGGTCTTTATCTGTCAGAGGGAGCCGAGTTTGGAGGCAACGGCAGGTACTTTGTGCGATTAAATATAGCATGCCCAAGGTCAGTGCTTATGGAAGGTCTGGAAAGGTTAAAGAGAGCTCTCGTATAAGCTGAATAGTTAAACTTTTTTATAAAATAAATAAGACCGGTGATCGGCCGGTCTTATCTGGTATAATTAAACATTTATGGCATACAAGATTTAGAAATATATCATGCATACGTTTGTTTTCTGATTCGATAGTTAGTATACACTAACATAAATTAGAAGTCAATAACAAAAGCGGGTTTTTGTGATTTTTTCGGATTTTCATAAATCACGTACAAATCAAAAAGAAAAGTTTTGCAAACAATAAAATGTATGTTATAATAATATAACTGAATGAAAACGAACGAAAATAAACTCACGGGGGTATTCGAAATGCGAAACAACGAATCATCAGAAAACTATTTAGAGACCATACTTATTCTCAGCAAGAAGCTTCCTGTGGTACGCTCAGTTGATATAGCAAACGAGCTTGGATTTAAGAAATCCAGCGTGAGTATAGCCATGAAGAACCTTAGGGAAAAGAACAATATCACAGTAAGTGATGCAGGCTTTATCACACTCACAGAGTCAGGAAGACAGATAGCAGAGATGATATACGAAAGACATGAGCTTTTGTCAGAGTGTCTTGAGAAGCTTGGCGTAGATAAGGAGATTGCTGCAGAGGACGCATGTCGTATAGAGCATGTCATAAGCCCTGAGAGCTTTGAAGCAATCAAGAAGCATATACATAAGTGCTAGCACATTTATTTTAATGAAATGTAATAGTTGTTTGTTACATTTGGGTGTGGCAGATAAGCTGACGGATGAGACCGGTACCGCAGGGTGCCGGTCTTTTTGTGTATCGTTTTGCTTGTATATATGAGAAAAATAATCTATAATAGTGAAGCTGTTAACGTTGTCTGTTATACAGAATCGTAAACGGTAACATAAAATCTGGAAGGGGAAAAGATGAAACAGATATTAAAGTATTTGAAGGAGTACAAAAAGGAATGCATCTGTGCTCCGCTGTTTAAGCTGCTCGAGGCATCCTTCGAGCTTATAGTACCGCTTGTTATGGCGGCAATCATTGATAACGGAATTTCGGCTTCGGACAAGCCATATATATGGAAGATGGGAGGCGTGCTGGTGCTGCTTGCGGCAGTCGGTCTGATAAGCTCGGTCACAGCCCAGTATTTTGCGGCCAAGGCGGCAGTTGGTTTTTCAACAAAGCTTCGCCATATATTGTTTGAAAAGATAGAGTCACTGTCATTCTCAAAGATGGATACAGTGGGCACATCGACACTTATTACGAGGATGACAAGCGATATAAACCAGGTACAGTCGGGAACCAATCTGGTGCTTCGCCTCTTCCTTCGCTCGCCATTTATTGTGTTTGGAGCTATGGTGATGGCATTTACCGTAAATGTAAGGGCGGCAATGGTTTTTGTAGTGACTATACCTCTGCTTTCAATAGTGGTATTCTCAGTCATGGTTGCAAGTCTTCCGCTTTACAAAAAGGTGCAGAGCTCTCTTGATACAGTGCTTTCGCACACCAGGGAGAATTTAGAGGGAACCAGGGTTATAAGAGCGTTCAATAAGCAAAATGATGAGATTGACAGCTTCAACAGGGACAATGAGCTTTTAACCAATATGCAGCAGGTTGTAGGAAGAATCTCAGCACTCACCAATCCTCTTACATTTATCATTATAAACATTGCAACAATCGCGGTTATCGTATCGGGCGGCAAGCAGGTATACGCAGGAATACTCACACAGGGCGAGGTTGTGGCACTTGTAAACTATATGTCACAGATACTTGTCGAGCTGATAAAGCTTGCAAACCTCATCGTACAGGTGACAAAGGCAGTGGCATGCGGCAATCGTATAGCGGATGTACTTGCCATACCATCCAAGCTTCCTGAGAAAAATCCTAAGCTCATTGATGCAAAGGACGGTGCACCTGAGGTTGAGTTTGACCATGTCTGCATGACCTATGAGGGAGCAGCCGATGAGACACTCACAGATATAAGCTTTACAGTGAAAAAGGGACAGACGATCGGTATCATCGGTGGTACAGGCTCAGGAAAATCAAGCCTTGTAAACCTCATTCCGAGGTTTTATGATGCCACAAAGGGCACTATAAGGATTCAGGGAAATGATATAAATGATTACGATGCAGTGCAGCTTCGCGACAAAATCGGTGTCGTAATGCAAAAGGCAGTGCTTTTTGCAGGAACGATAGCTGACAACCTGCGCTGGGGCAAAAATGATGCCACAGAGGAGGAAATGTGGAAGGCGCTTGATATAGCACAGGCCACAGAGGTTGTAAAGGGCAAAGAGGGCGGTCTTGACTATATGATAGAGCAGGGCGGCAAGAACCTATCAGGCGGTCAGAAGCAGCGTCTTACAATTGCCAGAGCAGTTGTAAAGGATCCTGACATACTGATACTTGACGACAGTGCATCGGCGCTTGATTTTGCTACAGATGCGAGCCTTCGCGCGGCATTAAAGGATATGCATGGTGACAAGACAATATTTATCGTGTCACAGCGTACCTCATCTATCCAGTTTGCGGACAATATCATAGTGCTCGACGACGGACAGATGGTTGGCTTCGGACCGCATGAAAAGCTGCTTGAGACATGCGAGACCTACAAAGAGATATATGATTCACAGTTTAAAAAAGAGTCGGATATGACTAAACAAAAGGAGGTGTAGAGAATGGCTACGGATAATGCGAAGATGAATAAAGCAGGCACAATGCGCAAGGTACTAAGCTACATGAAAAGATATATTCCTTTGCTTGTGATTTCTCTTGCCCTGTCTGTTGTTACAGTGGCGCTTACGCTTTATTTTCCAATCCTTACAGGACGCGCAATTGATTTGATTGTAGGAAAAGGAAAGGTTGATTTTTCGGCTATGACAGCCATCCTCACAAGGGCAGCAATAATAGTAGTCATAGCGGCAGCAGCCCAGTGGCTTACAAATATTTGCAACAACAAGATGACCTACAACATAGTGAGGGATATAAGGCATGATGCATTTTTAAACATTGAAAAAATGCCGCTGTCCTATATTGACAGCCATTCACACGGTGATATGGTCAGCCGTATCATCGCCGATGTAGATACATTTTCAGAGGGACTTCTGATGGGCTTCACACAGCTCTTTACAGGAATTGCAACAATAGCAGGCACGCTTATTTTCATGCTCACGATAGACGTGAAGATATCATGCATTGTAGTGCTCATTACACCTCTGTCACTTTTTGTGGCAAGCTTTATCACTAAAAAGACATATTCCATGTTTCAGCTGCAGACCAGAACGAGGGGAGAGCAGACATCACTCATCGACGAGATAGTGGGAAATGAAAAGGTAGTACAGGCCTTCAACCATGAGGATGAGGCTCTGGAGCAGTTTGACGAGATAAATGACAGATTACAGAAATGCTCACTGAGGGCAACATTTTTCTCAAGTCTTACAAATCCGAGTACACGTTTTGTGAACAGTCTCGTGTATGCCGGAGTCGGAATCTTTGGCGCCATGAGTGCACTCACCGGCGGAATCACAGTAGGACAGCTTTCATGCTTCTTATCATATGCCAACCAGTACACCAAGCCGTTCAACGAGATATCAGGTGTCATCACAGAGCTTCAGAACGCACTTGCCTGTGCTGCGCGTATCTTTGAGCTGATTGAAGAGGAAAAGGAGATACCGGATGCTTCGGATGCGGTAACACTTGGTGAGGCAGACGGACGCGTGGACATCGAGGACGTTTATTTCTCATATGTGCCGGATAAAAAGCTTATCGAGGATTTCAACCTCCATGTAAAGCCGGGACAGCGCGTGGCTATCGTAGGTCCGACAGGCTGTGGAAAGACTACTATAATCAATCTGCTTATGAGGTTTTATGATGTAAACAGTGGAACAATTAAGGTGAGCGGACACGATATCAGAAAAATCACACGAGAGAGTCTTCGTGACAACTATGGTATGGTGCTTCAGGAGACATGGCTCAAGAAGGGTACAATCCGTGACAATATCATAATGGGAAAGCCTGATGCTACAGATGAGGAAATCATTGCAGCAGCAAAGGCATCCCATGCCCACAGCTTTATCAGACGTCTGCCGAAGGGCTACGACACTGAAATAGGTGAGGACGGCGGCAGCCTGTCACAGGGACAGAAGCAGCTTTTATGCATCACAAGAGTCATGCTCTGCTTACCGCCTATGCTGATATTGGATGAGGCTACATCTTCGATTGATACACGTACAGAGATTAAGATTCAGAAGGCATTTCTTACCATGATGCAGGGCAGGACCAGCTTTATAGTGGCTCATCGTCTGTCCACCATAAGGGAAGCGGATATTATCCTTGTTATGAAAGATGGAAAGATTATAGAGCAGGGCAATCATGAGAGCCTGCTTGCAGCCGATGGATTTTATGCAAACCTCTATAATAGCCAGTTTGCATAGCATAGAGGCTATATAAGGACATATAAATACGGGGCGTAAGCCGCCGGAGTGACTGCCATACAGCAGAGGCGTTCTCTCGTTCGCTACGCTATGCTGCCAAGATACTGTACGAATTATGCTTTTAGGGCTTCTATGCCCGACAAAACCGTCGAAACGCGCCGTCCATGGCGCGGCTCTCCTTGAGCTCCCATCCGTGGGAGCTCATTTTTGTGTATTGTGTGCATAATTCTACAGTAGCTAGGCAGTTTCGCTATGCGCTTACGAAAGAGCGCCTCTGCTGTATGGCAGTCACTCCGGAGACTTACGCCCCTTACGTTGTGACTGAAAGCTTTTTTGTTGAAAAATTTAATATTGGCAAGTCACGTAACATACTTTTTTGTAAAAGGAGTAGTGGAAAATACTTCAATGTAAGCATATTTTAATACACTTTTAGATGGAAAAATCGCATGAATATAGCGAAAGAGTAAGGGAAGGCGACCGGCGCATGTGGGATTGGCCCGCCCGGCAGAGGTGCTCCCGAAAGAGCGACTAGCGCAGCGGCTTAGATACTGTAGAATTATGCCCATGAAACGCAGAAATGCCCCGGCATGGACGCCGGGGCAAGGAGAAAACGCGCCATGGACGGCGCGTTTCGACGGTTTCGTCAAGCATAGAAATCCTAAAAAGCATAATTCGTACAGTACCTTAGCTGCGTAGCGTTAGCTCGTCGGGAGCACCTCTGCCGGGCGGGCCAATCCCACATGCGCCGGTTGTCTTCCCGTATTATTAATTACTGCGCAGCATCAGGAGCCACATACGAATATGCATTGGACATCTTTGCAGCATTGTTTGTCAGAGTGACAGCCTCTCTGTAGTAGGCAACAACAGGAGTGCCCTTATCCACAGCATTGAACAGCTGCTCTGCAAAAGCAGGAGGCACATTGATACATCCGTGTGAGCCCGAGGTTTTGTAAATGGTTCCTCCGAAGGTATCACGCCAGCCGGCATCATGTATACCTATATTGTAGGCAAACGGCATGAAATAGCTGACAGGAGAAGAGTAGCCCTCGCCGACAAGAGTAGCATTTCTCTGCTTGTATACAATCTTGTATACACCATCTACTGAGCCATTCTGACGGGCGAGATTACCTGATACGAAATCAGACTCCATCTGGAGAGCACCATCCTTGTAATACCACATGTGCTGCTTTGTGTAGTCAATCTCTATGTATGTATTGCCGATATCGTCAGCACCCCGGTAGAGTGCAGTCTGCTCGTAAACAGGCTCTCTTTCCACAGGCTTGCCTCCTTCAAGATCAGAAAGGAGCTGGGCTTTTTCGTTTTTCTTGCTGACTACCCATCCGTAGTCACCACCACCTATTTCAATAGTGTCACCTGAGGATGTTTTGAACGAGCGCTTGCGGCCGAAGGTGTTGTATTTGGAAGCAAGCTGCTGGACATATTTAGTGACCTTGGCATCATCTATGCTCACGCTGCCGTCATCTGAGATGCTTAGCATATCAAGGATTTTAGCTGAGTCAAGCTTCTCATCGGCACCCTCAATTTTGTAGGTGACGGTTGAAGCAGTGTATTTGTCGAGAGCCTCTTTTTCATTTTTGATCGTATCGCTGTCCTTTGTGATTTCTGGAGCTTCATAACAGTCATCGCTTAGGGCAAGCTTTGGAAGCTCATTGTCCAGGGCATCCTTTACCTCGGCAAGGATGCTGTCATATATCGGCTTGCTGCCCTTTTTCTCTTCAATCACATTGTATTCGCTGTCTTTTATCTCGATGTGGGCATCCTCAGGATTTTCAATGTAGTCATCACTGAAAATATCAAGCGCCTTGAGCTTTTCCTCCAGAGCAGCATCATTATATTTGGATGACCCCTTTAGTGTATAGCTTTGAGCTTTGAAAAGACTGACAGGCCAGGTAAAAGCATTCTGGCTTTTTAAGATTTGCTCCTCGTCACCGTTTGAGACATATTCATAGGAAAAATCAGGCCCCTTGAGTGAGAAGCTGTTGCCCTTTCTGTCAGTGATTGTTAGCAGATAGTCGCGGCTTAGGGCTGTATTTTTTTCTAATGCCTCTTTTGAGGTTTTCCCTGCATATTTTACAGAGTTAATCTTTGTGTTGAATAGATAGTGGCTGCTAAAATAAAAGGCAAAGCCAAGATAAACAGCCAAAAGCACACCAAGCACAACGGCGCAGGTTATAAGCACTTTTTTCTTCATGTAAATCGACCTCCTTGGAGATATGCTGTTACTGCCCATACCGGGGGTGCAGGCAGCAGCTAAATATCAGTTACATCTGTGAAGATGTGAGACGTCCATATAGTCAGGCAGACCATCCTTGTAGGCTACAGCGGTTTCTCCCTGAATAAGTGGCTTTAGGTATTCGATAAGCTCAGGCTTCACATCATTGCCCGCATCATTAATCCATTCTCTTGGCACAGACTTGGCCTCGTTTGCGATATCCTTGATAGCAGAATATGTGTATTCCACCTGATAAGGAGCATTTGAGATGCGCTTCAAGCATACCATTGATGCGGTTACACCATCTGCTGCAATCGCAACACCCTTTTTACCCTGAGCAAATGATTCCTCGATATCGGTTAATGATGCAAGGTGTGAGGCACAGCGCTGGAGCACGTTTACCTCTACAGAGCGCACCTTGACACCGATGTTTTCCTTTACTATGAACTCAAGAGCCTTTCCGGCACCGCTTAGCTGCTGGTGTCCGAACTGATCGCATGCGGCCTTTGATGATGTAATGTATGAGCCTTCTGCGTCATGTATTCCTTCGGATACGGCAACTATTACATTGTTGGTGTGCTTGAGTGCTTCTTTTATATCGGCAACAAATTTGTCCTTGTCAAAATCTACCTCAGGCAGATAGATAAACTGAGGCGCTGTATTGTACTCATTACGTGCGAGAGCGGAAGCGGCAGTGAGCCATCCTGCGTCACGTCCCATGATTTCAACGATTGTCACACTCTTAACAGCATAGATAAAGGTGTCATGGGCTATCTCAAGCATGCTTGATGCGATGTATTTGGCGGCAGAACCAAAGCCAGGAGTGTGGTCTGTCATGCACAGGTCATTGTCGATGGTCTTTGGAATTCCTACAATTTTCACATCACTGTTGATTTTTTTTGCATAATCGGATAACTTTAATACGGTATCCATCGAATCATTTCCACCGATGTAGAAGAAAGCCTTTATGGAAAGCTTATCGAACTGGTGGAAGATGTATACATATGGTGAATCATCATCCTTGTAATCCGGGAGCTTGTGACGGCATGAGCCAAGATACATGGCAGGTGTGGTTTTTAGCTTTTCGAGATTAGCATCATCTGCAAAGATATCTGACAGATTGAGATAATTCTCATTTAATATGCCGAGTATTCCGTTTACGGCGCCATAGCAGATATCGTATTTCTCAGAGCTTTTTACTCCTGCGATGACTCCTGCAAGGCTTGCGTTGATTGCAACAGTTGGGCCGCCTGACTGGGCGACGATACAGTTTGACTGATTCATTGTAATCTCCTTATTGTGTATTTTAACTATTTCTCTTCTGCGAGAATAGTTATGGTATAATTTTAAAATGACTAGTAAAGGTGCATGGTGTATGCACCGCATAATCATATAGATTGTAGTATCAAACATTATTTTTAGCAAGGGTTAAAATGAAAATTATGAATAAATACGAGAATTGCTTACTGTGTCCCAGAAAATGTGGCATTAACAGGAGCACCGGACAAACAGGTGTATGTGGCGTTTCAGCTGAAATAAGGGTGGCTCGCGCAGCGCTTCATTACTGGGAGGAGCCATGCATATCAGGGGAAAAAGGAAGCGGAGCAGTATTTTTCTCGGGCTGCAGCTTACACTGCGTGTTCTGCCAAAACAGGGAGATTTCTGACGGAAAAGCGGGAAAGGTGATAAGTAAAGAGAGGCTGAGTGATATCTTCATAGAACTGGCGGGCAAAGGTGCAAATAACATCAATCTTGTCACACCGGGGCAGTATATCCCGGATATAGTGTGGGCGGTAAACGATGCAAGGCGCCGCGGCATGGCGCTTCCTATTGTATACAATACGAGCGGATATGAAGATGCAGATGAATTAAAGCAGCTTGAAGGGATTGTGGATGTGTATCTTCCCGATTTTAAATATATGGACAGCGCGCTTTCTGCAAAGTATTCAAGAGCAAAGGATTATCCGTCTGTCGCAAAGCAGGCACTTTCAGAGATGGTCAGGCAGCAGCCAAGGGTCGTGATTGACGATGCGACAGGGCTCATACAAAAGGGCGTTATAGTGCGACAGCTTCTGTTGCCGGGGCATGTGAATGATGCAAAGACTATACTTAAATATCTGCATGACACATATCAAGATAGCATATACATAAGCATGATGAGCCAGTTTACGCCGATTGCTTTAAAGGATTATCCGGAGATAAACCGCACAGTGACGGGGAGAGAGTATGAAAGGCTTATTGACTATGCTATTAAAATAGGTATCACGAATGCATTTATACAGGAGGGGAACGTGGCAAAGGACAGCTTCATACCGGCATTTGACTGCGAGGGAGTATAATATCTACCGGATTTCTTAATAAAATAGTAAGAATTGGCAGGCAAAAATGACTGGATTTTGTGACACCTGTGTAGTACTATGGTTATGTAATATTTTGTAACTGTGAAGGCGTTCAACAGTTACGATATTTTGTTATTGCCTGCGTGCCGGTGTGACAAACGATGATGTGTTTAAATCACACAGGCTGCATTATTCAGTAGAGGATACAGTGATGAGAAATATAGAAGAACAGCAGATAATAATTGAATGTCCGAATACCATCTTTCATCTTTACATTGATAGCGAGGATGAACTTTCAAAGGTAAAGGTGTTTATGAACAATATGAAGTATGTTGATTCGATAAGCCTGCACGATATATACAACTGGTGCAACAGACAGCATGTACATTATACGACGACATTTAATTATGACAGTAAGATGACCTGGACAGAAATGATAAAGTCCTACATATTTTACTTCAGACAGAAGCTTAGATATGTAAATAACAGTGATAGGATGATAGAGACATGAGATACCCAGAATTTCTAAAGGATAGAGGAACAATTGGTTTTGTGGCGCCTTCGATGGGCTGTACAACGGAGCCGTATAAGAGTGCCTTCGATAACGCTATCAAAAGATTTCACAGCATGGGCTATAAGACTATAGAAGGACCAAACTGCAGGTGTGACAGCGGCATAGGCATCAGCAATACACCAAAGAAGTGTGCAGAAGAACTGAATGAGAGCTATGCTTCTGCTGACAGTGATGTGCTCATATCCTGCGGTGGCGGCGAGCTGATGTGCGAGGTGGTGCCTTATATTGATTTTGAGCGCATAAGGCAGTCAAAGCCGAAATGGTACATGGGCTATTCCGACAACACGAATTTCACATTTTTGGAGGCCACCATTGCAGATACAGCAGGCATTTATGGGCCGTGTGCAGGCAGCTTTGGCATGGAGGTGTGGCATGAGTCTCTTACAGATGCGTTTGACCTGCTTTGTGGAAAAAAGCTTTCATTTATCAATTACCCTATGTGGGAGAAGGAGTCGATAAAGGATGAGAATGCTCCGTTTGTGGGCTACAACCTGACGGAAAAGTCGTGTATCAGCTCTATTCCTGCAGTGGCAAAGGAAAACAGGATTTCCATAAGAGGCAGGCTGCTTGGAGGCTGCATGGATTGTCTTATAAATCTGCTAGGTACATCGTTCGACCATGTAAGGGAATTTAATGAGCGCTACAGTGATGATGGTATAATATGGTTTCTTGAGGCTTGCGACCTTAATGTAATGGGCATGAGAAGGGCTATGTGGCAGATGAAAAATGCCGGATGGTTTTCAAATGTTAAGGGCTTTCTAATCGGACGTCCGGCGTACTTTGGAGAGGAAATGTTTGGCATAGACCACAGACAGGCGCTTTCATCACTGCTTAAAGAGTTTGATGTGCCGATTATCATGGACCTGGATATAGGACATATGTCTCCGATGATGCCTGTGGTATGCGGAAGCATGGCAGATGTCAGCTTTGACGGAAGCAGGTTTACAATCTCATATGATATGGATTTGGAGGAAAAATGATTAGATTAATAAAGAAAAAAGCAAAGAGTATTTTATGTGGCGTGCTCGCTGCGGTGACACTGTTTACAATGAATCCGGCTGTATTTGCCACAGAGACCGCTGCACAGGCTGATACGTCTGCAAGTGTTGATACATCGGCGGGGGACAGCAGTGCCGCAGCCGATAATAGTACAACAGACAGCACCACAGATGGTAGCACGGCAGCAGGCGGCGAGGCAAACGATAAGGTGACCATCAGCAAAAGCGATAAGCCATACTTAAGCCTTGGAGCAGATCTCACACCGGATCAGAGAGCGACAGTGCTTGGATTTATGGGAATCGAGCTTACCGATCTGGACAAATATGATGTGGTCTATGTAAATAACGATGAGGAGCACAAGTACCTTGATTCTTACATCAGCAAGAGCGAGATTGGCACAAGGTCACTCTCATCAGTGCTCATTACAGAGGATAAAAAGGGTGCAGGACTTAGTGTTTCCACGCACAATATCAATTATTGTACGGTAGGTATGTACAAGAATGCGCTTGCCACAGCAGGCATAGCTGATGCCAAAATCATAGTTGCAGGACCTTTCCCGATTTCAGGAACGGCAGCACTTGTAGGCACACTAAAGGCATATGAGGAGATGACAGGCAAGAAGCTTGACGACAAGGTGACAGATGCGGCAATGGATGAGCTTGTCACAACAGGCGAGCTCAACAAGAGCATTGACGGCGATTCGCAGGATATCGAGGCAATGATTGCAGACCTAAAGAAGCAGCTTGCCGATGGAAGGCTTAAGGATGAGAGTCAGATAAAGGATGCGATAAAGGAGGCTGCAAAGGATTACGACCTGAAGCTTTCTGATGATGATATTGCAAAGCTGACATCGCTTCTTATGAAGCTAAAGGATGCCAATATCGACTGGGATTCAGTCATCAACCAGGCACAGGACTGGGCATCAAAGCTTGGCGATAAGATAAATGACCCGGGCTTCTGGGAAAAGATTGGTAATTTTTTCATGGATTTATGGGATAAGATAAAATCCCTGTTCAGCTAGAGAAGTGACCGAATACAGTAAAAATAAGCAGAATATGAATCAGACAACTCCCTGAAACGTAAGCATGAGCTGAACGTTGAAGGGAGTTTTTATATTATTAATAAAAAAATAATAAATTTCTGCCGAATACATTGATACAAAGGTCATATTCTATTATAATTAAATGGATAATAGATTAATGTAAACAATGCACATAAGAAAGATGGGATTTGATGATAAAGATAAATAAATTTCTGGCAGCCTCTGCCGTTACATTGTCATTAGTCGCAGGTGACATAGTGCCATACAGCAGCATGGCAGTCTATGCGGACCAGGCGGCGAAGGTTGTATGTGATGAGAGATACTGGGTAGCGGCGAGAAGCGGACCGGGAACAGAATATGAGCTGGAGCACAAGCTGTCAAACGGCAAGGATATCACTATTCTTGAGCAGACCACAGGTGCAGATGGCAAGGTGTGGTACAAGGCAAAGTACAATCTGGCAGCAAATAACGAGGAGTGTGTCAGCTATATCAGGTCTGATTTTGTATCAGCAGGTACCGGCACAGCTGCATCAGACAATGCAGTGACAGGGGATGCTTCGGCAGACACAGGCAATGCGGATGCCATACAGCAGAATAATGAGGAGCAGCTTGCCCTTGCAACCGCATCTGGAGCATATGCTACCGGCATGATTACAGGTAAAAATGTGTATGTCCGTAATGCAGCAGGCACATCCGGCACTACAAAGGTTGTCTCGCTCGACTGGAACCATCAGGTTGACATAATCGGAGAGACAAAGGTAAACGGTGTGGTCTGGTACAATGTCAAGGGTACGTTAAACGGCAAGGCATTTACGGGCTGGACTATCAGCACATACATAAAGGTGACATACAATAATAGCGGAGACAATACTGATTTTGTCACGACTATGAAGAATGCAGGCTTTCCTGACAGCTATATCCCAAACCTCACAGCACTTCACAATAAGTATCCAGGCTGGACATTTGAGGCTGTAAATACAGGGCTGAATTGGAATACGGTGATTGAAAATGAGAGTGTAAACGGACTTAATCTGGTATCCAAATCAGCGGACAGTGCCAAGAAATCGACAGCTGCCGGAGCATATAACTGGTCAACAAATACGTGGATTGAGTATGAGCCGGGCTGGGTGTCAGCAAGCAGTGCTTATATTGCTTATCTCATGGATCCAAGGAATTTCCTTGATGAGACCAATATTTTTCAGTTCCAAAGCCTTGCATACAGTCCAAACGAGGCGATTGCAGGTGTTCAGTCCATAATAAAAGGCACATTTATGGAGGGCACAAAGACCTATTCCAACAATGGCGAGAAAATCAATTATGCAAGCACATTCATGGATGTGGCAAAGAGCAGTGGAGTAAGTGCGTACCATATAGCATCGCGTATAAAGCAGGAGCAGGGACAAAAGGGAACGAGCCCTCTTATTTCGGGTACATATTCCGGATACGAAGGGTATTATAATTATTTTAATTTTAGTGCAACCGGAAGCACGAAAGACCAGATTTATAAAAACGGATTGTCCTTCGCAAAGAAGCAGGGCTGGAATACAAGAGCAAAGTCTATAAGCGGCGGAGCGGTAAAGGTGGGCAGCAACTATATCAATAAAGGCCAGAATACACTGTATTTTGAGAAGTTTAATGTAGTAAATACAAGCTCACTGTATTTCCATCAGTATATGGGCAATGTCACAGCTGCACTTACTGAGGGGCAGAGCCTGGCCAAGGGATATTCAGACAAGAATCAGGCCTTCGTATTCAAAATACCTGTATACAATAATATGCCATCATCAGCAGTGGGCTTTAATAAAGCCGGTGATACCAATAACTATCTGCAGTCGCTTGCAATAAGCGGAGTAGCACTCACACCGGCCTTCAATGGAGCGACCACAAGCTATTCTGCTGTTGTTTCAAATGCAATAAGCTCAGTGACTGTTTCTGCAGATGCGGTATCGGGTAACAGTGGCGTTTCTGGCACAGGAAGCTATTCGCTTGCTGTCGGAAATAATACAATAAAGGTAAATTGCAAGTCGCAAAGCGGTGATACAAGAACATACACTATCAATATTAACAGGCAGGCGGCGCCGGCAGATAATAATAATTCCGGTGGCAATAATAACCAGAATAATACAGATGTAAATATTACATCAGGTAAATACAGTATAGGCACTTACATTACAGGCATTGAGCCGGGAACCGGTGCAGCTGATTTTGTGAAGAATATAGCAGTATCAGCATCAGGAGCTGTAAAGCTTCTGACAAGCTCAGGCTCAGAAAACAGCGGAAAGGTTGCAACAGGCAATAAAGTGGCTGTTTATGACGCATCAGGTAACCTGAAAAAGACATATGATATTGTTATATATGGAGATATCAATGGTGACGGTGCTGTAAATGCACTTGATATGATTAAGCTCAACAGACATATTTTAGGAAAGGGAACACTCACAGGTGCTTATCTGGAGGCAGCTGATGCTAACAGAAAGGGCGATGGTGGAAATGCCCTTGATATGATAATCATGAACAGACACATACTGGGCAAATCAAAGATATCGCAGAATTAGAAATGTGAGGAAAAATATGAAGAAATTATTTGGATGTATATTATCACTTGTTATGGCGGTGCTGCTTGTTTTCGCACCTGCCGAGCATGTATATGCGCAGGGACTTGGATTAAGTGTCAGCTCAAGCTCTGTAGCTGTTGGAAAAACAGTCAAGGTGACGGTTTCTATGCCGTCAGGATATTTTGGTACAGTAGTTATCTCAAGCTCTGACGAGGGAGTGCTGAGTAACGGAGGAGACGGTGTGGCAAATATTGGTGACGCTGCCGGATATCCTACATCGCAGTCGTTTTCATTTACGGCGAAGGGCGCAGGAAGCTGTACTATAAAGGCGTATTGTACAGTAGTAGGAGATGCAGAGGGTAACGATGCCGGAGGTACAATCACAGGTGCCAGCACGAATGTGACCGTAACAAGTGCTTCATCAAACAACGATTCAAACAGCAACAAGGATAACAAGGACAATTCAGGCAGCAATACAGGAAATGACAGCGATGCAAATAAAGATAATGAAAACAAAGAGGAAAAGAAATCCTCAAACGCATCTCTTGGCTCACTTGTTATTTCAGCAGGTACACTTTCACCTGAGTTTGCTGCTGCGACAAAGGATTACACAGCTACAGTAGATTACAGCTGTTCAAGCCTTGCGGTTACAGCAAATCCGGCTGATTCAAAGGCGAGTGTGACATCTGTCACAGGCAATGATTCGCTTGAGGTTGGAGAGAATACAGTAAGTGTTGTTGTGACAGCAGAGGACGGCAGCACGAGCACATACAATATAGTAGTTACCAGAAGAGCCGAGGATGATCCGGAGAATGCGGATAAGCAGGATAACTGGAAGAAGTTCAATATAAATGGCACAGAGTGGACTATGGTAAATGACATTCCTGAGGATGTTGTTCCTGAAGGCTTTGAGCACTCAAAGACAGTGATTGACGGCCTTGAATACAATACCCTTCATGGTACCTTTGGTGATATCACACTTGTGTATTTACAGTCAGAAAGCGGCAATGGGCTTTTTGTATATGATGCTGCCCAGAATGCAGCGTATGAGTATGTCCGTATCAATTCCGAGTCACATTTTATCGTAGTTTTACTGCCTAAGGTGGATGATGTGCCTGAAGGATATAATGAGGTCTCGCTCTCCATAGAGGGCAAGGGTGTGGCAACTGCCTACCAGACCAAAGCCGAAAAAACAGATGATAAGACAAAGGATTTTTACCTCGTATACGCCATAAATGACAATGGTGAGAGTGGCTGGTATACATATGATAGCGTAGATGGCACATATATGAGGACCGAGCTCAGTACATCTACCGTGGCGCAGGAAGAAAACGATGCGGTAAAGAGTGAGCTTGTTCCGGGAATTGCCAATAAATATCTCGTTTTAGCCGCAATACTTATTCTTGTTATCATTATTCTGGCATTACTTCTTCTTGTGGTTGTTGTGAAAAATAAGAAGCGCACAGCAAATGATGAAGATGATGAAGAAGACGATACCAAAGAACTCGATATAGAGGATAATGATATAGAAGACAATGTTATAGAAGATGACACTATAGCGGAGGATAATGAAGAAAATAGTGATGAAGAGAATGATATAGAAGCTAATGATGATGCTCAGGAACCGGCTGAAGAGTCACAGATAGATGAGATTCAGGAACCTGTTGAAGAGTCACAGGTAGATGAGCTTCAGGAACCTGTTGAAGAGTCACAGGTAGATGAGCTTCAGGAAACGGCTGAAGAATCACAGACAGATGAGCTTTTGGAATCAGACGAAAATACGGAAAGTACAGAAGCAGCCGATGCATCCTATGTCGGAAGAACCGTAGAAATTACATCTGATTTAAAGAAAGCAGCTGAAAATGACAAGTCTGATTTTGCTTTAAAAGAGGATTCGAAGCAGGTAAACGTTTCTGACACAGAAAACGATGTTGATGAGGATGCTTTAAAGAATCAGCTTCAAAGGGCAATTGATGGATTTGTCAATGAGGGAAATAAGCCGTCTGAGACTGTAGCTGACGGTTCGGAGGACGACAATGAAAAATCGGCTGTCTATGATAATAATGCTATTAAAACAGATAATGTAAATGAAGATGACAGCGAAGATGACGATTTACAGTTCATCGATTTAAATTAGTGAATATATGACTGGAGGATATGACTTGAAACCATATACAAGTAAGGCTAAAAAAGCAATAGATTTGGCTGCACGTATATCAAAGAAAATGAATTACAGCTATGTTGGAACAGAGCACATACTGGCTGGCCTTATAAAAGAGGGAACCGGTGTGGCAGCAGAGGTTCTTACAGCCTGCAATGTGGAGTATGATAAGCTTATTTCGATGATTGAGGACCTGATTTCACCGGGGGATGACATCGAAGTGCTGGACAGGGACGGCTATTCACCAAGGACGCAGAGAGTATTGGAGCGTGCATCCGAGGAAGCCGATAGATTTGAGTGCAACGAGATAGGTACAGAACACCTGCTCATGGCTATAGTACTGCAGGGAGACTGTGCGGCTGCGAGACTTTTAAACACCATGGGTGTCAACAGCCAGAAGCTGTTTATAGATATACTTGGTGCAATGGGAGAGGATCCTTCTGCATACAGGGATTTGATGAAAAGCTACAATACCTCGTACAGCTCTGCGACACCTGTATTAGACCAGTATTCGAGAGATTTGACGGATATGGCAGAGGCAGGGCTTCTTGACCCTGTTATAGGCAGGAAAAAGGAGATGGAGCGCGTTATCCAGATACTTTGCCGCCGTGGTAAAAATAATCCGTGTCTGATCGGAGAGCCGGGAGTGGGCAAGACTGCTATAGTGGAAGGGCTTGCACAGGATATAGTCAGTGGCAATGTACCTGATATTCTTTTGGGAAAGAGACTTGTTTCTCTTGATATGTCCGGACTTGTCGCCAAATCAAAGTATCGTGGTGAGTTTGAGGAGCGCATCAAGAAGGTGATAAGCGAGGTTTCAAATGCCAAAAATGTACTGCTTTTCATTGATGAGCTTCACACTATAATAGGAGCCGGAGGAGCAGAGGGCTCGTTAGATGCATCTAACATATTAAAGCCTGCGCTTGCCAGAGGAGAGGTACAGGTAATCGGTGCCACTACCATAGAAGAATACCGTAAATATGTGGAAAAGGATGCTGCGCTTGAGCGCCGTTTTCAGCCTGTTATGGTTGAGGAGCCGGGTGTTGATGAGACAATAGAGATACTCACAGGCTTAAAAGGCCTCTATGAGAAGCATCATGGTGTCAGCATCACTGATGATGGAGTGAAAGCTGCAGTAAATCTGTCTGCACGATATATAAATGACAGATTTTTACCGGATAAGGCGATAGACCTGATGGATGAAGCAGCAGCCAGAATCAGGCTAAAAAATCTGACATCCTCTGACGAGCTTCTTGCCCTGAAAAAAGAGATAACAGATAAGCAGAGTCTGGTGGAAGATGCTTTGTCGAAAGGAGATATCACAGGTGCAAGCGCACTTATGTCAGAAAAGAAAGAGCTTGAAAATAAGCAGCAGAAGCTTATCAGGAAAAATCACCGCACAGGAGCAAAAAATCAGCCTGTAGTCGGTGAAAACGAGATAGCGGATGTAGTATCGGGATGGACAAAAATACCTGTAAATAAGCTTACAGAGTCAGAGGCAGGACGACTTGCAAAGCTTGAACAGATACTTCACAAGCGTGTAATAGGACAAGAGGAGGCTGTTTCTGCTGTCGCAAAGGCTGTCAGACGAGGCCGTGTTGGTTTAAAGGATCCTAAGAAGCCGATTGGCTCATTTCTGTTTTTGGGACCGACAGGAGTAGGCAAGACGGAGGTGTCAAAGGCGCTTGCTGAGGCTGTCTTTGGCAAAGAAGATGCCATGATACGTGTTGACATGTCAGAGTACATGGAAAAGCACAGTGTTTCAAAGATGATTGGTTCACCACCGGGATATGTGGGCCATGAGGAGGGCGGACAGCTCTCGGAGAAGGTCAGACGCAATCCTTTTTCTGTTATACTGTTTGATGAGATAGAAAAAGCACATCCTGATGTGTTCAATATACTTTTACAGGTGCTTGATGATGGTAGAATCACTGATTCACAGGGGCGCACGGTTGATTTCAAGAATACAATAATCATCATGACATCAAATGCAGGAGCTTCTTCTATTATAGAACCAAAGCGCCTTGGCTTTGGCGCTGGTGAGGATGAAAAGCAGGATCACGAGCGTATGAAGAACAATGTCATGGAGGAGGTCCGCCGTATATTTAAACCTGAGTTTTTGAACCGAATTGACGAGACTATTGTATTTAGAGCTCTCAACAAGGATGATATGAAGCATATAGTGACACTTCTTGTAAAGGAGCTTAAGAAACGCTGTAAAGAACAGCTTGATATAGAACTCACAGTGCGCGACAGTGCAAAATCCTTTATCGTGGACAAAGCCTATGACAGAAAATATGGCGCAAGACCTCTTAAACGAAAACTTCAGGAGGAGATTGAAGACCGTATGTCAGAGGATATTATTACCGGTAAAATTAAGCGCGGCGATAAGGTAATAATTTCTACGAAAAACAAACAAATTTCATTGACTGTTGAGTAGAATTGGATTTATAATTAATATATCAATATAGCTACGGGAGGATAAAAATGGCTGTAATAAGTGAATTAATCCGTACTGAGGAAAACGGAAAGCTCAGCTTCGGAGATTATACATTGGCTGCAAAGGCAAAGCTTGATAATTTTGAGAAGGATGGAGATATCTACAAGGTAAAGACCTTTAAGGAGATTACAAAGCTCGAAAGAAACGGACTCTTTGTATACGAGTCTGTTCCGGGAACAGCGGTTATGGATTTCGAGGAGACTGCTGATACAGTGACATTTACTGTGGAGGGACCTGAGGATGCTCAGATTACTCTTGGCCTTGAAGAGGAGACAGAGTACGAAATTGATATAGCTGGAGCTGTTGCAGGTACTATGAAGACAAATCTCGGTGGCAAGCTCAGCTTAAGCGTAGAGCTTGAGGGTGTTGATTCAGTCGATATCAAAGTATCAAGAAAATAGAGCATATTTTTAGCCCGGTGAAAGCCGGGCTTTTTGTATTTTATAAAGGAGAACAATATGGCAAAAGGAAAGACCTCTGTATTTTTCTGCCAGGAATGTGGTTATGAATCGGCAAAATGGATGGGACAGTGCCCGGCCTGTAAGGAATGGAATACATTTGTAGAGGAAACCGTAGATAAAAAGTCGATAAGCTCGTCGGGAAAAGTAAAAAAAGAATCAAAGTCGGCACAGGTTCTGCCTCTTTCGGCAGTAATAAGCGAGAAAGAGGAGCGTATAGTGACAGGTATAGCCGAGTTTGACAGAGTGCTTGGTGGAGGAATTGTGAGAGGGTCACTTGTGCTTGTGGGAGGAGACCCGGGTATAGGAAAATCCACGCTTCTACTTCAGGTATGCAGGGAACTTTCACAAAAAAAGGTGCCATTACTTTATGTGTCAGGTGAGGAATCCCTGCATCAGATAAAGATGCGTGCCGACAGACTTGGTGATTTTACGGATTCACTGGAGCTTTTATGTGAGACAAGTCTTGATATAGCAAAGGACGTGATTCAACGAAAAAAACCGGAGGTTGTTGTAATAGATTCCATCCAGACTATGTACAATGAGGAGATAGCGTCGGCACCGGGCAGTGTATCACAGGTCAGGGAGACAACCGGAGTGCTTATGCAGCTTGCAAAGACTCTGGGTATTTCTGTTTTTATAGTAGGACATGTGACAAAGGATGGTGCGGTTGCGGGACCGAGGACGTTGGAGCATATGGTTGATACTGTGCTTTATTTTGAGGGTGACAGGTATGAGTCGTACAGGATACTTAGAGGCGTTAAGAACAGATTTGGCTCGACCAATGAGATAGGCGTATTTGAAATGAAGGCGGAGGGGCTTGTTGAGGTGGAAAATCCATCGGAGTATATGCTTAGCGGTAAGCCCGAGGGAGCATCAGGATCAATTGTCACATGTTCCATAGAGGGAAGCCGCCCGATACTTCTCGAGATACAGGCTCTTGTATGTCACAGCTTTTTTAATAATCCAAGGCGTACAGCAAATGGTACAGATTATAATAAAGTAAATCTACTCATGGCGGTCCTTGAAAAAAGAGCCAACCTGTCACTGTCAGACTGTGACGCTTATGTGAATATAGCAGGCGGTATAAGGATGAACGAACCGGCGATAGACCTTGGAATAGTGCTTGCAATCGCATCAAGCAAAAAGGATATTATAGTGCGTGAGGATACCATATGCTTTGGAGAGGTGGGCTTAAGCGGAGAGGTACGCGGAGTTACCATGTCCGAGCAGCGTGTTGCTGAGGCAAAGAAGCTTGGCTTTAAAAAGTGTATTGTTCCCAAAGTGTGTCTTGCAGGAGTGTCGCATATTAGTGGAATTGAGATTGTCGGTGTGGCAAATATCAAGGAAGCGATAGAGGCTGTCAGATAGTAATTGTGAGAATTGTATATAATAAACAGACAATTTAGAAAATTTGTGTTTTTTAAGATAGTTTTACTACTTTAATTAATTGCAGTAAATCCGTTGACATATGTGTGCCGGGATGATATTATATCAAAGCTGACTCGCGGGACACATTGAGTTGTAGAGCTTGTGAGTTACAATTTACAGACATGACTTTATAATATTGCTTTGAAATAAGCTGATTAAATAAGTTGTGAAAAAGTTCTTGACAAATGAAAAACATTTTGATAGAATAAACAAGCTGTCGCAAGACAGAGAACTTAAAACAGAGTTCAAAAAAATAAAAAAGTGCTTGACAAACGAACAGCGATTTGATAGAATAATCAAGCTGTCGCAAGAGAGCAAAACAAAGAACATTGATAACTGAACAGTGAGAAACCTTGAAAGATTTTGAGAATCAATCAGAACGCTTCAATGAAAATTGAAGACCTTTAAAACAGTAAATTCAGATTTATCTGAATGAACGAATTAGCCAAGTTTAACTTGACTGAGATCAACTTTTAACATGAGAGTTTGATCCTGGCTCAGGATGAACGCTGGCGGCGTGCTTAACACATGCAAGTCGAACGAAGCACTTTATTTGATTTCCTTCGGGACTGATTATTTTGTGACTGAGTGGCGGACGGGTGAGTAACGCGTGGGTAACCTGCCTTGTACAGGGGGATAACAGTTGGAAACGGCTGCTAATACCGCATAAGCGCACAGCATCGCATGATGCAGTGTGAAAAACTCCGGTGGTATAAGATGGACCCGCGTTGGATTAGCTAGTTGGTGAGGTAACGGCCCACCAAGGCGACGATCCATAGCCGACCTGAGAGGGTGACCGGCCACATTGGGACTGAGACACGGCCCAAACTCCTACGGGAGGCAGCAGTGGGG
>URDU01000007.1 GCA_900546625.1 uncultured Lachnobacterium sp. | reverse complement strand
CGTGAGGGTGGACGTACAGTAGGATCTGGACGTGTTGCTACAGTTATCGAGTAATACAATCTTAATATGGATTTGTTATCGTAAGATAACGTTGTGTCTAAACGTAAGATACCCGTAGAACTTCGGTTCTACGGGTTTTTCTGTATCTTAAAGAGAGAATGATTTGAAAAATTATAAGTAGAGAAATAGCGAAATATTTATCAGCAAGATAAAATACAGATAAATTTAAAATTGAAAAATAAGACCAGTGGTGCCAAAACGGTGCCCAAAAAGAAACTCCTGCGAATGTTTGCCATTCACAGGAGTGATTTTTTACCAACCTTTAATCTGCTTGATCTGTTCAGCACGTTTCGGATCTCGATGATATTGCAGTTTCAGACGGATTGTTTCTACAACTTCCTGTCTGGCTTCATCATCAAGCTGATAGAATGATGTAAGTAGATTATCTACATCAGGCATACTATTTTTGCCAAAAAGATACATCAACGGATACATAGAATTTTTTAAGTAAGTCTTTACACGACTTGCGTCTAAGGCTCCGTTCAAACCGTCTGGAAGTGTAGGATAAATCTCTTCTTCCTTAATTGTGTCAGAAAATGGACTGGCAGAACATATCTCATTCACATCAATTTGCAATTCGTTTGCAAGTCTTAAAGTAAAATCAAATCGAATATTGGAATCTTTTTGAATGATTGAATATAAGGTTGTAGCACTGATTCCAGTTGCTTTTGCAATTTTACGGACATTTATAAGTGGTTAAGAGATCTGATGTATGCGTAGAAAATGGAAAATATGTTACAAATAAAACGAGAATTTGAACTCGAAATTTGGAAAAAATAATGAAAATAACTTGACATTTGAAAATAAGAGATGTATTTTTAAGATAAATTCAATAAACGGGAGGTGGATAAAAATGTTTAATCTTGAAGAATTGAGCTTGGAGTTTGTAGAGATTTCTGAATTAAAAACCTCTAAGAACTTATTTGGACCAGTTATGTACGGAACAGGTGTGAGAATGTAGTTTGTAGAAAAGACTTGCTCTATGTAAAAAGAAATATAGAGTAGGTCTTTTTTATTTAAAAAGGATTATAGGAGAGAATATATGAATAAATTAACTACAGCTGTATGGGAAATAACAATGGGTTGTAATATGCGTTGTAAACATTGCGGTTCAAGTTGTGCAGAAGCGCTACCCGATGAGTTGAATACATCAGAAGCTCTTGAGGTGTGTGACCAATTAAAAGATTTGGGATTAAAAGTTATTACATTATCTGGAGGGGAACCTACGACACGTAGTGACTGGCATATTATTGCGAAAAGATTAATAGATAATGGCATAATAACAAGTATTATTACAAATGGTTGGTTGATTGATGAAAACTTTATTCATAATGCGATAACATCAGGAATTAGAAGTGTCTGTTTAAGTATTGATGGTCTTGAAAAAACTCACGATTTTATACGGAGATCGGGATCATTCAATAAAAGTATTAAAGCATTGAAAGAATTAAGAAAAAATAATATTTCGACATCAGTAATAACTTCAATAAATAAAGAAAATATATGTGAATTGGAAGAACTATATCAATTATTAATTGTTTTGGCAGATTGCATAGGTTATTATAGCAATAAAGATATAAAAGTAAATGAGAATTTTCTTAATGATAATTGGTCTTGGACAGGTTGTGGAGCAGGAAAGCATGTAATTGGTATTCTGCATAATGGAGATATTGTTGCTTGTACTTCTATTAGAGATAAAACATTAGTAGCGGGAAATATTCGTGAAAAATCTTTAAAGTCGATTTGGGAAAGTCCGGACTCTTTTAAGTGGAATAGAAATTTTGATAGTAGTAAGTTAAAAGGATTTTGCAGAGAATGTCGTTATACAGAACGATGCTTAGGAGGATGTAGTAATAGTCGTTATTGCATTAACGGCTCATTTGAAAGTGAAAATAGATACTGTGCATATAATGTTGAAATGAAAAAATGGAAAAAATATTTGGAATCACTTAATGATATATCAGAAATTGATAATGTTATAGAAAAAGCAGCGGCTTTAAAACATCAGGATCTTTATAAGATAGCTTGCGAAATTAAACAATCTAAATTATGATTAGAGAGGTAACAAATATGAATAAACATGAGTTATATCATAACCACAATTATGTTTATCTGCTGACTTCTAATATTATTAACCGCTGTGGTGATTCATTAGATACAATACTTTTTACATGGTTGGTATATTTACTTACAAATAGTGCAGGGTGGTCTGCGATTATTTTTGGTATTAATCAAGCTACTTCTGTAATTATTCAACCATTTATAGGTCCATTAGTCGAGAATATGAATAAAAAGAAAGTGTTAGTACTTTCAGATATAGCTCGAGTTCTGTTAGTTTTGTATATATTATATGTATATACACAAAACATGCTTTCACCATTAATATTGGTTTTTATGACAATATCCATTTCATTAATAGAAGCATTTCATATGTCAGCAGGGGTAGCAGTTATTCAGCATGTACTTCCTAATGAACATTATGATAAAGGTGTAAGTGTCAATGTGTCTTGTACCAAAATAGCAGTATTAGTTGGAACTGGCTTGTCAGGCATAGTGATTAGTTCATTTGGAATAGGTATTTCTTTAGCGATAGATGCTTTGATATTTTTAATATCAGCGTTGCTTATAGTAAAAATAGAATTTTCTGTTCAAGAAGAAAAGAAGACAAACCGAATAATTGGCAGAGAATATTTAATTTCGCTTAGAGATGGATTTAGTTATGTATTTGACCATAAGAAGCTATTAAAACTATGTTTTTTATGTATTCTAATTAATTCAGCAGTGGTTCCATTTGATGCACTGCTCGCTCCGATTGCAAGAGAAATGTTTAGTGGAGATGCCAAAATTGTTTCATTACTAAGTGTAAGCGTAACTATTGGTACTATTTTGGGATCATTGACTTTTGCAAAAATGAAAGAGGAGAAAAAAAATAATACACTTGTTACATTTTGTGGAATTGTTTTAGGTGTATACTATGTTTTTATTGCATTTGTTTCAAAATATATTGCAAATCCTATAACTCAAAAATTACTGTTGCTAATCGGTTCGATAATAATTGGTGCAGCATTGGGATTAATGATTACTTATGTACAAGTGAAATTTGTAAAAGAAGTTACTAAAGAATATATAGGACGTGTTTCTGCAATTCGATTTTCACTTACATACGCATGCGCGCCAGTGGTATCTTTTGTGATTAGTATTATATACAAAGTTACTGTTGTTGATACAAGTTCACTTTTTGTGGGATTTGGTATTGTAATAATAATTCTTTTTCTTTTGGCAAATAAGATTACGTTTTCTCCTTTGAAGAAAGGCGATAAAAGTTATTAGAAATTATTTATATGAAAAACTGGCTGCTTTTTGGCTATAAATTAAAGCTGATAGAGAAGAGTATAAACAGCAGAAGAGAAGCTTTTTGACTGAGGCTTCTGGTGCCAAAACGGTGCCAAGAAATCAGGCAAATAAAAATAAATAGTACAAATCAGTCGTTTTTCACTGTATTTTGGAGAGAAAACCATAAAAAATATGAGGTAAAATGATATTAAAGTATCGTGAGGGTGGACGTACAGTAGGATCTGGACGTGTTGCTACAGTTATCGAGTAATCATAACTGATTATTTAAATATGCAATAAAATTAAGGCTTTCGAGATTTTTCTCGGAAGCCTTTTTTACTGATTTGTACTTTAATAAACTAAAGTCTGAGTACTATTGAATCTAAAATGGCCCAATTTTGAATTATAAAGACGCAAAGAAGCAAGCTAAATAATCAAGTTAAATAATCAAGTCAAATAGCGTAATCAAACATTTTTGGAACATTTTAATCAATCAAATATGAAGTGACATTTCATAATATTAATGCTATACTAATCTAAAAATGTAAATTACAATTTAATCTAATGTTAAATTTAAAATCGTAACTATTCAGAACCGCAGAGAACAAAAAAGCGGGTGAGACCTATAGTTACTATCAAATTTAAACTTGGATAAACTCAGGAGGCACACAATGGTTAAACACATTATTTTATGGACACTCAAGGATGAGTACACAGAGGCACAGAAGAAGGAAATACGTGCCGGCATAAAGGAAGGTTTAGAGGGGCTTAAGGGACAGATTCCGGGCATGCTTGATATTTCAGTACGCACAGATTATCTTCCGACATCTACCGTAGATGTGATGCTTGATACTACATTTGAAGATGCTGATGCACTTGCAGCGTATGCAAAGAATCCTAAGCATGTTGCAGTGGCAGATACCAGGGTGAGACCGTTTACTGCAAATAGGGCATGTATGGATTTCGAGGTGTAATAAGCGGGAAATTAGTGTATTTGACTATAAATCATTTCCGAAATTAGGCGATATGTCAAAAATGACGAATATTGTCAAATTATCATTGAAATAGTACTATGGTAATGATATAATAATCTTACTGTATAGAACGAAACCTAAATAAGAAAGGGAGAATTACATATGGGTGAGGAATCTAAAAGCAAAATAATGGAAATGCCACTTCAGCAGAGACTGAAATATGGCTATAAGAAAGTATTGGATATGCTGCTTGTATCAGGAGGTATATCAATTGTAGCAATTTTACTTGTTTATTTTGGTGCAAAGGCTAATATCTTTGGTGCCGAGTCAGGAACAGTTGCTATGTTTTTCCTGATTATAGGACTGGCTAATGTAATAATAGTTGGAATTGTAGCCACAATGATTGCCAAAAAAATCAGTAATCAGGTTATTGATTCTGTGCTTGAGCCATTACAGCAGATTGAGGTAGTGGCAGAGGAGCTTGTTAATGGAAATCTTCACAGCAATCTGGAGTATCATTCAGATGATGAGATTGGCAAGCTTGCACATGACCTTAGAAAGTCTATCAGGACACTTGGCTCATATATTGATGATATTGACCAGACAATGAGACAGTTTGCTGATGGCAATTTCAGCTTTAAGCCACAGGTTGAGTGGAAGGGTGATTTTGTAGGAATTAAGGAATCAATCGTTGCTTTCGAGGAGAGCATGTCAGATACAGTAAGTGGTATCCAGCGAGCGGCAAATGAGGTTTCAAATGGTGCTGAGCAGGTAGCTGCCAGCTCAAGTGATCTGGCACAGGGCGCAACAGACCAGGCCGCTGTTGTTGAGGAACTTACAGCCACACTTGCTTCTGTAGCGGATCAGGTAGCTGAAAATGCAGAGCATGCAAAGGAAATCAGCCAGAAGGTTGACGGACTCGGAACTGAGATTATGGATAGCAACGGACAGATGCACGAGATGGTTACATCCATGAATGAAATCAATGAGGCATCTCAGGAAATCGGTAAAATCATCGCAACAATCAATGAGATTGCATCACAGACAAACCTTCTTGCACTCAATGCTTCTATCGAGGCTGCCAGAGCAGGAGAGGCAGGAAAAGGCTTTGCAGTTGTTGCAGACCAGGTTACTGTACTTGCTGAGCAGAGTGCAAATGCGGCTAAGGAGTCAGCAGCTCTTATCGAGTCTTCAGTCAAGGCTGTTGAAAAAGGAATGGTTATTGCAGGCAAGACAGCATCGCAGCTTGAGGAGGTTGCCGGCAATTCCAAGACTATCACAGATGAGGTTAATGGAATCGCAGAGACACTTGAGACACAGACAGATGCTATCAAGCAGATTAATAATGGTGTAGAGCAGATCAACGATGTAGTTCAGACTAATTCAGCTTCTTCACAGGAGTGCGCAGCTGCAAGTCAGGAGATGAGCAGTGAGGCAGAGAGCTTAAATGAGCTTATCCGTCATCTGAGAGTTGCTGAGCAGTAAGCAGATATATTAATTGTATTAAATAGAATTAAGGGTATTAATATCCCCACGTTTATTTCCATGTATATGGCGAAAAACGTGGGGATATGTTATTATATGAGTATGACGTTAAAAGATAGAATACCAAAAGAATTTTATAGTTTATTTCGCACGAAAAATATGGATGCATACATGCAGATAGTTGTTGCGTTATATGAGGAGAATAACGAGGTCTATGCATCACTTGGGCTGACACGGGAAGAGTGTCAGATAATCATAGCGGATACCATATCAAAAACAGGCATTGTATGGCAGACTGATTATACTGAAGAAGAGAGTGATGAAGATAATGGCAGCATGGATAATCATGATGAAGATAATCTTGATTCCGAAATTGGCGATATATATGACCAGACCAGCTTCGCATACACCTTGACACCATCTGCCATACTGGGCAGGCTTATAAAGTGGGGCTGGATCAGGAGTGATTTTGATGAAAAGCTCAACACATATGTGATTGCATTTCCTCAGTACAGCCAGATGTATGCAGAGCTGTTTAAAAAGCTCCTGGTGGATGATGACAGCAGGGAACGTGAGAGTATTCTGGCTGTTTACAGCTCGCTTTTTACGTATTTTTCAGACCCGGAAAAAAACAATGATATTTTGAAAAATGCGCTGTATACGTCAAAAAATCTTGGCCAGCTTTTATCAAATATGCAGGATGGCATGAGGGCATATTTTGATGAGCTGTCACGCATGAAGGATTTTATCGGTATACAGAAGGTGCTGATTAAGGAAATCAACAACAGTGACAGCAGACGTTATGCAATCCTTACGACCACGGATAGCTTCTATCGATACAAGGAGGCTGTAAAGGAGCTTATCAGCAAAATCCTCAATCAGAATGATGACAGAAGGGCTGAGCTTGAGGGGATTCTTAAGCAGACTACACCCGGTACATTTGAGAGAAAACGCTATGAGTACAGCGTGGAGTACTGCGATAAGGCAAGTGAGCTTGTATATAAGGTGGAGCATGAGTTTGACCTGATTGAGAGAAAGTACAACAAGCTTATTGAGCAGAAGACGATTTTTGCAAAGAGGGCGCTTGCAAGGATACACTATATCCTGCAGGAGGGCGCAGATGACGAGGATAATATAGTCAAGCTCATTAACCTGATAGATAAGAGTGATAAAACAGATGAGATACTTGGGGAGCTTCGCGATAGAATGAAGTTCACCAGACAGTTTTACAATGTAACCGATGACAGTTTTCCGGGGAGACGGGAGCGTGGAAGAAGTGAGTTTGTTCCGTTTGTTATTGACGATGCTTCGGCAGGCGAAGATGATATGGCTGATTTTGTGCCAAAGCCATTGTATACAAAAAAGGAGCTTCAAAGCTTCAGAGATAAAAATATGCGTGATGGCATGTTTGTGACAGATGAACAGACTGTAGAATCCATGGAGGATCTGGAAAAGCTTCTGTTTTTATGGCAGGAGGAGACCAATGAGCGCATGGGTGAGGATACGGTGAGTCTGGATGGAGAGATAACAAAGAATGATGGTGTAAGCTACTCAAGGCTTGTAATATCCAAATCGGACTCTAAACGAGAAGCATAGAAAAGAGAGCAATGTATGTTTGAATATATGGAGAATGTTTCGCCAAATGAGGCAGAAAATATTAGAAAAACTATTCAGGATCTGTTGAGGCAGACCTGTATTTTGCAAATGAAGTGTGACCCCGTTACATTGATTCAAAGAGACAATCCAAGGTATCAGGTGTGTCTTAGAAACAGAGAGTTTATCTCTGATTATTTGGCTGTGCTTGACTGTGAGCTGGTTCATGACCAGCAGGAGCATCTTTTCAGGATAACGGGTGATGGTGTCATGCTCGAGAAGATGACTCTTCTGACTGCAAGGATTGTCATTATAATGAAGATTATATACAGGGATAAAATCATGGGCGAGGGGCTTAATGCGACAACAACGAATCTGGCAGAGATTCGTGAGTATGGCAGAAATACAAATCTGATTACCAGAAAGCTCAATAATCAGGAATGGTCAGACGCTCTTTTGCTTATGAAAACACATCAGATGATTGAACTGCCGGGGGCTATTGCAAACCTGGAGGACAACACACCAATCTATATTTATGGCACAGTAAATATATTCTGCTCAGCCGTGGATATAAATGAGCTTGTGCGCATGTACAGTGATGAGGTGGAGCTGATTAAGTATGATAACGAGTCGGCTGTAACACTTGAAGCTGACGGATTGAATACAGAAGGCAGTTCTGTAAACCATACCCATGAATTTGCCAAGAACAGTGAAATGGAGGAGTTACCAATTGAGTCAGTCTAAGAAGATATTTACCAGAATGTGTCTAAACAACTGGGGCGGAATAAATCACAAGGTTTTGCAATTTAATGAGTATGTCAATTTGTTCAGTGGTAAGAGTGGCTCGGGAAAATCAACCGTCATGGATGCGATTCAGGTAATCCTCTATGGCAGCTTCAGTCCCACATTCTTGAATAAGGCTGCTGATGATGCAAAAAACAGGAGAAGTGTTCTGAGCTATTTGAGGGGTGAGCAGAAGGATGGCTCCGCAAATCGTGGCGACTGTGATTTTTGTTCGGTCATAGCGCTTGAGATAGAGGATACAGGCAGTCATACGTTTACATGTATAGGAATAGCATTTGAGGTACGAAAAAACGATTCTGAGATTAAGAGATTTGTGTACTTCAGTCATTCGGGCAGGATGCCGGAGCCTTCATATGTGACATCGGACGGCTTTTGCTATTCAAATAATGATATTAAAAAGCTTGTAAATACTCGCTCACAGTCAGCTGACAGACGCGCCAGAGGGGATGTAAACCGTATTTACGCATCGAAGGAGGCATACCTTGGCACATTATATGATGTGATTTTAGGATATATTGACCCGAATCGTTTTATCACAATGGAAAAAAGTGCTATTGCACTCAGAATGACAAATGGAACAGGTCAGTTTATACGTGATTATATGTTTCCAAAGAGTGACTCGGGCACGATAGAGACTATCAGTGAGCAGCTCGATGCATACAGACAAATCAGGGAAAAAATAGAGGATACGCGCAAGCGTATTGAGCTTCTTAAGGAAATAAAGGAGTCGGGACAGGAGCTTTTGAATATCCAAAGCGATATTGTCATGGCAGAGACAATGATCAGGTGCATAGATATCGAGGATATGCGTGCAAAGATTCAGGCAGCTGAGGATGATAAAAAGCGTATTGAAGAAGAACAGGACAGGCTTTCAGAAAAGGCAGATGATATAGCCGGGCAGCAGGCAGATGTGCAGCAGGAGTATATCCAGGTATGTGCGGATTTGAAATCGAGCGACTTAGGAAGCAAAAAAGATCAGCTTAGGGAGCTTGAGAAGAGAAGTCTCATGCTTACCGACAACAGCCGTCAGTGGATTAAAATCACAAACGGACTAAAGGCCTGGGATGAGGATGAGGTCATCACAGATTATGTGAGCAATGCAGTTTTAAACCTCATTGAAGAGATTGTGGATGGCGATGTCACTAAGGCAAAATGTCAGGAGCTTCATCTAAAGCTTGAGTCTATAAAGAAGGATATCGAGGATGAGCTCGAGGACAATACTTCGCAGAAAAATGAGATAACAAAAGAGCTTAAAGAGAAAAAACGTCTGGTCGATGATATGAAGAACAACCGCAAGTCGTACAGTGAGAGCCTGCGTTCGGCAAGAGCTGCGCTGCAGAGAGACTTAAGTGATAGATTTGGCGAGCCTGTGAAGGTACAGGTATTTGCGGATATGTTTGACGTACAGGACGAGGAATGGAAGAATGCCATAGAAGGACGTATGGGCAGGCTCAAGTTCTCACTTATCACAGAGCCGCGTTATGCGCATACTGCTGCTGTTATTTTCAGGGACATGAAGCAGTTTGAGGATGTCGACCTCATAAATTCCAAGGCTATCATGGACAGCGAACCAAAGGCCATGGATGGTTCGCTTTATGAGGCAGTGGATACAAAGGAAAAGTATGTAGATGTCTGCCTGAAAAGATATCTGGGACATATTATAAAGTGCAGGAGTGTTGACGAGCTTGAGCAGGTACGAGATGGAGTTACACCGGACTGCTACTCATACAGCAACTTTATTTTCAGACATCTGAAGAAGCGCGATTATACTACAAATGCCTGCATCGGAGGCAGGGTATCCAAGGCAAGACTTGCCGAGTATGAGGCAGATGTGGAGAGGCTTGAGAAGAACCAGATACAGCTTATGGGTATTATTTCAAGTCTCAAGGCACAGAGAGATTTTGAGTGCTTAAAGGGGGAGCCGGGGTATTTTGTGGGCCTTTCTGAGGCGTCAGATGAGCTTAAAGCAGTTAATTCGCAGAAAAATGAGCTCGAAGAGATTATTAGGACGATGGAGAATGGGCAGTACAAGGAGCTAAAGGAGAAAAAGAGGCTTCTTGAGAAAAACATCGATGCACTTAAGAGTGCTTTTTCACTGAATCAGCAGCAGATAAATGAAAAGATAAGCCAGCATGAGAAAATCATAGGTGCAAACGAACAGCGAAGAGCACAGCTGGATGATATGTTGCAGGGCTATGTTGCCAGAGAGGAGCTTGAGAAGCAGGTGCAGGATATGCTGCAGCATAGCTCAGGAGCATCGGTCAAGAGCAAACAGCGTGAGAAGCTTATTGAGCTGCAAGGCGCAGACGGAAATGGTGGCAGGCAGCAGTCGTGTGTGGAGACGTTGCAGACTGCCCGCTACAGGTATATAAAGGAGTTTCCGTCAGGTCAGTTAAGCGGAGCCGAGAAGTCAAATAAGGCATATGAGGAGCTGCTGGAGAAGTACGAGAAGGATTATGAGTCGGAATATGAGAGTGAGTTTGAGGAGCAGTGCAAGGTGATCTACAAAAGTCTCAGAGAGAATGTCATCGGTAAAATCCACGGTGATATCAATGCTGCAAAGCGCCATGCCTATGAGATAAACAGGCTTCTTAGGGAGACTAATTTCTCAGACAGTACCTATCAGATTAAGATAGAGCCGGCAAAGAACGAAAACGGTCAGTTCTATGATATGCTTATGGCGGAAGAACTGGACAGTAAAAATCCGGATAATGGCGGAATAGCTGGACAGATAAGCTTTGGTGAGGATGATTTTTATAAGAAATATGAGCAGAAAATTAAATTTTTGACAGACAAGTTCATGCTGCCAAGGGATGAGGATGAGCATCTGCGAATGCAGAAGCGTAAGGAAATGGAGCAGTATGCGGATTACCGCAATTATCTGTCATTCAGCATGTATGAGCAGGTTACGGACGAAAATGGTCAGGTTATAAGGGAAAACTTTGTAGATGACATGGCAGGACGTGATTCGGGCGGAGAGGGACAAAACCCTAAGTATGTTGCGCTTCTTGCGGGCTTTGCGATGCTTTACATGCAGCAGAGCAATCGTGATTCAAAGATTAAGCTGGTGCTTTTGGATGAGGCTTTTTCCAAGATGGATCAGGAGCGAAGTGCGGTGTGCCTTAAGTATGCAAGAAAGATGGATTTGCAGCTGATTGTCTGTGTGCCGGATGAGCGTCTGCAGTCGCTTATCCGAAATGTGGACTGTGTCTATGGCTTCAGGCGGCACAATAATCAGATTTCGATGATGCATATAGACAAGGGCGATTATCTGAAATTGATGGAGGGATAGATATGGCATATTATATAGCAGAAGGCGCCGTTGTTAAGGGGCAGGTGACAATGGCTGACGGAGCAAGCGTATGGTATAATGCAACTGTAAGAGGCGATTCAGAACCGATAGAAATAGGCAGAAATTCGAATATACAGGACAATGCGGTGGTACATGTGGACTTAAGCCACAGTGTCAGAATCGGTGATAATGTGACAATAGGACATAGCGCGATTGTTCACGGGTGTACTATAGGTGATAATACACTCATCGGCATGGGAGCCATCGTGCTAAATGGCGCAAGGATTGGTAAAAACTGTATAATAGGTGCGGGAGCCCTTGTCACTCAGGGCACCGAGATTCCTGATGGAAGCCTTGCATTTGGCTCTCCGGCAAAGGTAGTCAGGTCACTGAGTGCTGAGGAGATAGAGGAGAATCATCGAAACGCCATGCATTATGTGGATATTGCGAAAGAGTCGCTGACTTAATATTGTTCGGATTGTTTACATAAACTTTACAAATGGACGGTAGCGGTTTTTACATATTTAAAATAAAATCATAGTCTGGGACATA
Organism: uncultured Lachnobacterium sp.; assembly: GCA_900546625.1. Taxonomy (GTDB): domain Bacteria; phylum Bacillota; class Clostridia; order Lachnospirales; family Lachnospiraceae; genus Roseburia. The sequence goes on along the minus strand of URDU01000007.1, from coordinate 100,188 downwards.
TAAACAGGGAAGGTATAATTTATGAAATCAAAAGAAGACAATACACAAAAGAAAAGCAAAAAGCTCTCGTCAAAGGAGCTCTCATGGGTATTATATGACGTGGGAAATTCCGCATACACACTGCTTGCGTGTGCACTCATACCGATATGGTACAAAAGCCTTGCCGTGGGAGATGGTGTAGGGCAGATTTCATCTGACAGGGCGACTGCGTATTATGCGGTGGCGATAGCTGTGATGACGGTTGTATCAGCACTTATCGGACCTGTATGTGGCGCGATAGCTGACCATATGCTTATCAAAAAGGCCATTTTTTCAACGACAGTAGTTGTAGGAGTGTCGGCATGTATACTTAACGGTTTTACACCTACGTGGGTACTGTTTCTTGTTATATATGTGCTTACAAAGATATTTTACAATGCATCGCTGGTGTTTTATGACTCGATGCTTGTCGATGTGACGACAAAGGATAGAATGGACGAGGTGTCCTCCTACGGCTATGCCTGGGGATATCTGGGCTCATGTGTGCCGTTTCTCGTTTCGCTTGCAGCGTATATCTGTGGACCTGATATGCTTGGATATATATCAAACCGCCTGTCGATGATAATAGGCTTTGCAGTTACCGGAATATGGTGGCTAGTTGTTACAGTTCCGCTGCTTAAGAGCTATAAACAGGTGAATTATGTATCGGAAGCTGCAGAAGCGAAAAGCAAAAATCCGGGAGTTCTCAGACTCATAGCCGGCGCATTTGCACAGATATTCGGAACAATCAAAAAAATTGCTACAAAAGATAAAAAAGTAGGTCTGTTTTTGATTGCTTTTTTCCTTTACATAGATGGTGTAGGTACTATAATAGATAATTGTATAAACATAGGAACTGATTTGAAGCTTGATTCAGTGGGACAGGTAGTGTTTTTACTTTTCACACAGGTAGTGGCTTGCATCGGTTCGCTTGTTTTTGGAAGACTGTCACAGAAATACAAAACTACAACACTTTTGTATGTCTGCATTGCGGGATATTTTGCGGTTTGTCTGTATGCACTCACGCTGCATGATCTGATTGGCTTCGGAATCATGGCATTTGGCGTGGGCTGCTTCCAGGGCTCATTGCAGGCGCTGTCACGCTCATATTTTTCAAAGATTATTCCACCGGAAAATTCGGGAGAATATTTTGGAATCTATGATATTTTTGCAAAGGGAGCTTCGTTTTTAGGCTCGCTTGTCATAGCGGCAGTAAAGCTTGCAGGCGGCACGATAAATGTGGCGGTTGCAACTATGGCGATATTCTTTGCAGTGGGATTTGTATTTTTAAGGCTTGCAGACAGTTATGATGCACCGGGGTATGAAAAGTAACTAAAATAAAAACAAAAAGAAACGAAAGAAGGCTTAAAGCATGATAAACACAGAGGGAACAAAGGTCTGGGCACACAGAGGAGCATCCGGATATGCACCGGAAAACACACTTGAGGCATTCAAGAAGGCAGAAAAGATGAAGGCTAACGGTGTGGAGCTTGATGTACAGCTTACAAAGGATGGAGAGCTCGTGGTCATACACGATGAGACTGTGGACAGAGTGAGTGGTGAGAAGGGCTTTGTAAAGGACTATACACTAAAGGAGTTAAAGCGCCTCAATGTGTCAAAGCACATGCCGTCCTATGACAAGAAGACACGTATTCCAACACTCGATGAGGTGTTTGATTTGCTCAAAAACACAGAGATGACCATAAATATCGAGCTCAAAAACGGTATCGTGCAGTATAAAAATCTGGAGAAAAAGGTGCTGGCACTTGTGGAAGAGTATGATATGCTTGACAGAATCTGGTGTTCATCGTTCAATCACGAGTCGATCGTGCGTATGAAAAAGCTTTGCCCTGATATGAGGTGCGGACTGCTTTTTTCTGATATTATAGTAAATGCGGCAGAGTATGCCAGTGAGCTTCATGTGGATGCACTTCATCCGGCAACCTACCATATGCAGGATGAAAACTACATCGACAAGGCTCATGGAAGAGGCCTTAGAGCTCATGTCTGGACTGTAAATGAAAAGCATGAGATGAAGGCACTTGTCAAGGCAGAAGCTGATGCAATTATCACAAATTATCCGGATATTGCCGTAGAAATAGTAAAAAATGCCTAGAAAACATATAAAAATGCATAGAAATTTAATTTATGTAAAGTTGAGTAAAGAATTGTAAAATTTTTACCTTAATTTTACATAACTGCGTTTTGGACTTTACATTAGCTTGATATTATTAACTTGTTGAATAGTTATTGATTAATTTTAATCATTTATCATGCTAATGGAGAGATCATGTTGAAAAAGAAATTACTAAAGAAAGCGGTCGTCATAGGAATGATGGCAACAATGATAACAGGCTGTTCACAAGAGGTACAAACTACCCATGTGGATGGCCTTAATTCGTTGGGTAAAATTGAGGTTGTTTCGCGAGAAGAGGAATCCGGAACGAGAAATGTCTTTGTAGATAAGACAGGGATTTTGGATGAGACAACTGGAAAGGATAAAACTACAGACCAAAGCATTGTAGCAGATAGCAATGAAACAGCATATGAAAAGACTGCAGAGGATAAAAATGCTATCGCATATGTGTCATCGGGTGTGGAGCTTGATGAGAACAAGGTAAAGACAGTCACCATATATGGCAACGATCTTACAAGGTCATTTTATCTGGCTTACAAGGGAGAACTAAGCAATGTTGAGGATGACTTCGTGCGTTACATATCAACGCAGGGACAGGAAGTGGTCAGTGAGAAGTATACTGCAGTTGCGAAGCCGGGCTCATTTCTGTCAGACAAGGCCGGTGGAGAGATTAAGATTGGCGGTTCTACATCAGCGGCACCGCTTGTAAAGGAGCTTGCCGACAAATATATGGAGATAAATCCAAATGCTAAAATTACAGTTACAGAGACTGATTCAGGCAACGGACTGACAGGGGCGATGGAGGGAACATATGACATCGGAATGTCATCGCGTGAGCTTAAATCATATGAGAATGAGCTTCTCACGAAGGTTGAGATTGCGAAGGATGAGGTACATGTGATTGTAAATAAGGAAAATCCGATTGAGAGGATTTCGATAGAGCAGCTTGGAGAGATTTACACAGGAAAGTTAACCGAATGGGCACAGCTAAACGGCAAAGCGGAGGATAAGTAGATGAATGAAACAGTAAAAATTATATTTGGCCTGTTGGGAGGCCTGGCAGTATTTATATACGGCATGAACATGATGAGCGAATGCCTGCAGAAGGCAGCAGGAGAGAAGATGAAGGCAATTCTTGCGATGCTTACCAAAAACCCGGTGCTTGGAGTGCTTGCAGGAGCGCTTACTACAGCAGTGCTTCAGAGCAGCAGTGCTACAACAGTCATGGTAATCGGCTTTGTCAGTGCAGGACTTATGAGCTTACCGCAGGCAATTTCAATCATCTTAGGTGCCAACATCGGTACGACGATGACAGCACAGATTATCGCATTTAAGATATCTGACTATATTTATCTGATAATATTTGCAGGCTTCATATTAAGCTTTGTATGTAAAAAGGAAAAAGTAAAAAATATCGGACAGACAATATTTGCATTTGGTCTTTTATTCCTGGGAATTGAGACTATGGGAAGTGTTATGAAGCCGCTTGCTTCAAGCCCGTTTTTTGTAGATATGATTGGAAAGGTAGCACATATTCCTATACTGGGTGTTGCAGTTGGAGCACTCATGACACTTGTGGTGCAGAGCTCAAGTGCAACAATCGCAGTATTGCAGAACTTTGCATCTCAGGCAGGACCTGACGGTGTGACAAGCATAATAGGACTGGCAGGAGCTATCCCGATTCTCCTCGGTGACAATATCGGAACTACAATTACGGCAGTGCTTGCGTCGATCGGACAGTCAAAGGATGCCAGAAGAACAGCCTTTGCACACTGTGTATTCAATATATCGGGAGCAATTTTATTCCTTTTTCTTGTGAAACCATATGCTGCACTGATACAGTTTATTTCACCAAAGGGAAATGAGGTGGATGTCATATCAAGACAGATTGCAAATGCACATACAGGCTTTAACCTGACAATGACGCTTGTCTGGATACCGCTTATCCCTGTAATGGTAAAGATAGTTATGAAGCTTGTGCCGGAAAAAAACGGTGTTACAGAGATTGCAATGGGGCAGCCAATGTATCTCGATACCAAGCTCATCGGTCAGCCGGTGGCTGCAATGCAGCTTGTTGCAAAGGAAACACTAAGATGTGCTGACATTGTTGAAGAAATGTTTGTAAATTTGCATGAATGTATTGACAAAAACGGCAAAAATATCGAAAATGAACTTGAAGAGAGTGCACAGACATTACAGAAGCTTTATGTGTCAATAAACGACTATCTGGCTTCCATGTACTCAGAGGGTGTACTGACAGAGGAGCAGGCCTCACAGAGTGCAGGAGTGCTTTATGTACTGTGCGATATAGAAAGAATTGGAATATTATTAAACGAAATAGTCAATACCATATCTGTGGAAAATAAGAGCAAGCACAAATATTCAAAGGATGCATTAAAAGAACTGAGAAAGGCGATGGCGCAGATTCATGAGATATATACTGCTTCAATAAGAGCAATTTCAGGTGATGGAAGCATGGATATTGAGGTTCTTCAGAAACAGAAGGATGAGGTTATGGCGCTTGATGAGAAGCTGCGTAAAAACCATATCAACCGTGTCGGAAAGGGCAAATGTGATTCAAAGCTTACAGCTCAGTACAACGAGGTGCTTCACAATATAGACCGAATCGGAAACAGCTGTGTGAATCTCGTGGAGGCCGCCAACGATAATGTGACTATGCAGTCATTTTTCATAGATGATGATGACAACGGAGAGGTAAGTATTGCATAGGGAAAGAGTTTTGAAGGCACTTGCCGGGCTGCTTGTCGGTGTGGAAAATAAGCTTAATCTGGCAGACAGAAGGCGGCGCCGGGAGGACAAGCTGATAGAGCGTGCGAGACAGCTTGAAATACAGCGGGCACAAAATAAAATGAACCCAAAGGACGCGAACGCGAATGAAAATATATCATATAGAATAGGAGCATATATGCAGATGAAAAAACTGGAAGAAGTTTACACAAACAGAGAGCTGTCATGGTTACAGTTTAATGAGCGAGTATTAAATGAGGCGGGCAATCCAAGAGTACCGCTTGCGGAGAGACTGACCTTTGCATCAATCTACCAGACAAATCTGGATGAGTTTTTCATGGTAAGAGTGGGATCACTCATGATGCAGATGAATTCAAAGGAAAAGATTTTCGAGAACAAGACAAAGATGTCGAGTGAGGAGCAGGTATCGGCAATCCTTGACAGAGTATGCGAGCTTGAGAAGAAAAAAGCAAGGATTTACGAGCAGCTTATGGGCGAGCTTGAGCCAAAGGGCGTGCGCATAATCAATTTCAACAAGCTGTCAAAGGATGAGGGCGATTTGCTGGAGGCATATTTTGATGCACACATTGCACCTTTCCTCTCTCCGATGATTATAGGAAAGCAGCAGCCGTTCCCATTCCTTGCAAATAAACAGCTCTATGCGGTAGTGCTTTTAACTACACAGAAGGGAAAGAAAAAGACCGGTATAGTGCCGTGCTCAAACAGCGTATTCAAGCGTCTGATCGAGATACCAACAAGACCGGGCACATTTATGCTGTCAGAGGAGCTTATTTTACACTTTGTATCCAAGCTCTATCCAAAGTATGTAATTCGTGAGAAATCTATCATGCGTGTGACACGTAATGCGGATATCGATGCGCAGAGCATGTATGATGAGGATATGGATTACCGTAACATGATGGAGGAGCTCATCAAGAAGAGAGTGCGCCTTGACCCTGTAAGAGTCGAGCTTTCAAGAAAAATCAACCGCAAGGCGATTGATGAGCTTTCAAGCTTCCTTGAGATTGGCAAGAAGCATTTTATCAGCGTAAAGACACCGCTTGATATGTCGTTTGTATTCCAGCTTCAGCACTATCTGCGCGACAAGCAGGAGCTTTTCTTTGAGAAGCGTGCTCCGCGTGATACACCGGAGCTTTCACTCAAGGAGAGTATACTCGGCCAGGTTGAGAAAAAGGACGTGCTTCTTTCATATCCGTTTGAGAGCATGAAGCCGTTTATCAAGATGCTTAACGATGCAGCAGAGGACCCTGATGTGGTTTCTATCAAGATGACACTTTACAGAGTGGCAGACAAGAGCCAGATTATCGATGCCCTTATAGAGGCCGCAGAAAACGGCAAGGAGGTTATAGTGCTTGTCGAGCTGCGTGCGAGGTTTGACGAGGCTAACAACATAGAGATGTCACACCGCCTTGAGGACGCAGGCTGTCAGATTCTTTACGGACTTGGTGATTACAAGGTTCACTCAAAGCTCTGCCTCATCACAAAGAAAAAGGGTGATGGCTTTGAGTACATCACTCAGATTGGTACAGGAAACTACAATGAGAAGACCTCGCGTCTTTACACAGATTTGTCCCTCATTACTGCAAATCAGGAGATTGGAGCAGATGCATCAAGGGTATTTATGGCACTTCAGAGAGGCGAGACTGTTTCGGACGGCGATGTAAAGCATCTGCTTGTTGCACCAAAATGCTTACAGAACAGGATTGTTGACATGATTGATGAGCAGATTGCCAAGAAGAATGCAGGAAAACCTGCATATATCGGAGTTAAGATTAACTCTCTCACTGACAAAGTGCTTATAGACAAGCTTATCGATGCATCACAGGCAGGCGTGAAGGTAGAGCTTATTGTCAGAGGAATCTGTTGTGTGAAGCCTCAGGTTGAGGGCGCCACAGAAAACATCACTGTAATAAGTGTTGTAGGAAGATATCTTGAGCATTCACGTATATACAGATTTGGTGTGGGCGATGATGAGAAGATTTACATTGCATCAGCAGATTTTATGACCAGAAATACCGTAAGACGTGTGGAGGTTGCGACACCTGTATACGATGCACATGCTAAGGACAAGATCCGCCATATCTTCGACACGATAATGACAGATGATGAGAAGGGCAAGGAGCTTCGCGCTGATGGTGAGTACGTGGATAGAAAGATAAACAGCACGCCGATAGATTCGCAGGAGCAGTTCTTTGAGGAAGCATACAAAAATGCCGATAAGAGTGCGGACAATCAGTAAAATGAGGCAATTGCATAAAGATATGACATATTAGTTTCTCTAATTGCAGGTGTTTGTGAATAGCTATAGTGGTTGAATAAAAAAGCTGCGACATACATTTCAGTGTGTCGTGGCTTTTTAGATACTTTATAAGGTATTTACGATATCAAATTTCCGTTGTATTATAATAACAAGGAACACATCTTTATACTAAATATTGAAAAAAATATAAGAAGCTTGGATATGGAATATATCTTAAGTTTATTGGAGGAAAGATAGTATAATGGGAAAAAAAGAAGCAAAGACAAACGCAATAAGAATACTGGAAACAATGAAGATTCCATACGAGGCACGCACATACGAGTGCGATGACTTTGTGGATGCAGCTCAGATAGCAGACAAGCTGGGGCTTGACCACGCAGGCATGTACAAGACTATCACGACAGTAGGCAAAAGCGGTGGATACTATGTGTTTGTAGTACCGATAGATGACGAAATTGATTTCAAAAAAGCCGCAAAGGCAGCAGGTGAGAAGTCCATAGAGATGCTGCATCTCAAGGATTTGACAAAGGTTACAGGCTATATAAGGGGCGGCTGTACATCAATCGGCATGAAAAAGCAGTATCCTACATTTATCCATGAGGCAGCTAAGGAGCAGGACAAAATCACGGTCAGCGGAGGCCGTCTTGGGCTTCAGATTACGCTGGCACCGGATGATTTGTGCAGGGCGGCAAAGGCAGAGTATGCAGATATCATAAAATAATTAAAATGAGAGTCTTTTTCCTAGGCTTTTACACGTCAGTGTGTTATAATAAAGAAAGCTGGCGATTGCTAAGACAGATTGTTTTGCGAATAAACCTACATTGCAATCGTAATAATAGAATTAAAGCAGAGGAATAATAGAGATGGAAAAAATTATTTTAACAGGAGACAGACCAACAGGCAGACTCCATATAGGCCATTACGTGGGCTCGCTTCGCAGAAGAGTGGAGCTTCAGAATTCAGGAGAGTATGACAAAATATTTATCATGATTGCCGATGCACAGGCACTCACAGACAATTTTGACAACCCTGAGAAAATCAGACAAAATATCATAGAGGTAGCACTTGATTATCTCTCAGCAGGACTCGACCCGGCCAAGTCTACACTGTTTGTGCAGTCACAGATACCGGAGCTCACAGAGCTTACATTTTTCTACTCAAATCTCGTTACAGTATCGAGACTTCAGAGAAACCCTACAGTAAAGAATGAGATAAAGCTCAGAAACTTTGAGGCAAGTATACCAGTTGGCTTTTTTAATTATCCAATCAGCCAGGCGGCAGACATCACAGCATTTAAGGCTACAACCGTTCCGGTGGGAGAGGATCAGCTTCCTATGATAGAGCAGACCAGAGAGATTGTCAGAAAGTTCAATTCTATCTACGACGAGGTGCTTGTTGAGCCGGATGTGCTTTTACCTGAGAATGAGGCATGCTGCAGGCTTCCGGGCACAGATGGCGGACAGAAGATGAGCAAATCATTGGGCAACTGTATCTATCTGGCTGATACAGAGGCAGATGTCAAGAAGAAAATCATGAGCATGTATACAGATCCGACACATATCCAGATTTCAGATCCGGGACATGTGGAGGGCAATACAGTATTCACATATCTTGATGCTTTTTCAAAGCCTGAGCATTTTGAGGAGTATCTGCCGGAGTATGCTAATCTTCAGGAGCTCAAGGATCACTATACAAGGGGCGGTCTTGGCGATGTGAAGATTAAGAAATTCCTCAACAATATCATGCAGGAGGAGCTTTCACCTATCCGTGCGAGAAGAGCAGAGTACGAGAAGGATATTCCTGCTGTATACGAGATACTTAAAAAGGGCAGCGAGACAGCAAGAGAGGCAGCAGCACAGACAATGGCAGAGGTTAAGCGCGCCATGAGGATAAATTACTTTGAGGATGCAGAGCTTATAAAGAGTCAGAGTCAGAAATATTCTGAGAAATAATATATTTTATTTCAAAGGCAATGCATTAGTAGTGTCAAAATATTTTGTGGCATTATGTATGTCATAAAAGCCGCGGGGAGGCACCATGGTCAAGTTTTACAGGACAGATGACAAGTTAATACATGAGCTGGACACACTGCAGGGAGGCACCTGGATACAGATGGTCAATCCTTCTGTAGCAGAGGGACAGATGGTAGCTGATGAGCTGAATGTCGATATTGAGGACGTGCTTGCAGCACTCGATGAGGAGGAGAGCTCCCGTATAGAGCTGCAGGACGGATATACACTGATTCTTGTGGATATACCTTCGATAGAGACAAGGCATGACAAGGAATCATATACCACAATCCCGCTTGGCATTATACTCACAGATGATGAGATAGTCACAGTCTGTACAGAGGATACACCGGTGCTGCAGGTATTTTTAAATAACCGCGTAAAGGAATTTTCCACTAAGAAAAAGATGCGCTTTGTATACCAGATACTTTACAGGATATCGGTGCTGTATCAGAATGACCTGCGCATCATTGACAAGATGCGTACAGAGATTGAGGAAAGAGTCGGAGAGGATACAGAGGAGGACGATTTGATCGCGCTTCATGAGCTGGAATCCACGCTCGTATACTTTGCCACATCGCTTCGTGCCAATGGAGTTGTGTTAGAGAGACTGACCAGATACAAGCGCCTTGAGCAGTATCCGGAGGACAAGGAGCTTCTCGGAGATGTGATTGTCGAGAATAAGCAGGCGATTGAGATGACGGGAATTTACAGGGATATCATAAATGGTACCAGAGAGCTTATGAGCACTGTCATTGACAACAGGCTTAACAATGTCATGAAGTCGCTCACTATCATCACGCTTATCATGGCTATCCCGACAGTTATATCAGGAATCTATGGTATGAATGTCAGCTCAAAGTGGGTACCGCTTGCGACAACAGCACATGGATTTATGATTATAATAGGTGTTATGGTCATCATATGTGTGCTGATACTGATTTTATTGAAGAAAAAGAGAATATTGTAATATTCATCGCATTCACTAAAAAGCCGCAGGATTTCATTATTTTGATGAAAATCTGCGGCTGATTTTATTTTAGAATTAATTAGCAGCTTCCTTCAAAGCGTCCGCTTGCACCACAAGGCAGCACAAGGCCGTTTGAAGAAACCGGGAGACCGATTTCACTTGCAGTTACTTTACCGTCAAACTTTTTAAGAGCGGTGCTTATCATATAGGTGAGCACTGCAGGCTGCAGGCCTGTTGTATAGGAATTGATCAGGAAGAAAAGAGGCTTGTCGGTAAGGAGCTTTGCACAAAGCTGTACAAGCGGATATACGCTTTCCTCAATTTTCCATATTTCGCCCTTAGGGCCTCTGCCGTATGACGGAGGATCCATTATGATGGCATCATAATGATTGCCACGGCGGATTTCGCGCTCGACAAACTTCACGCAGTCATCCACAAGCCATCTGATAGGTGCGTCACCAAGACCACTGCTTACAGCGTTTTCCCTAGCCCATGTGACCATGCCCTTTGAAGCATCCACATGTGTGACAGCGGCACCGGCAGCTGCGGCAGCGAGAGTGGCACCGCCTGTGTATGCAAAGAGATTTAATACCTTTACATCACGACCGCTTTTTTTAGCATCATAAATTTTCTTTGAAAACCAGTCCCAGTTGGCAGCCTGCTCAGGGAACAGACCGGTGTGCTTGAAGCTGAATGGCTTTAAGTGAAAAGTGAGCTCCTTATTAATAGGAAGAGAGTAGTTGATGGCCCACTCCTGCGGCAGATCGAAAAACTCCCACTCACCGCCACCCTTCTTACTTCTATGGTAGTGACCGTTCAGCTTTTTCCAGTTCTTATTAGTCTTTGGAGTATCCCATATTACCTGAGGATCGGGACGCAGCAAAATATATTTAGCCCAGCGCTCAAGCTTTTCTCCGCATGAGCAGTCAATTACCTCATAATCCTTCCATCTATCTGCTAACCACATATGTTTATATTCCTTTCTTACCTGCGTGCAGAAAATAAACTACACGTTGCTTGAATTAATCGAGTATCTTCTATATAATATACGTGCAAAAGCGTAATTTTTCAATGAAATATTATCTGAAATAAAAAAATAAATTTTTTTTGAAAAAGGTATTGCAATTATTGTAAACGTCATGTATAATATCACTTGCTGTGGCATGATAGCTATGAAGTTTGAAGTTACTGTCCATGAGACAGAGAATTCGGCGGAGCGAATGTCAAGTTAGGAAACTGACGGCAAGTCACTGTACAGAACAGATATGGTCTACAATATGTAGAAACAACGTGTGAAAGTCCACGGGACACACACGGAGATGTGTACAGTCACCGCTTGTCGTACTGAAGTTAAAAGTGCGAAAAGGAGGCGACTTTTTTTATGGCAAGTCAAGTAATGAGAATTACTCTCAAGGCGTATGATCACGAGTTAGTAGATTCAAGCGCAAAGAAAATCATCGAGACTGTAAAGAAGAATGGATCACAGGTGAGCGGACCGGTACCTCTTCCAACAAAGAAGGAAGTAGTTACAATTCTTAGAGCTACTCACAAGTATAAGGATTCTCGTGAACAGTTCGAGCAGAGAACTCATAAGAGACTTATCGATATCATCAATCCAACACAGAAGACAACAGAGTCTTTATCAAGGATTGAAATGCCAGCTGGTGTTTACATTGATATCAAAATGAAGCAGAAATAAGCTTCAACAATTAATTAGTATATCCCCGAATGGTTTATATAGAAGATACAGTGCGAAAGCATAACGATCTAATAGGCTGCTCTAGGATGAACGGTTCCGCTACTTGTTCCGGCTAATTCTTCGCGGGCTGGGTTGACAGGCAAGAGGCGTTCCGCTGTAGAAAACAGGAGGTAAAGAAATGAAGAAAGCGATTTTAGCAACAAAAATCGGTATGACACAGATCTTCAATGCAGATGGAGTATTAGTACCTGTAACTGTATTAGAGGCTGGTCCATGTGTTGTAACACAGATCAAAACTGTTGAGAATGACGGTTACAGCGCAGTTCAGGTTGGTTTCGGCGACAAGAAAGAGAAAGTCGTTGAGAAGGATGCCAACGGTAAAAAGAGCGTAGCACACAGACATGGTGTTAACAAGGCTCAGATGGGACACTTCAAAAAAGCAGGTGTTTCAGGAAAGAGATTCGTTCGCGAGTTCAAATTCGAAAACGCAGATGAGTACAATTTAGCAGATGAGATCAAGGCTGACATCTTCGCAGAGGGTGACAAGGTTGATGTAACTGCTATTTCAAAAGGTAAAGGTTTCCAGGGTGCTATCAAGAGATTAGGTCAGCACAGAGGACCAATGGCTCATGGTTCTAAATTCCATCGTCATCAGGGTTCTAACGGTGCTTGTTCTTCACCAAGTAAGGTATTCAAGGGAAAAGGAATGCCTGGACACATGGGTAGCGTAAAGGTTACAACTCAGAATCTTGAGGTTGTAAGAGTTGACGCAGACAAGAACTTACTGTTAATCAAGGGCGCAGTTCCAGGAGCTAAGAAAGCTCTCATTACAGTAAAAGAGACTACAAAATCTGGTAAATAGTGCAAAGTAAGAAAGGAGGAACTTTACGATGGCTAACGTAGCTGTATATAACATCGAAGGCAAAGAAGTCGACAAGATCGAGTTAAATGATTCCATTTTCGGCGTAGAAATTAATGAGCATTTAGTTCATATGGCTGTTCTTCAGCAGCTTGCAAATAAACGTCAGGGAACTCAGAAAGCTAAGACACGTTCTGAAGTTCGCGGTGGCGGAAGAAAACCATGGAGACAGAAGGGAACAGGACATGCACGTCAGGGTTCTACAAGATCTCCACAGTGGACAGGCGGTGGAGTTGTATTCGCTCCTACTCCTAGAGATTACTCATTCAAGCTCAACAAGAAAGAGAAGAGAGCAGCTCTTAAGTCTGCACTTACATCAAGAGTTGTTGAGAACAAGTTCGTTGTAGTAGATGAGCTTAAGCTTGATGAGATTAAGACAAAGAAATTCGTAGAAGTATTAAAGAACCTCAATGTTGAGAAGGCACTCGTTATATTAAACGATATGGACGAGAAGGTTATCGCTTCTGCAGCAAACATCCCAACAGTTAAGACAACTCAGACAAACGAGCTTAACGTATTCGATGTATTAAAATATGACACAGTAGTAGTTACAAAGGCTGCTGTAGCAACAATCGAGGAGGTATATGCATAATGGCAAACGTACAGTACTATGATGTAATCCTCAAACCAGTAGTAACTGAGAAGAGTATGAATGCAATGGCTGAGAAGAAATACACATTCCTTGTTCATCCGGATGCAAACAAGACTATGATCAAAGAAGCAGTAGAGAGAATGTTCGAGGGAACAAAGGTTGCCAAGGTTAACACAATGAACTGCGATGGCAAGAACAAGCGTCGCGGAATGGTAACAGGAAAGACTGCTAAGACAAAGAAGGCTATCGTACAGCTTACAGCAGACAGCAAAGATATCGAGATATTCGCAGGACTGTAGGCCGAGGCCGAAAGCAACTTAATGAAAGCAAGCGTTAGCGCAGCTTGAATTTAGTGCGAGGCCGTTCTGTGAGCTTAACGAACAGAACCACAGAATGATATGCGTCAGAAAAGACGCGATAATGAAAACATATCGAAAGGAGAAACAAAATGGGAATTAAGACATATAACCCATATACACCTTCCAGAAGAAATATGACTGGTTCAGATTTCTCAGAGATCACAAAGACAACTCCTGAGAAGTCACTTGTTACTTCTTTAAAGAAGAACGCTGGTCGTAACAATCAGGGTAAAATCACAGTTAGACACCAGGGTGGTGGAAACAGAAGAAAATACAGACTTATCGATTTCAAGAGAAATAAGAAAGACGGTATTCCAGCAACTGTAATTGGTATCGAGTACGATCCAAACAGAACAGCAAACATCGCACTTATCTGCTATGCAGATGGTGAGAAATCATATATTCTTGCTCCGGCAGGACTTACAGACGGAATGAAGGTTATGAGCGGTGCTCAGGCTGAGGTTAGAGTTGGAAACTGCTTACCACTTGAGAATATCCCAGTTGGTACACAGATCCACAACATCGAGCTCCTTCCTGGAAAGGGCGGACAGCTTGTTCGTTCAGCAGGACTTAGCGCACAGCTTATGGCTAAAGAAGGCAAATATGCTACACTTCGTCTTCCTTCAGGAGAGATGAGAATGGTTCCAATTCAGTGCCGTGCTACAATCGGTGTAATTGGAAACGGAGATCACAACCTCGTAAATATTGGTAAAGCCGGACGTAAGCGTCACATGGGTATTCGTCCAACAGTTCGTGGATCTGTTATGAACCCTAACGACCATCCACACGGTGGTGGAGAAGGTAAGGCACCTGTAGGACGTCCAGGACCATGTACTCCATGGGGCAAACCTGCACTTGGCTTAAAGACCAGAAAGAAGAACAAACAGTCTAACAAGATGATCGTTCGTAGAAGAGACGGTCGTGCAATCAAATAATTAGGAGGTTGAATAAATGGCACGTTCATTAAAAAAAGGACCATTTGCTGATGAAAGCTTACTTAAAAAAGTAGATGCTATGAACGCTTCTGGTGACAAGTCTGTAATCAAGACATGGTCACGTCGTTCAACAATCTTCCCTTCATTCGTTGGACACACAATCGCTGTTCATGATGGAAGAAAGCATGTTCCTGTATATGTTACAGAGGATATGGTTGGACATAAACTTGGTGAGTTCGTTGCAACAAGAACTTACAGAGGACATGGAAAAGACGAGAAGAAATCAGGCGTAAGATAAGATTTATTGAAAGGAGGTTTCATCCATGGCAAAGGGACATAGATCCAAAATCAAGAGAGAGAGAAATGAAGTTAGAGATACAAGACCTTCAGCAAAGTTATCTTATGCTAGAGTGTCTGTACAGAAAGCTTGTTTCGTTTTAGATGCTATTCGTGGAAAGAGTGTTAACGAAGCACTTGCAATCGTAACATACAATCCTAGATATGCTTCAAGCTTAGTAAAGAAATTATTAGAGTCAGCAATCGCTAACGCAGAAAATAATTATCCGGAAAAGAACTATAAGGCAGAGAACCTTTACGTTGCAGAGTGTTTTGCAAATAAAGGACCAACAATGAAGAGAATTCATCCTAGAGCACAGGGTAGAGCTTACAGAATCGAGAAGAGAATGAGCCACATTACAATCGTGCTTGATGAAAGATAGGAGGCAATCATGGGACAGAAGGTTAATCCTCATGGCTTAAGAGTTGGCGTTATCAAGGACTGGGATTCCAAATGGTATGCAGAGGGTGATTTCGCTGATTACTTAGTAGAAGATTATAATATCAGAACATTTTTAAAGAAAAAATTATACGCAGCTGGTGTTTCAAAGATTGAGATCGAGAGAGCTTCAGACCGCGTTAAGGTTATCATTTATACAGCTAAGCCGGGTGTTGTAATCGGTAAGGGCGGAGCTGAGATCGAGAAGATCAAGGCTGAGGTTCAGAAGCTTACAGACAAGAAATTAGTTGTTGATATCAAAGAAGTAAAGAGACCGGACAAGGATGCACAGCTTGTAGCTGAGAACATCGCTTTACAGCTTGAGAACCGTGTTTCATTCCGTAGAGCAATGAAGTCTTGCATGGGAAGAGCTATGAAGGCCGGCGTTAAAGGAATTAAGACAACATGTTCAGGTCGTCTTGGCGGAGCAGATATGGCTCGTACAGAGACATACAATGATGGAACTACTCCACTCCAGACAATCAGAGCAGATATCGATTATGGATTCGCTGAGGCAGATACAACTTACGGCAAGGTTGGCGTTAAGGTTTGGATCTACAAAGGCGAGGTACTTCCTACAAAAGCAAACAAGGAAGGAGGAGCTAAGTAATTATGTTAATGCCTAAGAGAGTAAAACATCGTAAACAGTTCCGTGGTTCCATGGCAGGAAAAGCTACAAGAGGAAACAAAATCACAAATGGTGAGTACGGTATTGTAGCACTTGAGCCATGCTGGATCAAAGCAAATCAGATTGAGGCTGCCCGTGTAGCTATGACTCGTTACATCAAGCGTGGTGGTAAAGTTTGGATAAAGATTTTCCCAGAGAAACCTGTAACACATAAGCCTATGGGTGTTCGAATGGGTAAAGGAAAGGGTGCCCTTGAGTATTGGGTAGCTGTAGTAAAACCAGGTAGAGTATTATTTGAAATCTCCGGAGTACCGGAAGACGTAGCTAAAGAAGCTTTACGTCTTGCTACACACAAATTACCTTGCAAGTGTAAAGTAGTTTCTCGTGCAGATTTAGAAGGCGGTGAGTCAAATGAAAACTAGTGCATACGTTAAAGAGTTACAGGCACAGAGCGTAGAGCAGTTACAGGCACAGCTCGTTGATGCTAAAAAAGAACTTTTCAATTTAAGATTCCAGAATGCAACTAACCAGTTAGATAACACAGCAAGAATCAAAGAGGTTCGCAAGAACATCGCTAGAATTCAGACTGTTATCACTGCAAAGGCTGCAGAATAGTTTATCCTATCAGAAAGGAGATTTTAGACCGTGGAAGAAAGAAATCTTAGAAAAACACGTGTTGGTGTTGTTGTAAGCGATAAGATGGATAAGACAATCGTTGTAGCTGTAAGAGATAACGTAAGACATCCTCTTTACAACAAGATCGTTAAGAAGACTTATAAATTAAAAGCTCATGACGAGAAAAACGATGCAAAGATCGGTGATACAGTCAGAGTTATGGAAACAAGACCTTTATCTAAAGATAAGAGATGGAGACTTGTAGAAATCATGGAAAGAGCAAAATAATAAAAGGAGGCTACAAGCATGGTACAGCAGGAAAGCAGACTCAAGGTTGCTGATAACACTGGCGCTAAAGAGTTACTTGTTATCCGCGTTATGGGTGGATCTACCAGAAGATATGCGAACATCGGTGATGTAATCGTTGCTACTGTTAAAGATGCAACACCAGGCGGTGTTGTTAAAAAAGGCGATGTAGTTAAAGCCGTAGTAGTTCGTTCAGTAAAAGGTGCTCGTCGTAAAGACGGATCTTATATAAAGTTTGATGAGAACGCAGCAGTAATCATCAAAGATGACAAAACTCCAAAAGGAACACGTATATTTGGACCAGTAGCTCGTGAGCTTCGTGAGAAACAGTTCATGAAGATTGTTTCTCTGGCTCCGGAAGTATTATAGGAGGAACGTCAATGGCAACTATGAAAATCAAAAAAGGCGACCTTGTTAAGGTTATCGCTGGAAAAGATATCAACAATGAGGGCAAGGTAATTGCCGTAAACGCAAAGAACAATACACTTCTTGTTGAGGGAATCAACATGGTTACTAAGCATACAAAACCAAGTATGTCAAATCAGCAGGGCGGTATCGTTCATCAGGAGGCTCCAATCGATGCTTCCAACGTAATGCTCATCCATGACGGAAAGCCTACTCGTGTAGGATTCAAGATGGATGGAGACAAGAAAGTTCGCTTTGCTAAATCAACAGGCAAGGTTATCGACTAATTGGAGAGAGGAGGATTAAGACATTGAGTAGACTTAGAGAACAGTACGAAAATGAGATCAAGGACGCAATGATCAAAAAGTTCGGATACAAAAACGCAATGGAAATTCCAAAGCTTGACAAGATCGTAGTTAACATGGGTGTTGGTGAAGCTAAGGAAAACGCTAAGGTTCTTGAGGCAGCCGTTAAGGATATGGAAGCCATCACAGGACAGAAGGCAGTTACAACTAAAGCAAAGAATGCTATAGCTAACTTTAAAATCAGAGAAGGAATGCCAATCGGATGTAAGGTTACATTACGTGGTGAGAAGATGTACGAGTTTGCAGATCGTCTCATCAACTTAGCATTACCTCGTGTACGTGACTTCAGAGGTGTTAACCCTAACGCATTTGATGGCCGTGGAAACTATGCCCTTGGAATTAAAGAGCAGATCATCTTCCCTGAGATCGAGTATGATAAGGTAGATAAGGTTCGTGGTATGGACATTATCTTCGTTACTACTGCTAAGACAGACGAAGAGGCACGTGAGTTACTGGCACAGTTCAATATGCCATTCGCTAAATAATCGGAGGAATTCTAATGGCTAAGACAAGTATGAAAATCAAACAGCAGCGTGCACCAAAGTTCTCTACAAGAGCTTATACACGTTGTAGAATTTGTGGACGTCCACATTCAGTTTTAAAGAAATACGGAATCTGCAGAGTATGCTTCCGTGAGTTAGCATACAAGGGACAGATCCCAGGCGTTAAAAAAGCTAGCTGGTAAGCTCTGAACACTTGATGAGTGCGCGCGTAAGCGTTGCACGAATCTAGTGAGAAGGCTGTTCTCTGAGCTTAGCGAAGAGAACTTCCTTTCAGCAACAGCTGTTTTTATAAATAACTATATTAACAAACATATTTAAGGAGGATATCGTTCATTATGATGATGACAAGTGATCCAATCGCAGATATGCTTACAAGAATTCGTAACGCAAATACTGCAAAACATGATACAGTAGACATCCCAGCTTCTAAGATTAAAGTAGCAATCGCTGGAATCCTTGTAGATGAGGGATTCATCGAGAAATACGACATCGTTGAGGATGGAAAAATCAAGACAATCCATGTTACATTAAAATATGGTGCTGACAAGAATGAGAAAGTTATCACAGGAATCAAGAGAATTTCTAAGCCGGGTCTTCGTGTATACGCAGGCAAGGATGAGATCCCTTCAGTTCTTGGTGGACTTGGAATCGCTATTCTTTCAACTAACCAGGGTATCGTAACTGATAAAGAGGCTAGAAAGCTTCAGGTTGGTGGCGAAGTTTTAGCATTCGTTTGGTAAACATTGAACACTTAATGAATGCAAGCGTAAGCGTAGCATGAATTTAGTGTGAAAGTTGTTCTTTGAGTGAAGCGAAAAGAACTTCCTTATGACACAAGATTGTAGGTAGTTCGAACTTAGCGAAGAGAACATACCCCTAAAGATCTTAATTTATATTAAGTATATTTCATCACGTATCCATATTCGATGCATCAATGATGTATAGTAGGGATACAGCAAGTAACATCTTAAAGTATAACCTGACCACAAGGTCAGAAATACTAAATAACTATTAACCTAATATCAAAATATAGGAGGTACGGGCATGTCACGTATAGGAAGAATGCCAATCGCAGTTCCTGCTGGAGTAACAGTTGAAATTGCAGAAAATAATCATGTGACTGTAAAAGGTCCAAAGGGTACTCTTGAGAGAACTCTTCCATCAGAGATGGATATCAAATTAGAGGGTGAAGAAGTAGTAGTTACAAGACCTAATGATTTGAAGAAAATGAAATCCTTACATGGATTAACAAGAACACTTATCCACAACATGGTTGTTGGTGTAACTGAGGGTTATACAAAGACTCTTGAGGTTAACGGTGTTGGTTACAGAGCTTCTAAGGCTGGAAAGAAACTTACTCTTAACTTAGGATATTCTCATCCGGTTGAGATGGAGGATCCTGAAGGACTTGAGTCAGAGGTTCAGGATAACAAGATTATCATTAAGGGTATCGATAAAGAAAAAGTTGGCCAGTACGCAGCTGAGATCAGAGATAAGAGAAGACCTGAGCCATATAAGGGCAAGGGAATCAAATATGCTGATGAGGTTATTAGACGTAAAGTTGGTAAGACTGGTAAAAAATAATTAAAGGAGTGGACAAGTAATGGTTAGTAAGAAATCAAGAACAGAAGTTCGTGTAAAGAAACATAACAGAATGCGTAATCATCTTGCTGGTACAGCACAGCGTCCTCGTTTAGCTGTATTCAGAAGTAATAACCATATGTATGCTCAGATTATTGATGATACAGTTGGAAATACACTCGTTTCTGCATCAACACTTGACAAGGATATCAAGGCAGAGCTCGAGAAGACTAATAACGTAGATGCAGCAGCAAAGCTTGGTACTGTAATCGCAAAGAAAGCATTAGATAAAGGTATTTCAACTGTTGTCTTCGATAGAGGCGGTTTTATTTACGCAGGAAAAGTTAAAGCATTAGCTGAAGCAGCAAGAGAAGCTGGCTTAGATTTTTAGGAGGAGACAAACATGAAACGTGAAATCATTGACGCTAGTCAATTAGAATTAGTTGACCAGGTAGTTGACATCAAGCGTGTAACAAAGGTTGTTAAGGGTGGACGTAACATGCGATTCACAGCTCTCGTTGTTGTTGGTGACAAGAACGGCCATGTAGGTGCAGGTCTTGGAAAAGCAGCAGAAATTCCTGAAGCTATCCGTAAGGGTAAAGAGGACGCCATCAAGAGCATGGTAAATGTTAAGTTAGACGAGAACAATTCTATTACACATGATGTAACAGGAAAATATACAGGTGCTTCCGTATTATTAAAGAAGTCTCCTGAAGGTACTGGTATCATCGCTGGTGGTCCTGCACGTTCAGTATGCGAGATCGCTGGTATCCAGAATATCCGTACAAAGTCTTTAGGATCAAACAACAAGCAGAACGTAGTACTTGCTACTATCGAGGCTCTTAAGCAGTTAAGAAGCCCTGAGGATGTTGCAAAGCTTCGTGGTAAATCTGTAGAAGAAATCTTAGGTTAGGAGGAACGCTAAAATGGCAGATAGAGTTAAAGTTACATTAATCAAATCTACAATCGGTGCTGTTCCTAAGAACAAGAAGACTATTGAGGCTCTTGGTCTTACTAAGTTAGGCAAAACTGTAGAGTTACCAAACAATGCAGCTACACAGGGAGCTGTTCGCAAAGTAGCACCATACGTAAAAGTAGAAGAAGTTTAAGAATAAAATAAGGAGGTACCGTGATGGATTTATCTAATTTAAAAGCGGCTGAGGGTTCAGTTCATAGTGATAATTTCAGAAGAGGTCGTGGACACGGCTCAGGAAACGGTAAGACTGCTGGTAAGGGACACAAGGGACAGAAGGCTCGTTCAGGAGCTCCAAGACCTGGTTTCGAAGGTGGACAGATGCCATTATATAGAAGATTGCCTAAGAGAGGTTTCAAGAATAGAAACACTCTTACAATCGTACCTATAAATCTTTCAGCTCTTGAGAGATTCGACAACGATGCAGTAGTTTCAGTTGAGACATTAATCGAGGCTGGAATCGTTAAGAATCCTAGAGATGGCGTAAAGATTCTTGGAAATGGAGAACTTACTAAGAAGCTTACAGTTCAGGCTAACGCTTTCAGCGCTAGTGCAAAAGAGAAAATCGAAGCTCTTGGTGGAAAAGCAGAGGTGATCTAATGCTTAAAACACTCCGTAATGCGTTTAAAATAAAGGATGTCCGTAATAGAATCCTTTTTACATTCATGATGCTTATTGTCATCAGAATCGGAAGCGAGCTTCCGATTCCTGGTGTCAAGGGCTCCGTATTTCAGAGTTGGTTAAACAGTAAATCAGCAGATGGTTTAGGCTTTGTTGATGCTATCACAGGTGGATCATTCTCACAGATGTCAGTATTTGCGCTGAATATTACACCATACATTACATCTTCAATCATTATGCAGTTGCTTACAATTGCTATACCTAAGCTTGAAGAGATGCAACGCGATGGCGAGGATGGCAGAAAGAAGATTGTTGAGATAACACGTTATCTTACAATTGCATTAGGCCTTCTTGAGTCAGTCATGATGGTAATTGGTTTTTACAGACAGAATTACCTTACAGAAAAGACACCATTGACTGTTATTATGGTCGTTACTTCACTTACAGCAGGTTCTGCTGTACTTATGTGGATTGGAGAGCGTATTACAGAAAAGGGTGTAGGAAACGGAATATCAATAGTATTGACAATCAATATTATTTCACGTATTCCAGAAGATTTAAGTACACTTTGGTCACAGTTCATTGCTTCCGCAGCGAACGTTCCAAAGGCGATTGTTGCAGGTCTTATCATAGTAGCAATCATTGCTGCAATGGTAGTATTTGTAGTATTGCTTCAGGATGCACAGCGCAAGATTCCTGTACAGTACTCAAGCAAAATAAGAGGCAACAAGCAGATGGGCGGTCAGCAGACCTGTATTCCACTTAAGGTAAATACCAGTGGAGTTATCCCGGTAATCTTTGCCCAGTCTCTTATGCAGACACCTGTTATCATTGCCAGCTTCCTTGGAAAGGGCAATGGAAATGGAATAGGCTCTAAGATATTAAAAGGATTATCACAGTCTAACTGGTGCGATCCAAAGGAGCCGGTATATTCAATCGGACTTATTGTTTACATTGTGTTGATTATAGCATTTGCTTACTTCTACACAAACATTACATTCAATCCGCTTGAGATTGCAAACAATATGAAGCGTTCAGGTGGCTTTATACCTGGTATCAGACCTGGAAAGCCAACCAGCGATTACTTAAATCAGATATTAAACTATATTGTATTTATTGGAGCTATTGGACTTGCGTTTATCGCATTTGTTCCTATATTCTTCAATGGAGTATTCAACGCAGATGTATCCTTTGGTGGAACTTCAATCATCATCATTGTCGGAGTTGTTATTGAGACATTGAAGCAAATTGAATCACAGATGAGAGTTCGATACTATAAAGGATTTTTAGATGATTAATTGTACATTGGAGATACTGAATTCAGTATCTCCATTCGTGCTATCAACAAGTTTTGTATAAAAGGAGAAAATTTTTATGAAGATCATCATGTTAGGGGCACCTGGTGCCGGTAAAGGTACACAGGCAAAGCAGATAGCTGCAAAATATTCTATACCACATATCTCTACAGGAGATATATTCCGTGCAAATATCAAGAACGGAACAGAGCTTGGTAAGAAGGCTAAGACTTATATGGATCAGGGAGCACTTGTTCCGGATGAGCTTACATGCGACCTTGTTATGGACAGAATACAGCAGGATGATTGCAAAAACGGATTTGTATTAGACGGTTTCCCAAGAACAATTCCACAGGCAAAGGCACTCGATGATGCTCTCACAAAGATTGGGGAGAAGATGGATTATGCCATCGATGTAGATGTTCCTGATGAGAACATTGTTAACCGTATGGGTGGAAGAAGAGCCTGCCTCAACTGTGGTGCAACATATCATATTGTTTTCAATCCAACAAAGGTCGAGGGCAAATGTGATGCATGTGGCGCTGACACAGTACTCAGAGATGACGACAAGCCTGAGACAGTTCAGAAGCGTTTATCTGTATATCATGAGCAGACACAGCCACTTATCGAGTACTATGACAAGCAGGGCATTTTAAAGTCTGTAGATGGTACAAAGCCTATGGATGAAGTATTTTCAGCCATTGTAGGTATATTAGGTGAATAATAATGTCTGTAACTATCAAATCAGAGCATGAGATAGAGCTGATGAGAGAGGCCGGCAGGATTCTGGCGGCTGTTCATCAGCAGCTCGGTAAAGAAATCAAACCGGGAATGTCCACCAAGGATGTGGACCGGCTGGGCGAAGAAATGATTCGTAGTTATGGATGCGAACCGTCTTTCTTAGGATATTGCGGATATCCGGCCTCCATATGTGTTTCAGTAAACGAGGAGGTTGTACATGGTATCCCGACTGATGAGCGTATCTTACAGGAGGGCGATATCGTTAGCCTTGATGCTGGTGTTATCTACAAAGGATACCACTCAGACGCAGCCAGAACAGTAGGCGTAGGAGAAATTTCAGAAGAAGCAAGACTTCTTATAGAAAGAACACGTCTCAGTTTTTTTGCAGGAATAAAGAATGCAGTTGCGGGAAACAGACTGTATGATATTTCAGGGGCCATACAGCAGCTTGCCGAATCTTTTGGATACGGAGTTGTATATGACCTTGTAGGTCATGGCATAGGAAGTCATTTACATGAGGATCCTGAGGTGCCGAATTTCAGGCCACAGGGCTTTAGAAAAGGGCTCAGGCTTAAGCCGGGCATGACACTGGCGGTTGAGCCTATGATCAATGCAGGTTCACCGCATGTGGTGTGGATGGATGACGAATGGACAGTGGTGACTGAGGATTTATCGTTGTCGGCACACTATGAAAATACCATACTTATTACAAAAGGAAAACCGGAGATACTTTCTCTGACGGAGGATGAAAAAGCAGCCGGATTTCTGGAGCTAATCTAAAATAATCATAACGAAACCCAAGGATTTATTTACAGGAGGAATCAAAATGTCAAAAGCAGACGTTATCGAAGTTGAAGGTGTTGTAGTTGAGAAGTTACCAAATGCGTTTTTCAAGGTAGAGCTTGAGAACGGACACCAGATTTTAGCAACAATCAGTGGAAAGCTTCGTATGAATTTCATCAGAATTTTACCTGGAGACAAGGTAACAATTGAGATGTCACCATACGATCTGACAAAGGGCAGAATTATCTGGAGAGATAAGTAATTTTTACAGATAATTTTTTAAAAAAATATATTGACTTCCCTTAAGTGTCCGTGTATAATGCTATCTGGACACTTTTGGAAAAGTACCTGAAAAGGACTTTTATAGAGAAAGGAGGATTTGCTGTGAAGGTAAGATCATCAGTTAAACCTATTTGCGAAAAGTGCAAAGTTATCAAGAGAAAAGGAAGCATCAGAATTATCTGTGAGAATCCAAAGCATAAGCAGAGACAGGGTTAATTAGTACAAATATTTGACCCTGTTATTTGTGCGTTTGGTTTATTAAACCTTTTTTCACATCATTATGTGCGGCTGCAGCGAGATATTTATCATCGCTGTTCATAATAAACAGAGGCATTCTGGTTTCATATTATAATACCGAGTGATATGGGACGAAATGCAAATATGGGAGCGCATATGGCTACACACATTTCAGGACGTGCAACCGTAGCTGTAGATGCATATGTGTTTCGGAGAGTATACGTCAAGTTGCAGATGTATCGTTACTATAGTAAATAACTAAAAATTATGGAGGTGTAAACACACATGGCTCGTATTGCAGGTGTAGATTTACCAAGAGAAAAACGTGTAGAAATCGGCTTAACTTACATCTACGGAATCGGAAGAGTAAGTGCAGACCGTATCCTTGAAGCAGCTAATGTTGATCCAAGCACTCGTGTTAGAGATCTTACAGATGACGAGGTTAAGAGAATCAGCGCTGTTATCGACGAGACAATGACAGTTGAAGGTGATTTAAGAAGAGAAATCGCTTTAAATATCAAGAGACTTCAGGAAATTGGATGCTATCGTGGTATCCGCCATAGAAAGGGACTTCCGGTTCGTGGTCAGAAGACAAAGACTAATGCAAGAACTCGCAAGGGTCCTAAGAGAACAGTAGCAAACAAGAAGAAATAATCACTTAAATAAATAAGTGAAACGCCGCTTGAACGTAGTGTGCGTTTAGTTCTGCGGACGAAGAAGCAGAGCTTCATTATAACTTAAATAAAGTTTAGAAAGTAGAAAGTAGGTTAGTTTAAATATGGCTAAGAATGTTGCAAAGAAAACAACTAAAAAGCGTGTAAAGAAAAACGTTGAACGCGGACAGGCACATATTCAGGCATCTTTCAATAACACAATCGTTACTTTAACAGATGCTGAAGGAAATGCTTTATCATGGGCAAGTGCCGGTGGTCTTGGATTTAGAGGTTCAAAGAAATCTACTCCATATGCTGCACAGATGGCAGCTGAAACAGCTACAAAGGCAGCTTTAATCCACGGATTAAAGACAGTTGACGTATTCGTTAAGGGACCAGGTTCAGGAAGAGAGGCAGCTATCCGTGCCCTTTCAGCATGTGGTCTTGAGGTTACATCAATCAGAGACGTTACTCCGGTACCTCACAATGGATGTCGTCCACCAAAACGTAGAAGAGTCTAATCAGGAGGTATAGATTAAAATGGCAGTTAATAAAGTACCTGTACTTAAGAGATGCAGATCACTTGGTTTAGAGCCAAGTTATTTAGGATATGATAAGAAGTCTAGAAGAAACCTTACAAGAGCAAACAGAAAGGTGTCTGAGTACGGACTTCAGTTAAGAGAAAAGCAGAAAGCTAAATTCATCTATGGTGTTTTAGAGAAGCCTTTCCGTAACTACTACAAGAAAGCAGATCAGATGAAAGGATTAACAGGTCTCAACCTTATGACAATCCTTGAGTCAAGACTTGACAACGTAATCTTCCGTCTTGGATTCGCAAGAACAAGAAAAGAATCAAGACAGATCGTTGATCACAAGTTCGTTACAGTAAACGGAAAAGTTGTTAACATCCCTTCATACCTTGTAAAGGCTGGCGATGTTATCGAAATTAAAGAGAGCAAAAAGAATACTCAGAGAATGAAAGATATCGTCGAGGTAGCTGGCGGAAGAATCGTTCCGGAGTGGTTAGACGTAGATGCTGAGAAATTACAGGGAACTGTAAAAGACTTACCTACACGTGAGCAGATTGATGTTCCTGTAGATGAGATGCTCATCGTCGAGTTATATTCTAAGTAAAATTAGGTTGATTTGCCGGGGATTTATTTCCCGGCTTATCCACTCTTTGATAACATATAACAACGATACCCGAGAAGGAGGGAATTTGAAGTGTTCGATTTTGAAAAACCAAAAATTGAAATCGCAGAAATTTCAGAAGACAAGACATATGGCAGATTTGTTGTAGAGCCATTAGAGAGAGGTTACGGTACAACACTTGGAAACTCTTTAAGACGTATCATGCTTTCTTCTTTACCGGGCGCTGCAGTAAGCCAGGTCAAGATTGATGGTGTTTTACATGAATTCAGCTCTATTCCTGGTGTTAAGGAAGATGTTACAGAAATCATCATGAATATCAAGAACCTTGCAATTCGCAATAATAGTTCTACAAATGAACCAAAGGTTGCATATATCGAATTCGAAGGTGAAGGCGTTGTTACAGCAGCCGATATTCAGGTTGATTCAGATATCGAGATTTTGAATCCTGAGTTAGAGATTGCACACTTGAATGGTGGAGCAGATTCTAAGCTTTACATGGAGCTTACAATCACAAACGGCAGAGGTTATGTCGGAGCTGAGAAGAACAAGAACGAGGATACACCAATCGGAGTTCTTGCTGTAGATTCAATCTACACTCCTGTTGAGCGTGTTAACCTTACTGTAGAGAATACCCGTGTAGGTCAGGTTACAGATTACGATAAGCTTACATTAGATGTATTTACAAACGGTACATTGGAGCCGGACGAGGCAGTCAGCCTTGCAGCTAAGGTATTAAGTGAGCACTTAAATCTGTTCATCGATCTTTCAGAGGCAGCACAGCAGGTTGACGTTATGGTCGAGAAAGAAAACGATGCTCAGGAGAAGGTTCTTGAGATGAACATCGATGAGCTTGAGCTTTCAGTTCGTTCATACAACTGCTTAAAGCGTGCAGGAATCAACACTGTTGCAGAGCTTATCAATAGAACACCTGAGGACATGATGAAGGTTCGTAACCTTGGTCGCAAGTCTTTAGAGGAAGTTTTAGCAAAATTAAAGGAATTAGGTTTAGAGTTAAATCAGACTGAGGAATAATTCATCAGAATAATCCTTGTACTGATTCTTCTAAATAAATTGGTCGTATATAAATTTAAAATATCAATATCATATTTATGTTTATGTGTGACAAAACTCATAACGGCAGGGGCAGTAAGACCAAAGAGCGTGACCGTGTCTGATACATGAGTGGCAACTGATTTGAGCATTTGCTTTTTGAAATAAGGCAAGGCTTTATCACAACAAGATACGATGTCTGGCAGTAAGACCGAAGAGCGTGACCGGATGTCCCACAAATGGAGGAAATTAAAATGGCAAAATATCGTAAGTTAAGCAGAACATCAAGCCAGAGAAAGGCTTTACTCAGAGGTCAGGTTACACAGCTTCTCGTTAACGGAAAGATCGTTACAACAGAGGCTAAGGCTAAAGAGGTTCGTAAGATCGCTGAGGGTCTTATCGCATTAGCAGTAAAAGAGAAAGACAACTTCGAAGAGGTTACTGTAACAGCTAAGGTTGCCCGCAAGGACAAAGACGGCAAGAGAGTAAAAGAGGTTGTAGACGGAAAGAAAGTTACTGTTTATGACGAAGTAGAGAAGAAGATCAAGAAGGATTCTGCTTCACGTCTTCATGCCAGAAGACAGATGCTCAAGGTTCTTTACACAGCTAAAGAGTCTGACGGCACAAAGAAGGGAACAAAGACTATCGATGTAACAAACAAGTTATTCGATGAGATCGCTCCTAAGTATGCAGATCGTAACGGTGGTTACACAAGAATCGTTAAGATTGGACAGCGTAAGGGTGACGGAGCTTTAGAGGTTCTCCTTGAGTTAGTTTAATATTTAATCGGTATAAATCTTAGACTAAATAAAACCAGAGATTTGAGCGGATAACGCTCACTTCTCTGGTTTTTTATATTTATAAGAAAAGCCGTGTGAAATCTCATTCATTTCACACGGCTTTTCGATTAATACGATTAATTATTTATTTTTTGCTGCAGCCTGCTCATCATTGTACTTCTGAACACACTTCTTGATTCTGTCATATGGTGAGAGAAGATCACTGATAGAACAGTCATGGTTTAATGTATCAATGAGGTATGCGATGTATTTACTCATGTCACAGCTGATATAGTACTCCTTAGAGAGAAGCTCAGGTGACTGGTAGATGAGGTTTGTTGTAACTACTCTGTAGATGAGACGCTCCTCGTAAGCCTTGTCAAATGAATCAAAGCCGTTTGTGAAGAGACCGAATGTAGAAACAACAAAGATTCTGTTAGCTTTACGCTTCTTGAGCTCTCTAGCTGTATCAATCATACTCTCGCCTGAAGAAATCATATCATCGATGATAAGAACATCCTTACCCTCTACATTTGTTCCGAGGAACTCATGAGCTACGATAGGGTTACGTCCGTCTACGATACGGCTGTAATCACGACGCTTGTAGAACATACCCATGTCTACACCGAGTACGTTTGCAAGGTAGATAGCACGGTTTGTAGCACCCTCATCAGGAGAGATAATCATGAGATGGTCAGCGTCAATAGTGATATCCTTTACGTTCTTTAAGATGCCCTTGATGAACTGGTAAGAAGGCATTACATTCTCAAAGCCGTTAAGAGGAATAGCATTTACCACACGAGGGTCATGAGCATCGAAGGTGATGATATTGTCTACACCCATGTTGATAAGCTCCTGAAGAGCTAATGGACAGTCAAGAGACTCACGGCCTGTACGTCTGTGCTGACGGCTCTCATAAAGGAAAGGCATGATAACTGTGATTCTTCTTGCTTTTCCGCCGGCTGCAGCGATAACACGCTTTAAGTCTGCATAGTGGTCATCAGGTGACATGTGGTTTGTCTGACCGCATACTGTATAGGTAAGACTGTAGTTTGTTACATCTACCATGATGTACAGATCATAACCACGAACTGACTGGTTGATAACACATTTAGCTTCGCCAGAACCGAATCTAGGTGTAGAAGGCTTGATAATATAGCTGTTTTTGTAGTAGTCCTTGAAAGCACTTTCGTTAGCATGCTGGTGTTCTCTGTGCTCTCTCCAGCCCTGTAAGTATGCATCTACCTTCTGGGCAAGACCTATACAACTGTCAGTTGCAACAAGTCCAAGTGTACCGGTTGGCATAGTCTCCAAAATTCTCTCATCGTTTGGCATTGTTATTCCTCCATATAATAAATAAACTAAATATATATAAAAAGCGCTATTTGGAAAGACGCTTTTTAATTCGTATGTCATCTCCGAAGAGCTTGATAAAACTATAATTGCTTGAAATTCTTGAAAGTGTTCTCTCAGAGTAAAGCTCTGCTATCTGCTCCAGATTCAGATTAGTGGAAATAATAGTCGATTTCCGGCGCAGTATACGCTCATTTACACAAAGGAAAAGCTGTGATGTGGTAAATGAGTTGGAAAGCTCGGTTCCGAGGTCGTCTATGATAAGTAAATCACAGTCGAATATATTCTGGTGCGCTGCGATGGCATCTGCATCCTTTTCAAACACACCTTTGCTTAATATATCAAATAATTGGAACGCTGTAAAGTAAATTACGGAGTAACCTGCATCTAAAAGCTCTTTTGCAATGCAATTAGACAGAAAAGTCTTTCCGACGCCGGTATTACCGTAGAAAAATATGTTTTTGGGCTTATTTTCAAAATTGTCTATAAAATCATGACACTTCGTCACTGCAAGCTTTGCTGTGGCGAGAGCAGACAGCCCTGTCGCAGGATTTTTCTGCTCATCTGAGTAATAATCAAATGAGAGAGTAGAGAAATTCTCACGTGACAAAATCTCCCTGATATTGGACTGAGAATAAACGGTATTGATGATGGCCTGCTTGAAGCAATGACATTTCTGACCGTCTATATACCCTGTATCATGGCAATCTGGACAGGTGTAAATCGGCTCAAAATAATCAAGCGGATACCCGAGTGTGGATAGCAGCGCAGCGCGCTCCTCCTTATAGTCCTCGATTGCAAGACGTAAAGCGGCAAGAGCATTCTCATCGCCGTCCATAAGCCTGTACGCCTGCCTGACGGATGCCGATGCAATCTCCGAGTCAATCTCCTTGAGGCGTGGCGCCTTGCGATAGGCTTCCTCAATACGCTTGTCATGTATGTATTTGTTCTGAAGCTGGCGTTTATCGTAGCCTCGCATTATCTCATCATATTGAGCATTGGTAAGTGCCATATATCCTCCTTGGGATGTGAAATATAACTTGAAAAAACATATAACTTAATTGCGCAACAGAAATCATACAAGTTAAATCATATAATTGAAATCATGTAGCTTAAATCATACAATAAAATCATACCGTCGAATTCAGAAACAGCTTCTCCAGCTTGTCGTAATCATTGTTGCGCTGATTGAAGTTATTAAATTTATTTTTGGAATTCGAATTATTGCTTTTGGGTTTTGAGAAACCATTTGCAGCATTTGCACCCTGTGAGGAGCCGGAGCCTGTGGCTTTATTGGCTTTTGCAAAGTTTGCATCAAGCACCTCAACATCCTTTAATGTATGTACATCCTTTTTCCTCCAGTTTGTGAGTATGGAGTCTGTGTACTCGAAGCTTGGCTTCTGGATAGCTGAAATGGTTTTACTGCAGGCGGCCTTTACAAGCTCCATATCGAAGCCGTATTCGCCGACCCATTTGTTGATGAGTGACACCTCAGAGTCAACCAGATTGCGGCCTGTGATGCCTAGAGCCTTCATTACAGAATAGTAAATCTGTGAGTGAGCGGCTGCATCGTCCTTTGCCTGGTCTACGGTCTTTATGCCGGAATCGGCCCAGCCGAGAGCGACCTTGTTCATGTAACGAAGGCTTGAATGTCCCTTAGTAATGCAGTACTCCACGAGATACTCCACCAGGTCGGTAGAAAAATGGAGCTTGTCCAGCCAGTAGAGCACCATATTGGTGTCTGTGGAAGAGAGCGTATGCTTCAGGTATGTCTCTATAATAAAGAAAAGCTCTGAAATATCAGGATTCTTTCTAAACTCCTTAATCTCATCAAGTGTGTATTCCTTCTGTGAAGGCGCAGGCTTGTCAGTAGCCTGGTTCTTAAGCTTTTCCACAACGGAATCCTGCACCTGACTATCCGCGCCGGAAATATTTTGCGCAGTGTTATTATCCACATTGCTTTGCATATTATTTTGCACAGCGTTATTAATCACACCATTTTGCATATTATTCTGTGTGGCATTATCAGCCACGTCACGTTGTATATTATTCTGCGCAGCCTGCATAGCGGATACGGCAAGGCTGCAGAGGTTGATTCCCATAATCTGACCGTCAGCACCGGTTTGCACCTGCAAAATACCCTCAGATGCCCAGTAATTGAGGGCACGTACGATGTCGGCCTCAGTGTTGCTGAAATGGTCGGCAATCTCTGAAATGGTTGCTATGCCTGCCCCGGAGCCTGTCGCACGGAGCAGATAAAGGTATACCTTGACAAACTCGCCATTTGCCTTTGGCATGTATTGATCTATAAAAATATCTGACACAGTAGTGAATGATGTTGCTATGTCACTGCTAATGTTTATCGCTGTCATATAAAAAACTCTCTTTCGCTTAACCTGTGAGCAATTATAGCACAATATTTTAACCGTGTGAAGATGGTAAAAGTGCTACAAGCCTTGTAAACTCGGGCTTTCCGAGTCCACAAAAAAATGTGGATAACGTGGATAACTGTGTAAAATAATTGAAAAATCAATGTATCACAGGGTATATAAGCTGTTGAAAATTATTTAAAAAATCCACACACAAAATGAGAGTTGTTAACATTTTGTATGTGGATAACGTGGATAACTTATTTCTTAAGCAGGTCTTCGCCGATTTCTACTACATTTCCGGCACCCATTGTTATCAACAGGTCACCGTTTACACAATTTTCTGATAAAAATTTCTCGATTTCCTCAAATGATGGGAAATAGTGCGCATTCACACCTTTTTCGAGCAATAAATCCAGGATGTCCTTGGATGAAATACCGTAGGTGTTCTGCTCACGAGCAGCATAGATATCGGCAAGCACCACAACATCTGCCATGGAAAGAACATCGGCAAAATCATTTAAGAATGCCTTGGTTCTGGAATAGGTATGCGGCTGGAAGCAAAGAACGAGCCTGTCATGTGGATATTTCTGTGCAGCTGTCAGTGTTGCACGGATCTCGGTTGGATGGTGAGCGTAGTCATCAATGACTGTGACACCGTTCACCTTGCCCTTGTACTGGAAACGTCTGTCAGCACCGCCAAATTTGTCGAGACCTGCGAGGATAGACTCCTCATCAAGACCGAGTGTGGTGGATAAAGCTATGGTTGCGAGCGCATTGCTTACGTTGTGAGCGCCCGGAACAGAGAGCTTTACGTCGAAAAGTGGACTACCCTGTCTCATAGCTGTAAAAGATGCACAGGCTTTATCGTCATAGGTTATATTTTCCGGATAGAAATCATATTTTGAATCAAAGCCATAGGTGATAATCTTCTGAGGAAGCCCTGCGACAATCTCATCATAGCGGTCAATCTCGCCATTGATGATGGTAGCGCCGCCTGCGAGAGTGTTTGAAGCATACTCGCGGAAGGAATGTCTGATGTCGTTGATATCCTTGAAGAAATCCAGATGCTCAGCCTCAATATTTAAAATAATGCTGTAGCGTGGTCTGAAATTCAAAAAGCTGTTTGTGTACTCACATGCCTCAGAGATGAAATACTCTGAATCGCCAACACGCAGATTGCCGTGGATAGATGACAAAATACCTCCTACGGAAATGGTAGGATCTGTCTGGGCGGCAAGAAGAATCTCGCTGATCATGGATGTGGTGGTAGTCTTGCCGTGTGTACCGGCTACAGCAATAGAATAATCGTAATTATCCATAATCTGTCCGAGAAGCTCGGCTCTTGTAAGCATCGGAATACCGGCTGCCTTTGCTGCGGCAAACTCAGGATTGCTTTCGTGGATAGCTGCAGTGTAAACCACCAGGTCGATACCGGAGGTGATATTGTCAGCGCTCTGGCCATATATGACTTTTATGCCCTTTGCAGCAAGCGTCTTTGTGAGGTCTGATTCCTTTGAATCGGAGCCTGAAATGGTAAAGCCCTCCTCATGCAGAATCTCTGCGAGACCGCTCATGCTGATACCGCCGATGCCTATGAAATGAATGTGTATTGGTTTGCTGAAATCTATTTTATACATTAATTTTACCTGCCTGATTTATTATAATTTATATTGTAACTATTAAGAAACACTGAGAACAAAAAGCCGATGTGTCATGATTGCATGTAAGCAACAGATTTTCTTGTTCTGAATAGTTACTTTATATTAATTATACAACTAAATATAGTATTTGCAAAGGAAAAATAAGGTGAAAGCAGGCATGACTTTCAAATGATAAGAACCATAGCAGGTTAAACAGATATACGCTAAATGACACTTGTGCAAAATGTCGAAAATAAAGAAAAATATTATTTGATTTTGTGAAAAATGTTGAAGTGATAATGCGGCTGTGGTATAATTTTTTTATATAAAAATAATTCATCCGGACCATATGAATTTGATGGTTTTAAAGTATATAGCTGTAACTGCAATTTATGCAGCAGCAACTATAATTTATATGGAAACAATTGTGATTTATTATGGAAGCATTACAGATACGGTTATTACAGAAACAAGTGGTGGGAACCGGATGGCACAACAAAAATTAGGACAGACGAGGAGTGATAACGTGATTAAGAAAGAAATGATAGCCATGCTTTTAGCAGGCGGTCAAGGCAGCAGACTTGGTGTTCTGACAGCGAACGTAGCAAAACCGGCAGTTTCGTTTGGTGGAAAGTACAGAATCATAGATTTTCCGCTTAGCAACTGCATCAATTCAGGCATTGATACAGTGGGTGTACTTACACAGTATCAGCCACTCAGACTTAACAGCCACATCGGAATAGGTATTCCGTGGGATCTCGACAGGAATAATGGAGGAGTGGCAATACTGCCTCCTTATGAGAAGAGCGGCAACAGCGAGTGGTACACAGGTACAGCCAATGCAATCTACCAGAATATGAGGTATATAGACAGTTACAACCCGGACTATGTGTTGATACTGTCAGGAGACCATATTTACAAGATGGACTATGAGGTGATGCTTGAT
The DNA here is from genome assembly GCA_900546625.1 of uncultured Lachnobacterium sp. Classification (GTDB taxonomy): domain Bacteria; phylum Bacillota; class Clostridia; order Lachnospirales; family Lachnospiraceae; genus Roseburia. The sequence goes on along the minus strand of URDU01000007.1, from coordinate 65,466 downwards.
TTCCACAAGGAAAACAATGCCGATGTGACCATAGCAACCATGCCGGTGCCTATCGAGGAGGCCAGCCGATTTGGTATCGTCATAGCCGATGATGATAAGCGCATCAATGCATTTGAGGAAAAGCCGGTTCATCCGCGCAGTAATCTCGCATCAATGGGCATTTACATATTCTCATGGCCGGTGCTAAAGGAAGCATTACTTGCACTAAAGGATCAGGAAAACTGTGATTTTGGCAAGCATGTCATACCATACTGCTTTGAAAACGACAGACGTATGTTTGCATACGAGTTCAACGGATACTGGAAGGACGTAGGTACACTGGGCTCATACTGGGAGGCCAATATGGAGCTTGTGGACCTCATTCCGGAGTTCAATCTGTACGAGGAGTATTGGAAGATTTACACAAAGAATGATGCAATCGAGCCACTTTATATAGCCAAAGGAGGTCATGTGGAGCGAAGCATCATGGGTGAGGGCTGTGAATGCTATGGTCATGTGGAGCATTCTGTTATAGGTGCCAACGTCAAGATTGGAAGAGGCGCAGTAATACGTGATTCCATTATCATGTGTGACACGGAGATAGGCTCCAATGTCACGATAGACAAGTCCATCATTGCCGAAAATTGCAAGGTGGGCGACAATGTGACACTTGGCTTCGGACAGGAGAAGCCGAACGTATTAAATGAGAGCATATACTCATTTGGGCTGGTCACTATAGGAGAAGATTCTGTGATACCGGACGGGGTAAAGATAGGCAAAAATACAGCAATCTCCGGTGTTACATACGAAGAGGACTACAAAGACGGTGTGCTTGAGGGCGGAGAAGTTATTATCAAGGCAGGTGACGGAAAATGAAGGCAATAGGAATAATTTTGGCCGGCGGCAACAATAATAGGATGAAGGAACTGACAGCAAAACGAGCAGTACCGGCCCTGCCGGTAGCAGGCAGCTTCAGAAGCATAGATTTTGCGCTCAGTAGCATGTCAAACTCACATATACAGACTGTCGCAGTACTGACCCAGTACAATGCACGCTCACTGAATGAGCATTTAAGCTCATCAAAATGGTGGAATTTTGGCAGAAAGCAGGGGGGCTTATTCCTCTTTACACCTACAGTCACAGCGGACAACAGTGACTGGTATAGGGGCACGGCAGATGCGATGTATCAGAACATTGATTTTCTCAAGAGACGCCATGAGCCATATGTCATCATCAGCAGCGGTGACTGTGTATACAAGCTGGATTTCAACAGAGTGCTTGATTTTCACATCGAGAAAAAATCAGACATTACAGTGGTATGCAAGGACATGATGTACAACGACGATGTCAGCCGTTTTGGTGTGGTACGCATGGATGATGAGTCAAGAATCACAGAGTTTGATGAAAAGCCAATCGAGGCCTTATCCAACACCATTTCCACAGGTATCTATGTCATCAGGAGACGACAGCTCATAGAGCTTTTGGAGGCGGCAGCTGAGGAAAACAGATTCGATTTCGTAAATGATATCCTCGTGCGCTACAAAAATGTAAAGAAAATATATGGCTACAAGATAAATTCATACTGGAACAATATCGCCGATATTGATGCATACTTCAAGACCAATATGGATTTCTTAAGACCTGACGTCAGAAGCTATTTCTTCAGGGAGGAGCCGACCATCTGCTCTAAGGTGGACGACCTGCCACCGGCCAAGTTTAATCCGGGCTCAGACATTTCAAACAGCCTCGTATCAAGTGGCTGTATCATAAACGGAAGCGTGGAGGATTCGGTGCTTTTCAAGCAGGTATTTGTGGGCAAAAACACCACAGTGAAGAACTGCGTGATACTCAATGACGTCTACATAGGCGACAATGTGCACCTCGAAAATTGCATCGTAGAGAGCCGTGGAACCATCAATCCAAACACCTGCTATTGTGGTGAGGATGGAGTCATGATAGTAAAAGAAAAAAATGTAAGATATGTAATTTAAAAACAGACCAGGGGGACAAAAATATGCAGATTACAGACATCAGAATTCGTAAGGTAGAAAAAGAGGGCAAGATGAAGGCGGTTGTGTCAATCACAATCGATGATGAATTCGTGGTACATGACATCAAGGTAATCGAAGGAGAAAAGGGACTTTTCATCGCCATGCCAAGCCGCAAGGCAAACGATGGCGAGTACAGGGATATAGCCCATCCGATTAACTCTGCCACACGCGAGAATATCCAGAATATGATTCTTGAAAAGTATAAGACAGAGATTGAGAATGTATAAAACAGTCAAATGCTGTAGCAAATGTAAATAATAATTTTGGTATGTGTATATCAGACGAAATCGCGCAAGTGCATCGGAGGAGATTGGCTTGCGCGGTTTTTGTGTAATAAGGGTTTGATTAGAGAATAAAAAGTAAGCATATATTCATTTTAGACCCTCGTCTTTTAGAGAGAAATTTGATGACAAACTGTCCTCTCTGTGCTACAATCAACTCAAAGCATTATATTTCTGTAAATACGACACCACAGCATATTTTATCGGTGCGTATCACTTTGAAGAGGGCAGACCACTTCGCATTTTTCGACAAAGACATGGAAATTTTCAATGCTTTATGTTACCAGTTAATAGCAGGAAAATTGAAATGTCAGATGTGAAAAAATTACGAGAAAAGCGGGGGATGGGGATTTTGCCGGCTTTTATATAAGGGATTATTGTACACATTATATACGTGGAAAGCATAAGTATACAGTATTTTTATTCGACTTCAGATTTTCCTGCTCACACAAGAAGAGGAGGTTAATTTGGGTACAAAGGACTCGAAGGCAAAGGAGTATTTGTCGGACAATACGAGGTTCAGTGAAATCTGTAATTATGTATTGTTTGACGGAGAGAAGGTTATCAAACCGGAGGATTTAAAGGAATGTGACACCACGGAGGTGCTATCAGTTTTCGGTATTGATAAGAAGCAGATTGTTAAGCAGAAATGGAGAGATTTGCTAAAGGGGGTGTCTGTAAAATATACAGAATCAGTATACATCGTACTGATGGGGATAGAGGCACAGACAGATGTTCATTATTCGATGCCGGTTAAGACTATGATTTATGATGCCATGAATTATGGAGAACAGGTCAACGAGGCGAAGAAGCATCATCAGAAAAACAAAGATTATAAATCATCAGATGAGTTTTTATCAGGGTTTACACTTGAGGATAGGCTGACACCGGTGATTACAATTACATTATATCTTGGAACAAAAAACTGGGATGGTCCAAGAAGCCTTGTAGAGATGATGCCACATATGGACGAGAGATTTAGACCATTTATCAACGATTACAGAATTAATCTGTTGAATCCACTGGAGATTACAGACTTTTCAAGGTTCGAGACAGGACTCAGACCGTTGTTTGAGTTGTTGAAAAATGCGTCAGATGAGGAAAAACTGAATGATTTAATTACAAACGACGAAACCTTTACAAGGGTTGACGTTGAGACAGTAGCAGCTATCAATCTATTTGTAGGAACTGACATTAAGTATGATGAAAAGGAAGAGGTGGTAAATATGTGTAAGGCATGGGATGATCATAAAAAGCGTGGCATTCAGGAGGGCCGTCTTTTTGAAATTTATCTTTCAGTACAGGAGGGAGACTATTCTGCAAAAAGAGGTGCCGAGAAAGCAGAGATGTCGCTTGATGAATTTGAAAAAGCGATGAGCAAAGCAGGATATAAAATACCTGAGCTGGTATAATAATCCAAATATATTTCACACAAACCGGTCTATCCGTGGTACAATAAGCCACAGACAGACCGGCTTTTTAGAGTATAGCCACAATAAAAGAGGATAGAAAAACAGATATGTACAAGACGAAAATAGATAATCTTGATTTAAAACAGATTGCTGACAGTGGTCAGTGCTTCAGATGGAAGAACACAGGAGAAAACGAATACACTGTAGTGGCATTTGACAGGGCGCTTCGGATTAAGCAGGACGGGAATGAGTTTGAGCTGGACTGTGATGAGGCTGACTGGAACAATATATGGAAAAGCTATCTGGATATGGATACGGATTATGCGGGGATTGCAAAGCTTATAGCAGATGGAGATGATGCGCATCTGAAGGAGGCATATGCATATGGCAGTGGTGTGCGCATTTTAAGGCAGGATTTGTGGGAGATGATTGTTACTTTTATGATTTCCCAGAATAATAACATTAAGCGAATCACAAACAGTGTGGATTTACTTTGCAGGCGGTGCGGACATAAAATAGACGGCAGTGCAGAGGGTGAAGAGCTGTATACATTTCCCAAGCCTCTTGAGGTACCGGATGAGGTTTTTGATGACAGGAGCATGGGCTTTGGCTATAGGGCGCAGTATCTGAAGGAAATATATGAGTATGGCGCAAATAATCCTGACTGGCTTGATAATCTGCGCAAAATGAGCTATGATGAGGCGATGGAAAGCCTGCTTACTCGCAAAGGAATTGGCAAAAAGGTGGCAAACTGTATATGTCTTTTTGGTTTGCATCATGTGGATGCGTTTCCGATAGATACGCATGTAAAGCAGCTTTTGGACAAATATTATAGTGACGGCTTTGATTTTGAGCGCTACAAGGGTGTGGCGGGAATTATCCAGCAATATTTGTTTTATTTTGAATTGTAGATTCTGGATAGATACGTAGATGACATGTGACAATATACAGATGACATACAATATACAGATGACATATAGATGAAATAATATGAGAAAGAGAAAGGATAAACGATGTACGTTATAGTAGGACTTGGAAATCCTGACAAAAAATATGAGCACACAAGACACAATATCGGATTTGATGTGATAGACGCGCTTGCGGATAAATATAATATAAGTGTGACAGACAAAAAGCACAAGGCGCTCTGTGGCAGTGGAGTGATTGAGGGCATGAAGGTGCTGCTCGTGAAGCCGCAGACATACATGAACTTAAGTGGTGAGTCTGTTGCTGAGGTAATGAATTTTTATAAGCTTGATCCGGATGAGGAAATGATTGTTATTTTTGATGATATTTCGCTCGAGCCGGGGCGTATCCGCATCCGCAAAAAGGGCAGCGCCGGCGGTCACAATGGTATTAAGAGCATCATTGCAATGACCGGCACACAGGGCTTCAGCCGTATCAAGGTCGGTGTAGGAGAGAAGCCACAGGGCTGGGATCTTGCTGACCATGTGCTTGGGCGTTTCAGTTCTGAGGACAGGGCAAAGGTGGAGGAAGCTATCGGTCATGCGATGGATGCAGCAGTCCTCATGATGCAGGGCGAGACGGATAAGGCTATGAATATATATAATTAGGAGAATTGAAAGTGAAAGCATTTACAGAGCCACTCCTTTCCCTTGCGGGCTTTGAGGAGATGACAAAAACGGCAGAAAAATCGTCCGGACTTATATCTGTCACGGGATGCATAGATGCGCAAAAATCACAGATGATATATGCCTTTGGAGGTCACAGGAAAAACAAGCTTATTGTGACCTTTGGAGAGCAGAAGGCGAAGGAACTGTACGATGAGTACAGTTTTTTTGACAAAGAGGTGGTGTATTATCCATCAAAGGATGTGCTTTTTTACCAGTCGGATATCAGGGGCAATCTCCTGACAGCGGAGCGCATCAGGGCTTTGAAGGCTATCCGCGAGAAAGAGAGCGTGACGCTTGTTACCACCTTTGATGCGCTGATGAATACAATGGCGCCGATAGAAAAAATGTGGGAAAACGTGCTTACTCTCGAGCAGGGACAGCTTTTGGATTTGAAGGGAATACAGACTGCACTTATCCGTATGGGCTATGAAAAGGAGTATCAGGTCCAGACGATGGGGCAGTTTTCTGTCAGGGGCGGTATTCTTGATGTTTTTCCGCTGACGGAGGAGAATCCTATCAGAATCGAGCTGTGGGGAGACGAGATAGATACCATCAGATTTTTTGACTGCGAGAGCCAGAAATCCATTGAAAATACAGATAGTGTGAGCATATATCCGGCAGCAGAGCTTGTACTGAGTGATGAGGAAAAGGCCGGGGGAATTGAAAAGCTTAGGGCTGAGGCAAAGCGTGTATCTGACAAGCTTAGAAAGCAGATGAAGACAGAGGAAGCCCACAGAGTGAGTGTGATGGCAGACGAGCTTACCGAGGAGTGGGGAGAGTTGTCCATGTATGCAGGCATGGATGCTTTTTTGTCGTACTTTTTTGACGAGAGAGTCGGGCTTTTGGATTATTTTAATCCATCGGACAGCCTTATATTTTTCGATGAGCTGACCAGATGCACAGAGCAGGGAAAGCTTACAGAGACCGAGTTTTCAGAGAGCATGAAGCAGAGACTTGCGATGGGATATATACTTCCGGGGCAGATGAACGGTCTTTTTACAGAGAAGGAGATTGTGGCAAAGCTCGAGAAGTATTCGTGTATCGCACTCGGCGCGCTCGACAACAAAGCAAACGGACTGCACCAGCTGGGAAGCTACGGTATTCACTGTCAGAGCGTAAGCCCCTACAACAACAGCTTTGAGCTTTTGATAAAGGACTTAAAGCGCTATAAGAAAAACGGCTACAGAGTCATTCTTTTATCCGGTTCAAGGACAAGGGCAAAGAGGCTTTCAGAGGATATCACAGACCAGGGAATCACATGCTTTTACACTGAAAACTACGACCATGAGCTTTCTGAGGGGCAGATTATGGTCTGCTACGGCAAGGTGAGAAGAGGCTTTGAATATCCTATTCTAAAGTTTGCCGTGATTACTGAGTCTGATATTTTTGGGGCGCAGCAGAAGAAAAAGAAGCGTCACCGCACCTATGAGGGTGAGAAAATACAGAGCTTTACCGATTTGTCGGTGGGGGACTATGTGGTGCATGAAAACCACGGACTCGGTATTTACCGCGGAATTGAAAAGCTTGAGGTGGACAAAAAGGTAAAGGATTACATCAAGATAGAGTATCAGGGTGGCTCAAATCTCTATATTCTTGCCACTCAGCTTGATATGATACAAAAATATGCCGGAAAGGATGCCAGAAAACCAAAGCTCAACAAGCTCGGCGGTCAGGAATGGACCAGGACGAAGAACCGTGTCAGAGGTGCGGTAAAGCAGATTGCAGGAGACCTGGTGAAGCTGTATGCCCAGCGTGAGCAACAAAACGGCTATGCCTTCGGCGAGGATACTGTGTGGCAGAGAGAGTTTGAGGAGCTTTTCCCATTTGATGAGACTGAGGATCAGATTCTTGCAATAGAAGCCACAAAGACTGATATGCAGAGCCATAAAATAATGGACAGACTGATTTGCGGTGATGTGGGCTACGGTAAGACGGAGGTTGCAATCCGTGCAGCTTTTAAGGCGGTGCAGGACAGCAAGCAGGTGGCATATCTTGCCCCGACAACCATTCTTGCGCAGCAGATCTACGATACGTTTTCGCAGAGGATGAAGGATTTTCCGGTGAACGTGGATTTGATGTGCCGTTTCAGGAGTGCAGCAGAGCAGAAAAAGACGATAGAGAAGCTCAAAAAGGGTGAGGTTGATATCATCATCGGAACACACCGCATACTTTCAAAGGATGTGCAGTTTAAGGATCTGGGGCTTTTGGTAATCGATGAGGAGCAGCGCTTCGGAGTGACTCACAAGGAGAAAATTAAGCAGATGAAGGTCAATGTGGATGTGCTCACACTGACTGCTACACCGATTCCTAGGACGCTTCACATGAGCTTAATCGGCATAAGGGATATGAGCGTGCTTGAGGAGCCGCCGATGGACCGTGTGCCGATTCAGACATATGTCATGGAGTACAATGATGAGCTTGTCAGAGAGGCAATAAACAGGGAGCTTGCCAGAAACGGACAGGTGTACTATGTGTACAATAAGGTGCGCGACATAGCTGACATAACGGCAAAGCTGCAGGAGCTGGTGCCGGATGCGACTGTTGCATTTGCGCACGGACAGATGAAGGAGACGGAGCTTGAGCGTATCATGTACCGTTTCATCAATGGTGAAATAGATGTGCTTGTATCCACGACCATTATAGAGACGGGACTTGACATCTCAAACGTCAATACAATGATCATTCATGATGCGGACAACATGGGACTTTCACAGCTTTATCAGCTTCGAGGACGAGTCGGCAGGTCTAATCGTACTGCGTATGCGTTTCTTATGTACAGGCGCAACAAGATGCTAAAAGAGGTGGCAGAAAAGCGTCTTGCAGCGATAAAGGAGTACTCAGACCTTGGCAGCGGCTTTAAGATTGCCATGAGAGACCTTGAAATCCGTGGTGCGGGCAATCTGCTCGGAGCAGAGCAGAGCGGCCATATGGAGGCAGTGGGCTATGATTTGTACTGCAAGATGCTGAGCGAGGCTGTAAAAGAGGCAAAGGGTATCGAGGATATCAGTGACAAATTTGACACGACTGTGGATATCGTAACCGATGCTTATATTCCGGCAGGTTATATCGCAAACGAATTCCAGAAGCTGGATATATACAAGCGTATTGCGGGCATAGAGACAGAGGAAGAAAAGGACGAGATGCTCGAGGAGCTCATAGACAGATTTGGTGAACCGCCAAAATCTGTGCTCAGCCTGCTTCGCGTGGCAAGGCTCAAGGCACTGGCACATGCCATATATATCACCGAGATAAAGCAGACAGGCTCACAGATAAAGCTTACCATGTTTGAAAGGGCAAGGATAAATCCGGAGAAGATTCCGGAGCTTATTGCTCAGTATAAATCCTCTCTCAAATTTAATATGGCAGAAAACCCATATTTCGTGTTTGATTTAAAAAATGGCAGCGTGGCGAAGAAGCAGGATGTGCTTGATGTGGTGGAGGAGCTGATTTCGCAGATGCGTATGGAGCTGATTTCGGCTGCCACCACCTAAATTCATGTAGCGCATAGCACCTAAAATTTATGTGGCATATAGCATAGGAAAAGCCCCATGCTTTACGCGAAATTGACGATAATTTACAAAGTTTAGAAAATGCTTGCCAGCAGGCCCGAAAAGCTCTATAATATACGAGCGATACTATACCAATTTTAAAGAGGATAGATACAATGAAAGCGAAAAAAGTAATAGCTATGTTATTGGCTGCAACACTCTCAGTTACAGCTTTTACAGGATGTTCAATAAATAAAACCGCAACAGTTGCGACATTAGATAAAGAGGATATCAAGCTTGGGCTTGTTAATTTTATGATAAGGTACCAGGAGGCCGGTTATGATGACATGTATATACAGTACATGGGCGAGGGCTACTGGGACAAGACTGTATCAGGCAATAATACTGTGCTTGAGACATGGAAGAAAAATGCCATCGAAGAGGCGCATGAGCTTTACACATTAAAGGCGCATCAGTCAGATTACGATGTAGAGGTTTCTGATGATGAGAAAAAGGAAATCGAAAAGGCCGCAAAGAAGTTTATGAAGGCAAATTCCGATGATGTGATAGACGAGATGAGTGCCACACAGGAGATTGTCGAGGAATATTTAGAGCTTCGTCTTATAAAGAGCAAGATGTATGCCGCAATCATCAAGAATGCAGATTCAAGTGTGACAGATGAGGAAGCCAATATGGCTGCATACACTATCGTAAAGCTCGACTACAAGGGCGCATATGATTCTAATTACCAGTATCAGACATATACAGATGAGCAGTCAGCACAGATAAAGGCACAGGCAGATGCAGTGGTAGAGGCGCTTGCAGGCGGATCATCCTTAGAGGATGCAGCCAAGGCAGCAGGCACTACAGCCACAACAGGCACATACGCCACATACGTTGATCCGGACGCGGAGAAGACAGATGATTCAGATAAGAAATCAGATGACACAGAGTCAACAGAGAGCTCAGAGTCATCAGACAGCAAGACAAAGGACAGTGTATACACTACAAACAATCTTGATCAGAGCGTTGTAGATGCACTCAATTCCCTCGAGGAGGGACAGACCTCAGACCTTATCACTACAGACAGCACTTACTATATCGTAAGACTCGATAAGAAGACAGATGAGGAAGCAACAGAGTCCAACAGAAAGACTGTAAAGGGCAATAAAGAGGACAAATATTACAATGACATCCTTTCAGGATGGCAGGATGATGAAAAATGGTCTGTAAAGCAGAAGCAGCTTGACAAGATCAAGATTCACAATTATTTTACTACTACCAAGAAGGACAAAAAGGCTGCAGACACAAGTGCTACAGAGAGTACACAGCAGTCAGAAAGCACCAATAGTACAGATACACAGAATACTGAGGCAGTAGATGGAACAGAAAACTAATATCGTACTTATAGGCATGCCGGGAGTTGGAAAGAGTACCATAGGCGTAATACTTGCAAAGGTGCTCGGGTACAGCTTCCTGGATGCGGATTTACTGATACAGGAGCAGGAGGGAAAGCTTCTGCGCGAGATAATTGAGGAAAAGGGCACGGACGGATTTATAGAGGTAGAGAACCGTGTCAATGCCTCTATCAGGGCTGATAGGGCCATTATAGCTACAGGCGGTTCGGTGGTATACGGAAAAGAGGCCATGGAGCATCTTAAGGAGATAGGCAGAGTTGTGTATCTCAAGGTTTCCTATGCTATTTTGGAAAAACGACTTGCAGACATAAAGGGTAGAGGTGTAGTATTAAAGGAAGGGCAGACTTTAGAGACCCTTTTTGAAGAGCGCTCAAAATTGTATGAGCAGTATGCGGACATCGAGGTTTCCGAGGAGGGGCTTGATGTGGAGCAGACAGTAGAGAAGCTGGTGGAGGCACTTGAATTATAGTGCTTATTTATCGTGATATGATTAGATAATAGCAGCTGCTGCGTCATTTATTAAAAGCAGCACCGGCACAAATGACGGCTTAAGTATGCCGTTATAAATGAAATTTGTAGTTGGATGTATAACAATAGTGTAAATTGAGAATAGTATATTAGGAGGAAGTATACTCCTGAATTCATAGAGGTGGAATATGGAACAGTACGTAATCAAAGGTGGAAATCCTTTATACGGTGAAGTTGAGATTGGTGGAGCTAAAAATGCTGCACTTGCTATTTTGGCCGCTGCCATAATGACAGACGAGACTGTAACAATAGATAATTTGCCAAATGTAAGGGATATCAATGTCTTACTTCAGGCAATCGAAGAAATCGGCGCACATGTGGAGCGCGTGGATATACACAAGGTAAAGATAAACGGTTCATTTATCAGAGGCGTAAATGTCGATAATGAATTCATCAGACGAATCAGGGCATCATATTATTTAATTGGTGCATTACTTGGAAAATACAAGCATGCAGAGGTTGCGCTTCCGGGAGGCTGTGATATCGGAAGCAGGCCGATTGACCTTCATATGAAGGGCTTCCGCTCCATGGGAGCAGACATAGACATAGCTCATGGCCTTGTCATCGCCAGGGCAAAGGAGCTTAAGGGCACACACATATATATGGATAAGGTTTCTGTAGGTGCCACAATCAATATCATGATGGCTGCAGCCATGGCAGATGGCAAGACAGTTATCGAGAATGCGGCTAAGGAGCCTCATGTCGTTGACGTGGCAAACTTCTTAAACAGCATGGGAGCAAATATCAGGGGCGCAGGAACCGATGTCATCAGAATTGTAGGCGTGGAGAAATTACATGCTACAGAGTATTCTGTTATTCCGGATCAGATTGAGGCAGGTACATTCATGTTTGCAGTTGCTGCAGCAGGTGGTAATGTGCTCGTAAAGGATGTCATTCCAAAGCATCTTGAGGCCACCACAGCAAAGCTTTTGGAGGTAGGCTGTCAGGTAGAGGAATTTGATGACTCAGTCAGAGTAATATCAGACGGACATTTAAAGCATACACAGGTCACCACACTTCCGTATCCGGGCTTCCCGACAGATATGCAGCCACAGATGGCGGTGCTTTTGGGTATTGCTGAGGGTACCAGTACAGTGACAGAGAGCATATTTGAGAATCGTTTCAAGTATGTTGACGAGCTCACCAGAATGGGAGCTGACATAAAGGTAGAGAGCAATATAGCAATTATCAGCGGCGTGAAAAGATACACAGGCGCCAGAGTGAATGCACCGGACTTAAGAGCAGGAGCTGCACTGGTTATAGCAGGACTTGCAGCAGAGGGCATCACGGTGGTTGATGATATCTACTATATACAGAGAGGCTATGAGGCACTTGAGGAGAAGCTTACAAAGATTGGCGCAAAGATTGCCAGGGTGGAGGATGAGAAGGAGCTTCAGAAGTTCATACTCAAGGTATCATAATAGATATATGCGTAAAGCATGAAATGTAAATACAATATAAATGCAATATATAAAATAAGAACCGGCAGCACTTACTTTATTGTAGCTGCACGGTTCTTATTTTTTGCTATTTTATAATATTTTGAGTAACTACTTAGTAACCTTTTGATTATAAATCGGCTTACATAACCGATTTGATAAAAAACTCACGGTTTGTGGACAAATCAAGTATACGGCCGTCATCAAAGCGAACTATAGGGCGTGACAGCTCGTGTGGGTTGAGCATCACAATATTACAGAACCGGCTGTCGTTCAGCATTACGCGGTTGTTCTGGTATGTGGTAGCAAGCTTTTTCAAAAATAAAAGAAGGAACTTTGTATTGTACTTTGTAAAGCCCTCGCTTTCGAAGCTTGAGATGACAGCGAACGGACAAAGCGGTGCGCGGTAGCGTCTGGCAGCAGTCATGGCATCATACACATCAGCGATAGCGGTTATCATGGCAAAGTCGTCAATCAGTGCGCTGTCAAGCTGTGAGGGATAGCCTGAGCTATCGCAGCGCTCATGATGCATGAGGGCAGTGCGTTTTATTCTGGAGTCGATCTGCAGATCCTTAATCAGATCAAATCCAAACTGTGGATGCTTTTTTATTAGTGCAAATTCCTCGTCTGTGAGCTTGTCAGGTTTGTTTAGTACCTCATCGGGAATCTTGCATTTACCGATATCGTGAAGTACTCCTGCGATAGTAAGCGTATTCACATCTGTCTTCTCCATATGAAGCCAGCGTCCGATCATCCTTGCAATAAGACCCACATTCAGACAGTGTGAGTACAAAGGGTCTGCAATGGTGCGCATGTTGTAGAGCATGTCAAAGGTCTCTATGGTAGTGCCGCAGGATGCGGAAAGGTCAATGACAGCAGTAAGAAGCGCAGCCTCATCAAAGGATTTTTCGCCGTTACAGATTTTGCCAAAGGTATCTTTGATCTGATTTATACATGTGAGGTATTTGAGCTGGAAGCCTCGAAACTCTTCGGAGGCCTGAACACGCTGGATATTGGTCACCATCTCATGTGCGCGGGTTTTTGGGACAGGTTTTACCTTGTCTTCCTTTACTGTATTTTCGCCGGCTTGTGGTGCGGCTGCATCGGATGGAGCTTCAATTGAGATGCTGACTACCTTATATAGCTTCATTTTGTTGATGAGCTGACGGGTGAGTGGTGTGCCGGGCATTGCAAGTATCTGTCCCAGAGGGGTCTTTATCGGTTCTGCTGTTACCATACCGATCTGCGCATCGTTTATGCTGATTTTAATCATGAGTTACTCCAAAAATTTATTTTGATATTGTGTGTTTAGTACTATAAATACAAATTTAAGTATAATTGCCAAAATTATGAAAGTCAATAAAGGAAGAAAGAATAATTGCATAAAAATGAGTTGTTGATAAGATTGTCTGTTACAGTTGTCATGTTGAAGCCGAAAGCATAAAGATCACAGCAGTAACCGGATGTATGTAACCATTACGGCCAATACCGGAAGAGATAAGGAAACTAAAAAGATAAACAAAATCAAGAAAATGTTTTCATAGTATGAAATCATAAGCCAGAGCATCAGAACACTCAAAAATAGTATTGCAAAAGCAAGGACAGCGAGCATGATAATCCCTACCCATAACTGTTTTCTGGTTGGAAGAATGATCTGAGAGGTAACATTTTCTTCTGCATCATCTGGCTGTTTTCTCTGAAGTTTGTTCTGAATTGCCTTATAGCGCTTTACACTGCGAAGCACGACAGGCAGGTTCAGAACAAACAGCAGAAGACAGATTCGACTTGACAGATCGGGATGAGCATGGCTGGCTAATGTAATCACAAATCCAAGGAAAAGTGCAAGTGATATGCTGACGGCGGCAAAAGTACCGGTCATTACCCCTAATTTCGAGTATATATCGATGTAATCATATTTCGTGTAAACTTTTTTCATATGAATTCTCCAATCTCTATGTCTGGTTTTTATTTCTTTAATTCTTCCCAGTCCGGACCAAGCTGCAGGCTGCCGTCCGTGCTGGCTACAAAGGTATTTCCATTTTTATAGATATGATCATATTTCACGTCTGCCTGATAGGCATTTCCATAGGAATCACGGTAATGCTCTACGCCACGGATACCGTCGGTAGAGTGGTCATAGATGTGATCCATCTGACGGCTGTGATCCTGGCAGGCCTGGTTTACTATATCCGAGGTCTGGGAAAGTGTGTGGGAAAGGTTTTGGGAAGCATGGATCGCATTCTGCTGTCTGATCATGGCTCCCTGAAGCTGTATCTGCCGGGCGCGCTGGAGTTCCTCATCCTGAAGGGCAAAGTAGAGAGGACCGTACTTCAGCTCCTCCAGGAAACGGTCAAAGACAGCTTCACAGGAGGAAGCGGCAGAGCCGGAGGAATGACAGAGAATCAGAGCGTCGAAGGCCCGGCCCCAGTTGGATGCATCCAGACCGCCAATGCCGTACATGGCACCCATAAAGGCGGTTCCTTTTTTCAGAAAATCCGTAATCCGGTCTGTGGAAGACGCAGAAGAATTTTTGGGAACCCGTGCAAGTATCGTGGCAAAAAAGCCCTCATAAAGCTGCCCGCCTGCTGAGACGCGAAAAGCGAACTTGCCGGGAAATACGTTGGCCTGTTTCTGAAGTTTCTGAGATGCCATCTGCTGAAACCGAAGAGCCTTTGTCTGAAGGGCTTCTGCGGGAAGCGGATAGAGCTCCGGTTCAGAGAGGGGACCCGGAAGAATCCGGGAGGTGATACCTGCAATTCGCCGTTGGGCATACTGGGGAAGTTCGAGCCATCGGCAGTTGCAGACCATGGACATGGGATCCAGCTGATATTCGCCTACTGAGGAAAGTCCAGGAATTCCCATAGAGGAAAAAATAGAGGCTTTCGGCGCGGAATCTTTGTAGAAGGCGAAAGGATAGAACAGAAGCTGGGCAGACATATCCTGTGGAAAAAGCTGTAGCCCCTTGCAGACGGTGGCCAGTGTGGAGATAGAATCATTGTCATCAAAGATGCGGCAATCCCACCCGGAAGGAAGGTAGGACTGAAACAGCGCACCTCGTCCGCCATAGTTGATGACATGGACGGAATTTTCCTGCCGGTTGTGAGAATTCAGAATGTATTCGGTGCCGCAATAGGGGCAGCGGATTCGTTCGGCGCCTTCAGCAACATGAATTGGACTTCCGCAGTTTCTGCATTTTACTTCATGATATTTCATAGAATGATGCTCCTTTCGGTGGTGATTATGACCGGGTGTGATACTTTTGTCTGTAGTCTAACATAAGTGAAGAAGGTCTTGCAGTTGACAAATGTTTCATTCCTGGCCTGAAAATAAAAAATTGAAAAGCAGAAAAAAGAAGCAAGGAAAAAGATTGAGACGAATGTCACCTTGTCTGCATGAGACTTTTGTATATAATAAAATTATCAGAAAGAAGGTAATTCAAAAGATAAACGGAGTGAAGATAGATGAAATGGTGCAGATCAAATGGAAGGGTGCTGACGCTGATGATGGCCCTTGCTTTTTTCAATTTTATTTTTCTGGGGATCGAATATCAGTTTGATAATATGATGGCAATGGTTACCGGACCGGAACAGGTGGTGACGGCCCAGGGCTATGTGCTGGGAGCCAGCGTGCTGGGATTTCTGCTTTACCCGGTGGCTGTTTCCTGTATAAAAGAAAAATTTTGGCAGAACGTTGTGGTTGCAGGAGCACTGGCAGGGGTGATTTGTATTTTTGTAATCTGGCAGCATAACTCCTATAGTACGATTCTGGTGGCAGGCTGTATCTGTTTTGTTCTGATGGGTATGGCAGGCAGCGCGGTACATTATTATCTGCCCAGGGAGGCAGAACCTGAGCATCTGGCGAAGGCTGTCGGCATATCTTATGCGGTAGGAATCTTTCTTCAGTTTCTTAATAATAATCTCATAAAAAATGATACGGCAGAGTCTGTGGTTCTGGCTGTTTCAGCAGCGGGGGTTTCTGTATTACTGTTAAACGCGGAGAATGGAATGTCAGAAGAGGAAAGCACATCGGAAAGCTCCGGGCATGCGGGTTTCTGGCTGATTCTTCTTGTGATATTGATCACCTGTATTTTTTCTACTCTGGATGCAGCAGTGACGCTGGGACACGTATCTGGCAGTGCAGATGTGGGACAATGGCCAAGACTGCTGCTTGCAGGAAGCGGTCTTCTGGCGGGTGTTTTATTTGACGGCCGGAAACGCCGGTATGGAAATATACTGATGTATTGTGTGACGGTTTTGTCGGTGCTCTGTATTGTGGTACTGGAAAATGGCGGTCCTTTTTTTGCAGGACTGATTGTGTTTTATCTGTCAGCCGGGTTCTTTGTTGTATTTTTTACGGTAAGCTTTATGCGGCTTTCAACCCGGATAAAGTGTCCGAAGCTCTGGGCAGGTCTTGGAAGGGCTGTGAACAACATCTGCGCTTTTGCTACAGGATCATTGTCACTTCGGCTCATACGGTCAGAAAACCAGATGTTGCGGGATGGTATGCTGCTGGTGCTATTTGTTTTGATCAGCATTGCATTTTTCATTTACAGTAATGCTCTGTACATGCAGGAAAAGAAAGAACCGGAGAGCAGCGGGATAAAGCCTGGAGAGGAAGAAAGTCTGGAAATGTTTGCTGTGTCGTTTTCTCTGACAGAGAGGGAAAAAGAGGTGCTGGAGGTGCTGCTGGTATCTGATGAAAACGTTCAGGACATTGCGAAGACACTGATGATTTCCAGAGCAGCACTGTATCGGCATATTGCCAGCCTTAATGAGAAAACCGGAACAAAGTCCAGAATCGGACTGGTTCAGTTTTACTATCGATATCACAGGAGGAATGGAGGATGAAAAAGAAACATCATTACAGAATGCTTTTCGTTTTGCTGGCAGCAGGACTGCTTTGCAGTTGCGGAACCGCCGTGAAAAAGGAAGCTCCCCAGCTGGAAGCCTATAACGGCTTTGCTTACACCGAAGAGAACGGACAGAAAAAATACATTCTGGAAACTCGGAATGATATTCGGCTTCATTGCTATTTTCAGTCGGGTTCTGAAAAATATGAGGAAGTGATTTACGATCTGGAGCTTTCAGAAGAGGAAGGAGCTTCCGAGAAAGTTATCCGTGTGATACAGGAACAGGGAGAAGATCTGACACCGTCCTTTACGAAATTTGACTTCGTTTTTTATCCGGAAAAGGTGGTTATGACGGTAGAACGAAACACCGATTTGATGGCCGGAGGTGATTCTGACAACATTCAGACAGGAACCTATACCCTGCTTGCTTCCGACTGGATGCCGGATTCTTCTGCAACAATGGAAAAGCGGGACATTCTGGCACCATATCAGAGTGTTGAACTGGCGGCTATGGCCCGTGCTTATTATTTGAAGGAAAATAATTTTCTGGCACCGGAGGTGGAATGTGTGAAGAATGACGACGGCACGACAACCATTCACCTTTATGAAATTGTGGAGGACGATGAGGAGACCAGCCATACCGGCACTTCTGCCTGGTATACGGTGGACGGATATGGAAAGGGAAAGGACGATGTAATGGGAAATACGGTGGAGTTTCCGACCATGTCCCTGGGTGAGATCGCAGAATATGTGAAAACTCCCATAGCGCTTACCTACAGCGAGGAGGGTGAGGCTCATAATGAATGGCAGATTACCGATGCAGCTACCATCGATGCCTGTATGAAGGCTTTGAAACAGCTTGTCGTCGGGGAGGAGACAGAGCTTCGCACCATGGACGCAGGGGAGACACTTGCCTTCCAGATGGCAGATGGAAATACGTGGACGCTGGATTTTGAAGCCGGAGATCTGTTGAGAAATAACACTTGTTATGAGACAGAGGGTTGGAAGAATATTCAGAATGTGATATGTGATGATCTTATGGAGGAGGGAATGCGATGAGATTACGAGATGGAAAAAAGACAGGAGCATTGCTGCTTGTGGCGCTTTTACTGACTGGCTGTGGCGGAGCAGCAGATACAGCATCAAATGTGGAAAGGGGTGACGCAGCGGATGCTACAACGACTGCCGCTGCAGACACTACAACGACTGCCACTGCAGACACGGCAGCATCGATAGAGGACAACTGGACAGTCGTTCCGTTGGCGTCTGCTCAGGAGCTGGTGCCTTATAGCTGCACGGAATTCAGTATGAATATTCCGGAAGGCTGGAGCGTGAAATCTTCTGCCATGTACACCGGTATGTTTCATGCGATTCACGTTTTTGATCCGGAAAATCCGGTGAATCAGATTTTCTTTATGCTGAAAATGGAGCCGATGTTTCCGGATGAGAATTCCCGGGCGATGATGGCGCTTTCCAGTGATTTGTTTGGAAAATATCCCATTCTTACGAATGTATCGACACAGGGAGTCTTTGAAATATTCCCACAGTTTGCAGACGCAATGAATGCAACTGCTGATTATGCGGATATTCAGACACCGTACATTGCAGATTTTTCTGTGACAGAAAGCTTTGAAAGTGCTCAGGGAATGAGCAGCGTTGCTATTTCTCCATCCATTCTTCGGGCTGATTTTACGCAGGATGGAATGGCGGGAGAAGGAATGTTCACAGCGGATGTGGTGCCCTTTGCCATGGGTACGGGATTTGGATATTATTCCGTCTATAATCTGACAGTCCTCAGTGCAGAAAAGGGAACTTTTCAAGACTGGCAGCCTACTTTGAATAAGGTTTTAAGCAGTCTTGATTATACGCCGGAATTTCAGAACTTTGCCATGTCCCAGAGCAATCAGGCGGCATCCACCTCCCAGTCTCTCAGTCAGTCTGCCAGTGAGATGTCCGACAGCATCATGTCTTCCTGGGAAAACCGGAATCGGAGCCAGGATATTATGAGCCAGAAGCAGAGTGATGCCACCTTGGGTTACGAGCGTATCGTGGACACTGAGACCGGAAATATTTACAAAATTGACAACGGCTTCACCGACTGGTACGATGGAACTCGTTACAAGTCCATCACCGATGATCAGTATACGGATTCGGTGGAAGCAGTGATTCATTGGAAATAGAGTGCGATGTATTATACAACCTATTATAATTCGCCATTGGGAAGGCTTTTGCTTGCTGCCTGTAATGATAGAAAGAAAATGTCTGCGCAGGCAGTAGGCGGTGCAGTCGGTCATAATCCGATTTGAAAGGTAAATTTAGTTTATAGCCTGCCAAGAGGAAAATACAATTTATGCACATTTTTTTGATAGAGGGATAAGTGTAATCATTCAATGTTGATAACTTCCCTGAAATTATAATAAATGTGTAAACATGTGTATTTCCAAAATTGGCAGGCTATAAACTAAATTTACCTTTCAAAGCTGATGTATCGAAAATGGTACTTGACATATATATCACGTGGTAGTAATATAGCTCACAGAGATTTGAAAAATTCTATATTGTAACTTCTCTTATTCAGAGTGATGGAGATACAAAGGATCTATGAAGTCACGGCAACCCCGTTAGAGAACAGGAAGGTGCCAACCTGAGCGAGTAATCGAACAATAAGAGGATTTTTATTATCTTAATTTTAATCCACTTATTTGCAGTAAGTGGTTTTTTTATTGGAAAAATTGGTCACACAGTATGAAAGGAGTAACAGATAACTAATGGAGAAATTATTATTTACATCAGAATCAGTAACTGAGGGACATCCGGATAAGCTCTGCGATGCAGTATCAGATGCCATCCTTGATGCCTGTATGGAACAGGACCCGATGAGCCGTGTCGCATGTGAGACAGCAAGCTGTACAGGCTTTATCCTTGTAACAGGAGAGATTACCACAAAGGCACAGCTTGATATCCCTGCAATCGTCAGAAAAACAGCACTTGAGATCGGATATGATGACGGAAAGAAGGGACTCGACGGAAACTCATGTGCAGTAATGGTTTCAATCGACAAGCAGTCTGCTGATATTGCTATGGGAGTTGACAAGGCGCTCGAGGCAAAATCAGGCGACCTTACAGATGACCTTGACACCGGAGCCGGAGATCAGGGAATGATGTTTGGATATGCTACAAACGAGACTGAGGAGTATATGCCATACCCAATCGCACTCGCTCACAAGCTTGCATTCCAGCTCACAAAGGTAAGAAAGGACGGCACACTTACATATCTTCGTCCGGACGGAAAGACACAGGTTTCAGTAGAGTATGATGAGGCCGGAAAGCCGGTAAGACTTGAGGCAGTTGTACTTTCAACACAGCACGACGAGGATGTTACCCAGGAGCAGATCCATGAGGACATCAAGAAGTATGTATTTGACCCAATCCTTCCAAAGGATATGATTGATGCTGAGACAAAGTTCTTCATCAATCCTACAGGACGTTTCGTAATAGGTGGACCACACGGAGATGCAGGTCTCACCGGTCGTAAGATTATCGTAGACACCTACGGCGGATATGCACGTCACGGCGGTGGAGCTTTCTCAGGAAAGGACTGCACAAAGGTAGACCGTTCAGCAGCCTATGCAGCACGTTACGTAGCAAAGAACCTTGTGGCAGCAGGATTTGCTGACAAGTGTGAGATTCAGCTTTCATATGCTATCGGTGTTGCACAGCCAACATCTATCATGGTTGACACATTCGGCACAGGAAAGCTTGCAGATGACAGGATCGTTGAAATCGTAAGAGAAAATTTCGACCTTCGTCCGGCAGGAATCATCAAGATGCTTGACCTCAGAAGACCTATCTACCGTCAGACAGCAGCATACGGACACTTCGGACGTACAGATATCAAGCTGCCTTGGGAGGCACTTGATAAGGTTGAGGATCTCAAGAAATATCTATAGTATACATTATATTTCTTAGAAAAAGTTAGAAATAATTTAGAGAAAATTTAGACAGAAGTTATTTGATATATGATATAATGAAGTCATGGGACTGACATTGAGTCGGTTTCCATGGCTTTTTATTTTATATGTGATACGCGAATAATAAAACTTTAAATGTAACTATAAATGTAACTATAAATATATCTATAGATATACGATAACGTATAAATTTTCAGGAGGAACGGATATGAGCAGAATTTTGATAGTAGAGGACGAGGTTGCAATTGCTGATCTTGAGAAGGATTACCTGGAGCTGAGCGGCTTTGAGGTTGAGGTGGAGAATGATGGCACAAGCGGTCTCGCAAGAGCTTTGGCGGAGGATTTTGATTTGTTTATTCTGGATCTTATGCTGCCGGGAATTGATGGCTTTGAGATTTGCAAACAGATTCGCGAGAAAAAGAACACACCGATACTCATGGTTTCAGCCAAGAAGGATGACATCGACAAGATAAGAGGACTCGGACTCGGCGCAGATGATTATGTCACAAAGCCATTTTCACCATCAGAGCTTGTTGCCAGGGTAAAGGCTCATCTGGCCAGATATGAGCGTCTCATCGGAAGCGCCACACCTGAAAATGACATCGTTGAGATTCGTGGCATCAAGATTGACAAAACAGCCCGCCGTGTGTGGGTAAACGGAGAGGAAAAGCAATTTACCACAAAGGAATTTGACCTGCTCACATTCCTTGCGGAGAATCCAAACCATGTATTTACCAAGGAGGAGCTCTTTAAGGAAATCTGGAATATGGATTCAGTAGGAGATATCGCGACGGTCACTGTACATATCAAGAAGATTCGTGAGAAAATCGAGATGAACACTGCAAAGCCTCAGTATATTGAGACTATTTGGGGTGTTGGATATCGCTTTAAGCTGTAGGGATTTTTTGAAAATATAGTAGATATTGTAGTATTTATAGGACATATCAAATTCAAATATGGAAGGATATGTCCTTGTTGTATATATAAAATGACTTATTAATTTATTCAAACGGAGAATACTATGAAGATAAAAACAAAACTTGCTATATCATTCTGTATAATTATTTTTGTGCCGGTTGTGCTCACCAGCATGGTGCTTGTGGGCTTCAATAAGATTCAGCTAAAGGCCATCAACAAGACATATGGCATGGAGGATGCTGGCATGCTCGCACTCACCGACACGGTGCAGTTTCTGAACAAGGTGACAGGGCGCACATATGATGAGCTCGAGAAGACCTCGCTCATAGAACCATCCAAGCTTCTTGATGACGATTATCTGACAAAGATAAATAAGAAGCTTGAGAAGAAATACTCATACCTTATAGTGAAAAGTGAAGGAGATCTAATTTTTAATGGTGGAATTGACAATGATGATATTTTGAGAAAGCTTCCGCGAATCTCCAATAAGCAGAGCAGCTCAGATGTGAGCAGCTATATGGACAGCGATGACAAGGTGCTCATAAAGCAGCTCAATTTTCGTGACAGTGATGGTGATGAGGCGAGTCTTTACATAGTGACATCAACCGCGTGTGTGATTCCGGAGGTCAGGACTGTTTTAATAGAGGGAGCAGTTGCGCTTGTATTTATACTTCTTACCACGGCCGTCATGCTTATAGTGTGGATATACAGGAGTATTATCACACCGATAGAGAGGCTGCGTATTGCCGCTGAAAATATCAAGGATGGCAATCTGGACTTTGAGCTTGAGACGAGTCCGAGCGACGGAGAGATTGGCGAGCTGTGTACTGCGTTTGAGCAGATGCGTGCGCGCCTCAAGAAAAATGCCGAGGAAAAGGTGACGAATGAGTCTGAAAACAGAGTGTTAATCAGCAATATCGCACATGATTTAAAGACTCCTATTACTGCGGTAAAGGGCTATGCCGAGGGTATACTTGACGGAGTGGCAAACACCCCTGAAAAGGTCGATAAATACGTCAGGACCATTTACAATAAGGCAAATGATATGGATAAGCTGATTAATGAGCTGACGCTTTACTCAAAGATTGACACGAACAGGATTCCGTACAATTTTGCAAAAATAAATGTCACAGATTATTTTAATGATTGTGTTGAGGAAATGGGACTGGATCTTGAGGCAAAAAATATCAGACTTTCATATGAAAATCATGTGGATAGCAACGTACTTATCATTGCTGATCCGGAGCAGCTTCGCCGTGTGATTAACAATATAGTCGGCAATTCGGTGAAGTATATGAACAAGACGCAAAGCTATATAGATATCAGGATAAATGATGTCGGCGACTTCATACAGGTTGAGATTGAGGACAACGGACGCGGAATCGACCAGAGAGATATGCCATATATTTTCGACAGATTTTACAGAGCGGATGCATCGAGAAATTCGGCTACCGGGGGCAGCGGCATAGGGCTTTCCATCGTAAAGAAGATTATAGAGGATCACGGTGGCAAGATATGGGCTACCAGCAAAGAGGGAGATGGAACTACCATGTTTTTCGTAATCAGGAAGTATCAGGAAACACCGAATATGAACCGGCAGTAAACAAATAAACAGGATATTGACATAAAAAGTAAAACTATAATTAAAAATAACAATTAGATATTAAAATTTAAAATTAAGAGCTCCCGATTGACAGCGCAAATAGTGTTGCCAGCCGGGAGCTTTAATGTATTGGTCGCAAGAATTCAATATTTTTTAAAAGAACTTCACAATATCATCTGGACTCTTGCGCTTTGGTTTAGAAGGCTCAATTAAATTTTCCAACTCTAAAATAAATTAAGGAAAAACACATAAAATATTTGAAAAATAAAGTCTGACGTAGTAGAATAGTAACATTACACGAAAGAACCATGGAGAAATCGAAAGGGGGACAAACATGCATAAATTCAGACAAAAATATATAGGAGACAAGGCATTTTATAAGCGCTATCTCATGCTGGCCATACCAATGATAATCCAGAATGCAATCACAAATCTGGTAAGCTTTCTGGACAACATTATGGTAGGACAGCTCGGCACAGAGCAGATGTCGGGAGTAGCGATCGTAAACCAGCTCATATTTGTGTACAATCTGGCTGTGTTTGGGGCAGTGTCAGCGGCAAGTATATTCGGAGCACAGTATTTTGGCAAGGGAAATCATAAGGGGCATATGTATTCCTTCAGATTCAAGCTGTATGCAGCGCTGCTTGTTACAGCGATAGCGATGACACTGTTTATCACAAACGGAACAGCGCTCATATCATTATATCTGACAGATACGGCAGGAAATGGTGCCACGGAGGTAGCACTGGCATATGGAAAGGAATATCTAAAAATAGTTATGATAGGTCTCATACCGTTTGCGGTGACACAGGCCTATGCAACAAACATAAAGGAAACAGGACAGACCTTTGTACCGATGGTTGCAAGCTTTGCAGCAGTCGGAAGCAATGCGGTGCTTGATTTTCTGCTCATCTTCGGAATAGGACCGATACCAAAGCTGGGTGTGGCGGGAGCAGCTATTGCCACGGTGATGTCGCGATATATTGAGACAATAATAGTTGTGCTGTGGGCACATAAAAACAGGGATAGGAACAGATATCTCAAGGGCGCTTACAGAGGAATAGGAATGCCGTTTGATGAGTTTAAGACTATATTCATCAAGGGACTGCCACTCATGCTCAATGAGCTTTTTTGGGCAGCAGGCATGACAACGGTTACACAGTGCTATTCAGTACGAGGACTCTCGGTAATCGCAGGCTTAAACATTGCGACAACGATAACAAACCTTTTCAACATCGTGTTTATACAGCTTGGAGCATGCATCAGCATAGTTGTGGGGCAGTATCTTGGAGCCGGTGAGCTTGAAAAGGCAAAGGATGCGGATAACAAGATGATAGTGTTCAGTGTGTTCTGCTGCTCTATAATGGCGGCGGTCATGCTTCTGGTAGGAGGATTTTTCCCTCAGATATATAACACAACCGACGAAATCAAGGCGCTCGCAACAAGCTTCATAGTAGTATCAGCGATAATTATGCCATTTTGTGCATTTACACATTCGTCGTATTTTACACTCCGCTCAGGTGGCAAGACACTGGTCACATTTCTGTTTGACTCTGTATTTACATGGGTGATAGTGGTGCCGGTGGCATTTGTGCTCGCAAAATACACAGCACTTGGCATAGTAGCAGTGTATTTCCTTGTGCAGGCCACAGAGCTGATAAAGGTAGTCATTGGATATTTCATGGTGAAAAGTGATGTGTGGCTCGTGCAGATGGTATAGGAATGTGCGTCATTATCTTGCGGAAAAATGAAATAAAAGTTATACTGTAGCTATTAAGGTAATCGTGTTACTGTTTACATTACAATGTGACCGGTAACATAAGGTTGGCATATTTTTATGAGTATGGAGGGGCGCACATGTCAAAGCGGTTTTGCGTTACCGGAACGTGTATACCGGCGAAAAATTATATGGTTGATATAAGTGGCAGAGTAGATATGATTATTCGTGACTATATTGATAAAGGTCAGTATTTTACAATAAACCGTGCCAGACAATATGGAAAAACGACCACGCTCTATATGCTTGAACAGCGGCTTAAAAGTGATTATCTTGTTATCAGTCTTAGCTTTGAGGCGGTAGATGAGTATTTTGCATCGCTTGGAACTCTGGCAGAGGGGTTGATGATGGATATTGCAGAATGCCTGAAAAATCAGAATGTTTCGGAGCCTATTATTGAAGAGTGGAATGAACCGTTATCAGATAAATTCCCCATGCGTTCATTGGGAATGAAGATTACCAAGCTATGCAAAGCCAGCAATAAAAAAGTTGTGCTTATGATAGATGAGGTTGATAAAAGCTCAGATAATCAGATTTTTCTGTCATTTTTAGGACTGCTCAGAGAAAAATATCTGAAATGCCAACAGGGAAAGGACATCACATTTCAGTCAGTGATACTGGCAGGTGTTTATGATGTAAAATCTTTAAAACTAAAGATACATCCGCAGGAAGAAACAAAATATAACAGTCCATGGAATATAGCTGTTGATTTTTCTATGGATATGAGTTTTAACATAAACGATATAAAATCCATGCTTGAGGATTATGAGAGAGAGCATAATACGGGCATGGATATAGGACAGATTGCATCAATAATATATGATTATACATCAGGTTATCCATATCTGGTGTCGCGAATATGTCAGTTGACAGATGAAAGAATTGCATCACATAAAAAAGACGCAGATGAAAAAAAGGCATGGACGAAAACAGGTCTTTTACAGGCAATAAAGCTTCTTCTGAAAGAACCTAATACTTTGTTTGATGATATGACTAAGAAGCTGCTTGATTATCCGGCATTAAAAGATATGCTTCAAAAGATACTTTTCGATGGAATAGATTTTCCTTTCAAGAGAGAAAATCCGATAATAGATCTTGGTGTTACATTTGGATTTTTGAAGGACAGAAACGGTATCGTTGCAGTTGCGAACAGAATATTTGAGACGCAGCTGTATGATACATTTTTATCTGAGATGGCGGTGAATGACAGGCTATATATAGATGCGGCCGCAAACAGAAATCAGTTTATAGTATCTGATATGCTGCAGATGGATTTGGTCATGAAAAAATTCTATGAATATTTTGAAGAAATATATACAGAGAATGATCATAAATTTATCGAAGAAAATGGCAGAAAATTGTTCCTTTTATATCTTAAGCCTATAATAAACGGAACCGGGAATTATTATGTTGAGGCAAGAACCAGAGATAATCGCCGCACTGATATTATAGTTGATTATAAAGGAAAAAGATTTATTATTGAACTGAAAATATGGCATGGAAATGAGTATAATCTGAGAGGACAAAAGCAGCTATTTGACTATTTGGATTACTACAAAGAAGATAGAGGATATCTTCTCAGCTTCAACTTCAATAAGAATAAACAGACCGGTGTGACTGAACTGGAATATGATGGTAAAAAAATACTTGAGGTTGTTGTATAATTTTTTAAATAAGCATAACAGTTCCAACCCAAAAATGAAACGGAGCAGAAAATGAGCGAAGAAAAACAGCACAAGCGCCGCGTACATTATAGCGGAAAATATCCCAAAAAATTTGAGGAAAAATACAAGGAATTAAACCCGGAGAAATACAAGGATACAATTGAGCATGTCATCAGCAAGGGAAATACCCCTGCGGGCATGCACATATCCATAATGGTAAAAGAAATCATAGATTTTCTTGACATCAAGCCGGGACAGACAGGCTTTGATGCCACGCTCGGATACGGTGGGCATACAAAGGCAATGCTTGAAAAGCTTGACGGTCAGGGGCATATGTATGCCACTGATGTTGACCCAATCGAGTCTGAAAAGACAAAAAAGCGTCTCGCTGAAGCCGGCTTTGGAGAGGATATTCTCACCGTAAAGCTGCAGAACTTCTGCACAATAGATGAGATTGCAAAGGAAGTGGGAGGCTTTGATTTCATACTTGCCGATCTTGGAGTGTCATCCATGCAGATAGATAATCCTGAGCGAGGATTTTCATTTAAGGTGGACGGACCGCTGGATCTGCGTCTTAATCCAAATGCCGGTATCAGTGCGGCAGAGCGCCTTGACAATATTTCCCGTGAGGAGCTTTCAGGTATGCTCTATGAGAACTCAGATGAGCCGTATTGCGAGGAGCTTGCAAAGGCAATCACAGACGAAATCAGGAAGGGTAACCGCATAGATACGACCACAAAGCTTCGTCACATTATAGAGCAGACACTTGATTTTCTCCCTGAAAAGGACAAGAGGGACATCGTAAAAAAGACCTGTCAGCGCACCTTCCAGGCGCTCCGCATTGATGTAAACCATGAGTTTGAGGTGCTCTACGAGTTTATGGAAAAGCTTCCGGGAGCATTAAAGCCCGGCGGAAGAGCTGCAATCCTTACCTTCCATTCAGGAGAGGACAAGCTGGTCAAAAAGGCACTCAAGGCAGGCTATAAAGCAGGAATATACAGTGACTATTCAAAGGATGTGATCCGTCCATCAGCACAGGAATGTGCTCAGAACGGACGCGCCAGATCCACGAAGATGCGCTGGGCGGTCCGTGCAGAATAGAAAAGCTTTTAAATTAGTTCTAAAAACCTATTGCTTTATTGAGAAAAATAGTCTACTATGAACGTGTTATATGACTGACGGATAAGTGGACTAACCACATGAAATATAACAAATAAGAGCCGACCGTCTGGGCGATAAACCCGGACAGTTGGCTCTTTTTGATTATAAACCAGCCATAGTCGTATAAATAACTATGGAATGTATCTCAAAAGAAACAACAAGGATATTGACAAAAAAGCTGTAGTAAGTATATACTAACTACAGTTAAGCAAAACTAATCAAACGAAGTAACATTCACACATTTTAAGGAGGATATTACAATGATAGAAATGAAAGAGTGGGATGGATTTGAAGGACGTCTTTGGAAAGAGGAAATCAACGTCCGTCAGTTTATTCAGGACAACTACACTCCATACGATGGAGACGAGAGCTTTTTAGCTGATCCGACAGATGCTACAAACAAGCTGTGGGATGCGCTCCAGAAATTACAGAAAGAAGAGCGTGCCAAGGGCGGAGTCCTTGACATGGAGACAGAGGTTGTAACAGGAATCACAGCTTACGGCCCTGGATATATAGATGAGGCATTAAAGGACCTCGAGAAGATTGTAGGTCTTCAGACAGACAAGCCGTTAAAGAGAGCATTCATGCCTTACGGTGGAATCAAGATGGCAGTACAGGCTGCTGAGACATACGGTTACAATGTAAGCGACAAGCTCAAGGAAATTTTTACAAAATATCATAAGACACACAACACAGCAGTATTCGATGCATACACACCTGAGATGATGAAGGTTCGTCATGCAAAGATCCTCACAGGACTTCCTGACACATACGGCCGTGGACGTATCGTCGGTGATTACCGTCGTGTAGCATTATACGGACTTGATTACCTCATCGAGGAGAAAAAGAAGGACAAGGCAAACTGTGGCTGTGGACAGATGACAGATGATGTTATCCGTTTAAGAGAGGAAATCGCAGAGCAGATCAAATGTCTTGAGGATATGAAGAAGCTTGCAGAGATTTACGGATATGATATCTCAAGACCTGCAACAAACGCAAAAGAGGCAGTTCAGTGGTTATACTTCGGATACCTTGCAGCAATCAAGACACAGAATGGTGCAGCAATGTCAGTAGGACGTGTATCTACATTCCTTGACATTTACATCAAGAGAGATATGGACAAGGGCATCCTCACAGAGCAGGAAGCACAGGAGCTCATCGATCATTTTACAATGAAGCTTCGTATGGTTAAATTTGCACGTATCCCTTCATACAACCAGTTATTCTCAGGAGATCCTGTATGGGCAACACTTGACGTAGCAGGAACAGGTGTGGACGGACGTTCAATGGTTACAAAGACAGACTTCCGTTTCCTCCATACATTAGAGAACATGGGACCTGCACCGGAGCCAAACCTCACAGTATTCTACTCATCAAAGCTTCCTCAGACCTTCAAGGATTATGCAGCCCGCATCTCAATTGAGACAAGCTCAATCCAGTATGAGAACGATGACGCAATGAAGCCTGTATGGGGCGATGATTATGCAATCTGCTGCTGTGTATCTGCAACACAGACAGGTAAAGAGATGCAGTTCTTCGGAGCACGTGCAAACCTTGCAAAATGTCTCCTCTACGCTATCAACGGTGGTGTTGATGAGAAATCAGGTGAGCAGGTAGGACCAAACTACGCACCTATCACAGCAGAGTACCTTGACTATGACGAGGTAATGGCAAAATACGACAAGATGATGGACTGGTTAGTAGACATCTATGTAAATACATTAAACCTCATCCAGTACATGCATGACAAATACTACTATGAGGCAGCAGAGCTTGCACTCATGGATACAGACTTAAAGAGAACCTTCGCAACAGGAATCGCAGGATTCTCACACGTAATCGATTCTCTTTCAGCAATCAAATATGCAAAGGTTAAAGTAGTACGTGACGAGAACGGACTTGCAAAGGATTTCGAAATCGAGGGAGAGTTCCCTAAATACGGAAACGATGATGACCGCGCAGACGAGATCGGTGTATGGCTTCTTAAGACATTCATGGACAAGTTAAAGAAGCATCACACATACCGTGATTCAGAGCCTACAACATCAATCCTTACAATTACATCAAACGTAGTATACGGAAAAGCTACAGGAGCAATGCCTGACGGACGTAAAGCCGGAGAGCCGCTTTCACCGGGAGCAAACCCATCATACGGCGCAGAGCAGAATGGACTTCTCGCATCCTTAAACTCACTCACAAAGCTTCCATATGAGTGGGCACTTGATGGAATCTCAAATACACAGACCATCAACCCAGGTGCACTTGGAAACAACGAGGGCGAGAGAATCGACAACCTTGTAAACGTAATGGACGGATACTTCGATCAGGGTGCACATCACCTCAATGTAAACGTATTCGGTAAAGAGAAGCTCATCGATGCAATGGAGCATCCGGAGAAAGAGGAGTACGCAAACTTCACAATCCGAGTATCAGGATACGCAGTTAAGTTCATCGACCTCACAAGAGAGCAGCAGCTCGATGTAATCTCACGTACATGCCACGAGAGAATTTAATATAAAAGCAAAGCACGAGTATCGTGCGGTTTTGCGAATGTGCGTGGGTGGTTATGAATAGTTACGAATAAAAACATATACAAAATTCCAGAATGTGCAGGCCAAGTGCCTGCATATTCTGATTTCCAAATAAACTGCATATGTACTAAATTACACCACAGCGTAAGGAATTTTCGAAAGCCCGCAGACTGGGACTTTGCAATGCGAATTTCGCAGGGCTTAGAGGCTGTTAGAATTATGAACACAGCCAGCGATGCCCATGCATGGACGCATGGGCAAGGCGTTATGCGCCATGGAAGGCGCGTAAAAGCCGGTCGCGTCAAGCATAGAAAACCTAAATCATAATTCATACAGCCTCTTGGCCCGAAGAACCTGAGCATTTCAAAGTCCCAGTCTGCGGGCTTCCGAAAATTCCGTACCATAAAATAAAAGTATCGACAACAATCACCTAAAGGAGGTAAAACATGGGAGAGACACTAGGAAGAGTACACTCGGTAGAAAGCTTCGGCTCAGCCGACGGCCCGGGAGTGAGATATATAGTATTTTTGAAGGGCTGCAACATGCGCTGCAAATATTGCCACAACCCGGATACATGGGCCAAATGCGGCGAAAATGACGGCACAAAGCTGATGACACCGCAGGAGGTGCTAAAGACAGCCATGCGTTATAAAGCATACTGGAAGCAAACAGGCGGCATCACTGTAAGCGGAGGCGAGGCACTTTTGCAGATAGACTTTGTCACAGAGCTATTTAAGCTTGCAAAGGAAAAAGGTGTAAACACCTGCCTTGACACATCAGGAAATCCGTTTACCAAAGAGGAGACGTTTTTCGGCAAATTTAATGAGCTGATGAAATATACAGATCTCTTCATGCTGGATATCAAGCATATAGATGATGAGGAGCACAAAAAGCTTACGGGACAGACCAATCAGAATATCCTCGATATGGCACGATATCTTTCCGAAAACGGCAAAAAGATGTGGATACGCCATGTACTTGTGCCGGGAATTACTACGGATGAGAAATATTTAAAGCAGCTTAGAGAGTTTATCGACACACTTAAAACAGTGGACAGGGTTGAGGTGCTGCCGTACCACACACTTGGTGTGTTCAAGTGGAAGGAGCTTGGCATACCGTATCAGCTTGAGGGAGTGGAGCCTCCTACAAAGGAACAGATAGAATGTGCAAAAAGAATTTTAAATTGTCAGAATTAGTTTATAAATACCATTGCTAACAACTCATTAAGTTGATAAAATATAATAAGTGGAGAAAGATAAGGCAGAACGAGGAGAGTATAATGAGCAGTATAGTAATAGGAACTCTGTATGGGCAGATGAGCTTTATGTGTCTGCTGATACTGGGAGTCATATGTTTCAGATTTATGAAATCTGATGATAAAACATACAGCAATCATCAATTTTTGACAGTAGGCATGCTTACAGCGGCAGCAACTGTGGTGGATTATATTATAGCTATCATAGTTTATGGTCTGTGGGAGCCGGAAAAACTGGTGCTTGATACATTTACGGTCATTTACTTTATATTGATAGCGTTACTTTCATATCACTGGTTTTTGTATTGTGAGGCAGAGCAGCAATCTGTATTTATCCGGCTTAAATCCGGAAGAATAGTGCGCATAGCAGCGCAGGCAGCCATATGTATCATGATGATTACGGTCATGTATCTGAAGTGGACAAGCCTCAGGAATGAGATGATTACGGAGGCTGTTATAGCATTTGTACCGGCTATATATAGCTGCATTAGGGCATTTTACAAGTCATTTCTTCCGGAAAATTATGCGAACCGCGACAAATACAGGCGCATGGCTTCGTTTGCAGTGCTGCCTGTTATTATGTTATTTATCCAGTATTTTACACCGATACTGCCTTCATTTGTATGCGGGGTGACACTTAGCTATATGCTTGTGTACAGTAACAGCCAGAAATCACTGATTTCCACAGATTTGCTGACAGGTATCAACAACAGGAACGCTTTTGATAAATATATCAGTGCAAAGGTAAATGGGACGTCCGGCTATAGTAAGCTGTATCTTTATCTGATAGATGTGGATGATTTAAAATCGATAAATAAAGAATACGGTCCGCTTGAAGGAGACAAGGTGCTTGTTGCGACAGCCTTTGCGCTTAAAGAGCTTGCGGCAGAGTATGATTTTTATATAGCCAGATTTGAGGCAGATGAGTTTGTAGTCGCCTTTGATACGACAAGCGAGAATATGATGCAGCTTATTCGCAAAAGAATAGAAGCGCATGTAACTGAGACCGCGCATAATATGCAGCTTGAGGCACCGGTGACTGTCACAATCGGAGTGGCACAATACACAGGACAGAGTATGCCGGCATGGATAGCTGAGGCGAATATGGCGCTTGAGAATGCACGCACCTTAAAAGAGGGAAAAGACAGGTCTGAAAATGAGCTTCAGAGAGAATTGTTTGACGCGACAGACATGCTTTTATCGGAAGCTGAGGTACGGCATAAGAGTTCTGATGAGCTTGACATAGATGGTCTTGATGAGACGCTTTTCCCGGTGTTATCAGAGGCATCGCAAAGAATATATATGTTTGTCACAAACATGGAGACCAATGTGACCAGATGGTCCAAAAATGCATTTGGTTTTATGGGAATTGACAGCGAATATGACTTAAACACAGAGGAAAGATGGAGGAAAAAAATACATCCCGATGATATGATGATGTATCAGAAAGAATTGGATGCAGTGTATTCAGGCAAAAAAAATGCTTTTGACCTCACATATCGTATAAAGGATGCACAAGGAGTGTTTGTGAGCTGCACAGGTCATGGACGCATCATAAAGGGAGTGGATGGAAGACCTGATATTTTTGCCGGTTCGATACTGAATCATGGCATATCGGATTCGGTTGATTCTGTTACCAACCTCTGGAATATGAAGATGCTTGGAAGCTGTCTGAATGACTATATTTTCAGATATGAGTCGGCAGCAGTGCTTATCATCGGAATAACAAAGTACGGACACATCAATGATACCTACGGATACGAACTGGGCAATGAGGTATTGAAGAATTATGGCGATGAGCTTTTAAAGCTAGTGACCGGAGACCTTCACGTATTCAGAATGGATGGAACAAAGTTTGCATTCATCAAGCCATATGCAGAGCCTGATGAGCTTAGTGAGCTGTATCTTAAAGTAAAAAAAGTAGCTGAGGCCGGGGTGAAGCTTGGCGATGGAATGGTTCAGCTTAGGCTGGCTGGTGGAGCGGTGACAGTTAAAAACTACTCCGGAACGTCGGATAATCTGCTAAACAGCGCCACATATGCACTCAGCATATCTAAGCATGAAAAGCACGGAGACCTTGTATTTTTTGACAGTACCATAATTCATGATAATATGAAAAATATGGAGCAGATTGCGGAAATCCATAAGAGTGTTATAGACGGCTGCAAGGGATTTTACCTGTGCTATCAGCCGATAGTCAGCGCTACAGACGGAAGGATAGTCGGAGCTGAGGCTCTTATCAGATGGAAGAATGAGAAGTACGGGCTGGTGCCGCCGGATTCATTTATTCCATGGCTTGAGGAGGATCCTTGTATTTACATATTAGGAAACTGGATTATTGAGACCGCACTTGTGGCGGCAAAGAGATTCAAAAAGTTCATACCTGATTTTTTCATAAATGTAAATATAGCGGCCACACAGCTTGAGAATACGGCATTCCGCACAGATGTACTCAATATGGTTGAGAAGCTTGATTTCCCAAAAGAGGATCTTTGGATAGAGCTTACCGAAAGATGTAAGGATTTAGACCACGATTTCTTAAAGAGGGAGATATCGTTTTTCAAGGAGCATGGCATACAGATAGCGTTAGATGACTACGGAACAGGCTCGGCATCTTTAAGTCTGGCGCTGGAGCTTCCGGTGGGTGAGATAAAGATAGACCGATCATTTACGAAGGATGTCATGGAGGATGAATTAAAGCAGGCCATTGTCGAGTCCATTCTTGTTTTCACCGGACGTATCAGGATGCGTTCGTGTATAGAGGGTATTGAGACTCATGAGATGGCGGAATATCTAAAGCAGTTTGGACCTATGTATTATCAGGGCTACGCATATTCCAAGCCTGTTGAGGAGGAGGCATTTATGTCTCTCATAAAGGAGCAGGTAGGTAAATAAACGAAATATGCTTGCGTATCGCAACTGTAAATGTGCTGAACAGTTAAAATTTACAATAACAATTTGCGGGAGTTACAACATGGGAAAACCAGATATCATTTACGAAGACAACGACATTATCGTCTGCTACAAGCCGGCGGGAATTGCTACACAGACCAGGCGTATAGGGCAGCAGGACATGGAGAGCTTCATAAGAAATTACAGGGCGGCTAAAAATGAGCCGCCCTATGTTGGCATAGTGCACAGACTCGACCAGCCTGTTGAGGGAGTGATGGTATTTGCCAAGAATCAGAAAGCTGCGGCATCCTTGAGCAGGCAGATAAAGGAGCATACAACCGAGAAATATTATCGTGCGGCAAGTAGAGGGCATGGAGTGTCAGGAGCAGATAAGGAAGAAGATAATCATGATCCGGCATGGCATACTCTCACAGATTATATCTCCTTTGACAAGCGTACAAATACATCGAAGATTACAAGCGAAAAAGACAGGCAGGCAAAAAAAGCAGTGCTTCAGTACAGGATACTATCAAATGAATGCAATAAAACAGAATTTGACATAAAGCTTCTTACCGGAAGGCACCATCAGATACGTTTGCAGCTTGCAAATATCGGCTATCCTCTGATTGGGGATACCAAGTATGGTGGAGAAACTGCGAGGGAACAGCTTGCACTTTGCTCCTACAAGCTTGTTTTTGACCATCCTGCGACAGGGGAGAGGATGAGATTTGAACTACCATAGTGCTGTTGGGAATAAGATAAAAAAGACCATACATTCAGAAAACAACTGAGTGTATGGTCTTTTTTTATTATATCAGCGTTGATAAATTACGGAGAAGAAAAAATACAGTTGACAATATTGTTTATATCAGCTATTATAAGTTCATAGGTTAGCTACTTAAGTAACTAACCATACAACCATACTACAAGCATCATGCACTTTTGCCAATGTGTGTGGTGGTTCTGGATAGTTACGAAAATAAAAAAGTACAACAAGCATAGCATAGAGAGGAGGCGGAGCATGTGAATGAAATTCTGAATCAGGAAAAATCAATCTATATTCAGATAAGCGAAATGATAGAAAACGACATACTGCGGGATGTGCTTTTGGAGGATGAGCGCGTGCCGAGCACAAACGAGCTTGCAAAGCTGTATGCGATAAATCCGGCTACAGCGGCAAAGGGCATAAATATACTGGTGGATGCAGGAATTTTGTATAAGAAAAGAGGGATTGGGATGTTTGTGAGTGACGGAGCAAAGGAAGTAATAAGGACAAAGCGGAAAGCCCAGTTTTATGAGAATTACGTCGGTGAGATTGTGAATGAGGCAAAGACACTTGGTATTACAAAGGCTGAATTAATAGCAGGCATCGAGAAGAATTTTGAAGATTAAAGGAGAATGATATGGGAACAATAAAATGCACTGATTTATGTAAAAATTACAGGCAAAAGAAGGTTTTGGACAATATAAATCTCACAATAGAGGAGGGAAAGATTTATGGACTGATAGGACGAAATGGCGCCGGCAAGACAACACTGCTTTCCATCATTTCGGCGCAGAATCCGGCGAGCTCAGGAGACGTTACCCTCGATGGGGAGCAAATATGGGAAAATGAGAAAGCTCTCTCTGATATATTTTTTTCGAGAGAACTTTCTGCTAACACAATGAGCGGAGCAAACAACTTAAAGGTAAAGGAATATTTGAAATATGCGCAGTGCTTTTTAAAGCATTGGGATAATGATTATGCAAACGAGCTGCTGGCACGTTTTGACCTGGATAAAAATCAGAGTATAAATAAGCTCTCAAAGGGAATGATGTCAATGGTTACAATAGTTGTGGCACTTGCGAGCAAGGCAAAATTTACATTTTTGGATGAACCGGCAGCAGGCCTTGATGTGGTGGCGCGCAATGATTTTTACAGGCTTTTAATAGAGGAGTATACGCAAAGTGGCAGAACATTTGTCATTTCTACACATATCATTGATGAAGCATCAGATATTTTCGAGGAGGTAATCATCGTAAATAATCAAAAAATTGCCTTAAAAGAAAACACAGCAGAGCTTTTGGAGCGGGCATACCACATAAGCGGAAATAAGGAAGATGTGGATAAAATGCTTACACAAAACCCTGATATCGAAGTGCTTGATACACAAAACTTAGGACGAAGCAAGGGCATATCAATTCTCACAGCAAAAAACAAATGTTTAACAGCCACGGAGAAATTGTCAGTACAGCCAATGACACTTCAAAACCTGTTTGTTGCCATATGTGAGGAGGGCTGACGATGAAAAACAGCATAATATTCTGGGGAAAGATGACATTAAAAAGTGTATTATCGGCGGTACTCGCCTTAATAGTTTATTTTCTGATTTTTAATTTTTTAACGGACGGAAGAGTTATCAATGATAAGGGGTGTATGGCCAGTATCTGGTTTTTAGCGGTAATATTGGTTGGCTTTGAGATTAATAGGAAAACCGGGGGAATTTCGCTTGCAATTGCTTTTGGAGCCACAAGAAAAAATGCATTTATTGGATATATCATATCGGACATAGCCATGATAGTCATTTTTAGTGGATTTCAGATGCTTATAGCAGCTTATACCGGTGAAAAAAATATTCCGGCTTATATTTTTATTATAATTATATGTGCAGCAACCGGGCAGGCAATCGCCGAGAGTATGAATAAAGATAAATATATGGTTTTATATATAATTGTTTCAATTATTTCCGTTGTGGTGGCTGTTGCATGGATGGTATTTAACTATATAGCTGAAAGTAACAGCTTAAATATTCCGGTAATGATATTCGCAGTCGTATACTATGCATGGATGGCGGCTTGTACAGAAAGAAGCACAAGAAGGCTTGAAGTAAGGGTATAGACAGAGGAGGGCATTATGAGAAAGACAATAAAAAACTTCATGTATATAAAAAGGAAAGAGACAGCGATAATGATGATAGCAGTTGCTATAGCAATAATCGCGGGCATGGTATTGGGCTTCTTTGTATCAATGGGGGACGATGAAACTGTGCAGCTTGGAATGATGATGGCGCTGAGTGCATATGTGATTTTTGATATAATATTTGAAGGCTTTACATTTGGACAGCACTTCACTCTTTGTCTGCAGATGGGAGTGACCAGGAAGAACTTTCTTTCATCATATGTTGTTTTTAAAGTTATAAAAAATATGCTTGCGCTGTCAATTATTGCAATTCTTGGTGCTGTGGAGCGCGTTGTAAGCAAAAATCTGGTCAGTAAGTTACTAAGAGTCAGATTTGTGGATGCTTACTCACAGGTATTTTCGGGAAGGGCATTGGTAGTGACTATATCTCTGGCGGTTTTATTGGCATTTTTGGCTGTATTTGTGGGCGCTGCAGTGCTGCGGTTTGGCAGAATTGCTTTCTGGGTATTATGGGCATTTTGGATGATAGTTTTACTTAAGTCACCTGATAATATAAACGTGCCTGTCTTCTTTCATGCGGATATATGGGTGTTTGTACCGGTATGGCTTGCAATTTCTGCTGCGATAGGCATACTGCTGTATCTGATAACCTATCATTGTTTTATAAAGGACCAGAGCGTTAAAGTGTAGATATCATAGAATAAGAAGAATAGAACGGCTAATCTAAAGTAGAACTTTGGATTAGCCGTTTTGTTGGAATTGAACAATATGACGTAGCTAAAAAACGAAAACTAGAAAATTTTCGTCCACATGACGAAAAACAGTAAAATTTTTAATGTTTATCGAAAAATATTCTATAGTGATTCCCGAAATATTTTTGTATACTAGCCTTACCAACAAAACAAAGGGGGACAAAAATATATGAAGAAAAAATTTGTTGCAATCATGATGGTAGCTGCTATGGCAGCGTCAATGGCCGCTTGTGGATCAGATGGGGGTTCTTCTGATACACAGAAAGGGGGAGGCAGCACATCGACATCAGATGTTGCAAACAAGGACAAGCCACTCGTGTGGTTCAACCGTCAGCCATCAAACAGCTCAACAGGAGAGCTTGACACAACAGCACTCAACTACAACAAGGATACCTATTATGTAGGTTTCGATGCTAATCAGGGAGCTGAACTTCAGGGAGAAATGGTAAAAGAGTATATCGAGAAGAACATCGATAAGATTGACAGAAATGGGGATGGCGTTATCGGATATGTACTTGCAATCGGTGATATCGGACACAACGATTCAATTGCAAGAACAAGAGGTGTTCGTAAAGCTCTTGGAACAGGCGTAGACAAGGGCGGCGAGATTGACAGTGCACCGGCAGGAACAAACTCAGACGGAAAAGCAGCTGAGGTTCAGGACGGCAAGATTACTGTAAACGGCAAAGACTATGTAGTAAGAGAGCTTGCTTCACAGGAGATGAAGAACTCAGCAGGAGCTACATGGGATGCAGCTACAGCAGGAAATGCAATCGGAACATGGTCATCATCATTTGGTGATTCAATCGATGTAGTTGTTTCTAACAATGATGGAATGGGAATGTCAATGTTCAATGCATGGTCAAAGGACAACAAGGTTCCTACATTCGGATACGATGCTAACAGCGATGCAGTAGCAGCTATCGCAGAGGGCTATGGCGGAACAATCAGCCAGCATGCTGACGTTCAGGCTTACCTCACACTTCGTGTACTTAGAAACGCACTCGATGGTGTAGATATTGATACAGGTATCGGCACAGAGGATGATGCAGGAAACGTATTAAGCGATGATGTATATGTTTACAAGGATGATGAGAGATCTTACTACGCATTAAACGTAGCAGTTACAGCAGATAACTACAAGGATTTCACAGATTCAACAGTTGTATGGTCACCTGTTTCAACACAGCTTGATTCAGATAAGCACCCTACAAAGAAGGTATGGCTGAATATCTACAATGCTTCAGATAACTTCTTAAGCTCTACATATCAGCCACTCTTACAGAAGTATGATGATCTCTTAAATCTTGATGTTGAGTACATCGGTGGTGACGGACAGACAGAGTCTAATATCACAAACAGACTTGGAAATCCAAGCCAGTACGATGCATTCGCAATCAACATGGTTAAGACAGATAATGCAGCTTCTTATACAGCTCTTTTGAACCAGTAAAAGTATTTAAAGCACTTAGTTGGGGAGGGAAAAATCTCTCCCCAAAATAAAGTGTATACAGACGACAGCAAATATAGAGTTAGGAGCAGGAAGTATGGGCGATAAGAATAATGAAAACATCTTATCGATTCGTGGCATGAGCAAGTCATTTGGACGAAACAGGGTTCTTGACCACATCAATCTAGATGTGAAAAAAGGTACTGTAATGGGTCTCATGGGGGAGAACGGAGCCGGTAAGTCGACAATGATGAAATGTCTTTTTGGTACATACCAGAAGGACGAGGGAACTATATATCTGGACGGAAAAGAGGTAAGCTTTTCAGGTCCTAAGGATGCACTGGAAAATGGTATAGCAATGGTGCATCAGGAGTTGAACCAGTGTCTTGAGAGAAATGTCGTAGACAATCTGTTTCTCGGAAGATATCCGGTCAATTCATTTGGTATGATTGATGAGGGACGCATGAAAAAAGAAGCGTCCGAGCTATTTAGAAAGCTGGGAATGACAGTTAATCTCGAGCAACCGATGAAAAACATGTCAGTATCACAGCGACAGATGTGTGAGATTGCAAAGGCAATATCATACAACTCAAAGGTTATAGTATTGGATGAGCCTACATCATCACTCACGGTACAGGAGGTTGAAAAGCTGTTCCAGATGATGAGGATGCTTCGTGACCAGGGCATTTCACTTATCTACATTTCTCACAAGATGGATGAGATTTTTGAGATATGTGATGAGATTTCGGTTCTTCGAGATGGAAATCTGGTCATGACAAAGAGCACAAAAGAAACAAATATGAATGAACTGATTGCAGCGATGGTTGGACGAGTACTGGAGAACAGATTCCCTCCGGTAGACAACAAACCAAAGGATGTAATCTTGTCAATACAGCATCTTTCGACAAAGTACGAGCCACATCTGCAGGACATCACCTTTGATGTGCATGAGGGGGAGATATTTGGACTATACGGACTTGTCGGAGCAGGTCGTACAGAACTTCTTGAGACGATTTTCGGAATCAGGACAAGAGCTGCAGGACGAGTATATTTTAAGAACCAGCTTATGAATTTCACCTGTGCAAAGGAGGCTATGGATTATGGCTTCGCACTTATCACAGAGGAAAGAAAAGCAAATGGACTTTTCCTTAAGGGAAACCTCACCTTTAACACAACAATCGCAAATCTCGGCTCTTATAAGAATGGACCGGCACTTTCAGACAGCAAGATGACAAAGGCCACCTCTGATGAGATAAAAATTATGCACACAAAGTGTATGGGACCGGAGGATATGATTTCGGCTCTCTCAGGAGGAAACCAGCAGAAGGTTATCTTTGGTAAATGGCTTGAAAGAGGACCGCAGGTATTCATGATGGATGAGCCTACAAGAGGTATTGATGTAGGTGCCAAATATGAGATTTACGAGCTGATAATCAATATGGCAAAGCAGGGTAAGACAGTCATTGTAGTTTCATCTGAGATGCCTGAGATCCTTGGTATAACAAATCGTATCGGAGTCATGTCAAACGGACGGCTCTCAGGAATTGTCAATACAAAGGAAACCAATCAGGAAGAACTGCTGAGACTCAGTGCAAAGTACCTATAATAAAGGGAGAAGACAGATATGGCTAATAGTAAGATTTTAACGGCTGAGCAGGAGCGAGCTCTGCGCCAGCCTATCGACGAATATGTTGGTGGAATACAAAAAGAAATTGATGCACTCAGAAAAGACGGAACTACAAAGGTTGTAGAGTGTCAGTCAGCGATAGCAGGCATCAAGAGAGATAAAACTCTTTCAAAGGGCGAGAAGGAGTCAGAAATAGCAGCCTGCGAGAAAGAGCTTGCAAAGGCAAAGGCTGTTGAGGCAAAGAACAAGGATGAGATTTCAAAGCTCATCGCCAAGGCTGAAAGCTACTTAAAGGAAAACTTTGATTCAAAGTATTACAATGCTGTTAAGGCAAGCTGTGAGGCAGAAAAGGCAGAGGCACTTGCTGCTCATAATGAGAGAATGGCAGAGCTTGATAAAAAACACAAGGCTGCTCTGGCAAAGACCTCAGACAGCACTGAGATAAAGGAAGAAAACTACGTACACAAGAATCGTATTTCCAATGAGAAACTTGAGCTCGAGAAAGAGTATCAGAGAATCAAGGACAGAAAGCATGAGGCATACAGCTACAAGTATCATCTTATTGATATGCTTCGTCTTTCAAAGTTCACATTTATGGAGACAAGAGCCCAGAAATGGGAGAATTACAAGTATACATTCAATAGGAGAAACTTCCTGTTACAGAATGGTCTCTATATTGCGATTATACTTATATTCATTGCACTGTGTATCATAACACCGATAAAGAAGGGCACACCTCTTCTGACTTATAACAACATACTGAATATTCTTCAGCAGGCTTCACCTAGAATGTTCTTAGCACTTGGTGTTGCAGGACTTATCCTCTTAACAGGAACAGACCTTTCTGTTGGACGAATGGTTGGTATGGGTATGACAACAGCCACAATTATCATGCATCAGGGTATCAATACAGGCTCTGTATTCGGTCATATATTTGACTTTACAGGAGTACCAACAGGTGCAAGAGTGGTTATCGCATTACTTGCATGTATCGTGCTTTGTACATTCTTCACAAGTATTGCAGGATTTTTTACAGCGAAGTTTAAGATGCATCCGTTTATTTCAACCATGGCCAACATGCTTGTTATCTTCGGTATCGTAACATATGCTACAAAGGGAGTTTCATTCGGTGCTATTGAGCCGGTTATCCCTAACATGATTATTCCAAAGGTAAATGGTTTCCCAACCATCATCATCTGGGCAGTAGCAGCAATCGCAATTGTATGGTTTATCTGGAACAAGACAACATTTGGTAAAAACCTCTACGCAGTCGGTGGAAATCCGGAGGCAGCAGCAGTTTCAGGTATCTCAGTATTTGCAGTTACTCTCGGCGCATTCATTATGGCAGGTATCCTCTATGGATTTGGTTCATGGCTTGAGTGTGCAAGAATGGTTGGTTCAGGTTCAGCAGCTTATGGACAGGGCTGGGACATGGACGCAATCGCAGCCTGTGTAGTTGGTGGTGTATCATTCACAGGTGGTATCGGTAAGATATCAGGTGTTGTAACCGGTGTATGTATCTTCACAGCACTTACATACTCTCTTACAATCCTTGGTATTGATACAAACCTTCAGTTCGTATTCTCAGGAATTATCATTCTTGTAGCAGTTACACTTGACTGTCTGAAATACGTTCAGAAGAAATAATATCGCAAGAAAATTTCTTTTTCATACTTCCAAAATGATTAGCAGAGATGTCTGGGTGGCATCTCTGCTTTAATTTTGTGGTGTGAACAATTATACTTTTGGAATTACACTTTTGTTTATGTAAAGCTACAAAAGAATATATGATATGATATAATATAGTATAAACAGAGTAACTATTCGGAATAGTTATCCAGTATAGCAGGGAGAAGACATAAATGTATACATTATTACTGGTTGATGATGAAGAGGATGTAATAGAGGTAATCGAGAGAAAGGTATCCTGGGAGCAGATTGGTTTTCATGTGGTAGGACATGCGGGCAATGGCTTCAAGGCGCTTGAGATGATGGAGGATATGCAGCCGGATGTTGTGATGACTGACATACGTATGCCTTACATGGACGGACTTGAGCTGTGCAGTAACATAAGGCAGAGGTTTCCTGCGACGAAGCTTTTGCTATTCACAGGATTTGACGATTTTGAATATGCAAAGGAGGCTGTACATCTCGAGATAGAGGAGTATATTCTAAAGCCACTCAATCTGGCGGAAATCACAGAGGTATTCAAAAAGCTTAAGACAAAGCTGGATGATGAGCTGAATGAGAAGAAAAACACAGACATATTGAAGCAGTATTATGCAGCATCGCTGCCTGTTTTGCAGTCAAATTTTTACACGACACTTATCGAGGGACGCATACCGGAAAATGAGCTGGGCAGGTACATGCGTGACTATAAGATTGTGCTTGAGGGACCATATTACTGCTGTATTATCATACATACCTCCGCAAGTCAGATGCCGCAGGGCATGGATATCAGACTGCTTGCAGTGTCAGTAGAGAGACAGGCGCAGGCTGATTTAAAGGAGCGCTGGAATGGCAGAATTTTTAACTATCTCGGTGATACGGTCATGATAGCCCAGCTTGTGCAGCAGGAGGATATCTCTGAGCTGACAGATGAGTGCGACAGATTCTGCAAATATGTAAATCATGTAATGGGGGCAAAGGTGA
The DNA here is from genome assembly GCA_900546625.1 of uncultured Lachnobacterium sp. Lineage (GTDB taxonomy): Bacteria > Bacillota > Clostridia > Lachnospirales > Lachnospiraceae > Roseburia. Next base: position 21,235 of record URDU01000007.1, on the reverse strand, counting down.
CGGTCGGAATCGGACAGGTGTGCGAAAATGTACAGGAGCTGGTGAACTCTTATCAGAGTGCGAGGGAGGCAGTATCCTACAGGGTGCTTTATGGCAGCAACAGGGCAATAAACATGACAGAGGTTGAGCCACAGCGACGTATATCAAAGGATGGCGATGAGGGAAATGAGCTGTCATATTTATTTAAAATGATTTGTATCGGCAAGATAGAGGATGTGGGACAGGCTGTTGAAGCGTATATGCAGCACAATTTTATGTTGCAGCAGTCACTTGAGAACTACCATGTGGCAGTAATGGAGCTGATCAGTGAGTTATATCACTTCATGAGCAATAATGAGCTAAATGCGCAGGAAATATCGGGAAGTGTAGGCAGGCTTTATAATGAGCTCTCCAATTTTGAGCCGGTGGTGCTCAAGCAGTGGCTTTTGGATTTTTCAAGCAGGCTGCACGATGATATGGCTGATGCCAGATATAACTCCAAGAAGTCGCTCATAGACAGTGCAAAGGATTATGTGCACAGAAATTACAGGAGTGTGGACCTGGGGCTTGACGATACATGTAAAGAATTAGGAGTATCTAACTCGTATTTTTCAAGTCTGTTTAAGAAGGAAACGGGCAGCTCGTTTGTGGAGTATCTGACTGATTACAGAATGGATAAGGCAGCCAGAATGCTTGTAGAGACAGATGACAAGAGCTATGTCATAGCCCAGAATGTAGGCTATGCGGATCCGAACTATTTCAGTTATGTTTTTAAGAGAAAGTATGGGGTTTCCCCATCCAGGTACAGGACAGAGTATGAGAAGAATAAGGTATAAATCAGGCAATATACAATCCATAATAATGCTCTCATTCTCACTGCTGTCGTTTGCAATAATGCTTGTCACAGTTGTGGTGATGTATATAAAATTTGCCGATGCATCGCAGGACAGTATCATAGAGAGCAATCATAAGGTGATGGACCAGACAATAGACAGTGTGGAAAGCTATCTGGTCAATATGAGGCAGGTTTCGGATGCGGCGTATTATAATGTAATAAAGGAGAATGATATTTTAAAGCAGTCTGACAGCATACACGATGGCATGAGCCTGCTCTATGAGTCAAACAAGGAATATCTGCGCAGTATTGCCTTGTATAATCAGTATGGAAGCCTTATAGCTGCAGAGCCTGTTGTGTCCCAGAAGGAGGACCCGGATGTGACAAAACAGGACTGGTTCATAGAAGCTATGGAGCGCATGGAAAATATACATTTTTCAACACCTCATGTACAGAATCTGTTTGACGATGGTTCCATGAGATATCATCTGGTCATATCATCAAGCCGTGCCGTGGAGCTGACCTCCGGTTCAGAATCACAGATGGGTGTGATGCTTGTGGACATGGATTATTCGAGTGTATCAAGGATGCTTGAGAGGATAAATACATCGGGAAAAGGACAGTATTATTATCTGTGTGATGCAAATGGCAATATTATTTACCATCCGCATCAGATACAGTTTGATGGAGATGTTCCGGAAAACAGCGATGTTGCGGCAAAGTCGCAAAACAGTATATATGATGATTATCTGAATGGAGTGCATCGTAAGATTATGGTAGATACAATCAGCTACACAGGCTGGAAGCTTGTATGTGTGATGCCATACTCCATCTTTACCAATAAGATGGCGGATGTGAAGCAGTTTGTTTTTGTTATAATGATTATTATGGCTATGATGTTTGTGTGGATAAACAGAGTGATAGCTATACGTATTTCAAAGCCGATAATGAAGCTGGATGATTCTGTGAAAAGGTATGAGAATGGCAATGAAGCAGATATTTATGTAGGCGGTTCCTCAGAGATACGGCATCTGGGATACTCTATACGTAATTCATATAAGCAGAACAATGAGCTCATGAAGAAGATCGTATGGGAGCAGAACGAGAGACGAAAGAGCGAGCTTGATGTGCTTCAAAGCCAGATTAATCCGCACTTTTTGTATAATACTCTTGACTCCATCACATGGATGATTGAAGGAGGTAAAAACGAGGAGGCCTCGTTTATGATTACGCAGCTTGCAAAGCTTTTCCGTATCAGTCTGTCGAAGGGACATACCATAATACCTGTACGCGATGAGCTTTTGCACGCAAAAAGCTATATGAATATTCAGAAGGTGCGCTATAAGAACAAATTTGAGGTGAGCTTTGAGGTAGACGAGGAAATAATGGACTACTGTGCGGTGAAGCTGGTGCTTCAGCCGATTTTGGAAAACGCACTAAATTACGGAATCAGAGAGCTGGACGATTTCGGAGAGATAGTGGTCTCAGGCCAAAAAGAGGGAGAGGATATCATCATGACTGTATCCGACAACGGAATGGGCATTCCTGAGGATGAAATCCCGCTTTTACTGACAAATACAGACAGGGTTCACAAGAAGGGCTCGGGAGTGGGACTTGTAAATGTAAATAACAGGATAAAGATACTGTTTGGAGAGCGCTATGGCCTGCATATAGAAAGTGAGCTTGATGAGGGAACTGTTGTGACAATCAAAATCCCGGCAATTGTCTATTCAGAGGAAAACAGGCTTAAATTTGAGGAGCATCATATAGTATGATGCAGGTACGATTGCCTTGCTGCATGGGAGGTGTGAGAGTAACAGTGAAAAATAAATGGACAAATATGAGCAAGAATAAGAGAACCTTCATCATAACAGAGCTGCTGCTTGGAGTACTGCTTGTGATAGTGATAGGCTTTATCGCGTACAATAAGCTCAATCAGAAACCGGAGCGCATTGCGGTGGTGATGGCTGATGTGGATGAAAGCCACAGCGCAGCATTTAAATATGGCATGAAAATGGCGGCCTCTGAGTATGGTGTGGATGTAGTCACGATAAGCAAGGAAAATATGAACAGTATGTCAGATGAAGTTGACGTCATAAAGCAGGAGATAAATAAAAATGCTGATGCAGTCGTTTTCAAGCCGACAGCAGAAAAAATAACAGATGAAAAAAGCCTTAATACCCTTATCCGGATAAATAAAAAGACACCGATAATGGTAGTCGGAGACCAGGCGGGAAGCGATAGCTTTAAGCCGCTTAATACAGTGGAGCTTGACCAGTACAGCATGGGTGCAGATCTGGCAAAAAAGCTTCTTGCAGACAACAACGGAACACTTTCAGGTAAAAAAATAGGAATCTATTGTGAAAGCACTGAATCCGATGCCTGTAAGAAGCGAATCAATGGCATAAAGGATACTCTCGCGGAAAGTGGCTGTGATGTGATGTGGATTGTATCAGGCGTTTCAGACACCGGAGAGAAAATCAATCTGCAGTCACAGAGAAAGGTTGACATAGTCCTTGCGATAGATGATGCAAGTGTGGTTGAGGCTGCAAAGGAAGCTTCTGATAATAATCTGCAGGGTGCACTGGTATATGGAATAGGAAACTCAACAGAGGCCATATATTATCTCGATTCGGGCTGGACAGAGGCTCTTATCACACCGGATGAATTCGCTGCCGGATACAAAAGTGTTGTAGGGCTGGTAGATATGCTTCGTGGCAGGAGGTCCTCAGTAGAGGAAAAACAGATATCATATCAGCTTCTTACCAGAAAGAATCTGTTTGATGAAGAGAACAAGAAGCTTTTGTATGCAATAAGCCAGTAGTGGGGGATACAATAAATGAGAAGCAGAATAAGAAATACGGCGATAATGCTGTGCTTTGCACTGGTATTATCGGTTGCCTCTTGCAGCAATACAAGGGTTGACGAAAAAAAACAGATATATATAGGCGTGACATGCTATGACCAGAAGGATACATTTATCGGTGAGCTGATGGAAGCATTCAAAAAAGAGTGTGCAAGGCTTGATACAGATCAATACGATATCAGCATGACAATAATGGATGCGGCAGGATCACAGCGTGCACAGGATGACCAGGTGCAGGAGATGATAGAGGACGGCTGCAATGTGCTCTGTATTAATCTGGCAGACAGAACAGATTTGTCGCATATTATAAATGCTGCAATGGAGAATGATATCCCGATTATTTTCTTTAACAGGGAGCCGGTTGATGAGGATTTAAAGCGCTGGGATAAGCTGTACTATGTCGGGGCAAAGGCAAAGCAGTCAGGTCAGATGCAGGGTGAGCTCATTGCCGATTATATAAAGAATAATCCGGGTGTGGATAAAAACGGTGATGGCAGGATACAGTACGTCATCCTAGAGGGAGAGATGGGCCATCAGGATGCCATAGTCAGGACAGAGAGTGTGACAGAGAGTATGAAGAATAACGGTCTTCAGATAGAAAAGCTGAGCTGTCAGATAGCAAACTGGAACCGTGCCCAGGCGCAGAACCGTATGACACAGCTTATAGGTCAGTACAAAAACAGCATAGAGTTAGTTATAGCAAATAACGATGCAATGGCACTGGGCGCGATAGACGCATACGAGAGGCTTGGAGTGACGGAGTCGAATGTACCTGCGTTTTTCGGAGTGGATGGCACAGACGAGGGACTTGAAGCAGTGCAGCAGTCGAAGCTTGCGGCAACAGTCTACAATGACAAGGAGGGACAGGCAAGGGCTATGGCTGAACTTGCCTATCTGGCAGCCACCGGGGGCAGCATGAAAAACATAAGGTTTGAGGATAAAAAGTATGTTTATCTGCCGTATGAGAAGGTGACTCCTGATAATGTAGATGAATTTGTAAGGGATGAGCAGTGAGCTTATTTATGTTCATTCCTCCACTCTCTCGGAGCCACTCCGTAGACATTTTTAAAAGCGCGTGAGAAATGAAGCTGATTTTCGTATCCGACAGCAGAGCCAACATCTGCGATGGATAAGGAGGTCAGCTTCAAAAGCTCTGTGGCCTTTATCATACGATAATTCATAAGAAATTCCTGCGGTGAATGTCCGACGGAATTTTTAAAAATCTTGCCAAGATAGCTTCTGTTTATGCCGCAGACTGTGGCAATATCTTCGATTGATATATCATTCTGAAAATTCTGCTCGATATAATTCATGGCTTCTTTTATATAATAATCACTCATTTTCCCACTTGGAACGAGCTTTGAGGATTTGGCTGACTGCATCAGATAATCCAGAAAAAGGTACATATGCCCAATCAGGTGATATGGTGATTCTGAGGGGTGCCTTGTGATGTAGAGCATTTCCTCAACAAGCTTTTCGCGGATATCCTTTGAGTGTGTGTGATATACAGGATTATTTTTGGTAAGCTCTGTTGTGGTGAGAGCCTCCTTGACGCGCAGACCGTCAAACTCAATCCAGATGTATTCCCAGGGAAGCTTGTCATCTGCGATATAGGTATTTATCTGGCCGGGAAAAATCAGAAAGCCCTGCCCGCTTTTTATGTTGTAGGTTTGTGTAATGCCCTTTGCATTATCGGCCATCAGAGTGCCGGTGCCGGACAGTACATAGTGGAATAGATAGTGGTTTCTTGTGGCAGGACCAAATGAGTGTCCCGGTTCGCACTGCTCGTGGCCGAACTGGTACATACACAAATCTATGAAATTTACATTTGGAAAAATATTGAAGGAAAGCTTGTCCATGTGAGTCACTCCTTATTGATTAATACTATAAATATACCCTTATGCGACATTATATGCAATTATAGCATATTTTATAGCATATTGGTATAAAAAAGCAAAAATAAGGGTATTTATTGTATGCATTAGGGTATGTTATAATTTGTTTATCAGGAAAAAGAGCAAATAAAACAGAAAAGGAGTGGAAAAATATGGCAAAAAGAAAGATTTGTCAGGCTATGGCGGTTGTGCTGGCACTCGGAATGTGCACGACAGGACTGACCGGATGTGGAAATGAAAAGCGGGCGGACGGAAAAACTGAGATTGAGGTGGTTTCTTATAAGCCGGAGGCTGTTAAGGCTTTCGAGAAGATTGAGAAGCGATTTAATGAGACTCACGATGATATTCATCTGACTATCTCATCTCCGAATGAGGCTATGACTATTTTAAAGACACGCTTTATCCGTGAGGATTATCCGGACATCATCGCAATCGGTGGAGATATCAATTATTCAAATTTCCTGGATGCGGATTTGTTTGAGGATATCTCAGATCTGGATGCAGTGGACACTGTAAAAGAGGCATATCTGGAAATGGACAAGGAGCTTGAGTTCATTCCAAAGGACGGCACATATGCACTTCCTTACGCCGCAAATGCAGCAGGAGTACTTTACAATAAGGATATGTTTGCGGAGAATGGCTGGAAGGTGCCTACAACCTGGAGTGAGTTTACAGCACTGTGCGATGAGATAAAGGAAAGCGGAACACTTCCTTTGTATCTGGGCTTTAAGGATACATGGACATGTCTGGCACCGTGGAATGCTCTTGCAGTAGGTCTTTGTGATTCAGACACCTGTAATCAGGTAAATATGGGAAATACGACATTTGAGGAGGCATATTCTCCGGTTGCCGACAAGATACGCACATTACTTGATTATGCAGAGGACAATCCATATGCTTACAGCTACAATGACGCATGTACAGCCTTTGCCAGAGGTGAATCTGCCATGTACACGATAGGAAGCTATGCTATTCCTCAGATTAAGTCGGTTAATCCTGATATGAATATCGGTTCATTTACTTTCCCGGCAAATGATAATGAGGCTGACAATGTTTTAAATTCAGGAATAGATTTACAGTTTTCAGTTATGAAGGCATGCAAAAATAAGGAAGCAGCATACGAGGTGCTTGAATATCTGTACAGCGATGAGACAATTCAGACATATCTGGATGACCAGGGCGGAATTGCCTGCAAGGATGGAGATTTCGCAATACCTGATACACTTAAGGATATGCAGGAGTATATAAAGGACAACCGTATGTCGGATTATCAGGATCATCATTATCCAAGTGAGATGAGCGTGGATGCCATGATTCAGACATATCTGCTTGACACAGGTGACAATGCAAAGGAGAAGTTCTTAAAGAAATTTGATTCAGACTGGGAGCGTTACAACAGAGATCTGATTCGTGAAGTACAGGATTACCAGAAGGAACAGGAGGATGCAAAATGAAAAAGAAAATGTCAAATAGAGACAAGACATTCTGGGCAGTTGTGATACCTGTTGTGGTTTTATTTTTCGCATTCAACACACTGCCGATGATAAAGGGTGTGATTTACAGCTTTACAAACTACAAGGGCTATGGCTCATATGATTATGTCGGACTTAGAAACTATACAGACCTGTTTACCGACGCCAGAGTCGGAAAGAGCTATCTGTTTACCTTTAAATATGCGATTGCAGGAACCGTACTTGTAAATGTATTAAGTCTAGTGATGGCAGTTGCGCTAAACAGTAATATCCGCGGCAAGAGTGCATTAAGAGGTATTTATTTCGTACCGAATATCCTTGGCGGACTGGTTATTGGTTACATTTTCAGCTTTATTTTTACATATATTCTGCCGGCAGTAGGAAATACCTTCAACATCGGTTTCTTACAAAACAGTATTCTGGCGAGTGAAAAATATGCATGGATTGGTGTGCTGATTGTCGGAGTATGGCAGGCGGTTGCCATGAATACCATCATTTATATATCCGGACTGCAGACAGTGCCTGAGGATGTTTACGAAGCCAGCATGCTCGACGGAGCAGGCAAATGGAAACAGTTCTGGAAGGTTACATTTCCACTCGTTATGCCATTTGTTACAATCAATCTGGTGCTCAGCACAAAGAACTTCCTCATGGTATTTGACCAGATTATGTCATTGACAAAGGGCGGCCCGGCGCAGAGCACTGAGTCAATCTCATACCTGATTTACAGAAATGGTATGGATGGAGGACAGTTTGGCTTCCAGAGTGCAAACGCAGTAATTTTCTTTGTTGTAATTGTGGCTATTTCACTATTCCAGATGGGCGTTATGAATAAGAAGGAGGAGCAGTTATAATGAAAAAACAAAAATCAAACTGGGTACTTACCATCGTTTTAATATTGGGAACCTTAACCGTATTTTTCCCGCTGTATATGGCTGTTATCATTGCCTTCAAGAAACCGAGTGAGATGACAAATGATGTCGCAGGAGCTCTTTCATTCCCTTCAAAGTGGAGCTTTTCAAACTTCACAGAGGCTATGAAGGTGACTGATTTCTGGCATTCTCTCGGAAACAGCTTACTTATCACTATTGTGACCATTGTTCTCGCAATCCTTATCCATTCGATTGCAGGATATGTTATCGGACGAGGCATGGCAAGGAAAAAGAGTTTCCGTTTCATATATCTTTACATTGTAAGCGGTATGTTTGTGCCATTCTCAATTCTCATGATGCCTCTTGTAAAGCAGACTGCGCAGATGGGACTTGGAAACAGGGCAGGAGTTATCCTTTTATATCTTGTATTTTACATGCCAATGAATGTATTATTATATAGTGGATACTTGAAAAATATCCCTATGGCACTTGAGGAGGCTGCAGACATCGATGGCGCAAGCACATGGACAACATACTGGAGAGTTGTATTTCCTATGATGAAGCCTATGCATGCGACAGTAGCCATCCTGACAGCACTCGGTACCTGGAATGATGTCATGACACCGCTTGTCATCATGTCAGGAACAGGACAGAATACACTGCCGCTGGCACAGCTGAATTTCCAGACACAGTTTGGAACCAACTACAATCTGGCATTTGCATCATATATTCTGGCTTTGATACCGATACTTATATTCTATATAATCTGCCAGAAGCAGATATTAAACGGTGTTGCAAACGGTGCAATCAAGGGATAATTTTTAAACACTATTTTAACAATAATATGGGGTGATTTTATGGCAATTATATTTAATCCAAACAAGAAAATTTTTACTTTACAGACAGCTCACACCACATATCAGATGCAGGTGGACAGACTAGGCTATCTGCTGCATCTGTACTACGGAGCAAAAAGCACATGTGATATGGACTATGTGCTGACATATGCTGACAGAGGATTTTCAGGCAATCCTTACGTAGCAGGCATGAACCGTACATATTCGCTTGATACGCTGCCACAGGAGTATCCGACTCTTGGCACAGGCGATTTCAGAAATATTGCGCTTGATATCAAAAACGAACAGGGCACTGAGAGTGTGGAGCTTATTTATAAGAGCCATGAAATCAGAGACGGAAAATACGCTCTAAAGGGGCTTCCGGCAGTGTGGGCATCAGATGACGAAGCGCAGACGCTTGAAATTGTTCTTGCCGATGACAACGCAGGAGTTGAGGTGCATCTGCTCTATGGTGTGCTTGAGGCTTGTGATGTTATCACAAGAAGTGTGCTCATTAAAAATACAGGCAGTGGAAATATTACAATTGAAAAGGCTCATGCTGCCTGTCTTGATATGGTTTACGGAGATTATGATGTGCTCAGATTCTACGGCAAGCATGCCATGGAGCGTAATCTTGAGCGCACACACCTGGGACACGGCACACTTTCATTCGGAAGCCGCAGAGGAACCTCAAGCCACCAGTACAACCCGGCAGTTATTCTCGCACAGCGCGATACTACAGAAAATGCAGGAGACTGCTATGGCATGCTCTTTGTATACAGCGGTAACTTCTCATGTGAGGCAGAGAAGGATCAGATTAACCAGACACGCCTTTTAATGGGGCTTTCAGACGAGCTGTTTTCATATCCGCTTGCGGCAGGAGAAACCTTTACAGTGCCTGAGGTGATTATGTCATACTCGGCAGATGGCTTCTCACAGCTTTCTCATCAGTACCACACCTGCATCAGTGAGCATGTGTGCAGGAGCAGCTTTGCACATGAGGTAAGACCGGTGCTCATCAATAGCTGGGAGGCTGCATACTTTGACTTTACAGGTGATACGATAGTAGACCTCGCAAAGGAGGCTGCATCACTGGGCATAGATATGGTGGTCATGGATGACGGCTGGTTTGGAAAGAGAGATGATGATAATTCATCACTCGGAGACTGGTTTGTGAATGAGAAAAAGCTTGGCGGAACTCTCTCTGAGCTCATCGACAGAGTGCACGCACAGGGCGTGAAGTTTGGTATATGGATTGAGCCGGAGATGGTAAATGAGGATAGTAATCTGTACAGAGAGCATCCTGACTGGGCTATCCAGATTCCGGGAAAGCTTCCTGTACGCTCAAGAAACCAGCTTATTTTAGACTTTTCGAGAAAAGAAGTCAGGGACAATATTTTCGATCAGATCTGCGCAGTGTTTGACCAGGGAAAAATCGACTACGTGAAGTGGGATATGAACAGAAGCATGGCTGATGTGTATGCAGGAAATCTTGCATACGACTATGTGCTTGGAGTGTATGATTTTATGGAGCGTCTGGTGACAAGATATCCGGATATACTTCTTGAGGGCTGCAGTGGCGGCGGTGGACGATTTGATGCAGGCATGCTCTACTACAGTCCACAGATATGGTGCAGTGACAATACAGATGCCATAAACCGTACAAGAATACAGTATGGCACATCGTTCTTCTATCCGGTATCATCCATGGGAGCGCATGTATCGGCAGTGCCAAATCATCAGACAGGCAGAGTGACAAGCCTTAAAACAAGAGGCATCACAGCCATGGCAGGAACCTTTGGCTATGAGCTGAATCCGGCCCTTCTGTCGGATGAGGAAAAGGAAGAAATCAGAGAGCAGATAAAGGACTTTAAGAAGTATGAGATGCTCATAAATGAGGGCACCTACTGGCGCCTTACAAGCCCATTTGAGGATGAGGTGGCAGCATGGATGTCTGTTTCAAAGGCAAAGGACAGGGCGCTTGTGAGCGTGGTTCGTCTGTATGCTGAGGCAAACGCGGCAGCATGCTATGTGAAGCTTAAGGGGCTGGAGCCTGATGCGGTATATATTGAGGAAAATACAGGCATGCAGTATACGGGTGCAGCACTGATGAATGCAGGAATACCGCTTCCGTTTGCTACAAAGGAGTATGAGGCATACCAGTTTTCATTTATCAGGCTTGATGAGGCAGGGAAGCTGTATGATGAGATAAAGAAGGTGTGCGATACTACAGATAATGCCTCTGATAACCGTCTTGTAATAAGCGTCTACGGCGGTTCAGGCTCAGGAAAGACAACGATTGCAGCAGCTCTGCAGCAGTATTTCCTTAACGATAATACAGCCTGCTATGTGCTGACCGGGGACAATTATCCACACCGTATCCCGATGAGAAATGATGAGGAGCGCCTTAATGTGTATAACGAGTCCGGCGAGGATGGCTTACGTGGATATCTTGGAACACCTAAGGAGATTGACTTTGACAGGATTAACAAAGAGCTTTCAGAGTTTAAAGCAGGAAAAGATATAATTGAGATAAAGCATATGGGCCGCGAGGATGGTGATATTTCATATGACGAAACTGATTTTACAGGAATTAAGGTGCTTATCTTAGAGTGGACCCACGGAGGAAGCGAATACCTTAAGGGTGTTGATATACCTGTATTTCTGGAGAGTTCGCCTGAGGAGACTAAGGCGCGCCGCATTAAGAGAGGACGTGACGAAAACGCCGCAAGCCCTTTCATATGCCGTGTGGTAGAATTGGAACAGGAAAAGCTTGATTTACAGGGTAAAAATGCGCGTATCGTAGTTGGAAAGGATGGCAAAGTCTATGAACAATAAACCTATGCTTAATGCATATCCTGACAGTCTGGGCGGTAAGCTTTCCGATATCGCAGCGCTGCTAAAAAAGAAGGAAATGCAGGACACATTTTCATCATTTTATATCCTGCCAAGCCTGTATCATTCGGATTTGGACCGCGGATTTTCGGTCGTGGACTACAATCTGAATGAGGAGCTTGCGACAATAGAGGATTTATCGCAATTGAAGGAGCTGGGGATTGACTTAAAGCTTGACTTTATTTTAAATCATGCTTCGGCACAGTCACCACAGTTCAAGGATCTGGTTGAAAAGGGCGATGAGTCGGAGTACCGCGACTTTTTCATAGACTGGAACAAATTCTGGGAAGGTCATGGAGTCATGACAGACGAGGGCTATATACAGCCTGATGAGTCATGCTTAAAGCAGATGTTTTTCAGAAAGCCTGGGCTTCCGATTCTCATGGTTGAGTTTCCGGATGGACGAAGGGTGCCATACTGGAACACATTTTACCAGGAGGTGCATGGCAGAGATTATCTGGGGCAGATGGATTTAAATATAAAGTCCGAAAAGGTGTGGGATTTCTATCGAGAAACACTTAAAAAAATAGCATCTTACGGTGCGGCTATTGTGCGGCTTGATGCATTTGCCTATGCGCCTAAGGCACCGGGGAAAAAGAATTTCCTGAATGACCCTGAGACCTGGGAATTTCTACAGCAGATCCATGAGCTTGCAGCTCCGCTCGGGCTGACTCTGCTGCCTGAAATACACGCGGCATATGAGGAGAAAATATACAAAACCCTTGCAGATAAGGGCTATGCCACATATGATTTCTTTTTACCGGGACTCATAATTGATGCAATTGAGAACAGGAGAGCAGATTACCTGGCAAAATGGGCGCGTGAGATTGTGGAAGATAAAATCGCAACAGTCAATATGCTTGGCTGTCATGACGGCATACCTCTTCTGGATTTAAAGGGTCTGCTTCCGGAGGATGATATACGCTCGCTTATAGATTTGATTGTATCTCGTGGCGGCATGGTCAAAAATCTTCACGGACAGAAGAATATATATTATCAGGTCAATGCCACATATTACAGTGCGCTTGGTGAGTCGGACAGCAAAATGCTTCTGGCGCGAGCCATTCAGATGTTTATGCCGGGCAAGCCGCAGGTATGGTATCTGGATCTCTTTGCAGGTAAAAATGATCACGAGGCAGTAAGCCGCGCAGGCGAATCAGGACACAAGGAAATTAACAGAACAAACCTTAGTGCCTCCGATATAAGGGAGGCACTAAAAAAGGATGTTGTTGCAAAGCAGCTTGAACTGCTTCGCATGAGAAATACGCATAAGGCATTTGAGAAGGGAGCGGTCATCACAGTAGCAGAAGAAGGACCAAAGCTCTCAATCCGCTATGATAACGATGGAGCGTATGCGCTTCTTACGGTGAATTTTGAAGCCGGAGCATATGAGATAGAGCTGAGCTGATTTTGTGTATTACTTATCCTCCTTCACAGTCTCCACGCGTATAATACCCTTCTTCCAGAGGATTCTGGCACATTACATATACCTTGCTGCCACCGTTTCCGAACAGGCTTAAGGAATTATATGAAGCAGTTAGAATATATTTATCATAAAAGATGCGATATCAAAAAGGAACCGGATTTTCCGGTTCCTTTTTTGCTGCGTAGAATTGTTAACATTCCAGTATTTATCAGCGGTTAAGTATGTGTAAACGATTTCATAAAATGTGAGGGATTTCGGAAAAAATTACTGTTTATACACCTGAAAGTATGTTAAAGCAGTATGAAAACCAGGAAAAACCGAAATCTCCTGTAAACGATTTCATGAATTAGCTTTGAAAACCTGTACTTCTGGTGTTTATAATGCACTCAAGCAAACGAGCTACAGCCGTTGTGGGAAGGAGAACATCAAGGATGAAAGAATTGACTAACAGAAATTATCTTGAACACATTAATGAAAAATCGGGCATAAGCATATTGGAATTTTATTCTCCATCCTGTACGCACTGCAAAAAGATGGAGGGAGCACTTACTAAGCTGGAAGAAGCAAAAGAAGTGGATGCCACTTTTATTAAATGTAATACAGTAGATGAAAATGCTTTGGCACTTAGGTATGATGTAAACTCTGTTCCAACAATAATCATATTAAATGGTGACAAAGAGGTAAACAGATTTGTAGGATTTACACATCCTCTAATACTTAAGGATGCAATTTTTAAAGTGAAAAATCATGATTAATTACATGAAATTTTACATTACAGGAGGCAGCGATGTATATCGAGTTAGAACATATATCAAAATATTTCGGAACCTTTAAAGCATCCGATGATGTAAGCTTTGGAATAGAAAAAGGAAAGCTTGTTGGTCTGCTCGGACCAAGCGGAAGCGGCAAGACAACAATCCTTCGTATGCTTGCAGGGCTTGAAAAGCAGGATGAGGGCGATGTGATAATAGACGGTAAAAATGTAAATGCACTTACACCGGATCAGAGAAAAATAGGATTTGTTTTTCAAAGCTATGCGCTTTTTCCTTATATGACAGTTTATGACAATATAGCATACGGACTGAAAGTGCAAAAGCGTGATAAAAGCTTTATTAAAAACAGAGTTCACGAGTTGTTAGAGCTGGTTGGTCTGCCGGGTGTGGAAAATAGATATCCAAATCAGTTAAGCGGTGGACAAAGACAGCGAATAGCACTCGCAAGGGCACTGGCACCACAGCCGGAGGTACTCTTGCTGGATGAACCGTTTGCGGCAATCGATGCAAAGGTCCGAAAAGAATTAAGAACGTGGCTTCGTGAAACTATCGACAAGGTCGGTATCACAAGCATATTTGTAACACACGATCAGGATGAGGCGATAGAGATTGCAGACGAGATAATCATTACAAATAAGGGGTGTATAGAGCAGGTTGGAAACCCGGTAGATATATATGAAAATCCGAGAACTCCGTTTGTGGCACAGTTTATCGGACAGTCCGCAGTCATAAAGAACTTTGGAAAATTAAAAGGCTTTGAGAAAGAAAATGACAGCCAGTATGGGGTGATAAGACCGGAGTTTGTGGAGATATCTGATATTACAGATCAAATCAGAAGAAACGAAAATTTCGCAAATAAAGATGAATTTTCCCGGGCTTTTGTGAATAAAAGTAACGCATTAGAAAATGAAATTATAGCGAATACCGCTGTAGACTCAGCCTACGAGGATGGCATCATAGAGGAAGTACTTTTCAGAGGAAATACTTATGAGATAAGAGTCAGGATAGGAGATATCACAGTAACCGGAAAAACCTCTGTAAGTACCGGAAAACGAACTCGCGGAGAACATATAAAGGTGCTCATAAAACAGCTTTATATCATAGAGGGAGAGCATACGCAGATAGTAAAGAACAAGGCATTTGATGACAGTCAGATATATTATATTTGATGAAATATTTACCATTAAAAATCAGAAGGGAGCGATGAACTGTGAAACGAAAAATATTGAAATGTGGAGTGATTTCATGGGTGATTTTAATAGCAATATGGGGACTCGGCTCGTTAGGATATGATGAGTATTTTCTCCCCAGTCCTGTGGAGACAATTGCAGGTGTAAAAGAGCTCATATTAAACGGAACATTGTGGATAGATATAATTGCAAGTATTTCGAGAGTTTTAAGAGGCTGGCTGCTTGCGGTGGTACTCGGAGTACCGTTAGGACTTCTGGTAGGAAACTTTAAAGCCGTAAGATTCATAATCGAGCCGATTTTAAGCTTCTTTAGATTTGTTCCGGCAATAGCACTGACAACACTTTTTCTCATGTGGTTTGGTGTGGGTGATGAGTCAAAAATAGCACTTATATTTTATGCATCATTTTTCCCGATATTTATAAACACGATCGCAGGTGTTGTATCGACGGATCACTCGTACATAGAGGCTGCATCCTGCATGGGAGCGAACAGAATAAGAGTATTTTTTACAGTGGTAGTACCATCAGCGGTATCGCATATTTACACAGGAATAAGGCTGGGACTTGGCTCATCATTCGTGTGTGTTGTGGCAGCCGAGATGCTTGTGGGAAGCGACGGACTCGGTTATCTGATAAACAGCTCAAAGCTTTATTACAAGACCGGATGGGCATTTGCAGGAATACTGACACTTGCAGTGATAGGATTTCTGTCAGACAGACTGGTGCAGTTTATAGGAATAAAAAAGCTGGCACATTTCGGAGTGAAGTAATAAGTGTTTGAAAGAAATTAAAGCAGTGTATACAACATATGCTGATGTGAAACCGGAAGGATGAAAACAAATAGAAAGAGAGGAAAATATCATGGAAAGAATGGTTAAAAACAGTTTGAGAAAATTGGGGACAATTACACTTGCAGCAGCACTTGGCGCATCGGTTCTGGCAGGCTGCGGCTCAAATGCAGGAGGACAACAGAGTACAGGTGCGGCAGGCAGCACAGATAAAAATAACACAATACGTGTAGCTGTTATGACAGGACAGCCGGATCAGTATCAGATTTTCGTTGGACAGCAGCAGGGCTTTTTCGAGAAAAACGGTGTAAATGTCGAGACTACAGAGTATGCATATGGCATAAACACCATAGATGCGGTGACAAACAAAACTGCGGACACCGGTGAGATGGCCGATTTTGCAGCAGTGAACAGGATAGGCAATTCGCAGGACAAAACAAATCTTGTATTTTTCTCCGAATCAGCAGCATCAGAGATGAATACAGGTGGACTGTATGTGGCGCCTGAATATGCAGATAATCTCAGCGCACTGACAGACAGCAAGGGAATAATCACAAGCATCGGAACTGTATATGAGTATTACAACTGGATAGCACTCAATCACATTGGAGTAGATTCTAATAAGGTAAATAATGTAAATGCCGATTCATCGCAGACAAAGATAGCACTTGTGCAGCAGAATAACGCATCAGCTGTAGTCGGTTCAGGTTCAGTTACATCTTATTATGAGGATGCAGGCTGGAAATTGGTGTCTAAGGCAAAGGAACTTGGAATAATAACAGGAAGCTATCTGCTTACCACAAAAGAGTTTAATGATAACAATCCACAGCTTCTGGCAAACTATCTGAAATCATTGCAGGAGAGTACGGATTATATAAATGCTCACCTGGATGAGGTTGCAGCAGATGTCGCAAAGAAGTTTGGAGTGGAAGAGGAAAATTTCAAGGCAGACTGGCAGTCACAAACTCTCAGAGTCGGATTTACAGAGGACGGAGCAAAGCATCTCGAAGAAGTGGCAGACTGGGCTTACACTCACGGCAAATATGACAAGAAATTTAATGTGAGGGATTACATAGATACGACAGCGGCAAAGCAGTATGATCCGGCATCCGTAACTATCTCAGAAAAATAAATGAGGCTGGATTTTGCAGATTTAAAAAAATAACATATGAATTTAGAGATCAAGGAGGACAATAGCATGGGATATCCGGGAATTTTTCCAACAGGAACAACAGTATACAATAAAGACAAGGCATGGAACGGCTACACCATTTTTCCGACAAAAAAGGGAGCGCTTCTCATTGATATGAACGGAAATGAAGTAAAGCTATGGGCAGGACTTGAGGGTTTTCCGAATAAGATACTTCCGGGAGGATATGTGCTCGGCTCAACAGGCTCAATAAAGAGCAAATATTCTTATCAGGACGAAAAAGATTTGGTGCAGGTGGACTGGGAAGGAAATATAGTATGGAAATTTGACAAAACACAACTGTATGCAGATCCGGGGCAGGAGCCACAGTATTTTGCCAGACAGCATCACGATTATCAGCGTGAGGGTTCGACGGTTGGATATTATTATCCGGGAGGCGAGCCAAAAACAGACAGCGGAAATACGTTTATACTCACACATGAAAATCTTTACAACCATGATATTTCAGACAAGCGGCTCATAGATGATAAGATAATCGAGGTGGACTGGGAAGGAAATATTGTGTGGAGCTGGCGCGCAAGCGACCATTTTGATGAGCTGGGCTTTGATGAGGCTGCCAAAAACATCCTCTACAGAAATCCGGGGCTCCACGGCGAAGCCGGAGGTGATTGGATGCATATAAACAATTTTTCTACTCTGGGAGAAAATAAATGGTATGATGCAGGAGATGAGAGATTTCATCCGGACAATATAATTTTTGATGCAAGAAACACAAACATTCTTGCGATAATAAGCAAGGAGACCGGGAAGATAGTCTGGAGATTAGGCCCTGATTTTAACGAGAATGAGGCGACAAAAAAGCTTGGCTGGATAATAGGACAGCACCACTTACATATGATACCGAAAGGACTTCCGGGAGATGGAGACCTGCTCGTATTTGACAATGGAGGACAGGGTGGCTACGGTACACCAAATCCGGGCTCTGTAGATGGCACAAATAACGCAAGACGCGATTATTCGAGAGTGCTCCAGTTTAATCCGGTAACGCTCGAGATAACATGGCAGTATACACCGCTTGAAGCAGGCTGGCTGCTTTTTACAGATCCATCGAATTTTTACAGCTCATATATCAGCTCTGCGCAGAGACTTCCGAACGGAAATACACTTATCACGGAGGGCTCTGACGGACACCTTATAGAGGTTACACCGGAGCATGAGATTGTTTGGGAATACATAAATCCGTACTTCAAATCAATCGGAGGAAAATTTAAAAGCAATATGATATATCGCGCATACAGGGTGCCATATGAGTGGATTCCACAGCTTGAAAAGCCGACAGAGACATCAATCGAGCCGTTAGACGTATCGACATTCAGAGTGCCTGGTGCAGGAAATAAAAAAGCCGATGCGACAGCAGTTGACGGAATAGATCCTACACAAGAGATTGGGCTTACAGGAACGAGTGAGGAGGATGAGGAAAATACCAGAATAGATTTCTGCGTTGCATCAATCAACAAGGATGCGTTGAAGTAAGGGGGGAAAATATAACAGATATTAAACAGACCAGGTAAAAGCATTCCTGCATATTAGTATATTAGTGTACAGATAAAAACACTTGACTTTAAAACGTAGTAATCATACTATTATAATATGATATATGGAAATATATGCCAATATCATATGCTACACAATAATGCGATTGCATCGCAAATTTAGGAGATGGTCAAATGTCAATAAAGAAAATTGCAGAAGAGGTTGGTGTCTCAATCGCCACAGTATCGAGAGTACTCAATAATCCAAATTACAAATGTTCATCTCCAAAGGTGCGTGATAAGATATGGAAGACGGCGATAGCACTAAACTACACTCCGAATCATGCAGCAAGAGCTCTAAAGCTGGGAAATGATGCTCAGAGACAAAAGCCATATTATATTGGGGTTTTGATGACAAGGATGGAAAAAGCGACAACGGATCCATTTTTCAATGAGCTGCTGCGTGTCGTGGAGAGTGAGATACACAAGCAGGTTGCTATACTCACAAAGGTGTGGTATATGCCACTTTTTTCCAACGATAAAAGATGCCGCAGAGAGAATCTGAACCGTGTGATTGAGGAAATGTATGATGAAACAGAGCAGAAATGTGATGGTCTCATAATCATTGGAAAGTGTAATAAAGATGCCATACAAATTTTAAACCGCAGGTACAAAAGCGTGGTTTCCGTAAATCGAAATTCCACAAATTATGAGGTGGACGAGGTACTTTGCGATGGACAAAAGGTTGCAACAATCGCAGTTGATTATCTCGTCTCGCTGGGGCATAAAAACATAGCCTATGTCGGCGATTGCTATAACGAGGCCCGCTATCGTGGATACCTCGAAGCACTTCATAGACATGATATAGAGCCGGAAGCTGATTATATATTACAGACCGGACAGACAGAGGCGGAAGGCTATGCTGCTATACAGAAGTTTATGGAGCTTGATGACAGACCGACAGGAATCTACTGCGCAAATGATATCACAGCTATAGGAATGTTAAAGTATCTCGGTTCCGGCAAAAGCCGTTACTACACTCCATCCATCATTTCGAGTGATGACATCGAGGAGGCACAGTACACGCAGCCGATGCTCACTACAGTCAGCCTGCCAAAGGATGAAATGGGAAAATTCGCCATATATCTTCTCATGGATCGCATGCGCGGAGGACACAAAAGTGTCGTAAGAACAGAGCTTGAGGGCAGGCTAATGATACGAAACAGCTGTTCAAATGTGGATGACAGCGAGTGGAGTGATTACTGTATCTGAAATTATAAAAAACTCACAGTCGAAAAAAGGACTGTGAGTTTTTTGTGAGAAATGATGGAGAAATTTGATTTTACGGATAGAATAAACTATAGCATTATGGTATACTCTGATTAAATAAAATTCGTTGTATTGTGGTGAAGATAAGGAGATGATTTATATGCCGACAATAGAAGATTTAACAAAAATTCTTTCAAATATGGATCAGGATTCATATAGTGCAGCAGTTAAATTTATTTATTTTCTTATGGAAGATCAAAAGGTTAAGGAAGATGATACATTAAAAAAGCAAAAGGCTTTTGTTAGTGAAACTGCTGGTAAAATTTCAGTGGATGAAGAAGCTGTTAATGATTTGCGTATGGGGTGCATTATATAATGGTATTAGTTGATACGAATGTTATTATTGATATTTGGAAGAATAAAGCAGAGGATGTAATTGAACTATTTGAAAAAGAAGCGGTATGTATTTGTGGAGTAATAAGATCTGAATTAATGCATGGAGCATATTCGGAGAAAAATCTTGAAGAGATTTCAAGAAAATTAGATTATATTACGGAAATAAATTTAGCTGATAGTGAATGGGATGAATTTGGTAGATTTTTGTATAAACTTCGTACTAATGGTCTATCAGTTCCTTATGCAGACGCAATAATTGCATTTATAACTATAAAAAACGGATTGTCACTATTGACAAGGGATAAACATTTTAAACTGATACAAGTGATTGATCCAAGGCTTAAATTATTGTGAGTATATTAAAATATAAATCATGAAAGTTAATAGAAGCAAATTACTTAAACATAGTTAAAATGTATTGATAGGCCGGAAGAACTGCTGCAGATATAAGAGGTGACAACATGGAATACGAACACATAACCCACTCCTTCGAGCCTGTCTATGATGAAAACAGCCGCATACTGATCCTCGGCACTCTGCCGTCCGTTGCATCAAGGAAAAACAATTTCTATTACGGACACAAGCAGAACCGTTTCTGGAAGCTGCTTGCGTATCTGTTGGATGAACCGGTGCCGGAGACGATAGATGAGAAGAAATATATGCTGTTTAAAAACCACATAGCCATATGGGATGTGATACAAAGCTGTGATATCAAAGGTTCGAGCGACAGCAGTATCAGAAACGTCGAACCGACAGATATAAGGAAAATCCTTGCCACAGCCGATATAAAGCAGGTCATTGCAAACGGAAATAAAGCAGGGGCACTTTATAAGAAATATCAGCTTCCGCTGACAGGCATGGAGGCAGTCACGCTGCCGTCCACAAGCCCTGCAAATGCGGCATGGACCTTTGAAAAACTGTGCGCAGCATGGGGAGATATCATAAAAGTGTAAATGGGTTAACGAGCAGATGCAATATCTACCAGAGCTTTGGCATTAAATTCATTAAGTTCTATTTGGTGAGCATAGAAGTCAATTTATCTTTATATAATTCTGCTGCTT
>URDU01000006.1 GCA_900546625.1 uncultured Lachnobacterium sp. | reverse complement strand
TTCATTTGAGCCGTTTTTTTACAGCTCAGTTTTTCATACTTTACTTGACACTATCAAATAATTAATAAACTGCTGATAACTATATTAACATTTCGGATATTTAATAGCAATATTTATTTGATATTTATTTCATATTATATTATGATGATTAAAGGGTCAAAAGGTATCATCGATGCATGCTTGCATGCAGTAATCTGATTAATCATCCCTAGTATTTAAAGAGGAATCAACATGCCACAAACACTTAATATAGCTGTCTGCGAGGACGAGGCTGCCGAAACCGAGCTGCTTTGTGATATTCTCGACCACAGCGATATCAAAAATACATACACTGTCTTTACAAATGCCGATTCTCTGCTTGCCTCATACGAGCATGGGAAGTATGACCTGCTGCTCATGGATATATACATGAAGGATTCCATGACCGGCATCGAGGCAGTCTCTATAATCCGTGAGACAGACACCGATATCCCGGTTGCTTTTATCACAACAAGCACGGAGCACGCCTTAGAAAGCTACAGGCTGTCCGCCATAGGCTATATCGAAAAGCCTGTTTCTGAAGCTGAGCTAAGTAACATCCTTCACCTTGCCATGCTGAAAAAATCCGATGCTCCATCGCTTTATGTGAAGAGAAATAAGAGTATGGAGAGGCTTGCCCTTTCGGATATCATGTACATAGAGCAGAGAGCCAGACAGATTTTCATACATTTAAATGACAACGAGGAAATCATCTGCTATGAGAAGCTTTCCGAGCTTTCAGAGCAGCTGCCTACTGAGCTGTTTTTTCTGCCACACAAAAGCTACGCGGTGAACCTGTCGTATGTCACACGCATCGACACAGCACTCAAGTGCTTTGTGATGGCTGATGACACAAATATCCCTATCAAGAGAGAGCTCTCAGGCAAGGCCAAAAAGGCAATGGAGAGATACTTTTTCGAGCACACCAGAGGGCTTAAATAAGTCACTTTCCTATTGATTGATATGAGCTAAAACTGTCAAAAGTAATACACTGCAAGGAGCCCGGATTATGAAAAACAAAAGCGCTATACGAAATATTCCCTATCTGACAATTATGGAGCTTATACTGATTTGTATACTGCTTTTTTCCTCAAAAAACATGATTATGAGCCAGGCAAGCTATCCTGAAGCCACGATTGTAAGCTCTGCATATGCTGTAGTGGAGGGTTCAGATTCAGATAAGGAAGAAATCACGTTTCCACATACCTTTAAGCACCTTTCGCCGCGCACACGTGTCACCGTCACCACCCATATCAACCTGAACAAGGATGATCCGATCTACATAAAGACTGTCTATTCCCCTGCAAAGGTCTATTTAGACGATGAACTCATATATGAGTTTGGCAGGCCCGAAAACTATCCATCCTATATGAAGGATCCTGCAACAGAGGGGTACCTGATAGGCACTGACGGTCATTCGGGTGACGCAGAGCTTCGCATAGAGTATCTGTCTCCTGTTACCAAAAGCTCGCTTACTGTGTATTCTCCTATCTACGGAGCATACAAATCCTTATTTTTTACCCTGTTAAAGCTGAATAAATGGTCATTCTTTATAGCACTGCTAGAGCTTGCTGCAGGTGTTTTGTTTATATTTATCTCACTGATGCTTTTATACTACGATAAAGAGGTTTGCAAGATGATATTTCATTTTGGATTCTTCTCACTCATGGTAGGCATGTGGTCTATCGGTGAGTGCAACTACACAGGTGTTATAGTCAAAAACCCTACACTGCTGTATCTATGTGCTTTTATAGGGCTTTTCTCGCAGATGATTCCACTGTTGTATTTCTGCAGGCTTGCAGTCGGTTTTAAGAATGACAAGCCTATTATAGTTATCGCGAAGCTCCTCACCGTGCTTGACTTTATCGCATGTGCCTTACAGCTTAGCGGTACGGTTGCACTATCCCAGAGCATGTATGTGTTCCATGTCATTTTACCACTCATACTTTGCTTCCTGACTGCATACACCATCCTTGAGGCTGTTCGCAACCAAAATAGCAGGGCAAAGCGGCTGATGGTTCCGATATTCATACTGGCACTCGCTTCATGTGCCGAGATAATCAATTATCATTTGAAATTTGTGTCATCACTGTCACTGCTGTACCAGATTGGAACTCTGCTTTTCATTATAATCATGGGAAATATCATGGGGCTTAATATAAGCGATATGCTAAGGATAAAGCGCGAAAACGAAAGGCTCGTATTTGATATGAATCTCCTCGAGCAGTCTCTGTCTGAGCAGCGGAAATATAATTCGCTCATCACAACAAACGAACAGCTGTTTAAGAAGCAACGCCACGATCTGCGTCACCAGCTGGTTGCAATAAAAGGCCTCGCAAACACTGAAAATAAGCCGCTGAACGAATACCTGGATGCCCTGATTCACAGCATTCCATATGCGCCTGCAAGCTATTGCGAAAACAGGGTGGTCAATTCCATTCTGTCATACTACAGTGCCATATGTAAAAATGACAATATCGCTCTTGAGACAAAGCTCATTGTTCCGGAAACCGATGATGCGACCCTGGACAACGACCTGTGCCTGGTATTTGGAAATCTGATAGAAAACGCCATAGAAGCATGTAAACGCATGGATACCTTGGAGTCCTCAGGCGAAGCGCCTTCGCGCTTTATCCGCCTGCATGCCCATATCCACTACAAGACACTAATCGTAACCATGGACAACAGCTTTGACGGGCATGTTACCATTCAAAACGGAAAATACCGTTCTTCAAAGAGGGATGACTATGGTATAGGCCTGTCCTCCATCCGGTCTGTTGCCGGCAAATATGATGGAGACGTTGCATTTGAAGCAGCTGATGGTGTATTTCAGTCGTCTGTATACCTTCAAATATATAAATGACACATTGTATATAATGCATATATATGTTATAATATTAAAAGAATTTTGTGCATAATACACATATGGAGTCTTGATTTATGATAGAACACACGATATACAAGGAATTTATTGATAAAATTTCAGAATTATCAGATGGGATATATCCTATCATCACCGACCTGGATAACGACATATCATACGTACCCCAAAAGACAGCTGATTTTTTCGGCTTTGAAGCCGGCGAGCATACCTGCTTCTTTGAACAGCTTGGCTCTTGTGTCAACAACGTTGACCTGCCTGAATATAAGCAGGAAATCCGCTATCGCTTAAATGGCGAAAAACTGGATGATATATTTTATGTCCGCATGGGAAAGCATACCAAAGAATATATGATGGGATTTTATTCTGATATTTTTGCCGGCGATGACGGACACTGCTACCATGTCCTCGTGCTCAGAAACGAAAATACTCTTCCGGATATCGACCCATATACATATCTTTACGGTCAGTCAAAGTTTGTAAATGATATCAACGGCTACATCATGGAAAACAGGTCTGTAGCCATAATTGAGGTGGAAATAGGCCATATAGATGAGTTCAATATACTGTATGGTTCCAATTTCAGCACTGCAATCCAGCGTGAGCTCGCGCTCAAATTCATCTACATGATGGATGGCAGCACCGCCACATACTATATGAATAATTCCAAGTTTGTATTTGTGGTAAAGGAAGCTGACCGTGCCACTGCTGAGGCCTTTTATCAAAAAATTGCAGACACCATAAATTCCATGTATTTCTTTAAGTGCTTTAGATTTGAGTTTGATATATATGCCGCTTGCCTGATTCTCAAGGATTATGACGGTGATACATCTACTGTCATCAGCAAGGTGGAATACACTCTTGACCGCGCGAGGGAGCTTCACAGCCCTGATTTGTTATTTTTTAACGATATGGTCAGGTTCAATGGCAGCTCGCATATAGACATCATGAAAATCATCCATCAGTCGGTTATCAATAGCTGTGATGGCTTTTTTGTGGAGTTTCAGCCGATTGTAAAGGCAAAAACCGGTGAAATAATGGGTGCAGAGGCACTGGTTCGCTGGAAAAAGGAGCCATTTGGCACGGTGCCACCGGGACTGTTTATCGACTGGCTGGAGGATACTCCGGCTATGTATGAGCTTGGAAATTATATCATGAGAACTGCAATAAGCGCAGCCTGTGAATTTGCAAAGGTAAAACCGGGCTTTTTCATCAATGTAAATGCATCCTCAGAGCAGCTTGAAAAGGAATGCTTTGTAAAAGATACTCTGACAATTCTTAAAGAGTATGATTTTCCGCCTTCACAGCTGTGGATAGAGATTACAGAGCGATGCCGGGACCTGCCTGTATCTATGATAAAGAAAACAGTCACCGCTTTAAGGGAGGCAGGAATCCACATCACAATGGATGACTATGGCACGGGAAGCTCTTCATCACAGATGATGCTTGAGCTTCCTGTAGAGGGTATCAAGATAGATATGTGCTTTATAAAGGGTATTTTCGAAGAGAAAAAGAAGCAGGCACTTGTAATCGGAATGATTAACTTTGCCCGTGCCGCAGATCTTAGGATATGTATCGAAGGCATCGAAAATGAAGACCTCGAAAGCTATCTCAGACAGTTTGATGTCACCTGGTTCCAGGGCTATCACTACTCGAAGCCTATATGTCAGGATGAGCTTATGAAGCTTCTTATTAAGCCATAGCCCCGGCTATTACTCCAGATTTTCCTTAAATGCTGCCAGTGCACCGTTTTTCTTAAGAATCAGCATGACAATTGCTGCCACTATGCTTCCGGCTACGGTCGATATAAGGAATGGCACTATGTATATAAACATGCCGTCCGGCTGAATAAGCATCACGTATTTTGCCAGAGGATACGCTGCAAGGCCTCCGAGTATGCCGGTGCCGAGCGCCTCTGCGATACATGTAGGTATGATTTTTTTGCTAAATCTGTACATCAGTCCACAGCACAGCGCACCTACCATGCTTCCCGGGAATGCCATGAGGCTTCCAAGGCCTGTCAGGTTTCTGATGACACTCGCACAAAATGCCACACCGACACCCCATGCAGGTCCTAAGAATACTGCTGCGCATATATTGACCATGTGCTGTACGGGTGCACATTTGCTGCCGGCAACAGGGAAGCTTATTAAGCTTCCTGCTACGGCAACTGCCACGAGCACTCCTGCCATGGCAAGCTTTCTGATTGAAATAGTTGATTTTTTAATGTTCTTTTTACTTTCCATTACTGCCTCACCTTATAGTATGTCAATATACTCTCCTGCGAGTGCCTTGTTCATGCTTCGCACTGCACAGAACTTACCGCACATACTGCATGCCTCGCTGTGGTCATCCTCAGGCAGACGGTCATCCCTGATAGCCTTAGCTGTGTCCGGGTCAAGTGCACATGCAAACTGTGCATCCCAGTCGAGCACACGTCTGGCATCTGCCATCTTATCATCTATATCTCTGGCTCCCGGAATTCCCTTTGCGATGTCCGCTGCATGAGCTGCAATCTTTGAGGCGATGATGCCCTGCTTTGTATCCTCCACATTTGGAAGAGCAAGATGCTCCGCAGGTGTCACGTAGCACAGGAATGCTGCTCCGTTCATTGCTGCCACAGCTCCACCGATTGCTGCTGTGATGTGGTCATAGCCCGGCGCGATATCTGTTACAAGAGGTCCAAGTACATAGAATGGTGCTCCCATACAGATTGACTGCTGTACCTTCATGTTTGCTGCTACCTGATCAAGCGGCACATGTCCCGGTCCCTCTACCATGACCTGTACATTGTGATCCCACGCACGCTTTGTGAGCTCTCCAAGTCTTACAAGCTCCTCTATCTGGCATACATCTGTTGCATCTGCCAGACAGCCCGGTCTGCAGGCATCTCCGAGAGAGATTGTCACATCGTGCTCTTCACAGATTTCAAGTATCTCATCATAGTGCTCGTAGAAAGGATTTTCCTCTCCTGTCATGCACATCCATGCAAATACAAGGCTTCCTCCACGGCTTACGATATTCATCTTACGCTTGTGCTTTTTAATCTGGTCTATTGTTTTTCTTGTGATTCCACAGTGAAGTGTGACAAAGTCCACTCCATCCTCAGCATGAAGTCTGACTACATCGACAAAATCCTGTGCTGTAAGTGTTGCAAGATCACGCTGATAGTGGATAACGCTGTCATAAACAGGAACTGTTCCTATCATTGCAGGACATTCGCTTGTGAGCTTCTGTCTGAACGGCTGTGTGTTACCATGGCTTGAAAGATCCATGATAGCCTCTGCTCCAAGCTTTACAGCGCTCATAACCTTCTGCATCTCCACATCATAGTCCTTGCAGTCTCTTGAGACTCCGAGGTTTACATTGATTTTTGTGCGAAGCATGCTTCCAACGCCCTCTGCATCAAGTGACTTGTGATGCTTGTTGGCAGGAATAGCTACCTTTCCGCTTGCAACAAGCTCCATCAGCTTGTCTACATCCATCTTCTCTTTCTTTGCTACCTTTTCAATTTCAGGTGTTACGATGCCCTTTCTTGCGGCATCCATCTGTGTTGTGTAATTACTCATTGTACTCTCCTGTTCTTTATTTTATTACTGTTAATTAGTAGTTATTACTATTCTTATTGTTGTTACAGCTATTAATTATTTAACATGTGCTTATCTCATTGTATGAACAACGCTCCATGATTCATAGGACCGCTGCCGTGTCCCAAGTCAAGCATGGCTTTTAAACATGCTGTGACATATCGCTTGCCGTTATCCACAGCCTGCTCGAGCGATAGTCCCTTTGCCAGACCGCTGGCTATCGCTGAAGAAAGCGTGCAGCCTGTGCCGTGTGAGTTTGGATTATCCACTCTTTTGGTCTCAAAGGTGATGACATTCTTTCCATCCCACAAATAGTCACACACACATGCCGTGTCTGTGAAATGGCCTCCCTTGCTTAAAACCGGACAGCCGTATTTATCATAAATGGCCTTTGCTGCCTCTATGATGTCATCCTTGCTTTCAATCTGTCTGCCTGATATCACCTCAAGCTCAGGGATATTTGGCGTGATGATATCAGCCAGTGGAAACAGCTTCTCCATCAGAGTGTTTGCTGCATTTTCTTCAAGCAGCCTGCTTCCGCTTGTAGCAACCATCACCGGGTCCAAAACTATGTTTTTCGCCTTGTATTTTACAAGTCCTGCGGCAATTGCCTCAATTGTATCCACCGATGATGTCATACCGATTTTCACCGCATCCGGAAAAATATCCGTGAAAACTGCCTTCATCTGTGCCTCGATAAAATCTGCCGGCACATTCATCACCGCGTCAACTCCCATGGTATTTTGTGCCGTTAGCGCTGTGATGACACTCTCGCCAAATACACCGTTTGCAAGCATGGTCTTTAAATCAGCCTGCACGCCTGCGCCGCCGCTTGAATCACTTCCCGCAATTGTAAGTGCTGTATGCATATCTACGCTCCTTTCTGAATTTTGTAATTTTTCGTCTATTCGAGCCACACCACACATATTCGCAAAAACGCACGATACTCGTGCTTTACAGTTGCTATACAGTGTGACCTGCTGCAATTACAGCATTTTATCGCATATTTCTGTCAGTTCTTTGGCTGCAGCCTTTATATCTGCGCTTGCAAATATCGCTCCTACCACGGCGATTCCTGCAATCCCTGTGCCCTTTAGCGTGGCTGCATTATCTGCATTTATGCCTCCGATTGCAACAACCGGTATATCGACAGCCGCTGTGATTTCACGCAGAAGCTCCTTTGTCATAGGCTTTGCATTAAGCTTCGTGGTAGAGCCGAACACTGCTCCGCTTCCCAGATAGTCAGCACCGTCAGCTTCTGCTTTCTTTGCCTGCTCCACAGTCTTTGCCGTGACACCTATTATCTTGTCGGTTCCAAGAAGCTTTCTGGCCTCTGCCGGATTCATGTCATCCTGCCCCAGATGTACTCCATCGGCATCTATATCAATTGCAAACTGCACATTGTCATTGATGATGAGCGGCACCTTGTGCTCGTGACAGATTCTCTTTATCTCAAGAGCCTCCTGATACTCATCCTTAAGCCCTGCATCAGAATCTGTACTAAGGATATCCTTGTCACGGATCTGAATCATAGTGGCTCCGCCCTCTATCGCAAGCTTCACATGCTCAGAAAGCCTCGCTCCGTGCAGCCACTGCCTGTCTGTTATAGCGTAGAGCTTTAAATCAGTTTTGTTCATATAAACCTTTCACCTCTTATCCTGTTGTTTTCCAAATATAAGACTCATGGCATGCATACCACTTGTCTGTCATATAGCGATATTCACATCAGTGCATAATCACCATCGCATATATGATATACTGCATCAATCAGCCTGTCCCTATATGAAGCATTTCCGGGCTTAACAAAATGACAGCTGTTTGTTCCCATATCACACTCTGCCATAGCAGAGGCCGCAAGCCCTCCTGCCCTCTTCATGCAGCTAAGTGCTGCCGTGACTGCACCGTATTTATCATCGCAGGAAGCCGCAACAAACGAACAGATAAGCCCTGAAAGCATACATCCGGTGCCTGTCACGCGCTTCATCATCGGATTGCCGCCTGTGATGCACATCACATTGCTTTCATTATAGTCATAACCACCGGCTTCATCACATAATTGTGCCACATAATCTATCTCACCTGTAATCACACAGATGCAGCCATATCGCAGGGCCGCCCTGCACGCAAGCGCCTTTGCATCAGACTCAGCCGCCGTATCGGTCACTTCCACGCCGCCCTCGCACCTGCTATGCTCCATAACAGCCTTGATTTCAGACAAATTGCCCTTAATCACATCCACATGCACCTCGTCAAGCAGGCTCATCACAAAATCCATCCTAAAGCGGCTCACGCCCACACCAACCAGGTCGAGCACAATCGGAATGCTCCTTTTTGCAGCCCTCCTCGCAGCAATGCGCATCGCCTCAAACCTCTCCTCAGAAGGAGTGCCTATATTCAGGTTCAGCCCATCGCATATACCGGTGACCTCATCCATCTCCTGAGGCGCCATAGCCATAATAGGCCTCGCTCCACATGCCAGCTCAATATTTGCCACATCATTGATAGTAACCATATTTGTGATGTTGTGGATCAAAGGACTGCGTGACTTAAGCTTTTCTATAAAATTATCCATCTGTATCTCTTTACAAATATTCATAATCACCCACGCATTCAAAAAGCGGATATACCGCCAATGAGTATATCCGCCTAAAAATCTTGCGATATTATCCTACGTTGGCATTATCCAAATCAGGTTATGGGTCAAGACACTACCAGTCTACTCTCAGCCGGCTAAATGCCAGCTCCCCTGTTGTATTTTTAAAATTAAATCCATGAACAATGTGGCTATTCATAACCACCACACAAATATTCGCAAAAACGCACGATGCTCGTGCTTTCCCGCTGCTACGCAGCTAATTTTGCTCATATGTGTGGGGGTGGCTCTATTCGAGCCCCCTTGAGAACAAGAAAACCTGCTGCTTACATGCAAGCATGACGCATCAGCTTTTTTTGTTCTCAGTGGTTTTGAATAGTCATTATATTTAATATAATACGCGCTCCCCAATAAATCAAGCAAAATCCGCAAGTGTACCCATATTCGTACATTGAGAGCCACAACGTAAGGGCGTAAGCCCCGGGCACAGGGGTGCACACGCACTCTCCCGAAACGCGAATAGCGAAGTGGCTTAGATACTGTAGAAATTATGCCCATGAAACGCAGAAACACCCCTGCATGGACGCAGGGGTGAGGAGAACCGCGCCACGGACGGCGCGTTTCGACGGTTTCGTCAAGCATAGAAACCCATCAAGCATAATTTCGTACAGCATCTTAGCCACGTAGCATAGCGCCCCGGGAGAGTGCGTGTGCACCCCGTTGCCCGGAGCTTACGCCCGACCTATCGCCACAATGAAGCAATTCACTCAATCTACTTAGCTGCAATAACATCCGCCATATCGTAGTGACCGGCACCCTTTCCCTTAAGGAACTTGGCAGCCTCAACAGCACCCTTCGCAAAAACAGCCTTAGAGTAAGCAGTATGCTTAAACTCAATCACCTCATCCTGTCCACAGAAAAGTACCTCGTGCTCACCGACGATGCTTCCGCCTCTGACAGCCGAAATACCGATTTCCTTAGGATCACGCTTCTCTCTGCGCTGGCTGCGGTCATAAACATAGTGATACTCGTTGTCCATAGCCTCGTTGATGGAATCAGCAAGCGCAAGCGCTGTACCTGAAGGTGCATCAAGCTTTAAATTGTGATGCTTCTCAACAATCTCCATATCGAAGCCTGCCGGTGCGAAAACCTGTGCGGCCTTTTTGAGAAGAGCCATAAGAGTATTTATGCCAAGTGACATGTTTGCAGACTTGAGCACTGCCACCTTCTTGTAGCACTCCTCAACCTTTGCAAGCTGCTCGTCACTAAGACCTGTGGTGCATAAAACAACCGGAACCTGCTTGTCCACGCAATAGTCCAGCACCCCGTCAACAGCCTTGGCATTGGAAAAATCTATGACCACGTCAGCATCCACATCACATTTGTCGATGCTCGAAAAAACAGGATAGTCATTGTCTATTCCATCATATAAATCAATACCTGCTACAATCTCGATATCAGCATCAGCCTTACAGATTTCTGTGATAGTCTGTCCCATTTTGCCGTTGCAGCCATTCATAATTACCTTTGTCATTTTATCGTATCCTTTCTCGTTGTACTAGGCAAGCTTTAAGCCATAAGCCTTCATAACCTCAGCAAGCTTCTTTGCATTATCCTCACCCATCTCACACATAGGGCTTCTGAGAGGTCCGACATTCATACCCATCAGGTTCATAGCCTTCTTTACAGGGATAGGATTTACCTCTGAGAAGAGTGCATCCACAAGTGGAAGAGCCTCTCTCTGAAGCTCTAAGGCTGTCTGTAAATCGCCCTTGAAGAAGCTGTCGCACATATTGTGTACCTTTGCAGGGGCTATATTGCTCCATACAGAGATTACTCCGATTGCGCCGATAGACATAAGAGGTACAACAAGACCATCCTCACCTGAGTACATATCAAGCTTTCCGTCTGTCAGGTACATTGTCTTTGAAGCCTGTGCCAGATTTCCTGTAGCCTCCTTGAGTCCTACGATATTTTCCTTTGTCTTAAAGAGTTCTGCCATAGTCTCAGGGAGCACGTTGCAGCCTGTACGTCCTGGTACGTTGTATACGATTATAGGACACTTTGTGCTGTCTGCAATCTGTGAATAGTGGCTCACAAGACCGGCCTGTGTAGCCTTGTTGTAGTATGGTGTGACAACGAGCAGTCCGTCTGCACCAAACTCCTCTGCCTCCT
The DNA here is from genome assembly GCA_900546625.1 of uncultured Lachnobacterium sp. Classification (GTDB taxonomy): domain Bacteria; phylum Bacillota; class Clostridia; order Lachnospirales; family Lachnospiraceae; genus Roseburia. The sequence continues at coordinate 101,868 of URDU01000006.1, read as the reverse complement.
TTGAAAGCTGCATAGCTGTCTTTGTGCAGTTAGAGCCTGTGCCTGCCACTACAGGTACACGATGCTTTGTAAACTCTACTGCAGCCTTTATAGCCTTTGCATGCTCCTCCATTGACAGGCATGGGCTCTCGCCTGTGGTGCCTGCGATGACGATAGCATCTGTGCCATTGTCAATCTGCATATTGATAAGCTCTTCGAGCTTGTCGTAATTAATCTCCTCGTTATCGTACATAGGTGTAACGATTGCTACTCCTGCTCCTTTGAAAATTGCCATGATTTTATCTCCTTCTTGCTTTTCTTTATCGGTATTGATTCTCTTAACGTATAGGTATGACACTGTCTGCCTCTAAGCGCTAAAAAACCGGCTCCTTAGAGCCGGTCCCAATTCTTCATGAATCACGATAGCTCCCCATCAAATCTGATGACAGTCATAAGGCTGTTCGCCATATGCCCAGGGATATATCCGCAGATGATAAATCCCTTCGGCGCTATTCCTTTCATCTCCCATCAACTGCCCCTGCGGCATCCGGAAAGCTACTCATAAGTCGCGCGACCTCTATCTGTTAATCAAATTATTTGTATACAGCAGATGATATAACTGCCTCACACTTGCATTAATCATATCACCAAGCCTGTGTATTGTCAACTCACATGACAATATTTCCTTACTATTTTTCCGACGCGATATTATAAATCTCATCAGCCATTTCCCTGATTCCATCATCAAGCACACGGCCAGTCATAATAACTGTCACATCATCCGGCCTTGAAGCAAGCATATCCGACAGCTCCTCCTTGGAAATCAGATGCAAATCCAAAAGTCCAAGCATCTCATCAAGCACAACAACCATGTCAGCACCGGTTGATATGACCTTCTTAGCATAATTAAAGCCATTCTTGATATTCATGATTTCTTCCTGCTTGCTCTCATCATCAAGCTGCTCAAAGAGTATTCCGGCCCTTGAAAAATTAAAAAATTTTACCTCCGGCTCGAGCTTTTTCAAAAATTCCGGCTCCTTTTTTCCCTTTAGGAACTGAATAACGACAGCCTGTTTACCTTCGCAGGCAGCACATATTGCACTTCCTATAGCGACATTTGTCTTGCCATGTCCCTCGCCATAATAAATCTGTACTGCACCGTTCTCCATAATAATCATGCCTCCATACACATAGCTATTCTACTGATATGTAACCAATAATATCTAGTAAAATACCACAATCTGAGATTTATTGCAAATTTTCGTGGAAGTCACAAATCCTCATGCAATACTATGCCTCAATCTTGCTCACGGAAACCTCATACGCCGTGCGCTGCTCCACCTGTGTCTCACTCAGCTTTTTCACATAGTCCCTGCTCTGGATTCTGCCCCATATCTGCACATGTGTGCCCACCTCAAAGGTCGACGCAAATCTGGCATTTCTTCCCCAGCAGATGCATGGAATATAGTCTGACTTGCCATATGAGCGGTTCACTGCCACAAGCAGGTCTGCAATTTCTCGTCCAAGCGGTGTTTTCCTGTATATGGCCTCCTTGCAGATATAGCCGTCAAGGAAAATCTGATTGGCTGCGTCCTCATCATAATCACTGTCCAATACCTCAAGCTCCCTTGCAAAAACAGACAGCACAAGCCTGTTTTTCTTCTCCTCATGCCTGTTGAACGAGCGGAACTGACCGCCTATATATACGCTTTTGCCTATGTAGTCACCCTCCACATTGATAAGTCTCTCTGACACCATCACCGGAATATAGTCCATGCAATCCGAAAGCCTTCTGACCGAAACCTCCATCATATAGAAGCCCTCACCATACACCTCGTGACTAAACTGAAAATCCGAAACGATTTCTCCGATTATTGATACCTGGTTGTTTTCAAACATTTTATCTGCCATGAATTTTTTGTCTCCCTTCCTTTTGTAAAATGTTTTTCCAGCTATTTTTAACATTTCCACAAAGTATATTTTCTCAAATAATGTCGACAAATCCAATAACATTTCACTTAATTTTTTAAAAACTTTCAATGAAAACTTGCACATTGGAAAAATTATGATAGAATAAGTTAGTTGCAAACTTAGCTTTATTTATTAAAGAAAGAAGGAAAATATGAAAACAACAAGAGACGATATTCGTAATATAGCAATTATTGCCCACGTTGATCATGGTAAAACAACACTTGTAGATGAGCTTCTCAAGCAAAGCGGTGTGTTCCGTGACAATCAGGAAGTTCAGGAACGAGTAATGGATTCAAACGACATCGAGCGTGAAAGAGGTATCACAATCCTCTCCAAAAACACAGCTATTCAGTATAAGGACATCAAAATCAACATCATCGACACTCCGGGTCATGCTGACTTCGGCGGTGAGGTAGAGCGTGTTCTTAAGATGGTAAACGGCGTTATCCTCGTGGTTGATGCCTTCGAGGGTGTTATGCCACAGACCAAGTTCGTAGTTATGAAGGCTCTTGCACTCAAGCTGCCTATCATTGTCTGCGTCAACAAGATTGACCGTCCGGAGGCACGTCCTGACGAGGTCATCGATGAGGTATTAGAGCTCTTCATGGATCTCGATGCTTCTGAGGAGCAGCTTGACTGCCCATTCGTTTTCGCATCAGCAAGAGACGGCTATGCCATGAAGGACTTAAACGACGAGAAGAAGGATATGACTCCTCTCTTCGAGACAATCGTAAACTACATCCCGGCTCCAACAGGTGATCCGGATGCCAACACACAGATTCTCATCAGTACAATCGACTACAACGAGTATGTAGGACGTATCGGAATCGGTAAAGTGGATAACGGTAAAATCAAGGTCAATCAGGAGGCTGTCGTTGTAAACCACCACGACCCTGACAAGCTTGAGAAGGTCCGTATCAGCAAGCTTTACGAGTTTGACGGACTCAACAAGGTAGATGTAACCGAGGCAGGAATCGGTTCGATTGTAGCAATCTCAGGTATCGCAGACATCCACATCGGAGATACAATCTGCTCACCGGAAGCACCGGAGGCAATTCCTTTCCAGAAGATTTCAGAGCCTACAATCTCTATGAACTTTATCGTAAACAACAGCCCTCTTGCAGGACAGGAAGGTAAATTTGTCACAAGCCGTCACATCCGTGACAGACTCCTTCGCGAGCTCAACACAGATGTCTCACTGCGTGTCGAGGATACAGACTCACCTGATTCCTTCAAGGTTTCAGGACGTGGAGAGCTTCACCTTTCAGTACTTATCGAGAACATGCGCCGTGAGGGCTATGAGTTCGCTGTAAGTAAGGCAGAGGTACTCTACAAGTATGATGAAAACGGCAAGAAGCTCGAGCCAATGGAGCTTGCTTACATTGATGTGCCTGACGAGTTTACAGGAGCTGTTATCTCAAAGCTTCAGCAGCGCAAGGGCGAGCTTAGAAATATGGGTTCTATCGCAGGTGGCTACACCAGACTTGAGTTCCACATCCCAGCCCGTGGACTTATCGGATACCGTGGCGAGTTCATGACAGATACAAAGGGTAACGGAATCTTAAACACTATGTTTGACGGATACGAGCCATACAAGGGTGAGATTGCATACCGTGCAACAGGTTCACTCATTGCCTTTGAGTCAGGTGAGGCCGTAACATACGGACTCTTCTCTGCACAGGAGAGAGGAACACTCTTTATCGGACCTGGTGCCAAGGTTTACTCAGGAATGGTTATCGGACAGTGTGCAAAGGCCGAGGACATCGAGCTCAACGTATGTAAGAAGAAGCATCTTACAAATACACGTTCTTCATCAGCAGATGAGGCACTCACACTCGTACCACCTAGAGTATTAAGCCTTGAGCAGGCTATCGACTTTATTGACACAGATGAGCTTCTTGAGGTAACACCTGAGAGCCTTCGAATCAGAAAGAAGATTCTTGACCCTACTCTTCGTAAGAGAGCCGGCTTCAAGAAGAATTAAAGCATGCCTTTCACATAAGGTTTTTATAATAAAAACACAATAAAAATCTGATTATCCGCTAAAACACAGTATCTATCAGCATTTTCAAGGAAACAAACACATCAATTTACTACTTATTTACTACTAACGAATGAGCCTTGATACGCAAGTTTTCCTAGATATGCAAAGATATTATGGTACAACACATCAGTATTGAAACAAGAAAAAATTAAATATTTTATAGACTATGGAATGCCTAACATGACGTTCCTTTTCTATTTCCAGCCGTTCTTATTGGACGGCTATTTTATTACCCAAAATGAAAGGAGCATTAGATTTATGAAAAAGATGTTAAAACGATTGTGTACGGGCTTCTTAGCTCTTGCAACTGTCGTTACTGCTTTGCCGACTACACCCGTTCATGCAGAAAGTAAGCAATACTGGACGGAGTCAAAAGAGCGTGTCGGTATCGTTGAAAAAGTAATGAATGACGGTTCAATTGGTTCTACCTTTAATGAGGGACATTTGACCGTTGAGGGCGAGGACGCTTACTGTATTGACATCAACACAGACTTTAAGAATGGTTACAAGACCAGAGCTGACGTAAGCACCCGTATGAGTGCCGACCAGATAAGCGACGTTGCCTTATCTATCGAATATGTAAAACAGTACACAGACAGCCACAGCGGAATAAGCAAAAATCACGCTTATCTTTTAAGACAGCTTGTAGTCTGGCAGAGATTGAGCGTACATCTTGGCTGGCAATGTGATAACGTGCGAGCTTCTTATGATGAAATTCCAAAGGCTACGCAGGACGAAGTTTTCTCTGGTGCGAAAGCCTTTGTCAAAGAAAATAAAGGACGCTATGAATGTGGCGGTTATATCTACTCTGGCGAGGGGCAGGAATTGGGACAATTCTGGGCGAAACTGAATGTCGGAAATACGAAACTGCAAAAGGTTTCCAGTAATGCCAGCATCACAGACGGTAACGGGAATTACTCAATCGCTGGTGCAACATACGGTGTCTTTTCTGATAAAGACTGCACAAAACAGCTTGCCACCCTTACGACTGATGAAAACGGAAACACAGATATTGCAGAGGTAAAAGCAGGCACAGTCTATATCAAGGAATTATACGCACCAGCAGGATATAAAGTGGATAAAACTGTATATTCCTTAAAGGTTGAAGTTGGAAAGACAGCAATTTTGAAAGTATCAGATACGCCAAAAGTAACGGACACTTTGATTGAGCTTTTCAAGATTGATATGGAAACACAGAAAGACAATCCGCAAGGGAACGCTTCTTTAGCAGGTGCGGAATTTACATGGAAGTATTATGCTGGCTTCTACAATAAAGACAATCTCCCTGCCGAAGCTACTCGTACATGGGTTACAAAGACAACCGCTGAAACAGACAGCGACGGAACAACCCACTACATCACAAAATTAGCGGACACATACAAAGTATCTGGCGACAGCTTCTATATGCAGGACGGCAAGGCGGTTCTTCCACTTGGAACACTAACCGTAGAAGAAACAAAAGCTCCAAACGGCTACTTGTTAGAGGGTGCATATATGCAGGCTGGCGATAAGTCCGAACAGATAAAAGGCTTATATGTAACACAGATTACCGAGGACGGCGACCTTGCCGTATTATCTGGAAGTAACCAGTTTTCCGTATCAGACAAGGTTATCCGTGGCGGTGTCAAAATTCAGAAACGAGATTTAGAAACGGGCGATACAAAGCCACAAGGAAGTGCCACTTTGAAAGATACTGCCTTTGACATCATTTCCTTAAATGATAATGCAGTATTGGTTGAGGGCAAGTTATACAAGAAAAATGAAGTGGTAAAGACAATTCGTACAGATATTGAGGGTGTCGCTTCTACTTCTTCTGACCTCTTACCTTATGGAAAATTCCGTATCGTTGAGAGTGAAGCTCCCAACGGTTACTTAACTGACGGTGCAAAGCCGATTGATTTTACAATCACAGAAAATGGAAAAATCGTGGACTTAACCGAAAAAGCCCATTCTATCTATAATCAGATTAAGCGTGGAGATATTGAGGGTGTAAAAATCGGTGCAGGCACACACAAGCGTCTTGCTGATGTTCCTTTTAGGATCACAAGCAAGACAACGGGCGAAAATCACGTCGTGGTAACTGATGATAACGGGCAATTCTCCACTTCTGCTGAATGGGCTTCTCATAAGCACAATACCAACGCAGGAAAGACCAGCGAGGACGGTGTGTGGTTTGGAACTTCTGAACCAGACGACAGCAAGGGGGCATTACCTTATGATACCTACATCATTGAAGAAATGCGTTGTGATAGTAACAAAGGCTTTGAACTTATCCCACCTTTTGAAATCGTGGTATCAAGAAATAACCTTGTGATTGATTTAGGGACGCTGACTGATGAATACGAAAAAGAAATCTCTATCCATACCACAGCGACCAGCAAGGACGGCGAAAAGACTATCCTTGCAGGAAAAGAGGTTACAATCGTTGATACTGTCAAATTAGACGGACTTACAAAAGGCACAAAGTATCAGTTGAAAGGCTGGCAGATGTTAAAGGAAGAAAACGCCGAGCTTATCATTGACGGGAAACGTGTAGAAAACGATTATACCTTTGTCGCTGATGAGGAAGAAATGAAAGTGGAAATTTCCTATACGTTCAATGCGTCTGCTTTAGGTGGCAAAAACCTTGTTACCTTTGAAGAATTGTATGATTTAAGCAATCCAGACGAACCCGTAAAAGTTGCAGAACACAAAGACATTGAGGACGACGGGCAGACCGTACTTATCACAGAGCGTATCATCAAAATTCATACGACTGCTACGGATAAGGACGGCAACAAAGAGCTTGAAGCTGGAAAAGACGTTACAATCATTGATACCGTAACCTTAGAGGGCTTAGAAGTCGGTACACAGTACAAACTTGTGGGCTGGCAGATGTTGAAAGAAGAAAATGCAGAACTTCTTATCAATGGAAAGCGTGTGGAAAGTGATTATATGTTTACCGCTGACAGCGAAACTATGAAAGTGGAAGTTGCCTTTACCTTTGACGCTACTTCCCTTGACGGCAAACAGCTTGTAACTTTTGAAGAATTGTACGACTTAAGCAATCCAGACGAGCCGAAGAAAGTTACCGAACATAAGGACATTGAGGAAGAGGGACAGACGATTACTTTTAAGGAAAAGCCAGAAGAACCAGAAAAACCCGAAACACCACCGACACCAGAAAAGCCTAGCAGACCTAGCGACAGTCCCAAAACGGGCGATAACACCAACCTTTACGGACTGCTTGCACTTCTTGTGACTTCTGGTGCTGGACTGACAGGTATCTTCTTCTACAAACGCCGTAAAATGAAGAAATTATAAGGTGGTAACGGTATGAGAAAAGGAAAATCACGCTCTCCACCGAAGCTGTCAAACGGCAGACTTCCGCTTATTCTGGCTTGTCTGCCTACAACCTGCAAGAACACGGATAGTCAAGGGTGCGTAAGCATTGATTTTACCCTTTACTATCTGGGGGATTGCTGGTACTTCCCAAACCGCCAGAATAAGAAATCACAATTAAAAAACTTATCAAATATAGAAAGAAACGAGGTAAAACAATATGGAAATGAAATATGTCGTGCCAGATATGACACAGTCTTTTGGAACTCTTGAATTTGCAGGCGAAAGCGAGCCAGTCTTTGAAAGAGATAAAAATAACCGCAGGGTCTTAGCCAGACGAAGCTATAACCTTTATTCTGACATACAGAAAGGCGAAAATGTTGTGGTGGAAATTCCTGTGCAGGCTGGCGAAAAGCATTTCAAGTATGAACAGAAAGTAAAACTTGTCAATCCGAAGTTATACGGCAGAGGTTACGCAATCGGGGATATGGGACATACCGATTATGTATTAGTTGCTGATGATATTGTAGCAGTTGAAGAAAAGTAAAGGAGTGAAGAATTTATGAGATTATCAAACGGGTTTGTTATTGACAAAGAGAAAACATTTGGAGAATTAAAGTTTACAGCGGTACGTGATGTGTTCTTGCAGAATGAGGACGGGACACCGAGTACCCAGCTTAAAAAGCGTATCTATGATTTGAAGTGCAGTCTGCACGGTGGAATTATCCCCGTGTCTGTACCGCCAGAAGTACCGTTAAGGGAATTTCCTTACAATGCAGTTGTGGAGCTTGTCAATCCAGTAGCCGATACGGTATCAAGAAAAACCTATACGGGTGCAGATGTGGACTGGTATGTAAAGGCAGAGGATATTGTGTTGAAGAATAAAGGCAACCAGAACGCAGGCAGTCCACAGAACCCTACACCGCAGGGACAGCCGAAGAAATAAAAGTGATGTATTTGTCTTAATTTTGATTGACACGAACAATGCGGAGTGATATATTTATCTCATAAAGATACAAAAACATCTCATTTGAAAGGAGAGATAAATATGTCAAAGAAACAAATTAAAAAAATTATTTTTATGGGGGTAGGGTGTGCTTTATTGCTTATTGTTGGTACAATCTACTCCCTATTATACAATGATGGACGCTGGGTCAAAAATATGGATATGTCGGAATATGTATTTTCTTACAAGGATATTCCTATGTTAGTAATTGGAGCTTTAATAGCACTATATGCTATCTATATAGTAATTATCTGCTTTAAAAATGTCTTTTCAAAAAACAGCAGGGAAAAACGATATTCAAGAACAATTTCTCCTTACTGGGGATTTTGTGGAATGTTTGGTTTTCTGGGGTTTGGCGGATTTTGGACATACTATAAATTTGGAGAAATATTTCCTTTTGCTTTTTTCATATTTTTTGGTTTTTTCAGTTTTTTCTTTGAAGGTAAACTTTCTCATATCTTAGAAGATGAGCTTTTTCAAGAAAATAAACGTAAGGCACAATTAGAAGCCTACAAGATAGGTTTTAAACTATTATTTGTAGTTATCTGGCTTATGGCAATAGGTATGTTTTCCCGTAATGTTGAGTGGTGTGCAATATTTATGCTGATTTCTGTTTCACTTATCTATGCTCTTGTTCTTTTTCTTAGCAACTATTTATTATATCGTTATGAAAAAAGGGAATAAATTATGGAAGCAAAGTTTGTATGTAATTTAAAAAAATATCGTGTAGCACAAGAATTAACACAAGAACAACTCGCTGACATTGTAGGTGTTCGTCGTGAAACTATTATGAGATTAGAAAAAGCACAATATAATCCGTCACTTAAATTGGCAATAGATATTTCAAGAGCTGTAAAAGCTCCGATAGAAGATATATTTATTTTTGAATAAAGACAGTTTAAAGCAGTTAGTCTTAGGATTGACTGCTTTTTCATATCCAGAAAGGAGTGATTGATTTATGCGTAAGATTTGTAACAAAGGACACCGTATCAGAGCCAGCGACAAGCAACTTGTCTATCACTTTTCCATAGGGACGCTTCTGTTTGTATTCGTAGCGGTTCTTTTGCTACTGAATACGAAACAGCTCATGCGTACCGATTGGGAGCATTTCAGCTTGTTAGAGAACGGCTTGACGCTCTCCCCTTACAACTTCATAACCATACTGATAGCGACTGGTGTTTGTGCATTGGTCGCTTTTCTGTATTACCGCTTCTGTTACGATAGTTTCAAGAAGCTCCTGCACCGTCAAAAGCTGGCAAGAATGATACTGGAAAATAAGTGGTATGAAGCCGATACCGTACAAGACAGCGGTTTTTTTACTGACCTGCAAAGCAGATCAAGAGAAAAAATCGTCTGGTTTCCAAAGATTTACTATCAAATGGAAAAGGGACTGCTTCATATCCGCTGTGAAATCACGCTGGGGAAATATCAAGACCAGCTTTTACGGTTAGAGGATAAATTGGAAAGTGGCTTGTATTGTGAGCTGACCGACAAGACCCTGCATGACGGCTATATCGAATATACCCTGCTTTATGATATGATAGCAAATCGCATTACCATTGATGAAGTACGTGCAGAAAAAGGCTGTCTTAGATTGATGAAAAATCTTGTCTGGGAATATGACGCACTCCCCCACGCTCTGATTGTTGGTGGAACTGGTGGCGGTAAAACTTATTTTCTGCTGACGCTCATTGAAGCCTTACTGCATACCAACGCTGTCCTTTACATATTAGACCCGAAGAATAGCGACCTTGCGGACTTAGGAACGGTCATGCCAAACGTCTACCATACCAAAGAAGAAATGATAGACTGCGTCAATGCCTTTTATGAGGGCATGGTACAGCGAAGCGAGGAAATGAAGCGACACCCGAACTATAAGACAGGCGAAAACTACGCCTATCTGGGACTGCCACCCTGCTTTCTTATCTTTGATGAATATGTGGCGTTTTTTGAAATGCTGGGGACGAAAGAAAGCGTGAGCTTACTTAGCCAGCTAAAGAAAATCGTTATGTTAGGGCGACAAGCAGGTTATTTCCTTATCGTTGCCTGCCAGCGTCCAGACGCAAAGTATTTCTCGGACGGTATCAGAGATAACTTCAATTTCCGTGTGGGACTTGGGCGTATCAGCGAATTAGGTTACGGTATGCTGTTTGGTTCAGATGTGAAAAAGCAGTTTTTTCAGAAGCGTATCAAGGGGCGTGGATATTGTGATGTGGGAACAAGCGTTATCAGTGAGTTTTACACGCCTTTAGTCCCGAAAGGACATGATTTTTTGCAGACTATCGGCTCTCTTGCACAAGCAAGGCAGGACGGGACGGCGACGTGCGAAGCGAAAGGCGACGGCACGGACTAGCCGTTGCTGGTGTGGCGTTAGCCACGCCAGCAGGTAAAACCCCTCGGTATCTAACAGAGGGGTACGTTTGCAAATAGACAATAGACAAAAAACATATGAAACATAAGGCTTCTGGCATGGTTTTCTAGCAAAAATCGGCTGTGAAGTCGCCTTAAAAAACTTCACACTTTACAGATTGGGGGTATGGTTCTGAATGAAGAACAACGGATAAAAGAATTACGGGAGAAACGGATTGCTTACGGTATCTCACAAGGCAGGCTGGCGGTGGCTTCTGGTATCACAAGGGAATATTTCAACAAGATAGAAAGTGGAAAAATGAAGCCGTCAAAGGAACTTCTGGAAACTCTGCATAAGGAACTGGCAAGGTTCAATCCAGAAGCACCGCTTACCATGCTGTTTGATTATGTAAAAATTCGTTTTCCCACGCTGGATATACAGCACATCATCAAAGATATATTAAAACTGAATATCAATTATATGCTCCATGAAGATTACGGACATTACAGCTATACGGAGCATTATTCTTTAGGGGACATCTTTATCTATACGTCGGCTGACGAAGAAAAAGGTGTCCTTTTAGAGTTAAAGGGGCGTGGTTGCCGACAGTTTGAAAGTTACCTGCTGGCACAGCAAAGAAGCTGGTATGACTTTCTCATGGACGCACTCATAGACGGTGGCGTGATGAAGCGTATCGACCTTGCTATCAACGACCATACGGGCATTTTGGATATTCCAGAGCTTGCGGAAAAATGCAGGAAACGGGAATATATCGGAAAGTCCAGAAGCTATAAGTTTTACCAGTCAGGTGAGCTTATCAAGCACAGAGAGGACGACAGAGAATATATGGGACGTACCCTTTATCTTGGTTCGCTGAAATCAGATGTGTATTTCTGTATCTATGAAAAGGACTATGAGCAGTACATCAAGCTGGGGACACCTTTGGAAGAAGCCGACATTATCAACCGTTTTGAGATACGGCTTCGGAATGAACGAGCCTATTATGCGGTACGAGATTTGCTGACCTATTATGACGCAGAACAGACCGCCTTTTCTATCATCAATCAGTATGTGCGGTTTGTTGATGAAGAACCAGACAAGCGAAAAAATGACTGGAAGCTCAACGACCGCTGGGCTTGGTTTATCGGCGATAACAGACAGAGCTTGAAGCTGACGACAAAGCCAGAGCCTTACACCTTAGACCGTACATTGCGGTGGGTACAACGGCAGGTAGCACCGACCTTGAAAATGCTGAAAAAGATTGATAAAGGAAACGGTACAGACTACATGGAAACAATCGAACAGCAGGCAAAACTCACAGAAAAGCATGAAATGATAATCAAACAGCAGACGACCCCTGCAAAAGATTTAGTAGAAAGTTAGGAGTGATAAAAAATGTGGGTATTATTAAAAGACTTCCTGCTGGTATCTATGGGAATGGGTATCGGCGTAGTCTTGATGTGTATTTTGAATGTCGGCAAAGAAGTTGACTATGAAATGAAACAATCAGAAGAAAGCGAGGACAATTAAATGAATTTCGGACAAAATTTGTATCAATGGTTTTTATCAAACGCACAGAGCTTAGTGCTTATGGCGATTGTGGTAATCGGTATCTATTTAGGGTTCAAGCGTGAGTTTTCAAAACTCATTGGGTTCTTGGTCGTTGCCCTTGTTGCCGTTGGATTGGTGTTCAATGCTGGCGGTGTAAAAGACGTGTTGCTGGAACTGTTCAATAAGATTATCGGTGCATAAAACATTGTGAAAAGCGGTTTTTCTTTCGGGATTGACCGCTTTTTTCTTACCTAAAATTAGATTGGAGTGATTACATGAATGATATTTTTAAGGATATGCAGGCAAAAATAGGCTGTGAATATATTTCTGATTTGCCCTCTTATAAACGTCAAGTGTGGCATGAAATGAAACGGCTGAACCTTGCCAGATATAGCAAAAAACAACTGGAAGATTTTTCAAAATATGTGTTTGGTACGTCTTATCAAACGCTTTTAAATGTGATGAAACAACAGAAAGGACGTGAGGAACAATGCAGGAAACAAGGGTGCTGGTGGAAACGAAGCGAAAGACTGACGGCGAAGTAACAGCCTACTGGTTTGGTTTGCCGATTGATGTTGCCGAGTTTGAGGAAAAGCTGGGTATCGGTGCAGAAAGTGGGGATTACCGCATTATCGAAAAGGTACTGCCCTACGCTGATGAAGTCCATGAACATACAAGCGTCTATCAGCTTAACGAATTAGATTATATGTACCGCCAGCTTTCAAGTAATATGCAGGAAGAATATGTATCACTACTTACGGTGTTTGAGAATTTAGAAGCACTTTATATTTGCAGGAACGTGATTACCGTTTATCCCGACTGCAAAAGCATGATAGATGTCGCAAGGCAAAAGCTGATGAATGACCCGACATTCAAACATTTATCCGAGGATTGTCAAGAATACTACTTCGATTTTGAAGCCTACGCTTCTCATTTGCTGGAAAACAGACGCTATCTTGTAACGGAACACAGCGTCTTTGAACTGCCAGAGTAGGAAATGAGGTGGTGCTTATGATTGATGATATGGCGGTTTATATTGCTAATCTTGGAAAGTACAACGAGGGCGAGCTTGTAGGTGATTGGTTCACATTCCCTATCGACGAGGAAGATGTAAAAGAAAAAATCGGCTTGAATGAACGTTATGAAGAATACGCTATCCATGATACCGACAACTTTCCTATCGACATTGGGGAATATGTTTCCATTGATGAACTCAATGAAATGTATGAAATGATAGAGGAACTTCCCGACTATATTGTGGATTGTCTGGACGAATTTATCAGCCACTATGGAACGCTGGAAGAAGTCGTAGAACATAAGGACGATATTTATTATTATCCCGACTGTGAAACCATGACGGACGTTGCCTATTACTACATAGACGAGTTGCAGGCACTTGGGGATATTCCACCCAGCTTACAGAACTACATTGACTATGAAGCTTTTGGGCGAGATTTGGATATAAGCGGTTGCTTTATTGAAACAAGCCGAGGTATGTGCGAGATACCATATTAACGCTGGAAGATCAGCAACAAGAACTGTTGCTACTGACAGCGTATTTCTCTTTTAAGGGACAGTCTGAAACATGGCTGTCCTTTTCTCATTTAGAACTTACGAAAGGAGCTGAAAGAACTTGAAAAAGATTAAAAGCTATACGGGTATCTGGAACGTGGAAAAAGTCTTGTATGCAATCAATGACTTTAACTTGCCCTTTCCCGTTACCTTTACACAGATTACATGGTTTGTGATTACGGAATTTATCATCATTCTGTTTGGGGATATTCCCCCACTTTCCATGATTGAGGGAGCATTTCTCAAATATTTTGGTATTCCCGTTGCTCTCACTTGGTTTATGTCGCAGAAAACTTTTGACGGAAAGAAGCCGTACAGCTTTTTGAAATCGCAGATAACCTATGCCCTGCGACCAAAAATCACTTACGCAGGAAAAGCCGTAAAACTGCAAAAGGAAACATTCAACGAAACAATCACGGCAGTAAGGAGTGTGAAGTATGTTCCCGATAAAATATATTGACAACAACCTTGTCTGGAACAAGGACAATGAGGTGTTCGCCTACTATGAGCTGATACCGTATAATTATTCTTTCTTATCCGCAGAGCGGAAATTTATCGTGCATGACAGTTTCCGCCAGCTTATCGCACAGTCCCGTGAGGGTAAAATTCATGCCTTGCAGATAGCAACGGAAAGCTCCATACGAAGTATGCAGGAGCAGTCAAAGAAGCTGGTAACGGGAAAATTAAAGGAAGTTGCCTATCAGAAGATAGACGAACAGACCGAAGCGTTGATTTCTATGATTGGGGACAATCAAGTGGACTACCGCTTTTTTCTTGGCTTTAAGCTCATGGTAACGGAAGAACAGCTCAATCTGAAGAACATCAAAAAATCGGCGTGGCTGACGTTTAAGGAATTTCTCCATGAAGTAAACCACACGCTGATGAATGACTTTGTTTCCATGCCGAATGATGAAATCAACCGTTACATGAAAATGGAAAAGTTACTGGAAAATAAAATCTCCCGTCGTTTTAAGGTGCGACGCTTGGAAACAAACGACTTCGGGTATCTCATAGAACATCTTTACGGCAGGGACGGTGTCGCCTATGAAGATTATAAGTACCAGCTACCAAAGAAGAAATTTAAGAGAGAAACGCAGATAAAATACTACGACCTTATCCGTCCGACAAGATGTGTGATTGAGGAAAACCAGCGGTATTTACGATTGGAACATGAGGATAAGGAAAGTTATGTATCTTATTTTACCGTCAATGCGATTGTAGGCGAGCTGGATTTTCCGTCCTCTGAAATCTTCTATTTCCAGCAACAGCAATTTACCTTTCCCGTTGATACGTCCATGAATGTAGAAATCGTAGAAAACAGAAAGGCGTTATCCACTGTCCGCAACAAGAAAAAGGAATTGAAAGATTTAGATAATCATGCCTATCAAGCAGGAAGTGAAACCAGTTCAAACGTGGTGGACGCATTAGACAGCGTGGACGAGCTGGAAACCGATTTAGACCAGACAAAAGAAAGTATGTATAAGCTCTCTTATGTAGTGCGTGTATCGGCTGATGATTTGGACGAATTAAAACGCCGTTGTGATGAAGTCAAGGACTTTTACGACGACCTCAATGTAAAGCTGGTGCGTCCTGCTGGGGATATGCTGGGGCTTCACTCTGAATTTCTTCCTGCCAGCAAGCGATATATCAATGACTATGTGCAGTATGTCAAAAGTGATTTTCTGGCAGGGCTTGGCTTTGGAGCGACACAGCAGTTAGGCGAAACGTCGGGTATTTATATCGGTTATTCCGTTGATACGGGAAGAAACGTCTACTTACAGCCCTCTCTTGCCAGTCAAGGAATTAAGGGGACTGTTACCAATGCGTTAGCGTCTGCTTTTGTCGGTTCGTTGGGTGGTGGGAAGTCATTTTGCAACAATCTTCTTGTCTATTACTCTGTTCTTTTTGGGGGACAAGCGGTTATCTTAGACCCTAAGAGTGAAAGAGGAAATTGGAAAGAAACACTCCCAGAGATAGCCCATGAAATCAATATCGTAAACCTAACCAGCGACAAGGACAATGCAGGGCTTCTTGACCCGTTCGTGATTATGAAGAATGTAAAAGACGCTGAAAGTCTGGCAATCGACATCTTGACATTCCTTACGGGGATTTCCTCTAGGGACGGCGAAAAGTTCCCCGTACTTCGTAAAGCAGTTCGTGCCGTTACCCAAAGTGAAAAAAGAGGACTGTTACACGTTATTGAAGAATTGAGAAAAGAAGATACCGCTATCTCACGCAATATCGCAGACCATATCGACAGTTTCACGGACTACGACTTTGCACATCTGCTGTTTTCAGACGGAACGGTGGAAAATGCTATCAGTCTGGATAACCAGCTTAACATCATTCAAGTAGCTGACCTTGTACTGCCAGATAAGGACACGACCTTTGAGGAATACACGACCATTGAATTGTTGTCGGTGTCTATGCTCATTGTGATTAGTACCTTTGCATTAGATTTTATTCATAGCGACCGTTCTATCTTTAAAATCGTAGACCTTGATGAAGCGTGGGCGTTCTTAAATGTGGCACAAGGCGAAACCTTATCAAATAAGCTGGTGCGTGCTGGACGTGCAATGCAGGCAGGCGTTTATTTTGTTACACAATCTTCTGGGGACGTGTCAAAAGAAAGTCTGAAAAACAATATCGGCTTGAAATTCGCTTTCCGTTCTACTGATATTAACGAGATAAAACAGACCTTAGAGTTTTTCGGTATCGACAAGGACGACGAGAACAACCAGAAACGCTTGCGTGATTTGGAGAACGGACAATGCTTATTGCAGGACTTATACGGACGTGTCGGTGTAGTGCAGATACACCCAGTCTTTGAAGAACTGTTACACGCTTTTGATACCAGACCGCCAGTGAAAAGAAATGAGGTGGAGTGATGAAAGAAAGGATAAAAGGTGCGTTCACAAGAAAAAAGGTATTCCATGCGTTAAAAATCACTCTCTTTGTCATTGGCATTACGCTGATATTTCTCTCTATGCTTGGGACGGTGGCTCATGCGACGGGGCTTGTGGACGATACCATAAACACTGAAAATCTTTATTCCAAATATCCGCTTTCCAACTACCAGCTTGATTTTTATGTGGATAATAGTTGGTCGTGGTTGCCGTGGAACTGGCTGGACGGTATCGGAAAATCGGTGCAGTACGGGCTTTACTGCATTACCAACTTTGTATGGACGATAAGCCTTTACCTATCCAATGCAACGGGCTATGTTGTGCAGGAAGCCTACAAGCTGGATTTTATCAATGATATGGCAGACAGTATCGGAAAAAGCATACAGACCTTGGCAGGCGTAACCGAGAACGGCTTTTCCTCTACGGGATTTTATGTGGGATTTCTACTGCTGATTATCTTAGTGGTGGGAATGTATGTTGCCTATACGGGACTAATCAAACGGGAAACCAGCAAAGCACTTCACGCCGTTATCAACTTTGTTGTGGTGTTCATTCTGTCGGCTTCGTTTATTGCCTACGCTCCCGACTACATAAAAAAAGTCAATGACTTTTCAAGCGACATCAGCACCGCTTCGCTGGACTTGGGAACAAAAATCATGCTCCCTAATTCTGACAGTGAGGGTAAGGACAGCGTGGACTTGATACGGGACAGCCTATTTTCCATTCAGGTACAACAGCCGTGGCTACTCTTGCAGTTTGGCAATTCCAATATGGAAGAAATCGGGGCAGAACGTGTCGAAGCTCTGGTATCGGCAAGCCCAGAGGACGAGGACGGCGAAACAAGAGAGGAAGTCGTAAAAACAGAAATCGAGGACAACGACAACAACAATCTGACGATACCGCAGGTCATTAACCGCTTGGGTATGGTGTTCTTCCTCTTGTTCTTCAATCTTGGTATCACGATATTTGTATTCTTGCTTACGGGCATGATGATATTTAGCCAGATACTTTTTATCATTTTTGCAATGTTTTTGCCTATCAGCTTTTTGCTTTCCATGATACCGAGCTATGAAAGCATGGCGAAGCAGGCAATCGTAAGGGTATTTAATACCATAATGACACGGGCAGGAATTACCCTCATTGTAACGGTGGCGTTCAGCATTTCCAGTATGTTTTATAACATTTCCACAGACTATCCGTTCTTTATGATAGCGTTCTTGCAGATAGTGTGCTTTGCTGGTATCTACATGAAGCTGGGCGACTTAATGAGTATGTTCTCACTTAATGCTGGCGACAGTCAAAGCATGGGACGCAGGATATTCCGCAGACCGTATCTGTTTATGCGACATAGGGCTAGACGTATGGAACACCGTATCGCAAGGGCGGTCAGTGCTGGCGGTATTACGGGCGGTGTGGCTGGTGCGGTAGCTGGAAGTGCCGTTGCTGGCAAGCGGACGGAAAGAAAAAATACGGCTTCTAAAGAAAATCGGGGCAATACCACTTCCAGCATGGGACAGCGAGCAGGCTCAAAGGTGGGTGCTGTCTTAGATACAAAAAATAAAGTCAAAGACAAGGCAAACGCCGTCAAAGAGAATATCAAGGATATGCCGACACAGACCGCTTATGCCGTCCACTCCGCAAAGGAAAAGGCAAAGTCCAGCGTATCTGATTTCAAGCGTGGTATCGTGCAGGAACAAAAAGAACGGCAATCGGGACGTTTAGAAAAACAGCAACAGCATAAGAAAAATATCGCTGACAAGCGTATGGAACTTCAAAAGGCACAAGAAGCAAGGCAGGAAAGAACGCATACGGACGGATCAGCGACAAAAAGAGCTACCCGTCCCCATGAGCGACCAGCCACAGCTTCAACTATTCCAAAACCGAGTGCGGAAAAAATGCAGGAAGTCAAACACCCTGCCACAGCGACCACTTCTAAAGCAAGCGAGCCAGTCAAAACAAATGCTGTGAAAGAACGTCCGCTATCTTCGGGTGGTTCTGACGGGAAAACTCCACCGATAAACCATAGGAATGTAGAAAAGACCATATCGCAGGAAACACGCCAGAATTACACGAAAGACCGCAGGACAAAGGTTCAACAGACGCAAACTAAGAGGCAATCGGAAGTAAATACCGAGAAGAACCGTAAGACCGTATTACAGAAAGGACGAAAGAAAAAATGAGATTGAAGCATATCGCCATTATCGGCAGTCTGTTTCCTATCCTCATTTCCATTGTACTGTTTTTCGGGGTGCTGATTAGTGCAGAGGACGACGACGGGGGCGGTAACTATTCTTCTTCCTTTGGTGGTATGAACCTATCCGCAGAAGTGTTGAAACATCAGCCTATGGTGGAAAAATACGCCAGAGAATACGACATTTCCGAGTATGTCAATGTGTTGCTGGCTATCATTCAAGTAGAAAGTGGCGGTACGGCAGTAGATGTCATGCAGAGTTCGGAAAGTCTTGGTTTACCGCCTAATTCTTTAGATACGGAAAGCTCAATCAAGCAAGGGTGTAAATATTTTGCGTCCTTGCTTTCTTCCTGCAAAAGTCAAGGTATCGACGATTTGAATGTAACGATACAGTCCTATAACTATGGTGGTGGCTATGTGGGTTATGTGGCAGGAAAAGGCAAAAAACATACATACAGCCTAGCGGAAAACTTCGCAAAAGAAAAATCAGGTGGAAAGAAAGTAACCTATACGAACCCTATCGCTGTGGCGAAAAATGGGGGCTGGCGGTACAGCTACGGCAACCAATTTTACGTTGAATTAGTCAATCAGTATTTGGCTGTTCCTCAAATATCGGGCGAACTGGCACAAAAGGTTATGAATGAAGCGTTGAAATATCAAGGGTGGAAATATGTGTATGGCGGTAGCAATCCCAATACGTCCTTTGACTGTTCGGGGCTGACACAATGGTGCTATGGGAAAGCTGGTATTTCCTTACCGAGAACGGCACAAATGCAGTATGACGCAACCCAGCATATCCCCTTATCGCAGGCAAAAGCTGGCGACTTGGTATTTTTCCATTCTACCTATGACGCAGGAAGTTATGTAACCCACGTCGGTATCGTTGTTTCCCCGACACAGATGTATCATGCTGGTTCGCCTATCGGCTTTGCAGACCTAACGAATAGTTACTGGCAACAGCACTTAATCGGTGCAGGACGAGTAAAACAATAGAAAGTGAGGATTTCATCATGTTTAGAAAGAATAAGAAACAGACAGAAGCTATCAAAGAACCGAAAGAAAAAAAGGTGCGTACTTTCAAGGTAGGCACACATAAAAAATCCGTGATTGTATTGTGGGCGGTGCTTATCGCAAGTGTGAGCTTTGGCGTATATAAGAACTTTACCGCTATTGATATGCACACGGTACATGAAACAGAAACAATCCAGTTACGATTACATGATACCAGCGGTATTGAAAATTTCGTGAAGAACTTTGCGAAGTCCTATTACACATGGAACAACAGCAAAGAAGCGATCGAAGCAAGGACGCAGGCAATCAGCGGTTATCTGACAAAGGAATTGCAGGACTTGAATGTTGATACAATCAGAACAGATATACCGACCAGCTCCACGGTAACAGATGTGCTTGTATGGAGCATTGAACAGTCTGGCACGGACACTTTTTCTGCTACCTACGAAGTAGATCAGCAGATAAAAGAGGGAGAACAGACAAGCAATGTGAAAGCAACCTATACGGTAAAAGTCCATGTGGACGCTGACGGAAATATGGTAATCGTTCAGAACCCTACCCTTGCCCCAGCAAGCGAAAAATCGGACTATGAACCAAAGACACCAGAAGCCGACAACAGCGTGGACGCTGATACCGTCAATGACGCTACCGCTTTTCTGGAAACATTTTTCAAGCTGTACCCGACAGCCACAGAAAAGGAACTTGCCTATTATGTATTGGGAAATGTGCTTGAACCTATCGGCAGGGACTACCTTTATTCTGAACTGGTAAACCCTATCTTTACAAAGGACGGGGACAATGTGAAAGTCAAAGTAGCTGTGAAATTCCTTGATAATCAGACAAAGGCAACGCAGGTGTCGCAGTATGAGCTGGTGCTACATAAGGATAGTAACTGGAAGATTATAAAATAGTATATAGGGTGCTTTTTAATGCACCCTATATTAGGCAATATATTGACTTTTTTTTGAACCGGTGTTACTCTTTAAGAAGAATAAACAAAAGGAGCTGAATGTAATCGTGGCATATGAAAAAGAGTTGCATGACCTTTTTTTAATGCAACAAGTATATGGAACATTGTTTTCTTTGATAAATAAGTTACAAATTACAGGAGATCAATACTTAAATACACTTACTTCTCGCCAATTTATGACTATTGTTGCGATTTTACATCTACATGGTGAAGAAGCAACTATGAATAATATTGCTCGGAAACTTGGAACAAGCAGGCAAAATGCTAATCGTATGATTTCTGGATTAGAAAAAGCTGGATATGTAAATATTGTCCCCAGCACAACAGACAAAAGAGCCAGCAATGTTTCTCTTACTAAAAAGGGAGAAGAAGTTACAATAAATGCGTCAACAAAAGCTGTAGAATTTATGGCAGATATTTTCAAAGAATTTCAAACATCAGAATTAGAAAACCTTTGGTCGTTGTTAAAGAAGCTATATACATTTGATGGAGTACAACATGACGGTTTTGAAGAAGAAGGACTTTCTCTTTCATCAAATGAACAACTTGAAAAAGATATAATCAAGTTATTTGTGGAGAAAAAGAAACGAAAGTAAATAAGAGCATTTTAGGACAGTTGGTTTTACCAGCTGTCTTTTCTTTTGATAATATAGGCAACATATTGACATTTATGAATAGTGGTGCTATTATTCACTTAGGCAACATAGTGCCTAAGTGAAAGGAGAATAATAAATGGAAGAAATTATTAAAGTGACAGGACTTACAAAATCCTATGAAAATAGTCCAGCAGTTTCTGATTTGAGTTTTTCAGTAAAAAAAGGGGAAATTGTAGGGTTATTAGGACCAAACGGTGCAGGAAAAAGTACAACAATCAATATCTTAGCAACCGTATTGAAACCAGACAGTGGGAACATTTCTATTTGTGGATATAATCTGCAAAATGAAAAAAATAAAATAAAGCAAAGTATAGGAATTGTTCCGCAGGATTTAGCTATATACGAGGAAATAAGTGCTGAAAAGAATGTATCTTTTTTTGCAAGTTTATATGGATTGCGAGGGCAAAAATTAAAAGAAAGAACAGCTTTTGCACTAGACTTGGTAGGTCTAACTGACAAAAGAAAAAACAAGCCCAAAACCTTTTCTGGGGGAATGAAAAGAAGATTGAATATCGCTTGTGCTATTGCACATGATCCACAGATTATTATTATGGACGAACCAACAGTAGGAATTGACCCACAATCCAGAAACCATATATTGAAGTCTATCTTGAAGCTAAAGGAACATGGAGTTTCTATATTATATTCCACTCATTATATGGAAGAAGTCGAGCATATTGCCGACCGTATTTTAGTTATAGATAAAGGAAAACAAATTGCTGGGGGAACATTGAAAGAATTACTACAAAGTTATGAAAATAGGGTCATTTACTTTTTGGAGTTAGACGGTTTACATAAAAATGGGCTAAATGAATTTGATTTCTTAAATAATATCAATGGTATTCAAAAGGTACAAATATATAAAGAAATGTTAAAAGTTACAGCACAAAAAAACATTTCTTTAAGCGAATTATTTTCTGCCCTTAGCACTCACGGATATACAATAAAAAATATGAGTAGTGAAACAGGAAGTTTAGAAACCGTCTTTTTGGAACTAACAGGAAGAAATTTGCGTGATTGAGGTGAGTATAGTGCGTTTTATAAAAATTCTTCGGCAAGACCTTTCAAATATTTTTCATAACCCTACTTTAATATTCTCAAATACCATACTACCATTGGTTTTAATTGGTGTTTTGGGATTTATTACAAAATCTGGATTTGGCGACACACCTGTTAATTCATTTGATTATTATGGAATAAATATGATGATTTTTTCAGTAGGTATGATTGCTATTACAGCGACAAATGCGTTTATGGAAGAGCGAATAAAAAAAGGGAATTTTAGAATTGCCTATGCTCCAATAAGAAAAAGCGAGTTGTACTTGTCAAAAATTTTATCTTCATACCTTATATGTGCAATATGCTATGACATTTTAGTACCGCTATGCCAGTATATACTTCATTTAAACATGGGTGGAGAAAACATTTTCTATTTTATACTTTTATTGAATATACTTGGCTTTTGCGGAAGCTGTTTCGGAATAATGTTCTGCTGTATCTTTAAACAGGAAGAACAAGCAAATGCGATTATGCAAATACCACTATTTATAGCGTTGCTGTTGGGTGGCGTTCTATTTCAAGTTCATAGGCTTGGAGATTTTGTCAATAATATTGCAAAGTTCTCTCCAATTAAATGGATTGCTGACTGTAGTTATCAAATTATTTTTGATAATAATTTCCAACTATTTATACCGACTTGCTTAAAGGTATTGGGGCTGTCCGTGATATTTATTCTTATTTGTCAGTTATTATTTAAACCGGAGGAATACTTATGATAAATGTTTTGAAAAATAACTTTGAAAGAATTAAATCTAAAAAGTCTGTATTAGTCATTGCGTGTATTCTTATGCCATTATTGATTGGTATTGCGATATTTTTTTCAGTACGCCCAGCAACAAAAGAACTTATTGCAGTATCGCCGAATGTAGACTGTCTTTCTATCAGTAATGAACAATATAATTTTGTTAATGTGGATAAATCTCCAGCATTATCAGAGTTAGTGCAGGGAAGATATGTGGCTTATGTTGAAAAAAATTCAGACGGCACTTATAGCGTCGAAACACTAAAAAATGAACAAGATAAAACAGCAATTTCTACATTATTTGAAACAGGAAAATTACCTACAGACTATAAGAGTGATGATGTTAAAAGACAAGAACGTGGCGTAGCAACAAATATTTTAGGATTTGTTACCATGCTTATGTTAATGCAAGGAGTAGCCTTAACAACACTCTATCCAGAAGATAGATTGAAAAAAACATTCTATCGTATTATGTGTTCTTCTGTATCGGGAGCTAGATACTTATTGGCTCAATTTATTTTCACTTTCATAGCTTTATTTGTACCGACATTCATTGCAATTTGTGCGTTTTATGTTTTACTTCATATAAATTTAGGAATTAGCCTCTGGATAATGGGGTTACTACTGATGTTATTGGATTTATTTGCAACAGGATTTTCCTTGTTTATCTGTTCTATCCTTGATAGAAATACAAACTTAGTTGCAACAGGGATTAGTGTTGTAACGTGTATTTTAGCAGGGTGTTTCATACCTCTTTCGGTCAATAATTCTATTGTAAGTGGATTATTAAATCTAATACCACAAACAAAATATATGAACATAGTACATAATATTGAATTTGGCAATGCGATTGACTTCTCTAATGTTGCATATATTTTGTTATTCACTTTTTTGTTATTAGTGTTCGGGTTTATGATTTTACAAAAACGGGTTCAGAAAGGAGATTACTAAAGCGTGGAAATAATAAATCTTCAAAATGTGAGGAAAGTTTTTGACAATAACGAAGTAATTAAAAATTGCAATATGAGCGTAAAAAAAGGTAGCATATATGGATTTTTAGGCAGAAATGGAGCTGGGAAAACTACCGTTTTAAAACTAATTGCTGGTCTTTTACAGCCTACGTCTGGAACAATTAAAGTCTTTGGAATGAGTATGCTTACGGATAGAAATAAAATTTTAAAAAAAATGGGGTGTCTTATTGAAAGTCCAGTTTTTTTCGAACAAATGTCTGCTGAAGAAAACTTAAAAATTCATTTAGCTTACATGGGTGTTTCTGGTTTAAATATTTCCTCTGTCTTAGCTCAAGTAGGACTGGATAATATTGGTAATTTGCCAGTTTCAAAATTCTCACTAGGCATGAAGCAAAGGTTAGCAATCGCCCGTTCAATTATACATGAGCCAGAATTGCTTTTACTTGACGAACCGATAAATGGATTAGACCCAGTTGGAATAAAAGAAATGAGGGATTTATTTTGTCATCTTTCAAAAGAATATGGTATGACCATAGTTATTTCCAGCCATATCTTAAGCGAAATTGAGCAAATTGCAGACACGATTGGAATTATTGAAAAAGGGAAAATTATAAAAGAAACAGAACGATTACATTCACAAGAGGGAACTGAAAATTTAGAACAGTATTTTTTAGAAACATTACAAGGAGGACAAAATATTGATACTTAAGTTGATACATTTGGAAACAAAAAAATATCAGTTGAAAACATATTTTTTAGCCATTGGAATTATCTCTTTAGTGATTTTGGGATTTTTATACACATTTGCCTTAATTGCTTATGCAGGCGGTGAAGTGGACGCTATCGAATTTTCAACATATGAAAATATTTGGACTTTAATAAATGCTTTGCAAACCGTAGCTTACGCTGTTTTAATTTCTGTTATGTTTTCAACATTTATCATCAAAGAGTATGCTGGAAAACTTAATTTACTTTTGTTTACTTATCCTGTTGATAAATCTACCCTTTTGAAAGCGAAAGTATTATTAGTAGCTTTTATTGGAATTGGTGGTATGCTTCTCGGAAGTGCTTTGATTTTTTTAATTTTCTTTATTAGTGAACGCATATTCCCTCTAGTTCCCGATACTTTTTCTTTTGGAAATATCATTAAAATATGGAGTGAGTTATTATTATGTTCTGTGTACGCTTTATGCGTTGGTATAGTAGCTACAAAAATAGGATTTATAAAAATGTCTGTGCAGACAACGATTGTCAGTGCAATTATTATAGCTAGTTGTTCAGCAAATGTTATTTCTACTATGAGTTATACTAATTTTCCTTTTCTCTTTTTGTGGGGGATTATGGCTATAATTTCCATAATAAGTTATTGTAATATTGTACACAAAACAATTCGTATGGATATTTAATAAAAGCAAAGTTTATTGTGTCTTGAATAATGATTTTAGTAGCGTATTTGAATTTCAGTTTTAATATTGATGAATTTATAAATTTGCAATTATGATAAGAAAGGTTAAATATGATAAGTCTAAGAAAACGAGATATAAAAAAGGCATTAAAAGCTGGTGCAAAAGCTGGCGGTGTATCATTGGCTGATGCTCGGGCTGATATTGAAGCAACGATTGATGAAGCTATGAATAGTACCGACCCAGAGGTGCAGGCAAATTTCAAAAAGTATTTTGGAAATAAACGCCCCACCCCAGAAGAATATATTTACAAGATTACGAAAAAGACAAAGGTTTAATCTAATATTGTTTGCTACCTGCGGAGCAGATCAGCAAACAAATGCTAAAGAAATACTGTTTAAAAGAAAAACGGGAAAACAAGAAGCTGATTACTTCTTGCTTTCCCTGCTGTTCAAGATACCGTCAATCGTACCTTGAATGATTTTTAATTCGTTATCACTCAATAAGTCAAGTGATGTTTCTATCTGACGGCGAGCTGTGCTTTTCTCAACTTTCTCTGGTGGATAGAAATATTCATCAACCGATATATTGAACATGGTAACTAAATCATGGAATAATTGAAAACTTGGGTGTGAACCGATATTTTCAATATCTGCGATATGGCGTTCTCCATAGAATACCTTATCGCCTAAATCATTACGGGATAGCCCTGCTTTTTCACGGGCTTCTCTGATTGCCAGTCCTAACGGTCTGAAATCAAAGGTTTGTGTTTCTTTATTTTTTCTCATTTTAAACCACCTAGCATGAGTTTAAACTTCATGCCATGTATTTAGAATGTGTTAAAAGTGCATATAGTATGCAGTAATAATTCGGAAAGATATTATCGTGTACGGTAAATAAAAAAAACCGTTCTTAGATAATATGCTTTTGCACGTCTTAAAAACGATAACGGGACGGTTTTGGATATAACCAAAGCTGTCCTTTTCTTTTGGTATAGCTCTGGTTTGAGGGGGGTATGCCATGATTACATATAGAAGAACGCTACGTCGTTCTCAACTGGATAATTATTTCTGTCTAGTGCTTCAATCATCATACTCATTACATGAGTTAAAAATTCATATAAATAGCATTTATATAACAGCCTGTTTGTGTAGTTACATTCAAATAGGCTGTTTTTGTTTTATCAAAAAGTTTTTTCAACTTTTTTGTAAATTTAGTCAGCAAATCACACCTGTCATTCCCTATATGGTGCGGAAAGAGGGATAAACGCTTTTCATGTCATAACGGGAAAGGGGGTGAGATTGATGAAACCATCTGACTTCCAGAAAACTGTTCAATGCCGTTTTGAAAGCTGTTTGAAAAAAGTTGTCCGTCATGTCGTAAAAGACTACCAGAAGAAATTAAAGCGACGACAAAAGGAAGAAACGCTCTTTTGTGAGTTTCCAGAAATCGTTGTGGAAAATTTGGCTGTCTGGGACGAATACGAAACAGACTACACGATTTTCAATGTATGCGGTAATGACATTCGTGTTTATGATGATGAACTGGCAGAAGCTTTGAAGAAACTTCCAGAAAGAAAACGTAATAATGTTTTAATGTATTATTTCTTGGAATTAAGCGACACAAAGATAGCAGACATCTTAAACATTACAAGAAGTGGAGCATTTAGAAGTAGATACCATGCTTTAGAAGCTCTGAAAAAATTACTAAAGGAGAAACAGTAAAAATGAAGCAAACATTTAAGAAGCCGTCCTACTATTTGCTTTCGCAGGCTATGGACGGGGACGAAAAAGCGATTGAGAAGATACTGGCATTTTATGACCCGTACATATCAAAGTGCTGTTTGCGTCCACTCTATGATGAATACGGCAATGTTTATATTGTTGTAGATATGGAGCTAAAAGGACTTATTAGAGAAGCACTTATTAAAATGATTTTAGGGTTTGATATTACCTTAGAAATCGAAGAAAAATAACAAGCAGTAACCGCAGAGTATGATTTGTTTAATCCCCTCTTTCCTGCTCTGCCACTGCTTTCACATGAAAGCAACACGCTTTCGCCACAGCTCTTTGACAACTGAATAAAGCAGACAGATACGTTTGTGAGGTAGCAAGCCACGGGGACTGTACGCCACGACCTTTCCAAAAGAAAGCGAGCGACCCACGCAGTGATCCGAGAGCGACCGTTGGAAAAGTCGCTCTGCCACGACCTACCCTCACAGAATAATGATACGTCCGCATGGTGCGGTTCTGCCCACAAGAATGGGAATAGTTGAGATACTAACGGAGCTTTCCAAAGCCGTCTGCCTGCTTGTAAAAAATGACACACAGTAAAGGGGGTGCATAGATTATGAACAATACTGATGTGCCTATCTGGGAAAAATATACGCTGACGATTGAAGAAGCGTCCAAATACTTCCGCATTGGCGAAAAGAAATTGCGTAAATTAGCCGAAGAAAATATTGACGCTGGCTGGGTTATCGTGAACGGTAATCGTATTCAGATAAAGCGAAAACAATTTGAAAAAATCATAGATACATTGGACGAAATCTAATGTCATTGAGCCGTAGATATGGTATAATAAGGTATAGCGTATCACGGCTCATTCCATGACGGAAAGGAGCTTTACACTATGTCTAATGTAAAACGAAAAGACAGTAAAAATCGCAATTTGCGTAATGGAGAGAGCCAGCGAAAAGACGGAAGATACGTTTATAAATATACCGATATATACGGAAAGCCACAATTTATCTATTCTTGGAAACTTGTACCGACAGACAAGACACCTGCTGGAAAGCGTGATGATATATCGTTAAGGGAAAAAGAAGCACAGATAAAAAAAGACCTTAATGACGGTATCGACACAGTCGGCGGTAAAATGACAGTCTGCCAGCTTTACGAGAAGAAGAACAGCCAAAGAAAGAACATCAAGAGGGCTACCGAAAAGGGACGACAGTATCTTATGAACGCTCTGAAAAATGACCCATTGGGTATGAGGGCGATTGATACGGTTAAACAGTCGGACGCTAAGGAATGGGCTATCAGAATGAATGAAAAAGGATATGCCTATAAAACGATTGATAACTATAAGCGTTCCTTGAAAGCGTCATTTTACATGGCGATACAAGACGACTGTATCAGAAAGAACCCATTTGAATTTAAGCTAAGTGATGTTCTGGAAGATGATACGGAGCAGAAAGTTATTCTTACACCAGAGCAGGAAGAACGCCTGCTTGCCTTTATGGAAAAGGACAAGATTTACAGTAAGTATTATGATGAGGTTGTGCTTCTGCTGGAAACGGGACTTCGTATTTCTGAATTTTGCGGATTGACGACGCATATTGATATGCAGAACAGAATACTCAATATAGACCACCAGTTATTGAAAGATAGCGAAATCGGCTACTATATTGAAACGCCAAAGACCAAAAACGGAAAACGGGAACTTCCATTGACAGAACGGGCTTATCAAGCAATCCAAAGAATACTAAAGAACAGAGGAAAGGCACAACCGCTGATTGTAGGTGGTTACAGCAATTTCCTATTCTTGAACCGTGAGGGCTTACCTAAAGTTGCAGGAAACTATGAGGGCATGGTGCGAGGACTGATTAAGAAGTATAACAAGTATCACACGGACAAGTTACCGAACATCACACCACATTCATTCCGACATACTTATTGTACGAATATGGCAAACAGAGGAATGAACCCAAATACTCTGCAATATCTCATGGGACACGCTAACATAACCATGACACTTGGCTATTACGCACACGGTACATTTCAATCTGCAAAAGCGGAGCTGGAAAGACTGGCTTGTTAATATCGGAGCGTATATTTACTACTCATTTACTACTTTTGGTTGCATTTTCATGCTGGTAAATGCTAGCTTATGCAAGGTATCTTCCAAAAGGAAAATACCGATAAAGCCCTAAAATACGGGATATATCGGCATTTACCAACTTATGAAAAGATAATCAGAAATTTAGTAAGTTTTTATAATAAAAAGTATACAGTAATTACACTTTATGTAAATTTCAAAAACAAAAATACCGTCAGGGAACATCTCCCTGACGGTATTTTTATTTGACCTGATTTATTTTACAGTGCCTTGATTCTCTCAAGTGCCTTTACTGTGTTCTCATAGTTTCCGAAAGCAGTCAGTCTGAAGTAGCCCTCTCCGCTTGGTCCAAAGCCTGAGCCAGGTGTACCTACCACGTTGGCATTCTCAAGCAGGTAATCGAAGAACTCCCATGATGTCATCTGATCCGGTGTCTTGAGCCAGATGTATGGTGCATTTACTCCACCGTAAACTGTAAAGCCTGCCTCTGCAAGACCTGTCTTTATTGTCTTTGCATTGTTCATGTAGTATGCTACCTGATCCTTAAGCTGTGCTTTTCCGGCATCTGAGTAAACTGCCTCGCCTGCTCTCTGCACGATGTATGGTGCACCGTTGAACTTGGTTCCGTGACGGCGTGCCCACATAGCATGAAGCGAAACATCACCGCACTTAAGCTCCTTAGGTACTACTGTGAATCCAAGACGCACACCTGTAAAGCCTGCGTTCTTTGAGAAGCTTCTAAGCTCGATGGCACATGTCTTTGCACCGTTACACTCATAGATTGAGTGTGGCACATCTGCCTCGCTGATATATGCCTCATAGGCTGCATCAAAGATGATGACTGAGCCGTTTTTGTTTGCGTAATCAACCCAAACCTGTAACTGATCCTTTGTAAGAGTTGTTCCTGTAGGGTTGTTTGGCAGACACAGATAAATCATATCCGGTACTTCCTTTGGAAGCTCCGGAACAAAGCCGTTATCTGCTGTTGACGGCATATAGATTACATTGCTCCAGGTCTCTTTCTGAGCATCATATGTGCCTGTTCTTCCTGCCATGACATTGGAATCAACATATACAGGGTAAACAGGGTCTGTAACAGCGATACGGCTGTTTGCTGAGAAAAGCTCCTGGATGTTGGCTGAATCGCTCTTTGCTCCGTCTGAAACAAAAATCTCATCGGCTGAGATATCGCAGCCTCTTGCCTTGTAGTCATTGTCTGAAATTGCTTTTCTTAAGAACTCATATCCAAGGTCCGGTGCATATCCGTGGAATGTAGCTGCATTTCCCATCTCATCAACTGCCTTGTGCATAGCATCGATGATAGCAGGTGCAAGCGGCTGTGTTACATCGCCGATTCCAAGCCTGATAATTTCTTTATCCGGATTAGCCTCCTGATAAGCAGCAACCTTTTTAGCTATTGTGCTGAAAAGGTAGCTTCCCGGTAATTTCTGATAGTTATCATTAATCTGAAACATGTTTATCTCTCCTTTGTTACTTTACAATAAGTCTAATTTATCACTTTACTACGCAAGTGTAAATATGTTTTTTATCATTATTTCTTTCATAAAATATTATGCTGCCTGCAATTATATTTTTATATAGCTGTTCAAGCCTTTAACATCGAAAGCCCTACACATCAGTCATAAGGCTTAGTATCATCTGTGCTGTTTCAACAAGTCCTGTGCCGTTATCCATGCTTCGCTTCTGGATATACCGGTGTGCTTCCTCCTCAGAAAATCCATTTCGCTCAATCAGTACAGCCTTTGCACTGTTAAGCATCTCCTGGTCTTCATTTGAACGTACCTTTGGCCTTTGCCTGAGCTTTTTCCTTCGACGCGTTATCGTGTAATCCATCATCTCGACAGTCTGCAAGAGCTCATGCACCTTAAGTGGCATGGATAATGACATCAGATTATCCACATTCTTTTCCATGATCCCCGCTGCCGACGCTATGAGAAGCATCTGAAACTCCTTAGGCATATACTCGTATACCTCACTGTACATCATGTCTGAAAATCTGTATCCGCATATGATGATACCCATATTCAGGCCGTTCATGCTCGAAAGTGCCGAAGCTCCGGTATTTGCAACCGCCGTGACTGTATAACCGCTCTGCGCTAATATTTTTTTGATTGAATTGGCTACTTCCTTTTTAGGAAATGCTATCACAATATTATTCACGGTCCGTTACATCCTTTAAAATTTGTACAGATATTCATCTATTTCCCATTTGGTAACCGCAGCTCTGTAATCGTTCCACTCTGCCTCTTTTGCCTCTATATATTTGTTGTAGATGTGCTCTCCGAGTATCTCGCGTATAAAGTCATCTGTCTTAAGGCACTCAACCGCCTCATGCAAATCAGCAGGAAGTGATTCAATTCCGAGTCTCTTTTTATCCTGTTCTGTGAGCTCAAATACATTCTCACGAAGCTCTGCGTCAGGCTGCAGCTTATTCTTTATGCCGTCAAGTCCTGCTGCCAGGCACAGTGCCAGCACCAGATATGGATTTGCTGAAGGGTCAGGATTTCTAAGCTCAACTCTCCTTCCCTCGCCTTTTGCTGCCGGGATTCTGATAAGCGGACTTCTGTTTGTAGCGGACCATGTGATATAAATCGGTGCCTCATAGCCCGGCACAAAGCGCTTATATGAATTGACAATCGGATTGGTGATGACCGTCATACCCTTCATATGCTTCATGATGCCTGCTATGAAGTGGTATGCCTCCTCGCTGAGCCCAAGCTTATCATCCTCATTGTCAAATATATTGACACCGTCCTTTGAGAGTGACATGTTGATATGCATTCCCGAGCCGCTCACACCATGCTTTGGCTTTGGCATGAAGCTGGCAAAAAGTCCGTGTCTCTTTGCGATTGTCTTTATAGCAAGCTTGAAGGTCATGATATTGTCGGCTGTATGAAGTGCCTCCTCATACTTGAAATCAATCTCATGCTGTGCAGGTGCCACTTCATGGTGTGATGCCTCTATCTCAAAATCCATATCCTCAAGAGTTAAAACCATATCTCTTCTGGCATTTTCTCCCAAGTCATTTGGACCTAAATCAAAGTACCCTGCTCTCTCATGTGAGATGGTGGTAGGCTGTCCGTTCTCATCCAGATGGAAAAGGAAGAACTCACACTCCGGACCTACATTAAACATATAGCCCATCTGCTTTGCCTTTTCAATCTGCTTCTTTAATATATAGCGCGGGTCTCCCTCAAACGGTGTGCCGTCTGCCATATATACATCACAGATGATTCGTGCAACCTTGCCCTGCTGTGGTCTCCATGGAAAAATCATAAAGGTGTCAAGATCCGGATGCAGATACATATCCGACTCCTCTATCCTCACAAAGCCCTCTATTGATGAGCCATCGAACATGCACCTGTTGTCGAGTGCCTTCTCAAGCTGGCTGGCTGTAATAGCCACGTTTTTTAATGTTCCAAAGATATCCGTAAACTGTAAACGGATAAACTCGATATCCTCCTCATCCACTATGCGGATAATATCATTCTTAGTGTATTTTGCCATTTTAAATCTCCTTATTACTGCAAAAAGCTATAACCTTATCGTACTCCATCGCACCGCCAAACAAATCAAGAGCACTGCCTATCGTCACATTCAGATGGTTCTGTCCAAGCTGTCTGATGCATTTTAAATCATCAAAGGATGATACCCCGCCTGCATATGTGACCGGTATCCTTCCCCAGCTGCCAAGCATGGCGACAAGCTCCTTTTCGATGCCGTTTACCCTGCCCTCAACGTCCACTGCATGTACCAGAAACTCACAGCAGTATGAGGACAGCTTATCCAAAAGCTCTGTGGTCACGACCTCATCCGTGAATTTCTGCCAGCGGTCAGTTACTATATAATACTGTCCGTCCTTTTTGCGGCATGACAGATCAAGCACCAGCCTGTCACTGCCCACAGTATCTTTAAGCCTGTTTAGATTTTCATAGTTTATCCTGCCGTCTTTAAATACGTAGGATGTCACTATAACTGCTGCTGCACCGGCATCTATAAACTCCATCGCATTGTCTGCAGTGATGCCGCCACCTACCTGTAAGCCCTGCGGATACGCATTGAGTGCCATAACAGCCTGTTCCTTTGTGGCCTCATAATACTCGCTGCCCACAGAATTGAGCAGAATGATATGGCCGCCCTTTATACCGGATTTCCTATACATATCTGCATAAAACCGGCTGTCCTGCTCTGAGACAAAGTTCTCACTGGCAAAGTTGCCCCTGTCTTTTAATGAACCACCGACAATCTGCTTTACTTTTCCGTTGTGAATGTCGATGCATGGTCGAAACTCCATATTTTTCTCCCTGGTTTAGATTATTGTGGCTTAAAATCGTCACTGTCCACGCTTTAGTGTGACAGGCAAATGTTGAATGAAAGCCACTCAATATAAAATATAACATAAATTACACTTTATTTGCAAAGGACTTACATTAGTTTTACTAATAAATAATATAATAATTTCATATCGGGCTTATAACTGCTTGACACTCACTCTTTAATTTGCTATCATCATACAAATTACATTAGTATATAAAGTATACCAGCATAATAACATAAGAAAGAGAGGAATTTAAAAATGGGTACTATTATCGGCGAAGGAATTACATTTGATGACGTTCTCTTAGTTCCACAATACTCTGAGGTAACACCAAATATGATCGAGCTTCAGACACATCTTACTAAGAAGATTGTCCTTAACATTCCTATGATGAGTGCTGCAATGGATACAGTCACAGAATCAAAAATGGCTATCGCAATGGCCAGACAGGGTGGTATCGGAATCATCCACAAAAACATGTCTATTGAGGCACAGGCAGACGAAGTCGATAAGGTAAAGCGTTCAGAAAACGGCGTTATTACCGATCCGTTCTATCTTTCTCCAGACCATACATTACAGGATGCAGACAACCTGATGGCAAAATTCAAAATATCAGGTGTGCCAATCACAAAGGACGGCAAGCTCGTAGGCATCATCACAAACCGTGATCTGAAGTTTGAGACAGACTTCACAAAAAAGATTTCAGAGTCTATGACCTCTGAAAATCTCATTACAGCTCCTGAGGGCATCACTCTCGATGAGGCAAAGCAGATTCTTGCAAAGGCAAGAAAAGAGAAGCTCCCTATCGTAGACAAGGACAACAACCTCAAGGGACTTATCACTATAAAGGATATCGAGAAGCAGATTAAGTATCCTCTTTCAGCAAAGGATGATCAGGGCCGTCTCCTCTGCGGTGCCGGTGTAGGTATCACAGGCAACATGATGGAGCGTGTTGATGCTCTTGTTAAGTCTCATGTTGATGTCATCGTTGTTGACTCAGCACACGGACATTCAAAGAATATCCTTGAGGCTGTTAAGAAGATCAAGGCTGCTTATCCTGACCTTCAGATTATTGCAGGAAATATCGCAACCGGTGCTGCTGCCAAGGCTCTTATCGAGGCCGGTGCAGATGCAGTAAAGGTTGGTATCGGACCTGGTTCTATCTGTACAACACGTGTTGTTGCCGGTATCGGTGTACCACAGATTACAGCTATCATGGACTGCTACAAGGTAGCTAAGGAGTATGGAGTTCCTGTTATCGCAGATGGTGGTATCAAGTACTCAGGTGATATGACAAAGGCTCTCGCAGCCGGTGCCAACGTATGTATGATGGGCTCAATGTTCGCAGGCTGTGATGAGGCTCCGGGAACCTTCGAGCTTTATCAGGGAAGAAAATACAAGGTATATCGTGGCATGGGTTCTATCGCTGCTATGGAAAACGGAAGCAAGGACCGTTACTTCCAGGAGGGTGCTAAGAAGCTCGTTCCTGAAGGAGTTGAAGGTCGTGTAGCTTACAAGGGAACTCTTGAGGATACAGTATTCCAGCTTGTTGGTGGTATCCGCTCAGGAATGGGCTACTGCGGTTGCAAGACAATCGAAGATCTTAAGGAGAACGGACAGTTTGTCAAGATTACTGCTGCTTCTCTCAAGGAGAGCCACCCTCATGATATCCATATCACAAAAGAGGCTCCTAACTACAGCACAGACGATAAATAAACACATTTATTAATTCATATAACGAGGTAAAATATTTGGACGCTGACGACATATCGCAGATTATATTCTTATTAATACTATTAGCACTCTCCGCATTTTTTTCATCTTCGGAGACCGCTCTTACTACCGTAAACAAAATACGTATGAGAACCCTGGCTGAGGCTGGCAACACAAAAGCCAAAAAGGTGCTCAAGGTGACTGAGAACTCTCCAAAGATGCTCTCAGCCATCCTTATCGGCAACAACATCGTAAATCTTTCAGCATCATCGCTCACCACCTCGCTTGCCATCAAGCTGTTTGGCAGCGTCGGAGCAGGTGTCGCAACCGGAATACTTACATTCCTCATACTGATCTTCGGAGAGGTCTCTCCGAAGACACTTGCGACCATAAAGGCTGACAAGATTTCGCTCTCAATCGCAGGCTTTATATCAGTGCTCATGGTAGTGCTGACACCTGTAATATTTATCATCAACAAGCTTTCACTCGGAGTCATTTTCCTCTTTGGAATAAGACAAAGCGATGCCAAGCGCGTCATGACCGAGGAGGAGCTTCGTACAATCGTTGATGTAGGACAGGAGGACGGTGTCATCGAGGATGAAGAGCGTGATATGATTCACAATGTATTCGATTTTGGAGATGCCGAGGCCAAGGAGGTCATGGTTCCACGTATTGATATGACGTTTGTCCATGTTGATTCTACTTATGATGATTTGATTTCCATATTCAGAGAGGATAAATTCACCAGACTCCCTGTGTATGACGAAAGCACTGACAACGTAATCGGTATCGTAAATATGAAGGATCTGCTGCTCCTTAAGGATGAGGATAAAGAGCATTTTTCCATCAGGAATATCATGCGTGAGCCTTACTTTACATATGAGCACAAGAATACAGCGAATCTGTTTCTCGAGATGCGCGAATCATCTATATCGCTTGCCATTGTCTTAGATGAATACGGTGTCACAGCCGGACTCATCACACTTGAGGATCTCTTAGAGGAGATAGTCGGTGAGATTCGTGATGAATACGACTCTGACGAGCAGGATGATATCACAAGAATAAATGACTACGAATACATAGTTCTTGGCTCTGCAAATCTCGAGGATGTAAGCGATGAGCTTGGTCTGCACCTCGAATCAGACGACTATGACACAATCGGTGGCTACTGCCTTGAAAAGCTTGACCACCTGCCTGAAAAAAATGAAATAATCATCACTGATGACAATATTCTTCTCCGCATAGAGGCTGTTGATAAAAACCGAATCGAAAAGGTCTATATCAAATTGCCAAAGCCTGCCGAAGAAGAGAATTAAATTCAGGATCGTTTAACCAGCAGGAGGTCTCCATGAGACCTCCTGCTTTATTTTTGCTGTAATACAAATACCATTCTTCATACTCTAGTTATCCTCCATTGGCTGATCTGCTACAATAGTCTTTTTGCAGCTTATTTTCTTTGTCACACCTGTAGGAAGCTTGAACTCTTCCTCTATTCCTGCTGAAATAATGCCCTTTTCCATATCACATACATAGACTGTGGCAATTGCAGTACCGCCTGCTGTAAGTCTCTCATTAATGTCCTCTATGACAGCTTTTTCCACATCATAGCTGCTGACGGGCTTCTTATCCACGATATACATATTTGGCTCGTAATATCTGTTCATAGCACCCGAAAGTGCTAATGACAGACTCTTTTCCATCTGGTTCTCCCTGACTGTCATATTGTATACACTAAGCCCAAGCATCACTGTATACAATACAATAAGACAGCCTATTATTCCAAGTACTACATTTTTCATTCTGTACGCCTGCTACCTTTCTATTAATTGGAACACTTATCCTCACATGATCCCTTGTGCCATCATAGAGGCTGTTGATAAAAACCGAATCGGAAATATCTATATCAAATTGCCAAGGCCTGCCGAAGAAGAGAATTAAATTCAGGATCGTTTAACCAGCGGGAGTTCTCCATGAGGCCTCCTGCTTTATTTTTGCCATAATACTTTTCGCTTATGAATCTAATCTTTCCAAAGGCTTTGGTTCTCTCCTTGACCTGAGTATCTGTAAATGTGATGGATATAGTCTTTTGCGTGATATTTCCATAGCTGTCCTTTGCCTCAAGCACTATCTCTATGATATCCTTGTCACGTACACTTTCTATTTTACGGTCATCAAAATTTTTCACTTTCAGATAATTTATCTCGTTATCGCCAAACGCAATATCACCATCCTCCACATCCGTTGCAGATATAAGGCTTCCTATCAGCTGCTCTGTTATACCGCCATTCCTTGCCTGCTTTATCGAAAAGAACATATCATCCGCCTCTATGGTAGGCTCATGCTCCCAAAGTGCATACATACGTATTACCGCCTTATCTGTAAACTCTATCCCCAGTATCCTGCATAAATCAGCTACCTGTATACTCTCTCCCGGCGCATATTTTATATCAGGATACTCTTCTCCTAAAATCCAGCCTATACACATATGCTGGCTTGGCAATGTCACCGTATCACTATACTTCACAGTGGCAGATACACCGGTATCATATTCTATGGTATACTCGTTTTCCTGCCATACTGCGTATAAATTTTTCGACGGTCTGTTTGACTCAATCCAGCTGTTTGCCACACCACACAATAACGGATATCCGGCAGTCGTATCATACGAATTATTTCCCCAGCCACTCATATGATACCCGGCCATCTGCCAGCCCACAGCCGGAAAAGCCTGATTGATGCCTCCATATGTGTAGCTCTTTGAGGTCTTTTCTGAATCAGACGCACTCGTATTCCGCCAGAATGTCACAGCTATAGTACCTGCCTTTGCGTATGCCGTATAAGTACCACCCGAATTCACATAAAAACCATATGATGATGAGCTCATTGACGAATCATTGTTCCAATTCGTGAAATCATATCCGGCAGAACTGCTTGCACTTATTGTCACATATGTACCATAGCAGTATGTACCTCCCCCTGATACACAGTTTATGCCTGTAGACTTCCTGACATCAATTGTATGAAACAGTCCTCTCACCGTCTTGCCATAATACGAATACAGTGCTGAGAGTGCGCTGTCCGTCCAGTTTGCCGCTTTGGATATACCTGCATATGTAGTATAAACCTTTCCCCAGGAAGGACCATTATCATTCATGCCACCCTTGTTCTTGCCATTTACTCGAAGTACCATGCAGGCATCGAGGATGATGGTGCAGGAGCCGGAGCTAAGGGCTTTGAGGGATTCTTGATTCATTCTGTTCCTAACATATCTCAAAGGAATTTTGTACATCATATATTCCTTCCCACCTGACTTTGCTTGACATTTAAGTGTCATATAGCTTCCACCCATTTGATAATAAATGGTCTGAATAACATTCCCACTACTATTTTTTACACTCATTTTGTAGCCTATTGTCCTATATTTTGTTCCTGAAGTAGATGTATTTCCTGCTGAACAAAAATAAATATCGCCCTCATATATGTTTGTAGGCTTAAAAACTGCACTGTTTCCGTAACTATTATAAAACTTAACCGGCTCACTCCATTCATCTGCAATAATATTACTTTTCTCAAAATTTAACCCTATACATATAATTAGCAATACTCCTACTATTAACTTCTTTAAAAATTCTTTCATAACTAAAAAATACCAACTCCCCACATATAGCATATCAGATATCCGTATTCATCATATTCTCCTTTAGTATACAGGCCTGTAAAATTATAAAATCCATATGACTCAGCTAGAGCCTCATTATAATTAGGTATCTCATTTTTTGACGGATAAATACATCTGTCATCACCAGAAATTCCTACTGAATTCAATGATAATCCCCACTCTTCTTTCATCTTATGTGCAATCTGTTCCGCTAAATATGAATCAGATATGCTTCCATCTGTCCACTGTTTCACCAACGAATCAACATACGCCTTCTGCTCCCCTGTCATGCCATTTCCAGCCTTACTGCCATAAAATATCCATCCCGGTGCAACATACTCATTTTTTGGTGCTTCCGGCTGCGCGGGCTTACTTTGAGCCGGCTCAGGTGTGACTGTCTGATTTGATGCTGCCGGTTTTGAATCGTTACCTGCAGGTTGTTGTGTGTTATTGCTGTCTGCCGATGTGTTATTGCTGCCTGTC
Organism: uncultured Lachnobacterium sp.; assembly: GCA_900546625.1. GTDB lineage: Bacteria > Bacillota > Clostridia > Lachnospirales > Lachnospiraceae > Roseburia. Next base: position 62,132 of record URDU01000006.1, on the reverse strand, counting down.
AATGTCTTTTTATCTGCTGCTGTTTTGTCTTCTGATGATTTGTCAGAAGATTTATCTGACGCTGTATTTGCATTATCTGAATTATCGGCTGCCGGTGCGGAATTATCATTGGTATCTGATTGCGTACCGTTATTTTGCTTATTATCTTTATCAACTACATTTGTTTCCTTCAATGCATCCTTTTTCACAAGTTCAAGTGTCTCGCTTTCAGCTACAATATCCTGCGTATTTTCTGTCACACTGACAGACCGGGAATCCTTTTTCTTCCCCTTTTCTCCTGATTTTGAGCTTACTGCCACTGCTATACATATGATAAGAATTATTGCTATTATCACTGCCGGTATAATAAATAAAAGTCTGTGTTGTTTTTCATTTTTCATTTTATATATCCGCTACCTTTCTATTAATTGGAATACTTATCCTCACATGATCCCTTGTGCCGTTTTTGCAGGTTATCCTGACATGCATATCATACACACCATAATCCGGAAAGCTGAGTGACGATTCATCGGCTGATATGCTGCCTGTACAGTCATTTCTGCCCGAATCATACAGGGCATAAACCTCAAGCTTATCCAGATTATCCTCATGTGCTGTAACCTCAAGCAGGTCATACACACTGTAGCTTACGGCATTCCGGCGCATTTTCTCCTTTAGCTCAATACCCGGAACCGGTATATTTTTTATGCTGTCATAGCTGTTGTTTGCGCTATTTTCACTCAATATATCCTGTGTCGCAAACGCCACACCCATTTTGTTCTTCAGAGCCCCAAATCCCGACAGCAGCGCAATTCCTACGACCACCGCCACTATCATGGCTCCATATGTCTGCATTATCTCCTTCATCTATCGTCTCCCGGTTATCTAAATCGCACTGTTGCCCCATATATTTATGAGCTGCGCAAGCATGCCTCCCTGAGCCAGCACAATATTTCCCATCAGCACGAGAAATGCACTTGTGGCGGCCGCTGCAATCAGCACGCCTCCATACTGTCTGAATACTTCTTTCATGTTCTCTTACCTTTACATACTTTTAATCAATTCGGTTATTATCACAGCAGGGTGGACACATATACAAGCACACCGACCGCTCCACTGCCTAAAAGAAGCATAATAACGCTTCCTCCCAATTCTTCTATTAATAGCTCCATCTGTTTTCTCCTCCCTCTTATACAGCCATGTCCACAAAAAGAGTGCTACAACGCATAGCCGCTCAGCACATGCTCCTGCTCTATTCCGAAAAATGCTACCGCGTAATTGAATTTAAGCTCCACTCTTGCCTTTTCTATCTCATCTGACGAGGCGATTTGTGATGCATCTGTGACTGTCTTTATGGAATTGTCTGTCATATACAGCTTAAGCTCCAGGGTATCTCCTGCTTTTGATGCATTTTCAAAGCAGGTCTGAGCAACCAAGCTGTCATAATCACTATCCTCAAGCTCATTGATAATCTGCGCATGGAGGTTTTGTGCCTCAACGACAGTCATAAAGCCCGACAACACACCTGATGATGTCACCACCATAAACATAATCAAAAACACACCTAAAAAGGTCTTCATTATCTGACTCACAGCGCACCTCCTACACTACCTTGTAAGCCAAAAAGCTTATAAGGAAAATAGCCATATCAACTATCATCTTAAAGGATGCTGTGATAACAGGCGCCAAAAACAACAGATACATGCCGGCGGTCTTGTCCTTAAGTCTCGCGGTGTCTGCTGCATCAAGCATCTCCAGATTTTTCGTAATCAGCTCATCAATCTGGCTGCCGCTATTGCCGCTGTTTCCAATCGAAACTGCATACAGCATGCCCATGGCTGCGTTTATCTCCGGCAGATTGAGGCAGTCAAGGAACCTGTGATACGGATCAGAGCTCTCCGGCTCCACATCCAGTCTCTCCACAAGCGTATTTACCTCTTCCTTAAGTATCACAGGTATATGTTCTCTCGACTTTTGTATGGCAACCTGCACATTTTCACTCTGAATCAACAGGGCGAGGTCCATCAGCCACTTTGGAAATGCACTCTTTACATCTGCTATCAGATTTTTCTTCATAAGCCTGTGGCCTATACGGTGCTGGTTCAGACATACAAGAGTAACTCCCATAGCTGCAACAGCCGGCCACTGTCTGTCAGTATACAGTAAAAATACACTTGCTAATGCAGGTATAACAGCCATAAGAATTGACGCGCGAAGCTCCTTTGCCGAATTGTACGCCTTGTATTCCTCAAGCTTTTTGGCATGCTTATCATCCTCAGGCAGCAGATCAATAGCCAGATAATCCACTTCAAGGAATTTCTGTCCCCAGAGTATGATAAAATCATCAAGCACTATAAGAGCAACAGACAGTATCTGCACTATGATATTGCTGCTGATATCCATACTCAAAACCGGCAGATAAAGTATGATTCCGCTAATGATAACAGAGGTCACAACTGATAAGATAATCTGATGAAACATCCTCTGTCTGTCCTCGATATTGTGCAGTATCCTGCGCTCCCATGCACTCTTATCCTTAAGCAGTATTTTGGCAGACTCATTGATATCACCGCCATAATACTCGGCATGTGCCATAAACTCGTGTGCATTCACTATGCGGTTACATCTGTACTCATCCTCAATAATCCTCATAGCATCCACAAACACCTCTGTCTCATCAAATGTGAGCAGCATATGGTCAAGAGCTCTGCTAACAGTCTCCTTCATATGTCCATCTGCCAGTGTACTCTTTACATCCTCAAATGCACGGATTATCTTCTGCTCCTTCAAAAATGAATACAACAGTGTGTCAATATACAGCGATACATCCAGAAAGCGCTTTCGCGCTTCCTGAAATCTTTGTCCCTTGATACGGTGAAAATACTGCATAACAAGAAGAAAAACAAGTACCACAGCCGTACACACCCAGTTTAGCTTGAGCAGAAGATGCAGCACATATGTCAGAAATAAAATCAATATATATTTCATCCCTAAGCCTCCCTCGCCTCACTCATCATGGCCTCATTCATCCGTATCTCATTGACAAAGGACTCACCAAACGGCTCATTAACACCCTCTCTTTTAAATCTGCGAAGTATGACCTTTGGTATGTCGTGAGTCACTATCTGTCCGTCAGATACCAGCATAAACACATGATTGGTATAGTTTTCCCTATAGAAAAAGCACACCTGATCTATGTATCTGTACACCACTCCGTCTTCATTTCTCCTCTTGCGGATCAAAATCCCCACATCAAGCGCCTGATATATGTCATTCTCCATACGCTCCGCATCCACACGGCTCTCAAGCATATTGAGTATTCTGTCCGGGATATTGCGCACATCGTCTGTGTGGAGTGTCGTCATGCCACGCACACCGGTGCTCCAGCTCTGCAGCAGATATTTTACCTCCTTTGAGCGTGCCTCCGAGAGCATAATCCACTTCGGATTCATTCTAAGGCACGACTTGATGGCCTCAGAGTAGCCAAACACATCCTCACTCACCTTCATCTCTATGCAGTCCTTGCCCGGATTTGTCTCGGAATAGCGTATCTCAAGGGTATCCTCAATCGTAATCACACGCTCATTTGCCGGAATAAACTGTGAGAAAAACTTCACGCACTCCGTCTTTCCAATGCCCGGCATGCCGCAAAAAGTGATATTCATCTTGGTCCTGACACAGTTTATCAAAACGGCTAAAAGCTCCTCTGAGCAGAATTTCTCAGCAATCGCAGATTCTGCCGTCAGCCTGATAAGCGGAGGTGTCTTTCGTATGCTGATGCTCCTTCCTGACTTCGCAACCGACTCATGCAGTATCGTCACACGAAGCTCGCTTGTCTCTGCCTCAAGCTCCGGATTTCTCTTATTGAACTGTCTGCTTACGACATTGGCGATGCGCTGTGTAAACTGCTCCACAAAAGCAGGTGTCATATACTGTGTGACAAACTGCTGATTGGCTCTGAAACGCTCATTGAATATATTTGTAAGCCAGATTTCTTTGCCGTTATAATCTATATCCGTTATCTCGTTGCTGGCTACAAAGCTCCAAAGCGGTCCAAAATATTCTTTTCCAAGCTCCATTTATCACCTCTTATTTGACACTCATATTGGCATGATTTGAAAAGTTTGTAATCAGATCACTAAATGTCTTTCCTACTATGCCTGTTGCATCAGAGCCTATAACCGCTGTTACAACGAGGATGATTGATAAAATTGCTACAACTGTTATGAGTATTCCGCCATATTCCTGAAAAATTTCCTTCATAATATTTAAATCCTTTCTTCATCTAAGTCTAAAATAATAGTGTTAAATAATAAAATAATAGTGTTAAATAAAATCAAAAATCAAATATATGAAACTAAAAATCAAGGGAAAAAATAGTGGCCGAAATGCCACAAAAAGAAACCTGCATAGAACATATGCAAGACACAATTTAAAAAGATATTTATATCTTACACAAAAATCGGGATTTGTAAATACCAAATCCCGAAAAAATGTGCACAAATATTCATTTAGTTTTTATACATATATCACATACTTATTTTAGACAAATATGCCAATTATAAGTCTACCCGTTAGGACATAACAGAGAATTGCACGTCTGTCCGTTAAGACATAACAGTGAATTGTACGTCTATCCGTTAAGACATAACAGTGATTTTATGCCTCGAGCAGTTTATTTACGCTGACAAGACGTGTGACAACAACAAACACCTCTGCAGCCTTTTTCAGCTCATCAAGTGATGGATATGTCGGAGCAATTCTTATCACGCAGTCATCCGGATCCTTCTTGTAAGGGAAAGGAGAGCCTGCACCTGTCATTGTGACACCAGCTTCCTTGCACTTTGCAACGATTTCCTTTGCACAGCCTGAAAGAGCCTCAAATCCGAAGAAGTATCCACCAAGCGGCTTAACCCATGTTCCGATGCCTCTTGAAGCAATTTCATCTGTGAGGATATTCTCAACCAGCTCGAATTTAGGTCTGATAAGAGCTGCATGCTTTGCCATATGAGCCTTGATACCATCTGCATCCTTAAAGAATCTCGCATGACGAAGCTGATTAATCTTGTCGTGTCCGATTGTCTGTATAGTAAGGCGCTTCTTGATATCCTCACGGTTTTTCTCAGATGTGCATACACCTGCCACGCCTGCACCAGGGAATGTCACCTTACTTGTTGAGCAGAACTCAAATACAATATCAGGGTTTCCCTCTTTCTCGCAGAGCTCAAGGATATTTGGAATCTCTGCCTGCTTATCATCATAGAGATGATGAATTGTGTATGCATTGTCCCAGAAGATTCTAAAATCATCTGCTGCAGGCTTAAGCTTTGCAAAGCGCTCAACTGTCTTATCAGAGTATACAACACCCTGTGGGTTAGAGTATTTCGGAACACACCAGATTCCCTTTACAGAGGCATCGTTATTGACATATTTCTCAACCATATCCATGTCAGGACCATCCTTAGTCATAGGGATGTTTATCATCTCAACTCCAAACTCCTCTGTGATTGCAAAGTGCCTGTCATAACCCGGTACAGGACAGAGGAACTTCACCTTGTCAAGCTTGCACCATGGTGTATTGCCGCAAAGACCAAAGATAAATGCACGTGAAACCTGATCATACATGATATTGAGACTTGAGTTTCCATATACTATAGCCTGCTCAGGCTTTGCTCCTACCATGCCAGCGATAAGGGCCTTTGCCTCAGGAATTCCGTCCAGACATGCATAGTTTCTCACATCAAGTCCTGATTCACTCTTCATATCACTGTCTGATTTCAAGACATCGAGCATAGGGAGTGAGAGGTCAAGCTGGTCTGCTCCCGGCTTTCCACGCGACATGTCAAGGCTTAAGCCAAGATTCTTAATCTTCTCGTACTCAGCCTCAAGTGCTGTCTTTTCCTGCATTAACTCGTCCTTTGTCATTTCTGTATACTTTTTCATTTAAAGATCCTCCTGGTCTGATTTTTTAAATATTTATGTTATTATCACAGTCTCTGTGAAGCTCATCCATGTGTGCTTTTATCTTTGCCTCATAGCCTATATCCGTAGGCTTGTAAAACACTCTGTCTGTAAGGCCATCCGGCAGATACTGCTGCTTCACATAGTGATTTGGATAGTCGTGTGCGTATTTGTACCCGACTCCGTGCCCGAGCTTTTCTGCCGCACCGTAATGGGCATCCTGCAGATGTGCCGGAACAGCCGGTGTCTTAGTCTGCTTCACGCAGCTCATCGCTGCCGATATCGCATTATATGATGCATTGCTCTTTGGCGCGCATGCCATGTATGTGACAGCCTGTGACAGAATAATCTGTGCCTCCGGCATTCCAACGCGCTCGACCTCTGCCGCCGCCGATGCCGCTACAACCATAGCCATCGGGTCTGCATTGCCTATATCCTCCGATGCAAGTATCATGATTCGTCTTGCGATAAATTTCACATCTTCTCCGGCATAAAGCATCCTCGCCAGATAATAGACCGCCGCATCCGGGTCTGAGCCACGCATGCTCTTTATAAAAGCAGAGATGGTATCGTAATGGTTATCCCCCTTCTTATCATAGGAGATAACTCTTTTTTGTATACATTCGCTAGCCACATCGATAGTGATATGAATGATGCCATCGTCTGACCTGTCCGTGGTCAGTACACCAAGCTCAATCGCTGTGAGCGCCGCTCTCGCATCTCCGTTTGACACATCTGCAAGGAAATCAAGTGCATCATCATCTATCTGTGCATTGTATGCACCCATGCCCTTTTCTGTGTCAGTCAGTGCTCTCTTAAGAAGTACCTTTATATCATCCGTTGACAGCTTTTTAAGCTCAAAAATGACTGAGCGTGAAAGCAAAGCACCGTTTACCTCAAAGTAAGGATTCTCAGTGGTAGCTCCTATCAGAATAATGGTGCCATCCTCCACAAACGGAAGCAGATAATCCTGCTGCCCCTTGTTGAAGCGGTGTATCTCATCGATAAAAAGTATCGTCTTCTTCTGATACATTCCCTGATTATTCTTCGCCTGCTCCACGACCTCTTCCATGTCCTTCTTGCCTGCAGAGGTTGCATTAATCTGCATAAACTCAGCACTGGTAGTGTGGGCTATGACCTTTGCCAAAGTAGTCTTTCCGGTGCCCGGCGGCCCGTAAAAGATGATGGAGCTGAGCTTATCGGCTTTAATCGCACGATACAAAAGCTTGTCCTTCCCAACTATGTGCTGCTGCCCGACCACCTCATCAAGTGTTGTCGGACGCATCCTAGAAGCTAAGGGACCGCTTGTCTCCTTATTCTGTTCTCTCATGTAATCAAATAAATCCATATCATCCCCGCCTGAAATGCATATTTGATATATCTGTTATATCATTTTGCAATTTCTTTTAGCAAAAAATTCATTTTGCATTGATATAATCGGCAATTATGTGTTTTATAAGTGCTAATTATGCATAAAAAAGTGGTGCAAAATTCATTTCCCTATAATAAGATACATGAATTTGCACCACTTTACAACACAAAATTTATTTTTCTACGAAATGACTAATATTTGCCCTTTAATGCAGGATAAAACTGCTTAAATTTTGCATAACCCTTCTCATATTTTTCATTTTGCCTCAGAAGTTTTACTGCACTGCAGATGCACTAAGCTGTCCATCCTTCACATCTATAAGAATGGTATCTCCTGCTCTCACACCATCTGCCAGAATCAGCTTTGCTGCAAGTGTCTCGACATGTTTCTGCAGATATCTCTTGAGTGGTCTTGCTCCGTATACCGGATCGTAGCCATTGTCGGTGATAAACTGCTTTGCAGTGTCTGTCAGCTCGACTGTGATTTCCTTGTCGACAAGACGCTTGTTTAAGTCCGCCATGAGCAGGGTGATGATATGACCGATGTTGTCCTTTGTGAGAGGCTTGAACATGATGATCTCATCAAGTCTGTTTAAAAACTCCGGTCTAAAATGGCCCTTAAGCTCATCCATGACGCGGTTCTCACACTCTGTGCTGATGCTGCCGTCTGCCTCTATGCCCTCAAGAAGCTCCTGTGAGCCGAGGTTACTTGTCATAATGATGATAGTGTTTTTGAAATCCACGGTACGTCCCTGTGAGTCAGTAATTCGTCCGTCATCAAGCACCTGAAGCAGCACGTTGAATACATCCGGATGGGCTTTTTCCACCTCATCAAAGAGTACTACTGAATATGGCTTACGCCTTACAGCCTCTGTGAGCTGTCCACCCTCATCATAGCCTACGTATCCCGGAGGCGCTCCGATGAGTCGTGACACTGAGTACTTCTCCATGTACTCACTCATATCGAGTCTGACCATGTTGTTTTCATCATCAAAAAGACTTGCCGCAAGTGCCTTTGCAAGCTCTGTCTTACCTACACCTGTAGGTCCAAGGAACATAAACGAGCCTATCGGCTTTGTAGGATCCTTGATGCCTGCCTTTGAACGGATGATAGCCTCTGTCACCTTTGTGACTCCGTCATCCTGTCCTATTACCCTCTTGTGCAGCTCCTCATCGAGGTGAAGTGTCTTATTACGCTCACTCTCCGTAAGCTTTGCAACAGGTATTCCTGTCCAGCGCGAGATAATAAGTGCAATCTCCTCATCGCCCACGTTCTCTCGCACAAGCGATAAGTCTCTGTCCTTAAGCAGTGCCTCCTCTGATTCCAGCTCCTTCTGAAGGTTTGGAAGCACACCATACTGCAGCTCTGCTGCCTTTTCCAGGTCATAGTTCTGCTGTGCTGTCTTGATTTCATTCTTTGTAGACTCAATCTTTTCACGAAGCTTGCTGACCTTGTCAACAGCGCCCTTCTCATTCTGCCACTGAGCCTTTTTGGCATTGAAGTCATCACGCAGCTCTGCAAGCTCCTTCTGGAGTGCTGCGAGCCTGTCCTGACTTAAGTGATCTGTCTCTTTCTTTAGAGCTGTCTCCTCTATCTCAAGCTGCATAATCTTACGATTCTGCTCATCAAGCTCTGCAGGCATTGAATCAAGCTCCGTCTTTATCATGGCACAGGCCTCATCCACCAGGTCTATTGCCTTATCAGGCAAAAATCTGTCTGTGATATATCTGTTTGAAAGTACAGCCGCTGTGACAAGTGCCGAGTCCGTGATTTTGACGCCGTGGAATACCTCGTATCTGTCCTTAAGGCCACGAAGTATTGAGATAGTGTCCTCTACTGTCGGCTCGTCTACCATAACAGGCTGGAAACGTCTCTCAAGGGCTGCATCCTTCTCAATGTACTCACGGTACTCATCGAGTGTGGTGGCACCTACGCAGTGCAGCTCACCTCTTGCAAGCATTGGCTTAAGAAGCTGTCCTGCATCCATGGCTCCGTCTGTCTTTCCTGCTCCGACAATTGTATGAAGCTCATCGATAAAGAGAATTATCTGGCCGTCAGAGGCTTTTACCTCCTCAAGCACTGCCTTAAGTCTCTCCTCAAACTCGCCCCTGTACTTAGCTCCTGCAATCAGAGAACCCATATCGAGTGCAAACAGTTTTTTGTCCTTTAAGCCTTCAGGCACATCGCCTTTTACGATACGCTGTGCCAGTCCCTCAACGACTGCCGTTTTACCAACACCCGGCTCACCGATAAGTACCGGGTTATTTTTAGTCTTACGCGAGAGAATACGCACTACATTTCGTATCTCATCATCACGGCCGATAACAGGATCAAGCTTCTGCTGTCTTGCACGCTCCACCATGTCGTAGCCGTATTTCTCAAGTGTATCATAGGTGGCCTCAGGGTTATCGGATGTGACCTTCTGATTGCCCCTGACCGTAGAAAGTGCTGTGAGGAATCTGTCTCTTGTGAGACCGTACTCCTTAATCAGCTCCTTCATTGCCTTGTTTGGATACTTCAGCAGACACAGGAAAAGATGCTCTACCGAAACATACTCATCTCCCATTGCCTTTGCCTCGTCCTCAGCATGGATAAGAACCTTGTTTAAATCATTGCCCACATAGACCTGTGCACTGCTACCGCTTACCTTTGTGCGCGCTGCCAGATGGCGCTTTGCATTCTCCGTGAAATGCTCTACGTTTATCTCCATTTTGTCAATCAGCTTCGGTATCAGTCCGTCCTCCTGTGAAAGTAATGCCACAAGCAGGTGCTCCTGTTCTATCTCCTGATTGCCATAATCATATGCAAGCTTCTCGCAGTCATTGACTGCCTCTATTGATTTCTGTGTAAATTTTTGAATGTTCATAGTCTCACTCCCTTCTACTATGTTATCCATAAATATAATTCTTATGTGTCATACAGGTAATATCAAAATTTTATATCTAAATAATCCTTTAAATAATTCTTCAATATTCCTTGTGACTATGTTATAGCACGCAAATTAGCACTCGTCAAGCAAGAGTGCTAACAATTTTTATTAAATAAATATAAACTTTTGATTTACAAGCAAAAAAGAGTGATTTACATCACTCTCTTTTACTCAATCGGCTGCACAATCCCCGAAACATTTGCCAGATTCTGCATCTTGTCATCAGCGTCAGCCATGATATCTGCGCATTTCTTAAGCTCCCGCTGCATCTCCTCCGTGAATACACGGCTCTTCTTGTAGCGAAGCTGATGCTCTGTGCTGGCCCAGAAATTCATCGCAATGGTACGAAACTGTATCTCTATCGGCACCTTGTCCTTGTGATCCGAAAAATACACATCAACCAGCACTATCATATGAAGACTCCTGTAGCCATTATCCTTCGGTTTTTTTATGTAGTCCTTTATTGTGACAATCTCGACATCCGCCTGATTCACAAGCATATTGGCCACCTGATATACATCGGATATGAATGGACAAATGACCCTGACGCCGGCTATATCCTTAATCTCACGCTTCATGGCGTTGGTGGTGAGCGGAATGCCCTTTCGCTTCATTTTGTCTATTATGCTGTCAAGCGACTTTACACGGCTCTTTATGTTCTCGATTGGATTTCTTTCGTGATTGTTTTTGAATTCATTATTTAATATCTGCAGCTTTGCTACTATCTGCTGTATACCCGATTCGTAGTAGAACATGATGTGTTCATACTGCGAGGCAATTGAACTAAATTCGCCCAGCATCGGCAGCATCTCTATTTGTGTATCATCCATGTTTATACTCCTTGGTTTTAGGTTTTCTTACTAATTGTATACCTTATACTGTTTATACATATTATGCTTCTGTATTCGATTTTCCCTTTTTAACTGCCTTTTTAACTATCAGCTTTGAAACCCGGTATGTCACTTCCACCAGCGCAACTCCTGCAACTACATCATATATCACATGCTGCTTCGTAGTCAATGTGGATATGAATACTGCTATAGCGCAAATACAGAAGGTTGTACGTATCCACTGCGGTACTTTTTTATTGCCACGGATGCCTATATAGCACAGCCAGCTTACAAGGCAGTGTATAGATGGAAAAAGATTGTCAGCTGCATCCATACTATATAAAAAGCGCATGAGCTGTGCCCATATGTCTGAGCCCACTATTTCCGGGCGGGTGTTGGTTGTAGGATACACGACATAACAGATAAAACAGACTGCCTTTGCCAGCCAGTCTGCCATGAGGAAACGATAACAGTGCCTTTTATCCATCGCTGCATTGTACAGATATCCTATAATCCAAAAAATATAGCAGCCAAAATAAATGACTACTGTAGGGTACACAACCGGTATCATATCATCAAGCGAGGTCTCTATATTGTGATGGATAAAACCGCCTGCAATAGCACGCGCGCCCCAGTATACACTGAAATTGAGCACTACTGTAAAAAGCAGCGGAATACGACTGTATTTTGGAAGTATTCTGTTAAAAAACTGTCCTGTTTGCGATATGCTGTCCCTGGATAACACGTACTTCTTTGTCTCCTTTTATACACTCTTTAATTTCCGGAAGCAGGTCAATATGACCTTTTTTAAACAAAAGCACTATTGTGGAGCCAATCAGCTCAAAGTGCCCCATCTCTGCGCCCTTTCTCATCATAACATTCTCGTGGTCATTGACTATGCCTCCCACAAGCAGCGCACCTATCTCAATCTGTGCTACCTTGCCAAAATTAACTGTATCCAGAATAGTCCACATACGCCTGTTTTGCCTGTATACAGGCGCATTTTCCAGTGCAATAGGCTGTACACTGTGAAGCAAACCCTTCACGAAATGATTCCTGCCCTGAAATCCATCATCTATATAGCAGTAATGATGATAATCATTGGCACAAAGACGCAGTATCACGCAATCTCCTCCAACAAATTCCTTTGCAATTTTTTTGTCGGTGACAAGGTCCGTCACCTTGTACCATGAGCCCTTGATGTGAAAGCTGTTGTTGCTTTTTATCCTGTATGCACTCAGGTAGCCGTCACACGGACTAATAAGATGCTCAGCCTGCCTGTCCACCTCAATATCATCACGCTTTCTTGAGAAAAAGTCCTGAAAGCTGTTATATTTCTGACCCTTAAAATCAGACATGTCTATATTGTTATTCTTTATATACCGGCTGATAAACGGCTTAGACAGCGGGGAGCGTGCTACTATTTCTCCGAGCTTAAGTGCACCTGTATGCAGAAGCACCTTAAGTGTCACACGCCCAGGTGCCGTGGTGTAAAGCCAGTCTACAAACGATTTTTTTGCCATTAAATAAGAACCTCCGCAATGAGAATACAAAACTCAACTGCTCCTATACCTACAAGCAGAACCTCTCCAAAAAGAGATGGCTTTTTGAGCTTTACAGGGAGCACGTAGCAAATGCCAATGATTAAAAGGGCAAGTGCCGCGATTGTCTGTGTATGTATAGCTGTGAACTCTCCAATCAGATATACCGCCGGGATAGCAAGCGCACTTGAGGTGATTGGAAGCCCCAGATAATACTGTCTGCGCTCTGCTGTCGCTGCCTGCCTGTTGGCCTCATCCACATTAAAGTATGCCAGACGGATAAGCCCGCAAAGAATGAATACAAATATGGCGATAAATGCAACTGATATCTTTGGTGTCACGCAAAATACCCACACTGCCGGAAGCACACCGAAGCATATGATATCACTTAACGAATCTATCTGTATGCCAAATGTGCGCTCGTCCCTGGTACGATCCTTCTTTGTGGATGCAATGGTGCCATCAAACATATCACAGACACCGGCCAGCATAAGACAGATTAGTGAACCCACATACCTATCCTTTATGGCAAGCATAACTCCAAGGAAGCCTATCCACATGCCTATGTATGTAAGCACTACCGTGTAATTATAAAAGCCTATGAGCCCTGTCTTTTTCTCTGTGTCTGTATTCCCTATATCCAGAGTATCTGCTATTGCAGAATTAATATTCATATTATTCATATCGATTCCCTTACTTTCATTCTTTTGTTTTTATCAGATAAAACATGATAAGTTTTCTCATTTACCCTTAACCGGTAATATTATATGCCCTTACCTGATATATAATAACATATTCATGGCATAAACTCATTAATTATTTGTTTAAACTTTTCTTAATATCTCTTATTTTTAGCAAAAAACAAGGCAGAACCCGCTTTCTGATTCTGCCCACATACTATAGCATATCATGAATTATATCTTTAATCTCCTGCTTGTCCTTTTCAAGAACAAATGCAAGCTCTGCATTTAAATTGTGCTCTGCCATCTTGCCATAGCGCTCATCGACGGCTGTAGACTTCTTGCCTGCCTGTGCACGCTGCTCATTTCTGATATGTAAACACTTTAAGAGACTGATCACACTATCCGGCTCACAGCTTCTGACTGCCTCCTTATAGCGCGTTTCGCGCTCCTTCTCATTGTTTACCGCGAGCGCCTCTATCTCAGGTACTCTATCGAGCACCGCCAGTGCCTCATCCTGTGTTATTACCTTACGTATCCTCTTATCAGCATTGTCAACAGGTATATACACTCTGTCATTCTCCTCCTCAACAGGGCGGAGTAAAAAATATGACTTGAGCTGCTTGTCTCCTGACATGTCTAACTCCACGATTTCGCTTATTTTGCAAATACCATTTGTAGCATTTAATACGTAATCACCTATTTCGAACATATCACACCTCTTTCGTTATACGTTATTATTTTATCACTTTTTCACGAATTTTGTAAGAGGATTTTTTCAAAAATGTCAAATATATCAAAAAAGCGTGTTTTACGTCAATAAAACACGCTTTAAAAAATTACTCAATCAGCTGCTTCACGCGGTCATCGAGCTGGAGCATACGGATGATAAGCTCTATTGAACCCTTGATACCGTAGCTGGCACTGTTGATACAGATATCATAGTTACTTGCCTTGCTCCACTTTCTGCCGGTATAGAATTTGTAGGTCTTCAGATGTCTCTTATCCTCAGATTCTATCCATTTCTTTGCCTGATTCGGAGTCACATTCTTGTTTATCTCAAGGAAACGCTGGACTCTTCTCTTCTCCGGTGCTGTGATAAAAATACTGATGTGAGGAATATGATTGTTTGTCAGAATCGCATCCGCAAAACGTCCCATAACAATGAAGTCCTCCTGCTTTGCCTTCTCTACAAGGAACTTGCTTGTATCAAAGAAAAGCACATCCTCTGATGAAAGCCCGTGGTATTTCCTAAAAGCTTTTATGCGCTTTTTGATTCCCATTCGCTCTTTTTTCTGGAAGGTAGCTGTAGCCTGGGCTGCTTCCTCTCCATCCTTCTGTCTGAACACCTCATTCATGACAGACACATCATAGAAATTCATACGAAGCTTGTCTGCAAGTGCAAATCCAATCTCATTTCCACCACATCCGCAGGAACGTCCTATACAGATAATCAGATGATCGCCCGTCTTGAAACGATCCTTCAGGTTTACGGTATTTAAATCCGCTATCTTTGGATCGAGGATATCTCCGTCGGCAAAGCCTGTCGGGAGCTCCGCTATCTCCTCTACTATGTTGTTGTATCTGACCATGACATCATGCCTTGTATCATGATCAGGTATTGTTCTTGCCATGTTGCTTATCAGGGCAAGCTCGCTTCGGATTCTTGAGCTGTTCTGCCTTGAGTGCAGATCCTCCATGATGTTACGGATACATATATCCTTCTCGCCACCAAATACCCTGCCGAGGGATGAGCCTAATTTCTTGTATACTTCGGCATCAAGCTCATAGATTTCGATGGCAAGAGCTTTAATTTTCTCGTCATAAAATTCCATAATTCATCCCTCCTATAAAAAGAATATGATCATATCTATGATGAAAACAGGTATCAGATAACGCAATGACCACCACATGTAACCAAAGAACGATGGCATGTTGATACCGTTTTCGTCTGATAATGACTTGACCATAAAGTTAGGTGCATTTCCAATATATGTGTTGGCTCCCATAAATACAGCGCCACACGAAATTGCCATAAGCATCTTGACCGGCACCACTCCAAGTGTGGTTGCGACACCTGTAGTAAAGTGCATGGCTCCCGCTGTAGTAAGGAAAACCAGATATGTCGGTGTATTGTCAAGGAAGCTTGAAAGCGCTCCTGTTGCCCAGAACATCTCAAACGGCTCCGTGATTCCAAGACCTGAACCGGCGCTCTTTAATACCATAAGAGCAGGCTGCATGGTGATGAAGATTCCTATGAAAAGCACCGCAACCTCCTGGATTGCTCCCCATGTGAAATGGTTCTGCACACGAACCTCCTTCGGTGTTGTCTTGAAGGAAAGTAAAGCAGCAAGCAGAATGATTGCAATCTCAATAATTGCAGGCACAGTGAGTGTAACCTCCTTAAATATCGGAATACCGATAACCTCTCCTGAAGCGTTCTGGAATGCAGAAAGCTTAGGAAGCACACCGCTTAGTATAACGGCTATGACAATCATTACTATATATAAAAAGTTGTGGGCACCCTTTATCCTGATGAGTGGCTCATTTTCCTTTACCTCAGGCATAAGTCCCATAGTGATATCCTTCTGATATGCTTTCTTGTCCAAATGATAAAATACGGTCAGAAGCAATATCATATTTATTATCAGAACAGGAAACAATCTCATGCTCCAGAAGAACGATACTCCTCTTGAAAATCCCATGAGCAGTGGCGGGTCACCGATAGGTGTAAGACATCCTCCGATATTTGACACAAGGAAAATGAAAAATACCATGATGTGACGCTTGTTCTTTCTCCATGAGTTCATCTGGATAATTGGTCTGACAAAGAGCATACTGGCTCCGGTAGTTCCTATACAGCTTGAAAAAAGTGTTCCAACGGCAAGCATAATAACGTTTACCTTTGGATTGCCGACCAGACTTCCCTCCAGCTTGATATTTCCGGCTACGCAGAACAGTCCAAAGAGCAGCACGATAAAGGTCAGATAGTCACCTATCAGACACTCCAGTACCGTCTCTGCGGCTTTTGGTGCTCCATAGAACAGCGCGAACGGAATGGCAAAAAGCAGTGACCATAAGATAACTGCGTGAGCTTGATGCTTCTCCCACCATTCAGGCTTCACAAGCGGCATAACTGCTATGCACAGCAATAAGCCCGCAAATGGGATACACAACATTAATAATGTGTTTGACATTCTTTTCACCTCGACTTTGTTAAAAAATAAACTATTTCAAATCTAGTTCATTTTACACCATTATATTTTATTTGCAACTGTTTATAAAAACTTTTTAATTTATATATGTTTTTTATGTAGTATTCACATTTTTATAAACAATAATGCATTACCAGTTGGTAAAATTATCTATAACATAGTCTGCATCATGAGCCATATCATCCTTTGGCGATATATTTGATTTCACATAAAATGCGTCCATATGACATTCCTTTGCGCCCTTGATATCGGTAGTCGAATCATTTCCTATAAAAAGCGATTTTGATACATCAATATCATGCTTATTTATCAGCTCCTTATAAAATCTGACATCAGGCTTTTTGGTATTGTAGTCAGACGAGATAAATACGTCATCAAACAAATCAAAGATATCAAGTCTTCTCATCTCATAGGCTGTGAATATACGCTGCGCATTTGAAAGCAGATACACATTTTTCCCTGCCGCCTTAAGCTCCTTAAGCATCTCCTTGGTGCCCGGGTAAAGCTTTATGTATTCGGTGCTCATCACTCTGAAAAACTGTCCGGTATGCACTGAGAGCTCCTTTGTCGGATTCACGCCCTTTTCCTCATAGAGCTTTTCAAATACATCCTCTATATGTATCTCCGGTGATGCTTCGTGGGCATATGAGATGGCAAACTGCGCATCTGAAGCTTCATTTTGCTTTTCAATGTCCATATTTTCAATTATCTTTTTAAGCGCTGCCTCACTGCTCTTCACAAGTGTTTCATAGCGCTCCTTAAGCTCCTTGGCTTCATACAGTGCTCCGTAATAGCCATAGAACATGGCGAGCTTTTCCCAGATTGCAGTGTCGCTCTCGTCTGTGTGTATATCCACAAGAGTACCGTAGAGGTCAAATATATAGTTATCATATGTGAGTGGAAGTTTCATGCTTTTCTCCTTTCGACAATCCAATTGTATTCTTTATCACACATTGTAATATGCTTTGTGGCTTGGGTGCAAGTACTTTTCCTTTTTTCAATAGTACGTGGCGGAAGCAGGTGGCGGGGACAGGCGGTACTGTCGTGCGTGCTACGCTTCGCTGTCAAGTGTCTGTACGAATTATGCCTACAGGCTTTCTATGCCCGACGAAACCGTCGAAACTCGCCCTCCATGGCTCGATTTCTCCTTGCCTCGGCGTCCATGCCTCGGCATTTCTGTGCTTTGCAGCATAATTCTACAGTCACTAAACAGCTGCGCTATTCGCCTGCCCGACAGTACCGCCTGTCCCCGCCACCTGCTTCCGCCACTTACATCATCGCCCTGCGAAGCTTCGACAATGTATTCTTCTCCATTCGTGATATGGCCACCTGGTTGCGTCCAAGCACCTCTGCCACCTGCTTTTGTGTCTTGTCCTGCATATATCTAAGTATAATGAGTCTGCGCTCGCTATCATCAAGTGAGTCAAACGCCTGCTGCATTGCGATATGATTTATCACTTTATCCGTCTCAGATGCTTTATCAGATGCCTCTGCACTCATTTTATTGTCCAGAAAATCAAGCACACTTTCATTTTCTATTGACGATGCTTTTTTATCGGCTTCCATGGCAATTATTATATCCTGTTTTGATATACCGGAAATATTCTCCAATTTTTCAAGTGATATTTCACTATTTTCGCTCATTTTGTATTTCTCTCTGATAATTGCAATTTTTCTTGCATCGTCCTGTATTTTTCGGCTGATATGCACCATTCCGTCATCGCGAAGAAAGCGCTGTATTTCCCCTATTATCAAGGGTACTGCGTATGTAGAGAAGGCAAAGCCCTTATCTTCATCAAATCGCTGTGCTGCCTTTGTCAGTCCCACTGCTCCTATCTGAAATAAATCCTCCTGCTCAACGCCTCTATTTCTAAAGCGTTTCATAACTAAATAAATCAGGTTTATATTTTCTGTGACAAGTCTGCTGATTTTGTCACTTTTCATAGTACTTTTTTCATCTTTACGGTTGTTCCGTGTCCCGGTTCTGATGTAACTGTGAGAGCATCCATAAATGCTTCCATGAATGAAAAGCCCATGCCCGATCTGTCAAGCTGCGGTTTTGATGTGTATAACGGCTCCATTGCTTTTGCTACATCCTGTATGCCTACTCCGTTATCTGATATTTCTATGTACAGTTCTCTGCCCGTGTAGCTGCATTCCATATGTACCTGTGGACAACTTTTTCCTTCTGCCGCCTGATGATCTGCATGACTTGACAAAATGTCATCTGCTCCCATCTCATAGCCATGGATAATTGCGTTTGTCACCGCCTCAGACACTGCTGTCTTTACGTCCTCCACGTCATCTAGTGTGGGGTTTAATTGTGCCATAAACATTGCTGCTGTCATTCTCGCAAATGCCTCATTCTCTGAAATTGCATCAAAGCTAAGCGATATATGATTTGTTTTTGTTGCGTTCATTATGCTCCCTTTCTGTCTGATTAAATTTTGATTCAATTCATTTTAAAGCTTGTGCACAATAGTGTATATGCCGGCGCATTTCAAAAGCTTGTCCACTCTGTCTGACATATTGCACACTGATACACAGCTGTCATTAAAGTACTTAAGCTTCTTTGTTCTTCCGATTATCACTCCAATCCCCGAGCTATCCATAAATTCTGTCTTTTTCATGTCAAATACTATTTTTCTGACGCCACAGCCCTCTATAAGTGTATCAAGCTCGGCGATTATCTGCCCGGCGCAGTGGTGGTCCACCTCCTTTGGCATAAGATATGTCACCCGGTCTGCTTCTTTGATATAATTTTCTATCATTTCAAACTCTTCCTTTCCTGCTCATATAAAAAAGACACCGGATATTATCTGGTGTCTTTCGTAATTCTATATTTAATTATTGTCTCACAGCAGCTGTTTACTACTGTTCCTGTGCGAGATAATTCTTTGAGGTTCTGGCCTTCTCAGTGCCTGCGTAGTTGTCTACCACATACTGATAATATGGCTTTGCTGATGCTAGGTCTCCTGACTTCCTGAACGACTGTGCCAGGTAGTATGCAGCCGAACCATCCCTGTATGCCTCGTCCATGCCGACCAGCTTCTGGAATGTAGGGATTGCGTTCTGATAATCGCCACTGCTGTATGATGAGTATGCCTGATTGTACAGTGCTTCCTTATATGAATCAGCAATTGAACCATTCAGAGAATCATATGTCTGCTTAGCCGAATCACTCAGGTAGCTTGTGTTGATATTTTCAAGTGCCTCTCCCGCCTTTATTACATCATTGGATGTGAAGTATACATAGGCATTGAGCAGAGCCTCATATGTGGAAATCTGGTCTGATACTCCATCATTTTTCTTCTTTTCGTCCTCAAGCTCCTTCTTTAGCTTGTCTATCTGATCATTCAGACCACTGATAGTCTGCCCATTTGTGGAAATGGTGTCATTAGCCGATAGAAGCTGCTTCTTTGCATCTGTTTTAGACTGGCTTTTTATGCCCGGAACTACAAGGAAGCACGTAACCGCAACTCCTACTACCAGACCGATTATGATATAGAGTATATTTGCCCACATTGAGCTTTCCCTGAATCGCTTCGGCATAATGATTGTTTCGTTTCCACTCTGGTAAGAAATTAAATCATCATTTTTCTTTTTCCTTTCAGAGCCTTTTTCCTTGAGACGCCTGTTCACTTCCTTTAAGTATCTGAGGGTAGTGGTATTGTCTGTATCTATCTTGCCCGCATCTCGTAAGGCCTTCTTTGCCTTGTCCAGATGCCCCTCCTCCAGATATAAAAGTGCTAAAAGCTGATGTCCCTTTACAAGCTTTGGATTTAAGGATAATACCTTTCTAAGCTGTATAACAGCAAGGTCCTTACTATCCTGCTTGCAATAAGTTAAAGCCTGATTATATTTTTTAATGGTCTGGTTGATTGTTTCGAGCTGATTTCTGTTATTATGAATCTGCTCTATATACTTCTTTGCCAGATTGTCATCAGGCTGATAGTTGGCACTGATGACCCACTCGCTTAAGGCATCAACCATCTCACCCATCTCATAATATATGAGTCCTAACAAATTCCTTGCCTGGATATTGTACTTATAAAACTTAAGACTCTGCCTGAGAGATATAATCGCTCCAGACAGATTTCTCACCTGTGCCTTTTGTAAACCATCATTGTAGTATGAGTTGGATATTCTAATAGCTCTTTTAAAAAGTGAAAGATCAGCCCCACATACAGGGCATTTATCGTTCCAGCCTGCATCTTGTCCGCATTTATAACAAATCATCTTAATTCACCCTGCCTTTTGTCCTGCTCACGTAATAACTGTGCAATGATATCTGTGACATCTGTCAGATCGTGGCTGTAAATCGCAGATTCAGCCTCCTCTATCTCTAGACTTGGCTCATAGTTCTTTATTTCTTCATCAAAATTTATCATAATCCTGCCTCCATAATTATCTGCTAAATAATCCCATCAAAAAAGGGTCACTATATATTATAATAAAGTAACCCCTTTATGCAAGTATATTTCCATTAAGATTTAATAAAAATATCGCAATTTTTTTATTTCATCGACAGCATCACGACTGCCTTATCCTTCTCCTTGAACTCAATCTTGTCGAATTCCTCCTTGGTGACGAGCTTTGAGTTGTTAATACACACCTCGACATTTGGATATACATGCTCCAAAACCTGTACTGTCGCGCCTGTCGAGCGCTCCACTATGCCCTTAAGCCGCTCCAGCTCCTCCTTATCTTCGGTAAGCTCTGCTGTTTTCTCAATTTTTGCCCTGACAAGCGCAAGCTTCTTTTCCTCAAGATTCATACCGTCAGCGGCACTGCCCATCATCTGTTCTATCTGCTTTATGCCTGCATTGATATTGTTAAGCAGCATCTGCTTTTGATCAACAAGCTTTTCAAGCTCTGCTATCTTTATCTTAATCTTTTTATGCACACCCACATGCACCTCAGTCTTGATAAAGGCATCATTACCCAGGTTTTGCACCTCAATGCCTGCACAGCCATATACTTTTCCACCGACTATGCTTGCATGTCCACCATTAAAGAGTACCTTATCATTGCTGACCACATTGCAGTTGATTGCAGAATCAGCCTCCACAAAGCCATCTACCTCCACATCGGTATACTCCATGAACTTGGCAAACAGATTGCCCTTTACAATAATCCGGGCCTTTCCCATACCAATCATGCCCTTCCTAAGAATCAGGTCATTGCCGGCCTCAAGCACACAGCCCTCGCAAACACCATCTATCGTGATGGACTTTGCAGCCCTTATTCTGGCTCCGGTCTTCACACTGCCATGTATGACCACGTCCCCGACAAAATCTATATTTCCTGTTCCCACATCCACATCACCGTTTATTTCAAGAATAGGAAGAATAATGATTCGATTCTTGTGCCTTTCAATTTTACCATCGATAGCAGCTGTATATGTAAGTCCATCGACAGATTTGTCAAAGCCGCGCCCCACAAGCGGTGGCAGTCCCTTGCCTTTCTTTGCGGCAATTACCTTGCCAAGCACATCAATACCATCCTCGCCTGCAACAGGCTCACAATAGTTTGCAATCGTCTGGCCTTTTTTGACCACCTCAACCGAGTGCACACTCCAGTAATCCACTGAGCCATCGCTCTTAACCGTTGGGCGGTGGTTCAAGTCACTGTCGAAGTAAAAATCAAAGTATCCATCAGCCCCGTCAACAGCCGGCTTTCCCTTTGCAAAAAGCACTTCCCTACCCATAAGTCTTTTTTCTATCATATCTGAAATGATCTCGCAATTGATGCCGTATATCACACCATTGCGATTTACAGCTTCAAGCACCTCATCCACTGTATAGTGGTATTCTTCTTCAACAGTGGGCAGCATGATAAATGCCTCCATCCTGTCGCTGCTTATTCTGATAACTGGCTCTCTCTTTATACCGGTATCATCCATATTATTTCCTCGCTATATATCGGCCTTTTTGTTCCTGTTAAAGTATAACTATCATGCTATTTCTTTAATAAATGTATTATATCATCATTTGAATTTTAAAAAAAGCCACTAAATATAAAAAATCCGGGCAATATCATTCTATTGATACTATGCCCGGATTTCTCAGCCAAACAGCGTTTCCAAAATATAATCTATATTTAATTATTTAAACTGAGCCAGACGTTCCTCTACCTGAGCCATCATCTGCTCATACTTTGCAAGCTTGTCCTTTTCCTCCTGAACCTTTTCAGGCTTTGCATTGTTTAAGAATTTCTCATTTGAGAGCATGCCCTTTGAGCGCGCAAGCTCCTTTGTGAGCTTATCCTTTTCTTTATTGAGTCTTTCCTTTTCCTTCTCAAAATCAACAAGATCCTCAAGCGGCAGGTATGCAACCGCATCAGGTATCACTACTGATACAGCGTCATCTCCAATACCGGCCTTGCCCTGCTGTACTGTAATCTCGCTGGTAAATGCAAGATTTACATATACCTCCTTGTTGTCCTCGAATACCTTTCTGACTGACTCATCATCACTTGTGATGAAAAGCTTTGCCTTTCTTGAAGGTGGAACATCCATCTGTGTACGGACATTTCTGATACCCTTTACGAGATCCTTGCAGTGCTCGATTGCGGCTTCTTCTGCCGGGAAATTCCACTCTTCCTTGTACTCAGGCCATTTAGAGAGCATGATAGTCTCCTCGTCTGACTGAAGTGTGCAGAAGATTTCCTCTGTGATAAACGGCATATATGGATGAAGGAGCTTCAGTGCATTTACAAGTACTGTCTTAAGCGTCCAAAGTGCAGCATTTGCTGACTCCGGGTTTTCATCCTTCTTGTAGGTACGAACCTTTGCAATCTCGATATACCAGTCACAGAACTCATCCCAGATGAAGTCGTATACCTTTTGTACTGCGATTCCAAGCTCGAACTTGTCCATGTTTTCTGTGGCATCCTTTGCAAGTGTATTTACCCTTGAAAGAATCCACTTGTCTGCTGCATGAAGCTCATCAAGCTTTGGCTCTCTAAGCTCTACACCTTCAAGGTTCATCATGATAAATCTTGATGCATTCCATACCTTGTTGGCGAAGTTTCTTGAAGCCTCAACTCTCTCCCAGTAGAAACGCATGTCATTTCCCGGTGCATTTCCTGTGATAAGTGTCAGACGAAGTGCATCTGCACCATACTTGTCGATAACCTCAAGCGGATCAATTCCGTTTCCGAGTGATTTACTCATCTTGCGGCCCTGAGAATCTCTTACGAGTCCATGGAAAAGCACTGTGTGGAATGGTGCCTTGCCCATCTGCTCATAGCCTGAGAAAATCATTCTGATTACCCAGAAGAAAATGATATCGTAGCCTGTTACGAGCACATCGTTTGGATAGAAATAGTCAAGATCCTCTGTCTTTTCAGGCCAGCCGAGTGTTGAGAATGGCCAGAGCGCTGATGAGAACCATGTATCAAGTGTATCAGGATCCTGTGTCCAATGCTCCTTGCCACACTTAGGACATTTGCCAGGCTTTTCTATTGAAACTACCATCTCTCCACAGTCATCACAGTACCATGCAGGTATTCTGTGTCCCCACCAGAGCTGACGGCTGATGCACCAGTCGCGGATATTGTCTGTCCAGTTGAAGTATGTCTTGTCCATTCTTGAAGGAAGAAGCTTGATTTCTCCGTTCTTTACTCCCTCAACTGCAAGCTTGATCATCTCGTCCATCTTGACGAACCACTGCTGCTTGATCATTGGCTCAACTGTTGTGTGACAGCGGTCATGCACACCTACATTGTGTGAGTGTGGTACAACCTTTACTAAAAGGCCCTGCTCCTTAAGATCCTCAACCAGTGCCTTTCTGCACTCGTATCTGTCCATTCCGGCATATTTTCCGGCCTTTTCATTCATTGTAGCATCATCATTGATTACAACAATTTCCTCTAAGCTGTGGCGTTTTCCTACCTCAAAATCGTTAGGGTCATGTGCAGGTGTAATCTTTACACAGCCTGTTCCAAACTCTTTATCTACGTAGGAGTCTGCTATTACAGGAATCTCCCTGTCTGTGCATGGAAGCTTTAAGGTCTTTCCGATGATATCCTGATAACGCTCATCATCAGGGTTTACAGCTACGGCTGTATCTCCGAAAAGTGTCTCAGGACGTGTTGTTGCTATCTCTACGAATCTGCCTTCCTCGCCAACTACCGGATAGTTGATGTGCCAGAAGAAGCCATCCTGCTCCTCATGCTCTACCTCTGCATCTGAAATAGATGTCTTACATACCGGACACCAGTTTACGATTCTTGAGCCCTTATAAATCCAGCCCTTCTTATAGAGCTTTGTAAATACCTCCTGTACTGCGTGTGAGCAGCCCTCATCCATGGTAAATCTCTCACGCTGCCAGTCTGCTGATGATCCGAGCTTACGAAGCTGCTTTACGATACGTCCGCCGTACTCTTTTCTCCAGTCCCAGCATTTCTCGAGGAACTCTTCTCTTGTAAGGTCTGCCTTGTTGATTCCCTGCTCTTTAAGTGCCTGGATGACCTTTACCTCTGTTGCGATGGATGCGTGGTCTGTTCCCGGCTGCCAGAGTGCATTGTAGCCCTGCATTCTCTTGTATCTGATAAGGATATCCTGCATGGTGTTGTCAAGAGCATGGCCCATGTGCAGCTGTCCTGTGATGTTTGGTGGTGGCATCACGATGGTGAATGGTTTTTTGCTGCGGTCTACCTCTGCATGGAAGTAGCCGTTGTCTTCCCACTTTTTGTAAAGACGGTCCTCGATGTCCTTTGGATCGTAGGTTTTGTTTAGTTCTTTGCTCATGTTTTCCTCCTTGTTGGTTGCTGCTGATTGTATTAAATGACGCAAAAGCTTTGTGGGCTTTGTTGTATCAGGTCGCGCATTATGTATGGAATTATGTTCATGATTACGCTGCCAAGACACTGTAAAAATTATGCTTCTAGCTTGCTTAGACTAGGACGCAACCGGCTTTTAGCGCCGTCCATGGCGCTAACGCCTCGCCCGCACGTCCATGTGCGTGCGTTGCTGGGCTGTGTACATAATTTTAACAGTCTCTAGGCAGCTCCATAAATCACATAATTCCATACATAATGCGCGGCCTGATAATTCAGGCTGTGAGCTTTTGCTGTTTTTCTTTTCATTGAGCTACGGGCGACCGATTGGATTGCATTCGCAATCTTCCGGTCTTTGACCATAAAAAAGCCCCTCCGGTCTACAACCGGAAGGGCGAATTAGCGCTGTACCACCTTCGTTTACATCAGAGCAAAATATATAACATATTCGCTCGAATGCCTCTTGTCCTGTAACGTGGACGAATCGGAAGAACTTATGCCAAATCTTGTTATATATAGATTTAACTTTCTGGGTTCTTCGGCTCAAAAGCTACCTTCCATGATTTCTGTCTTAAGCATCTTTCAGCCTGCCCAAGATGTATCTCCATCTTACGGACCGGATGCTCTCTCTGAAAGCTTTCGTCATGTACTCCTCTTTCTTATGCCTTTAAATATTTGCCTGTTTCTTTCTACAATATTAAAGTGCATTGGGTGATTTGTCAATATGATTTTTGCACAACATTCTTCGTTGCAACTATATCCACACCAGTTGCTGCAACATCACTTAGCAGCACATCTCCTATATACACCGGTGCCTCTACCGTGATTTGGTTGATACACTCCATCACATCCATTATCTTTTCCTTTGGAATATCCTGTGCTGTCTTTACGGATACCATCGGTATTGTGCCATTTTTCACACAGACTGTACTTGTCACAATTCGTGTCGGATGCGTCACTTCCTTTGCTCCGTAGTCTGCTCCGCGCTTGCAGATATTTCCGGTTACTGTGACATTTTCTCCATCTATTGTCACCTTAAGGGCACAGCCCAGAGGGCAGCCTATACATGTCAAATTTCTTTCTTCCATGATACTATGCCTCCTCAATCTTTATCGTAATTGTGCGTGGATTGTCTGTTTCAATGAGCTCCTTCTTCTTAAGCACTACCTGCTCCATCTCACCCGGCGCCATAACAGGACGCTTGCGGTGCTGCAGCTGTTTATCATCCAGATATACTGCAATATAGCAATTCTTATACACAGCTCCCACTCGAAATCTTACCGTCACAGTATCATCCATTTGTGCAGTATTTATAGTGCTTGGGACAGTATATCGTACTCCGCCTATAGCTGTTATCGATATCTCTTTGCCATCGCAACTCTTATCACCGCCATTTTTCACATATTCTGCGGCATGGCGGCCTGCTGCTGTCGCTTCCTCTGACACGTAATCCACGAGGTCATGCACATGAAGCACATTTCCGCAGGCAAATACACCGGGCACATTTGTCTCAAGGCTTTCGTTTACAACCGGACCGCTTGTTACCGGATTGAGCTCTACACCGGCTGTTTTTGAAATCTCATTTTCCGGAATGAGTCCGCATGAGAGTAAAAGCGTGTCGCACTCGTAAAACTCCTCTGTTCCCTCAATGGGCTTGTTATGCTCGTCCACCTGTGCGAGAGTGATGCCCTCCACACGCTCCCTGCCCTTTATATCAACCACTGTGTGGCTGAGCTTAAGCGGAATTCCAAAATCATCCAGGCACTGCACGATATTACGCTTCAAGCCTCCCGAATACGGCATGAGCTCTGCAACCACCTGCACCTTGGCACCCTCTAAGGTCATTCTCCTGGCCATGATAAGACCAATGTCTCCTGAACCGAGTATTACTACCTTTCGTC
Organism: uncultured Lachnobacterium sp.; assembly: GCA_900546625.1. GTDB lineage: Bacteria > Bacillota > Clostridia > Lachnospirales > Lachnospiraceae > Roseburia. Next base: position 34,940 of record URDU01000006.1, on the reverse strand, counting down.
CCGGCATATAGCCCTCTATATTCACCAGTCTCTGAGCTGTGCCCGCCGAGAAAATTCCTGCCGGTCTGTAGCCGGGTATGTTAAGAGCACCTCTTGCTCTCTCCCTGCAGCCCATCGCAAGTATTACGGTCTTTGCAGCGATATGGAAAAGTCCGTCTGTGCGGTTCATAGCTGTAACTATTTTATCGTTTGCCTCATCTTTTATCTTTACATCATGCCTGTCATCTGCCCCGTTTTCGAACTCGTCACCGGTTGAGATATCCATGACCATCGTATTGAGCCTGTACTCTATGCCAAGCTCTTTAACCTCTTTGATAAATCTGCCGGCATATTCAGGGCCTGTGAGTTCCTCCTTAAAGGTGTGCAGGCCAAAGCCGTTGTGTATACACTGATTTAAGATACCGCCAAGCTCGCAGTCTCTTTCCAGTATAAGTATTTTATCTATTCCATTTTTCTTAGCGGAAGCTGCTGCCGCAAGGCCTGCCGGGCCGCCTCCTACTATCACAATATCGTAAAATTCCATATTGTCCCCCTATGTTAATCTGATATTAATCCAATATCAATCTATCGTTACCGTTCACACTAAAGTGTGACAGCCTTTCCGCGATTCTTGCTCATTCCAACGACTATCCTTGACCTTCCACCGCTTTTAGTGATGTCAAGTTGCGAAACACCTCTCTCCCTGGCGATAATCTCCATGGTTCTCGGAGAACAGAAGCCCGCCTGACACCTGCCCATTCCGGCTCTGGTACGTCTCTTCACACCATCAAGCGACTTTGCACCCAATGGTCTGTTTACCGCATCCATTATCTCGCCCTCCGTGATCATCTCACAGCGGCAGATTATATTGCCATACTCAGGCTTTTCTTTTATCAGCTTTTTATACTCATCCTCTGAAAGCTTCTTTGGATTTAAAATACCTTTTCTTGTCTCGATGAAGTCCACATTTTCAGAAGGCTTAAAAAGCCCCTCAACTATTGCTGCCACTCTCTCGCCGATAGCCGGTGCACTTGATAAGCCCGGTGACTCTATACCTGCGCAGTCAATAAAATACGGTGCATCAGAAAGCTCCTCGATGATAAACTCATGTCCGTCCTCATGTGCGCGGTTTCCTGCAAACGATGTGATGACCTGACGCATAGGAAGCGACGGCACCGAACGTGTGCCGGATGTCGTAACATGCGCTAAGCCCGCTCTTGTTGTATTTGTACCATCCTTGTCATCATGATCATCTGCGGTAGGTCCGATTAGGATATTTCCGTGTACTGTCGGGGTTACAAGCACGCCCTTGCCGTATTTTCCCGGAAGCTGAAAGATTGTCTTGTCAACAATACCACCTGCTGCCCTGTCTAATAGCTCGTACTCTCCGCGCCTTGGTGTGATATGTATTTTATTTTCACTCACCATGTTGTGAAATACATCAGCATATACACCGGCTGCATTTACAACGCAGCGTGCATGAATTTCTCCATTTTGAGTAGTCAGGATATAGCCTGCCTGCTCCTTTTGTATATCCTTCACCTCGGTGTTAAATAAAAAATCCACACCGTTTGCCGCAGCATTCTCAGCAAATGCAATATTCATGCCAAACGGACATACAATGCCTCCTGTCGGGCAGTAAATAGCTGCCACCACCTCATCAGACAGATTTGGCTCCATCTCATGTGCTTTCTTTGAATCAAGAATTTCAAGTCCCGGCACTCCGTTTGCTATTCCCTGGTTATACAGTTCCTTAAGCCTTGGCATATCGTCCTCGCTAAAGCACAATATCAGCGAGCCGTTTCTTCTGAACTCGAAATCAAGCTTCTTTGAAAGCTCGTCCATCATCTCATTTCCACGGATATTCATCTGTGCCATAAGTGTACCGGTCTTACAGTCAATTCCGGAATGGACAATAGCACTGTTGGCCTTTGAGGTGCCACAGCACACGTCCTCCTCCTTTTCCACCACACAGATGGACAGGTTATATTTCGAAAGCTCTCTGGCACAGGCACTTCCGGATACTCCCGCTCCTATAATTACTACATCATACATGTTATTTTCTCCTACCAATTTCCATTATATATTTTTACTTTCTATACCACTAAGCTCATTCAAATATACTCATTTAAAGCATTGCAAACATCAGCTCTCAGTCATCCTTCGCCCAGTTAAATGCACAGGCAACAGCCTTTTTCCACATTTTAAGTTTCTTTTCCCTTAAATCAGCCTCTATCTCCGGCTCAAACACACGGTCAATAGCCCAGTTTCTCTTTATATCATCCATGCTGTCCCAGTAGCCCACTGCAAGCCCTGCGAGGTACGCTGCACCCATGGCTGTAGTCTCCACGCACACAGGCCTGTTGACCGGTGCATTGCTGATATCAGCCTGCATCTGCATGAGCAGATTGTTGGCACTGGCGCCGCCGTCCACCTTAAGCGATGTGAGATTGATGCCCGAATCAGCCTTCATTGCCTCAAGCACATCATTTACCTGAAATGCCATTGATTCCAGAGTGGCCCTTATGACATGGTACTTGTTTACACCTCTCGTAAGACCCACAATAGTTCCTCTCGCATACTGATCCCAGTACGGTGCTCCAAGCCCTGTAAATGCAGGCACCACATAGCAGCCGTTTGTGTCCTTTACCTTTCTTGCCATATACTCTGAATCACTTGATGAATCGATAAATTTCATCTCATCGCGAAGCCACTGTATTGAGGCTCCTGCCACAAATATTGAGCCCTCCAGCGCATATACCACCTTGCCGTCTATGCCCCAAGCTATTGTAGTTACGAGTCCGTTCTTTGACGAAACAGGCATCTCACCTGTGTTCATGAGAAGGAAGCAACCGGTGCCATATGTATTTTTGGCTTCTCCGGCCCTAAAGCAGGTCTGTCCAAAAAGTGCTGCCTGCTGGTCTCCTGCCGCTCCCGCGATGGGAATCGGTCCCCCGAAGAACACCGGATTCACCTCACCGTACACACAGCTTGACGGCATAGGCTTTGGAAGCATGCTCTTTGGTATGTCAAGCTCCTTAAGTATCTCATCATCCCACTTTAGGGTATTGATATTAAACATCATTGTTCTTGAAGCATTGGAATAATCCGTGACATGCACCTGCCCCTGAGTGAGCTTCCATATAAGCCATGTCTCGACTGTTCCAAACAAAAGCTCGCCTCTTTCGGCTCTCTCCCTTACTCCCGGCACATTGTCAAGGAGCCACTTGAGCTTAGTTGCCGAAAAATAAGCATCTATCACAAGACCTGTCTTTTTCCTGAAAGTCTCGGTAAGCCCCTTATCCTTCAGTGAATCCGCATACTCTGCCGTGCGCCTGCACTGCCATACTATCGCGTGATAAACCGGCTCCCCTGTATTTTTGTCCCACACAATCGTGGTCTCTCTCTGGTTAGTAATGCCTATCGCACATATGTCGGCTGCCGTAACCTGGATATTGGCCATTGCCTCCTTTGCCACCTCAAGCTGTGTGGCCCAGATTTCCTCTGCATCGTGCTCCACCCAGCCGGGCTTTGGGAAAAACTGCGTAAATTCCTTCTGTGCCACGCTGCACATCTCGCCCTTCTCATTGAAAAGTATACATCTGTTGCTGGTAGTGCCCGCATCTAATGCCATAATATACTTTGCCATGTAAAAATCCTCCAACTCTCTATATTTCCAGCTTTCCCCTTCTATCTTCCTACAGCTCCTCCTCAACCATGCTCTTCTCCCTGTTGAAAGCATCATAAATACATGGAATTACGATAAGCGTGAGAACGGTTCCGTATACGAGACCTCCTATTATTGCGATTGCCATCGGCTTTATCATATCTGAGCCGTCTCCGATACCTACTGCCGATGTAAGCATGGCAAGTATGGTGGTCATCGCTGTCATAAGGATTGGACGAAGCCTTGTGCGGCCTGCATCTATGATTGCCTCGTGCTTGCTCATGCCCTCTCTCCTTGCCTGATTGATGTAATCAATGAGCACAATTCCGTTATTTACAATGAGTCCTGCCAGCATGATAAAGCCAAGCATTGATATGATTCCAAGCTCATTTCCCGTGATGAAAAGAGCAATAAAGCCTCCTGTAAATGCAAGCGGTATACAGAACATGATAATAAACGGTGATAGCAATGACTGGAACTGTGCCACCATGATAAGGTAGATAAATATCACTGCAAGCACGAGCATAAGGCCAAGCTGATTCATGGACTCATTTATTGTCTCATCCTCACCCTCCATGTCTATGGAATAACCGTCAGGAATGTCCATTTTATTAATTTTTGATTTAACTTTATCGCTAAGTAATGTAACATTGTGGTTTTCATCAACTGCACCTGATACTGTGATATATCTGGTCTGCGCATCACGATGGATGGTGCTAAGCGTCTGCTCCTGCGAAATAGTGCAGATATCACTGAGCGGAATCTCCTTCTTACTGCCATCGTTATCCGTGTATGTAAATGTAAGGTTTTTGATGTCGTCCACAGTCACATCTGACTGCTCTGCGGACTGTAAGTATACCTCATAGTCCTTTATGTCGGTCGTAATGGTTGTTGCACTCTTTTGAGATGATATCTCACCTGATATGAGCTGGTATACCTGAGCCACCGTATAGCCATACTTTGCTGCCTTTTCCTTGTCCACAGCTATCTTAAGCTCATTGGTTGTATCACCAAGGCCGTCATCTATATCTGTCACGCCCTTTGTATCCTCAAGGATATCTGCCACCTGACCTGCCAGCTCCTGCAGCTTGTCTATATCATTGCCCTTTATACGGACTGAAAGACCGCTTCCAAAATAAGCTGAATAGTCCATTGATGAAGAGTCTGCAGTCACCTTGCAGTCCAAATCCTTTGTGCGCTTTTCAATCTCGTCTATTACCTTATCCGACGAAACATCCGACTTCTCATCAAGCAGTATATACATGCTCACGCTGTCGCTTCCTGAGCTCATCAGATTCATGGTCGAACTGCCTCCGGCCGTAGCTCCTATTGTGTCTATGCCCTTTATATCGGAGATTTTATCCATGACCTTATCGGACATCTCTGTAAGCTGCTTGAAGTCAAGCTTTTCGTCATCCTTTGCCTCTATGGTGAGTGAAATCTGATTCGACTCCATGTCCATATCCATAAAGGTCATGCCCCTTGACATGCAAAGTGCGCCACTTCCGACTAAAAGCACTACTGCCACGATAAATACCACCGGCTTAAATCTAAGACATGCACCGAGCACATTTCCATACCAGTCCTTAAAGCGGTCAAACCACGGATGCTTTATATCCCTCGTCCTTTTAAGCATTCCTGATGCAATTGCCGGTACAAATGTGAGCGCCACGACAAGAGAAGCCATAAGTGTAAACGCTACCGTAAGCGCAAGGTCCACGAAGAGCTGTCTTGTGATTCCATCTGTAAAGATGATTGGTGCGTACACACTTACCGTGGTGAGTGTAGAGGCAAAAATGGCTCCTGCCACCTGATTTGCACCCTCGACAGCCGCCTTCTTTACCGAATAGCCCTCGCCCCTTAGTCTGTAGATATTCTCAATTACTACGATTGAGTTATCCACCAGCATTCCTATTCCAAGCACAAGTCCCGACATCGAAATGATGTTTAGTGTGATATCCGTAAAGTACATAAGCACCACTGCAACAATCACTGAAAGAGGAATTGATGCCGCGATAACAAGTGTCGGCTTTATATCCTTTAGGAATAAAAGCAATACTATAATTGCAAGGATTGCTCCGACTATCATATTTTGCATAACACTCTTTACGACCATGTCGATGTATACGCCCTGGTTCATGAGCACTGTGGTATGTAATCCGTCATTTTCCTTTTCAAGTGAATCAAATTTGTCCAAAAGGCGGTCTGTGACATCTCCGGTAGAGTAGCCGGTCTGCTTCTCCATAGAAAGAATGATGCCCGGATTGCCATTTATAATGGCATATGTCTCATCCGAGTTGTCAGTCATCTCAACATCAGCCACATCTGAGACATGGATTGCATCTATTCCGTCAAGATTCATATCCATGAGTACAAGATTTGTTAAATCATCAATTGATTTTACCTTATCTCCCACCTGTACTATGTACTGCGTGCCGTTTGAATCATTTACATAGCCTGCAGGCATGTCAAAATTCTGTGCGACAAGGAGCTGTGAGAGCGAGTCAATTGTTAAAACTGCATTTAAGTTTGACTTATCAAGTGCATCATCCTTGCTCTTTTCAAGCTCCTTCTTTGAGCTGTCAAGAGATGCCGCTGCTGTTGCAAGCTGTGCCGACTGCTGTCCTATGCTTATAGAGCTTATAGCTGCCTGGCTGTTTAGATTATCATAGGCATCTAAAAGTGCTGTCTCTCCTTGTGCTATCTGGTCAAGCCCGCTCTGGCACTGCTCTATCCCTGTATTCACCTGAATGAGAGTCTGTGCTATCGCTGACGCTGCCGCCGGCAGATCATCCGCTGTGTTTACAGTGATTCCAAGCGCCGAGAGTCCTGAAAACTGTGATGCAATCTGCTTATCAACCTGCTCAAGCTGTGCTTTTAAAGCTGCTCCTGCTTCACCCGGTGCATTTGCGCCCTCTTTGAGTGACGGAATAGTTTTTGTATATGTGTCACTATTCATGAAGTCTGAAAGAGCTGACTGAATTGTTTCAAGCTGGCTCTTCTGCTCGTTTAAGCTTGTAAGCGTGCTCTCTAGCTGAGTCTTTTGCTCTGCAAGCTTTGCCTTTTGATCCTTTAGCGTATCCACTCCCGCGCTCATCTGATCCGATGCAGATGTGATTGCGTTTTGTCCGCTCTCTATCTTTGCGCTTGCATCATCCATCTGACTTTTTGCATCGTCAAATTTCTTTGAAACGGCATTTTTAATTTTCTCATTGAGCGCATCTATCTTGGTCTGATTCATCGTGACCTGTATCTGCTCGGTGAGCTCACCTGTTGCAGTCACTGATGCGACTCCCTCTGTACTCTCAATGGCAGGCTTTAGTGTGTTTTCCACAAAGTCGGTGATTTCCGACTTGCTTTTCCCATCCATATCCACGGCAGTCATCATGATTGGAAGCATGTCCGGATTTATCTTCATGATGGTCGGAGTACCCACTCCATCCTTCCAGCCTGCCTTAACCTGATCTATTTTCTGCTGCATCTCTATCACTACAGAATCCATGTTGGCATTCTGCTCATACTCGCAGGTCACCAGAGAATAGCTGTTATATGACATTGAGCTTACATTTTTGATATTGGACGTAGTTGCCATGGCTGCTTCAAGCGGCGCGGTGACATCGCTCTCCACCTCCTGTGGACTTGCTCCCATATCTGTTGTCACGATTAGAGCATACTGAAAGCTCATATCCGGCAGCAGATCCGTCGTCATCCTGCTAAGTGATACAACACCGAGTACAATTACCAACAGTACCCCCACAAGTACGGTAAACGGCTTTTTTACACTATATCTGGATATCATCTGACCCCTCCTTTTCTTTTTCTTTGATAATTCTTACCTTAATTTGATAGACATTGTGATTACTACGATTTTCACAATAAATTTAATTCGCTGTTATACTTTTATTATACAATGTGGCGGATTGCAACTCAATTGGTTTATACTTTTTTAAGAGATTTTGACAATAAAAAGACACCCAATTATACGATTAATATAATTCGATGTCCTTAAATGTCTTTTAATCTCTTTTAAGATTTTTTATTTATTGCAGCTTCAGATGCCCTCTTCCTCTGTCTCATCCTCATCATCATTGATACCTGCAACAGCACTTGTAACAGCCCCTATCACAGCGACAAGTGCGAAGATGATAACTAAAAATATAACTATAAAGAATGCTACTAAAAAACCTGTATCTGTCATATAATTTACCCCCATAGCTGTCTCACAGCTTCTTTAAAATATAGTTTTAGTTTATCACACTTGTCTGTAAATAACAATATCGTAAGGGGCTAAAATATTGACTAAAATATTAATTTAAAAAATCGATCAGTCCTTGATCTGCATGCCGTTTGCATCCATATGATAGCCTTCTGTCATAATAAGCTTTGATACCGGAACTATCTCATAGCCCATGCCCTGCAGCTTTGTAAGCATCTCATCGAGTGCCTGCGAGGTGTACTTGGCTCCAAGATGGCAGAGTATTATTGAGCCGCAATCTAAGCTTTTATGATTGCACACAGTATCTATGACATTTTGCACACCATAGTTTTTCCAGTCAAGCGAATCCACATCCCACTGGATTGGATAATAGTCACAGCCATACACTGTGTCGATCAGCTCATTGTTGTACGAGCCGTATGGCGGTCTGAATACCTTCATATCCTTTCCGGTCAGCTCCTTGACCTTTTTGTGCACATCCATTATCTCCGTCTTCATCTCGCCTGCCGTGATTGTTGCCATATCATAGTGGTGCTCACTGTGATTTCCCGGCTCATGCCCTTTTTCAACCAGCGTCTTTACACATTCAGGATTATCGCTCACAAACCCTCCGGTCATAAAAAATGTAGCCTTTACGTTGTGCTTGTCAAGTGTCTCCATCATACCGTCAAAATCCTCTGCTCCCCAGGCACAGTCAAATGAGAGGGCTATCTTTTTTTCTGTTGTCTGAACCGAATATACAGGCAGCTTTCTGTCCCCGAACTGACTCACAGCACTGCTAAGTGTCTCCATCACCTCTATATTTTTCAGCTGCGATATGTCATATTCTCTGCCATATAAAGCGCCTGTAATAAGAAGCGCCGACAGCAGCACTCCAAAAAGGAATCTGTGTCGGCGTTTCTTTCGTTTTGTCCCATTATGTAGTTTTGTATTTTGCATGTATGCTCTGTATTCACTCATGCTATATACTATTCTTTATTATCACAAATTATGAGTAATGAGATAACTCTATTTCAGTTCTTCTGCCCTTCCGATGAACTCAAGCACTACCTCAATCGACTGATGCGCAGCCTTCTCCGCAAAGGTCTGGTAATCTGTCTCACCGCCATCGCCGTCTGATATTGAGCGAAGAATGGCAAATGGCACCTTGTTCACATAGCACACATGACCGATGCTGCCGCCCTCCATCTCTGCTGCGATTGCATCAAAGGTATTCGAAATATAATCCTTCTGCTCCTTTGTGGCAATAAACTGATCTCCTGTTGCGATATTGCCCTTTTTGTAGTGGATATTCCTGTCAGCTAAGCATGAGCACATGAGCTCCACCATTTTTGTATCTGCCGGAAGCAGAATCATGTTGATGCCTGAAAGAAGTCCCTTCGGGTCTCCGATTGGCGATGTATCCATATCGTGCTGCAGCACATTTGTGGCTACTGCCACGTCAAGCACATTTAAGTCCTTTGTCAAAGTTCCTGCCACTCCGATATTGACAATCATATCTACATCATATTTCAAAATCATGGCCTCTGCACATATTGCCGCAAACACCTTTCCTATTCCGCATTTTGCCGCAACAACATACTGATCACCGATTTTACCCTCAACAAACTCCACTCCGCTGTAAACCTCTGTCTGTGTGTCTGTCATCTGAGCCTTTAGGTCATCGACCTCCATCTGCATTGCACCAATTACACCTATTGTCATTTTATTTCTCCATTCCTGCTATCTTGCTATTATATTATCTTTCTATATAACTATCCAGAACCACTGAGAACCCAAGACTGATGCGTCATACGCACATGTAAGCATCAGATTTTCCTGTACTCAATACAACTTCTGTCAAAGCTTAATACCTGTTTACTGTGGATAAGTAAACTCCATATTTGTCTGGCTCTCAAGCACCTTAAGATATGCACGGCACTCCTTCTTTGCCTCGTCAAGTGACAGATTCTCGTAATGTCCGCACTCTATGGCTGATGCACCAAACACCGGTCCATCATACTCAAGTATTTGCTTTAAGACCTCTTTGGTGATTTCAAAAACCTTCCCCGGCTCGACATTCCTCACAACGAGATAGAAGCCTGTCTGACAGCCCATCGGTCCAAAATATACCACATCATCTGCAATCTCAGAGTTTCTCACACATGTCGCAAACATATGCTCCACTGAGTGCATAGCTGAATTGGACATATAATCTCCTGCATTAGGTTTTCTTGTACGAAGGTCGTATGTAACGATTTCTCCGTCTTTTCTTGAAATATAAAATCCAGGTTTAAGAATATTATGATTGATTGTAAAGCTTTTAATTCTTTCCATAAAAATGTTTCTCCTTACTTAGTTGCTGTCTCAAACTGCTTCAGATAATCCTCAAATACATTGAGTGCGTCATCCACAGGCTTTGGTGTGCTCATATCGACACCGGCACTCTTTAGCAGCTCGATTGGATTCTTCGAGCATCCACCGCACAGGAAATTTCCTATGTACTTATCCACAGCAGGCTTTCCCTCCTCAAGTATCTTTTTTGAAAAAGCAACTGCTGCCGAATAGCCTGTCGAGTACTGATATACATAGTACGGTGTGTAAAAATGCGGTATGCGCATCCACTCATATGATATCTCATCATCCACGCGCATATCCGGTCCGTAGTACTGCACATTCAGCTCATGCCACAGTTCATTTAGCACATCCTTAGTAACCGGCTCGCCCTTTTGCATTTTCCGGTGTGCTATATGCTCAAACTCTGCAAACTGCGCCTGCCTGAAAAGTGTCGTCCTGAAGCCGTCCAGAAAATGTGTCATGAGATATTTTCTCTCATTCTCATCCTCACAATGCTCAAGCATATAGTGCATTAGAAGCGACTCATTGCAGGTGGATGCAACCTCTGCCACAAAAATCAGGTATCCTGCGTAGGTGATGCTCTGATGCTCATTTGAATAGTATGTATGCATCGCATGTCCCATCTCATGAGCTAGCGTAAACACACTGTCCAGATTGTCGGCATAGTTCAAAAGCACATACGGATGAGTGCCGTAAGCGCCCCATGAATACGCACCGCTTCTCTTGTTCTCATTCTCATATACATCTATCCAGCCACTCTCCATGCCAGACTTAAGTACGCTTACATACTCATCTCCCATAGGCTCAAGTGCCTTTGCCACAAGCTTTTTTGCCTCATCATAAGTGTATGTGGTCTGTACATTGTCCACAATCGGTGCAAACAAATCATACATATGCAGATGCTCCACACCTAAAAGCTTCTTCCTAAGCGCCATGTACCTGTGCAGAGCCGGCAGATGTGCGTGAACCGTCTCAATCAGATTGTCATATACGCTCTCAGGAATATCACCATCGGATAAATACATGGCCCTTGCGCTGTCATATTTTCTTACCCTTGCATAAAAAGTGTCATTTTTCAGCTTGCTGATGTACATCATGGAAACAGTATTGCTCCACTTCTTGTACGAATCATAGACTCCACGGAACACCTGCTTGCGCAGGCTTCTGTCCTTGCTGCTTAAAAAATCTATGAAATTGCCATGCGTGATACGGATTTTATTTCCCTCGACATCAGTGATATACGGGAATTTGATATCCGCGTTGTTGAACATGCTGAATATATTCTCCGGTGCTGCAGCCATCTCACCGCACTGCGCCAGGATATTCTCCTCTGCAGCCGATAAAGTATGCTCTTTCTGGCGCATTATCTCATCAATCGCACGCTTATAGTGCATAAGCTCATTGCTCTCACTGTAAAAGCTCTCAAGCCTTTTATCATCTATCTGCAAAATCTCCGGACTCGCAAATGCCAGCGCACCTGATGCCTGAACAGTCAGTGTCTCTGCCTTTGACACATATGCCTGATATTTCGACACAGCAGTGTCCTGATGTGAGCGCTCATTCGCATAAACCACTATACGCTCCAAATAATAAGACAACTCATCCTGCTTCTTAAAAAAATCAAGCAGCGTTGCTGCACTGTCTGCCAGATGTCCCTTAAAGCCCGAAAGTTTTTCTGCAAGCTGTGACGCTTTTTCACACTCAGCCTCCCACAGCTCATCTGTCTCATACATATCCTCAAGCTTCCATTTGTACTCGTCTGAGATTTCATCTCTCTTTTGAAGCCTTTTCTCACTCATTTTGTGTTACCTTCTATCTTACTTTTCTTGTTCTCGGAGGTTCTGAATAGTTACCTTGTTTTCAACTCTTCAGAACCACCCCACGCACATTCGCAAAACCGCACGATGTTTTTATAAAACTACCCACACATCTGCTCTGCAAAATGCATATAGACGTGTGGGATATATGTGAATTATAACAATTAAGCTCTACTTTGTAATTAAAGTGCCCATACCACCTGAAACAGTCTTGCCCTCTTTGTTGAGCTTTGTGATAAGCACTGAACGGATGGCAGAGTCACCGATAAAGTCGATAGCCGCCTCAATCTTTGGAGCCATGGTACCCTCATCAAACTCGCCTGCTGCAAGGTACTTCTTTGCCTCATCAACAGTCATGGTATCAAGCGGCTTCTCATCCTCCTTGCCATAGTTCAGGCAGACCTTGTCAACGCTTGTAAGTATAACAAGTCTGTCAGCATCAAGAGTATCTGCAAGCTTTCCTGCTGCAAGATCCTTCTCGATAACAGCACTGGCGCCCTGAAGCTTATTATCCTGTGCTAAAACAGGGATTCCGCCGCCACCACATGCGATAACAACCTGATCCGCATCAACAAGAGCCTTAATAGCATCCTTTTCCACTATATCAACAGGCTTTGGAGCTGCCACAACTCTTCTGTAGCCTCCCTCAACCTGTGTCACATGGTTGCCCTTCTTCTCCTCTTCCTCAGCCTCAGCCTCTGTCATAACACGGCCGATGATCTTTGTCGGATGATAAAAAGCCTCATCATATGGGTCAACAACCACCTGTGTAAGTATTGTAGAAACTGTCTTGTAAATACCTCTGCCCAGAAGCTCTGTACGGATAGCATTCTGTAAATCATATCCTATATAGCCCTGGCTCATTGCAGAGCAGACTGCTGTAGGTGTAGCTGTATACTCAGGATAAATCCTGCAAAACTCAGACATCGCGGTGTGAATCATGCCCACCTGCGGTCCGTTGCTGTGAGTAATAACAACCTCATAATCGTCCCTGATAAAATCTGCAACTGCCTTTGCTGTATGCTTTGTAGCCTCGTGCTGCTCCGGAAGAGTTGTTCCAAGGGCATCATGTCCGAGTGCGATAACTATTTTTTTCTTCTTCATGCCGACCTCCTATGCTGCATCCGCTAAATGTGTATTATCTGTCATAATCATAAACCCATATGTATACTATGATAAATACACTTATGAACCATCAATTTTGAATAATTCTCATGCGGTGCAAAATCAAAATTATTTATATACATTATCTAATATTCTAGGGAATTTGTCTAGTCCTTTGAACTGATTTGAACAACATTAACCAACATTCTGCCATAGTGCAGCGAACGTAAGCCGAGCGTAGCGATGGCGCACACGTAAGCGCATATCTGCCACAGCGTAAGGGACGTAAGCCCCGGGTACCGGTGGCGCACACGTACTCTCGCAGGAGCGAATAGCGAAGTGGTTTAGATACTGTAGAAATTATGCCCAAGAAACGCAGAAACACCCCTGCATGGACGCAGGGGTGAGGAGAAACCGCGCCGGAATTACTGCTGAATATCCTTTGCAGAGCTTAAGGTTACTTCAACCTTGCTCTCTTCATACTGTCTGCCACTCTGGCGGGCAACGGTAAGAGTAACCTTATCTCCGGCCTTGTAGCTCTTTAATGCTGACTGCAACTCTGTCATAGAAGAAATCTTTGTGCTGTCAACAGCGGTAATGATATCTCCCTCCTGTAAGCCGGCATTTGCGGCACCTGAACCAGCTGAAACAGATGAAACATACACACCCTGTGGGAAGCCGTAGGCTACCATCTCAGATGAAACATCGCCACCCTTTATTCCAAGGTATGCCTGATTCTCGTTTGTATACTTTCCATCCTGAATGAGGCTCTCAATAATAGGCTTTGCAACTGACATCGGAATTGCATATCCGATACCCTCAACATCTGTCGAAGAATATTTTACGGAGTTGATACCGATAACCTCACCGTTTTCATTTAAGAGTGCTCCACCACTGTTTCCGGGGTTTATTGCTGCATCTGTCTGGATGAGATTGTTGTTAGTTACAGTCTCGCCTGTCTGTGAATCCTGTGTAGTGACAGTTCTGTTAAGTGCACTTACTATACCTGTTGTGACAGACTGTCCGTATCCGAGTGCATTGCCTATAGCGATTGCCGGACTTCCAACAGCTACACTGTCTGAATCTCCGATTGTTGCAATCTTGATATTTGAGTAAGTATCTTTTCCAAGGTCTGATTTCTTTACACGTACAACTGCAAGATCATCGTCCGGATCTGTTCCTCTGATTTCTGCCTTTACCACAGAATCATCATCAAACTGTACTGTAAGCTCCTCTGAATCTGCTACAACATGGTTGTTTGTAGCAATGTAGAGATAATCATCATCCTCACTCACAATGATACCTGAGCCGCAGCTCTGTGACTGCTGTGACTTCTTTCCGAAAAAGCTGTTGTAGGTGACTGTTCCTGTATTTGTGATCGCAACGATGCTAGGCATAACCTCATCGACAACAGATGAAACATCTGTCAGATCCTTTGCATCACCTGAGGATGTCTGCTTTGCCCCACCTGATGTTGTAGTGGAAAGCTTTGCACTTGCAGTAGAAGAATTTGAAATAGCTTTCGTACCAATATAGCTTACTCCTGTGAAAACGCTGCCTCCGACAAGTCCGAAAATAAGAGCTGCCGCTACAGTCTTTGCTGCAAATGGTCCGAATGCACCCGGCTTTCTAGGTGTTCTCTGTTTCTTAGGCTTTGCAGTCTGCTGGTATGCATATGACTGATTTGTATTTGCCTGTCCTGCTGCAGAAGCCTGTGAATACGGATTATAATTCTGTGAATAGTTTCCAGCTGATGTATTACTTGTCTGTGCTGCCTTCTGTGGCTCATCCGGATTGTAAGGATTACCGGACATTGTGAAATTTACATTGTTTGTATTGTTTGAGTTATTTGTACCATTAGTATTATTTGTATTATTCATATTTCCATAATTGTTATCCATAATAGTTTCTCCTTTCGTTTACAATTAGAAGTATACTGTCCAACTGTGTTTAATTTGTGACGAGATTATTTATTTTTTCATAAATCAATTAACTATTTGTAGCCCATGCCCCCATTGCAGACCACTACGCGATTATAAAAACAAAAATAACTGCTCATCAGCAGATGCTCCTCTTAATCTGCGATAAATAGAAATTGCAGAATATCAATACATCCCTGCCAATGAACAGTTACCATAAATCATATATTAAATTTCAATTCCGTTCTTCTCAAGGAGCGCTCTCGCTGTCTCAACAGAATCTGTACCTGTCGCATTCTTTACAGGTGCAAACTCCTTCTCTCTGTCTACCTCAAATGGCAGGCTGTTGTCCATCATGTATACCATATCGAGAATGAGTGTCTCGAACTTGTATGCGTTTGGAGTCTCAGGCTTATGCTCTGTGCCGTTCTCATCAATGTAAGGCACCTTCTTCTCTACCACATGAAGCGGAAGGCTCTTCTCTGCAATAGCCATGAGCTTGTCCACGCGGAATAAATAGTTTAAGATAACACCAAAGCCATACTGCAATGAACCATTCTCGTTCTTTGCCTCTGCCATCTCCGGAGTGAGCTCGTAATACTCGACAATCGAAGGCTTGCCATTCTCAAGGCACATAGCACCGACTCTCTCATATGGATCGCATTTTCTGACCACCTTAGAGCCGCTGACACAGCCGGACTCTATTGTAGCACCGACAAATACAGGGTCTGCAATCTGCTGAAGCACATTGTCCACTGCAAATACATTGAGCCACTCAACACCCTTGTCTTTCAAATCCTTGTCAAGACCGGCATTGATAAGCGACTTGAACCATCCACCGTTACCGTTTGGTGACATGGCAAGTGAATCCTCAGATTTCATGAGCAGATTTCCATCAAAATCAACTGCCGGAACCATCTCCTGCACGAAAAACTTCACATAGTCCTTGTTGTATCCAAAATAGTCGTGCTCTTCAAAGAACTCTCTTGTCATGCTATCATTTATCTCGCTTGTCATAACATACAGAGGCACCCATGTACCGGTCTGATTTGTAACCTTCATGAGGTTTGCGACAAGCTGCTCAAAGATATAGAGTTCCTTTGTCTTTCCGATATTGAACATGCCCTTAGCCTTGTCAAAGCCAAGACGTGTACCCTGTCCACCGGCAAGAAGAATTGCACCGACCTTGCCATTCTTGACAGCATCAAGACCTGTTGCAAGGTATTTGTCCTTATTTGCCTCTATCTCTGAAAGCTCCATAGCAGCAAGCGGTGAGAATGTACCTCTCTGCTGCTCCTTGTTGTGAATCATATCAAGGTACGACCAGTCCATGTGCTCAAGCTGTGACTCAAGCTTTGCCGGTGCTTCCTCTGTTAAGAATTTCTTTAAGTATTTCTGGTTTGTTGCTGTTATTTTTTCTTTGATTTCTGTTTTCATAAATTCTCCCTAATAGCTGTATTTAACCATTTAGTCATCTGAATCATCGGATGATGATTTTTTTCCTGAACTATTTTCAGATTCTGACTGGCTCTTCTTCAGGGCATCCTGCTTGTCCTTATTCTTTTTCTTTGCCCCTTCGGTTCCATCAGAGCCAACAGTATCATTGTACTGCGTGAGGTCGAATGCTGAAGTCTTAGATGTAACACCTGTCTTTTTAGCAATCTTATCACTTACGGTCTGAACAGTATCTGTTGGCTGGTAATCAGTCTCATTAAACAGGAACTGATGAAGCTCAGAAACATTCTGTGCCAGGTCTATAGGAATAACGGTATCGCCCGTAGTTGACAGATTCATTGTAGTCAGTTCAAATGGGAAGCCTGTTGTCTCCTTCATCTGATATTTTGTAACAGCTGTTGCATACTGAACAATTTCCGCAGCGGTAAAATTGGTACTTATCTGACTCATGATATCCTTACACATCTCTGTGAGCGAGCCTAAATCTGACTGCTTAGCCTTGTCAAGCATAGCCTGAAGCACAATTCTCTGACGGGATGCTCTTAAGAAATCATCACCGGAGGTGCTTCTGATACGTGCATAGCACGTAGCCTGAGTTCCATCAAGGTGCTGCATGCCATCCCCCTCAAGATAAGGAGTATTATATCCTGTAGTATAATCAACCTCTGGAATCAGATAATTGATTTCCTTCATCTCTGCCTTAGTAATCTCAAGATCAAGACCTCCGATATCATCTATAGCATCTACAAGAGCCTTCCAATCAACACAAACATACTTCGTAATATTCAAATCCAAATTTGAATTAAGCATAGCTACAGCCTTCTTTGCTCCACCATTAGCATATGCTGCATTTGCCTTCGCAAATTTTCCATTGCCAATCGGAAGATACGTATCTCTATATACAGATACCAACTGAACCTCCTTAGTATCATAATTCAGACTTGCAATCATGATACAATCGGAATTTCCCTCATTGTATGAACCATTACTTCTGTTGTCCAGACCAAACAAAGCTACATTGAGATATCCATGCATATTGGCAAGAGCATCATCATCGATATCCTCATTGATTCCGGCCTCACTATTGGTCAGCGCATCCTCATATTTAACCTGTCCGAGCGTCTTATTGTAAAGCCAAACCACAAGCAGAACAATTAACAGTAGCAGGATTTCTAATACAAAGAGTATAATCTTCTTACGTCCACTTCTTTTCTTTTTTCTTCTTCTCTTCTTTGCCATGTTATTTTTCCTTTTTCCTATGAATGTAAAGCCATGCGTCTGCGTAGTCCTGACGCTCCTTCTCTGACATATTGGTATATTTTCCAAACTCCAGATTCGTCAGACGCATCTGCGGCCTGCCACACTTGAAGCATTCAACCTCTTTCCTTCTTGAAACCATCCGTATCCAGCCACAATCCGGGCAAATGTATATTTTCATCATAGTCTTTATTCAAACTGTCCGAGAACCTCAGCTGACAAAGCATCAAGCTTAGCCTGTGAATCTTCAAGAGACACTCCTTTAACTCCGAAATAGAATTTAATCTTAGGCTCTGTACCAGAAGGGCGTACACAGCACCAAGCGTTATCGTTAAGTTCGTAGTAAAGTACATTGGAAGAAGGAAGACCTGTCGGCTCAACCTTTCCTGTTGTCATATCTTTTCTTGTGTCATTCTTGTAATCACGGATAGCAAGCACCTGATAATCGCCAAACTTCTTTGGCTCAGCGGCACGTGCCTTTGTCATAATCTCATTTATCTGTGCGGCACCATCAATACCCTTTAAGGTAAGTGTGGAAATGCCCTCTCTGTAGTAGCCATACTTCTCGTACATGTCAATCATGCCATCCCAAAGAGTCTTGCCCTGTGACTTGTAGAAGGCAGCCACCTCACACAGCATACAAACTGCTGCAGGAGCATCCTTATCCCTTGCATATGTGCCAGGTAAACATCCGTAGCTCTCCTCCATACCGAATACATAGTTGTTGCAGCCGGTCTTTTCGAATTTGAGCATCTGCTCACCGATATACTTAAAGCCTGTGAGCACCTCGATATGCTTCACGCCATATGCTGCAGCAATTGCCTTACCCATATCTGTTGAAACAATTGACTCAACAAATGCTGGCTTCTCAGGCAAAGTACCATTGGCACTCTTCTGGCTTAAAATGTACTCACCGATAAGCATAGCTGACATATTTCCTGTAAATGTCACATACTCACCTGTCTTTGTATCCTTGCAGTATACACCGAGTCTGTCGGCATCAGGGTCAGTTGCTAAAACGATATCAGCATCCTTCTCCTTCGCCAGCTCAAGCGCGAGCTTCCATGCATCAGGATTCTCAGGATTTGGATAAGGACATGTAGGGAAATTGCCGTCAGGCACTGCCTGGCTTGGCTCAATGTATACATTCTCAAAGCCCATATCCTTAAGCACTCTCTGTACAGGGCGAAGTCCTGTGCCGTGGAGTGGTGTGTAAACAATCTTGATATCCTTTGCCATAGCCTTGATGATCTCAGGATGGATAGAAAGCTTGCGGAGCTCTCCGAAATATCCCTCCTCAACCTCATCAGAGATGACATTGTAAAGACCTGCCTCAATAGCAGCAGCCTTGTCCATAGTCTTAACCTGGTCAAATGATGTAACCTTTGCCACCTCAGCCATGATGCTTGTATCATGAGGTGGAGTAACCTGTGCGCCATCCTCCCAGTAAACCTTGTATCCATTGTACTCACGAGGATTGTGGCTTGCTGTGATAACAACACCGGCTATCGTGCCGAGTGTCCTTACTGCGTATGAAAGCTCCGGAACAGGTGCAAGCTGTGGGAATACATATGTCTTGATTCCGTTTGCAGCAAGGCAAAGTGCTGTAGCATCTGTGAACTCATCATGCATATTACGTGAGTCATGTGCGATTGCAACACCTCTCTTTACTGCGTCCTCTCCCTGTGAAAGTATGTAATTTGCCAGTCCCTGGGTAGCCTGACGGACTGTGTATATATTCATCCTGTTGGTGCCGGCTCCTATTACACCACGAAGACCTGCTGTACCAAACTCAAGTGTGCGATAGAATCTGTCCTCTATCTCCTTATCATCACCTGCGATAGCCTTAAGCTCAGCCTTTGTAGCCTCATCAAAATATGGGTCTGTGCACCATT
Source organism: uncultured Lachnobacterium sp. (assembly GCA_900546625.1). Classification (GTDB taxonomy): domain Bacteria; phylum Bacillota; class Clostridia; order Lachnospirales; family Lachnospiraceae; genus Roseburia. Next base: position 15,294 of record URDU01000006.1, on the reverse strand, counting down.
TCTCGTACTCCGCTCTAAAATCCATTTATATTAACCTCCTGTATCAGCTAGTAAATAAGCCTATTAATGTTAACCATACCGATTTTACCACATTAACGTGCATTTGAAAAGTTTTAGTTCCTTAATATTTTTTTAAACACAAGGCTTCTCATCCAAAGTGGCATCATACAGACAACAAGCTGTACCGCAACCGTAACAAAATAATCGGCTGCACTTATGGTCCCTGTCTTTAAAATACGTTTCCTTCCGGCTTTGTATTTAAGGAAATAATCAAAGCCGCCACGCCTCCTTAGCATATCATCACCGGTTCTGGCATACACAAGAGTCTCACCTATATTTGCCATACGGCAGTGATTTCTGATCATATTCGCCCAAAGAAGAGAATCCTCCATAAGCAGACAGTCCTGATAATTGCCCGCAGCAAGCACTGCAGACCTTTTGTACATAACAGTCATGTGATTGAACGCATCGCGCTTTCTCTGATACTGCTTTATCACATAATTTCCGAGAGGCACTGTCCTCTCTGATAAAATATTATGTGTATCATCGGAAAACTCGCTGATGTAGCCACCTATGATATCAAGCCCCGGATTTTCCGAAAAAGCATTCAGCTGTCTTTCAAACCGGTCAGGCACGCATATATCATCCGTGTCCATCCTTGCCACAAGCTCATTAGAGCAGTGCTTTATGCCTTCAGCAAGAGCAAGACCGAGCCCGCTGTTTTTTTCAAGCTTTACCGTAACAAAATTTATCTCCGAAGGCCTGCATTCATACTCACTGATTGCCTCATAAAGCTCATCTGTCAGCCTGCCATCCTCCACCAGCACTATCTCGTCCGGTAAAACAGTCTGTGAATATATACTTTCCATGCACTCCCTGAAATACTCAGGCTTTTCCTTGTAATAAATTGACAGTAATACTGAAAATTTAACTTTATTCATAAATATCATCCTCCCAGACAAGCAGACTAATGTATCACTGCAAGCACAGTCTCAATGCACAGTCTGATATCATTTATCAGCGAAAACTTCTTTAAATACTTAAGATTGTACCTCATCTTGCCCGGCAGCACCTTGTGGATATATGTGTAATCCACATCATCAGAAGCCTCAAGAAGCCTGTCCTCATCCTTATACCTGATGCTTGCCTCGCTTGTGATTCCGGCTGGCATCAGAAGTGTCGCCATCATCGCAGGTGTATATGCCATGACATACTTCTCCACCTCAGGTCTTGTGCCAACAAAGCTCATATCACCACAGAGCACATTTATGAGCTGCGGAATCTCGTCAAGCCTGTATTTTCTGATGACAGCGCCGACCCTTGTTATTCTTGAATCCCCACCGATAGTCACCAGTGAGCCCTTTTTGTCAGCATCATTCACCATAGTCCTGAACTTGAATATGCGAAACTTCCTGCCGTACTGTGTAATACGCTCCTGCCTGAAAAAAACAGGTCCTTTGCTATCCACCTTTATCCAGACAGCAAGGACCAGTATAACAGGCGAAAGCAGCACAAGAAGAACAGCGGACATAATCACATCAAAAATGCGTTTGAATACCATGCTTGTCCTCTTTCTGCTCAGATGCCTGTAATATTTAAGTGTAAAATCATTTTTCATGAATGTAGGAATCTCTCCCCATGTTCTCCATCTACTCATGTAAAATCTCCAATAAATTATTAATTATATACTCCACATCCTCATCACTCAGCTTTGTGTTTAGAGGAAGTGTAATCTCATTCTCATACTGATGATAAGCGTTTGGAAAATCGGCTATATCAAAGCCCATATTCTTATATGCTGTCATCATTGGAAGCGGCTTGTAATGCACATTTGTGGCGATACCTCGCTCCGCCATCTGCACTATAAGCTCATTGCGCCTGTCCACACCGATGCCCGGTATGCGAAGCAGATACAGATGTCCGCTTGATGTATGCCTGTCTGTAAAATGAGGCACTGTCAAGAGTCCAAGTGGCTTAAATGCCGTATCATAGCGCTCTATAATATCACGGCGCCTCTTGAGAAGCCCGTCATATCTGTCAAGCTGTACCAGACCAATGGCAGCCTGGATATCCGTCATATTACACTTATATGAAGGAGCCACAATATCATACTCCCAGTTGCCCAGACCATTCTTGTGCAAAGCATCCTTTGTCTGTCCGTGGAGTGAAAGCAGCATAAACTGCTTGTAGATATACTCATCATCAAAGCCCTCTATAGGTTTCCAGGTGAGTGCTCCTCCCTCTGCGGTGGTCAGATTCTTGACCGCATGGAACGAAAAGCTTGTAAAATCAGCTACATTGCCACACATAATCCGCTCACCGTCTCTCATGTATGAGGCGCCGAAGGCATGAGCTGAATCAACCGCCACAATCACACGTCCGATTGCCCTCTGCACATCGTTTGACGGATGAAAAAGATCCTTTTTTCTTTCCACAATATCAAAAATCCTGTCATAGTCGCAAGGCACACCCGCAATATCAACCGGCACGATAACCTTTGTCTTTTCTGTAATAGTGGCTTCTAAGGCATCGTAATCCATCTCAAAGGAATCAGGAGCTACGTCTATAAACTTAAGGGTAGCACCGACATGCACAGCAGGGCTTGCAGATGCAGTATAAGTGTATGCACTTGTGATGACCTCATCACCTGCATCTATTCCTAGGAATCTGAATATCGACTCAAGACATGCAGTAGCAGAGCCAAGAGCCACAGCCTTATTCGTGCCGCATAGCTTAGCAATCCTCTTCTCGAATTCCTTAGTCCTTGGACCTGTTGTAATCCAGCCGCTTCGAAGCGCATCAGCAACAGCTGACACCTCTGCCTCTGTTATATCAGGTGGTGAAAATGAAATCTGTCTCTTTTCCATAGTTATGTTCCTCGCTTCCGGTTTAAACAAAAGATATTTTAGTCCTCAAGATCCGGATGATATGTCTTGACCACAGATGCAACTATCTGCTTGATATCCTTTGCTTCTGAGGTGCATGCCTTCTCGAGCATCTCAAGCTGCTTCTCAAATAGCTCATCATCCATCTCAATAGGCTCACCCACATGAATCAGCTTGTTCGGAGTCTCCTTAAGGCCCTCCTCACTCATCAGCATCTCCTCGTAGAGCTTCTCGCCCGGACGCAGTCCTGTGTATACAATCTGGATATCCACATCAGGCTCCAGTCCCGACAGCCTGATAAGGTTCCTTGCCATATCATCAATCTTGACCGGCTCGCCCATGTCGAGCACGAAAATCTCGCCTCCGTGAGCATAGAGCCCGGCCTGCAGTACAAGTGCCACTGCCTCCGGAATTGTCATAAAGTACCTGATAATACGCTTGTCCGTCACAGTAACCGGACCGCCATCCTCTATCTGCTTTTTAAACAGCGGGATAACACTTCCGTTACTTCCGAGCACGTTTCCAAAACGTACCGCTACAAAATCAGTCTCGGTCTGCCTATTCATCATCTGTATAACCATCTCACACAAACGCTTTGACGCACCCATAATATTAGTCGGATTGACCGCCTTATCCGTAGAGATAAGCACAAACTTCTTCACATGGTACTCTGCTGCAATCCTTGAGAGCTTTAAAGTGCCAAGTACATTGTTCTTTATTGCCTCATTCGGGCTCTCCTCCATCAGCGGTACATGCTTATGTGCTGCCGCATGATAGATAATCTCAGGGTGATATGTCTGGAATACATAATGCAGCCTGTTAGTATTGCGCACCGAACCAATCAGCGTCTCCACCCTTACATAAGGATATTTGCGCTTCAGCTCCTGCTGTATATCGTATGCATTATTCTCGTAAATATCAAAAATGATAAGAAGCTTCGGATCCTCCCTGGCTATCTGACGGCAAAGCTCACTACCGATTGAACCACCGCCACCTGTAACCATGACCACCTTGCCCTGTAAAAATGAATGAATACCATCATTATCCACAACCACCGGATCTCTTCCAAGCAAATCCTCGATACTGACCGGACGCAGATTGGAAACCGATACTCTTCCGTCCACCATCTGATATATTCCCGGAACCACAGACACATCACAGCCTGTGTCCTTACAAATATTGAGTATATCCTTCCTGTCCTTACCCGATGTGGAAGGTACGGCATACACAATCTTTGTGATATCATACTTCTCAACCATCTCCGGAATGTCATTTCGATTGCCGACAATAGGCACACCGTCTATGAAGCGGCCAAGCTTCGCCGGATTGTCATCTATGATACAGCAGGCCTTTGTGTGCAAATGTGAGCTCATGATAAGCTCTCTGATAAGCATCCTGCCCGCATTTCCGGCTCCTATAATCATGACCTTTTCATCACCGTTTGCGGAGCCTCTCTGCTCCAGCATCTTCTGGCCTGTCCTGATAAATCTGTACGCAAAACGGCACGCTGTGCACAGTGCAAAGCTGAGCATCAGTCCGATAATCCAGAAGGCATACGGCATCTTAATCTCATACACCTCATGAATAGTAACACTCACAACTGTAAGCACCAGAAATGCACCAATAATATGCATAAACTCATTGATGCTCGCAAAGCGCCATATGCTGTGATACAGCCTGAAAATATAAAACACCACAAGTGAAATCACCATAAACAATGGCACAATGTGCAGATAGCCCTCCAAAAATGAGAGCGGAATATGTGAATATGAAAACTCAAACCTGATCATCAAAGCGAAAAAGAATGAGATTGCAATAATACACATATCAACAAATGCAAGAACCAATGCCCTGAAAACCCATTGCTTGTCATTGCCCATGTATGCGTCCGGCTTCTCCGGACCATCGTATTTTGTTTTGTCTTTTAGATTATTTGTATCTTTTTTCATGTCAAGTCTATTACTCATATAGGATTTTCTCCTTCTATATCCCTATGTAAATCAACTTCTCATAAACTGCATTTAAATTTACGCTTTATTATACCATACACACACTATTATAGTTCTTATTATTTTATTAAATATACCACATTTAACGATTTTTGAAAACAAACAGCTTGCTTATCACATAGTTGAGCACAACCACAACCACCTGTGCTGCCAGCTTCACCCACATGCTTGGATAATCCAAAAGCGTGATAAAAATAAAGATAATAGCCTCTTCAATAACCAGCGTGATGAATCTGCCGCTGAAAAAAGCAAACATCTGTACTAAAAATGCCGTCTTGGTCGGCGTTGCAACCTTAAACACCCACTTCTTGTTGGTAACATATGAGAAAAGTACAGCAAACACCCATGCCAGCGCGTTTGCAATCAGCTCATTGATTCCAAAGAATACATTAAAAATGGCATATGCGCCTATGCTGATCACAAAGGTCATATTGCCAAAAACCGTGTATAAAACAAGCTCCTTAAACTCCTCTTTCCTGTTTCGTATTATAATATTATCCATTTCTCCACCTATGTGACAGGCTATATAACTCTGTCGTAATTTATACGTGTAAGTTGATAGTAATGTTAATTTGCGATTTTTATATAATAACTGCATAGCCAAAATAAGTCAATATGTGATATGATATCTGCATGAAAAAGAAAACACAAAAAAACAAAAGTATAAAACTAAACTACATATATAATGTGAGCTACCAGATACTCACACTGATCACACCGCTTATCACAGCGCCTTACCTCTCGAGGGTGCTCAAGGCAGACGGAATAGGTGCATACAGCTATACCTACTCACTGGTATCATACTTTATCATGTTTGCCGCACTTGGTACAGTAAACTACGGAAACAGGGAAATATCATACCTGCAGGAGGACAGAGCAAAACGCACAAAAACCTTCTGGGAGATAGAGCTTCTATCCGTTATCAGCGTAATTGTGTGCCTGTGCGCATATATGGTATTCACACTTGCATTTCCGCATTCACCACTCAAAAAGCACCTGCTATTGATTGAAGCCGTGTATCTGGTATCGGTTGCTTCTGATATCTCCTGGCTGTTTCAGGGGCTTGAGGAATTTGGCAAAATAGTCGGTCGAAACGTGATTTTTAAAATCATAAACATCGCTTTTATCTTCATCGCCGTGCGCTCGGAGAGTGATCTGCTCATATATGTGGCAGGAGTATGTCTATTAGAGCTTTTTGCCAATATATCCATCTGGTTTTACCTGCCTCAATATGTCGACAGACCAAAGCTTAAGGAGCTTAAGCCCTTCTCCCACCTAAGGGCTACGCTCACCCTCTTTGTACCTACAATAGCTACAACCATATACACAGCGCTTGACAAAACCATGCTCAACAACATAACCGGCAGCATGACAGAAAACGGCTACTATGAGCAGGCCAATAAGATATCCAAAATGGTCCTCATGCTCGTAACCTCACTGGGCACTGTGATGCTTCCAAGAATAGGAAGAGCCTTCAGCGAAAATAAAAAAGACGAAGTAAAAGTCCTCCTTTATAAGAGCTTTCAATTCGTCTGGTTTATAGGTCTTGCCCTGTGCTTTGGCCTTATTGGCATCGCACGCAATTTCTCGCCATGGTTTTTTGGTCCGGGATATGAAAAGGTACCCTATCTCATCATGATAATGGCCACCCTGCTGCCGATTATAGGCTTAAGCAATGTAATCGGTATACAGTATCTGGTAACAACCAAGCGTGAAAGCCTGCTGACACGCTCAGTATGTATCGGAGCCGTAGCCAATTTTGTCATTAACATGCTTCTCATACCACGGCTCTATTCATACGGTGCAGCCATAGCCTCGGTCATCTCTGAGGTAATAATAACTGCTGTACAGCTTTATTTCATACGAAATGAGCTCAGTATACCAAAAATATTTTCTCTCTCGTGGAAATATCTCGTATCAGCTATCTGTATGCTTATAGTACTGCTGCTCATGGATGCAAGGCTGTCAGTCAGCTTCATGCACACAATGATTATGATTGTGACCGGATTTATAGTCTATATGGTGCTGCTTGTACTGATGCGTGACGAGATGGTATGGGAAGGCATCAGACTCATTAAAGCCCGCATCAAACGTCACTAACTAATTACCATTTTGCAACACTTGATTTCCCTGCAGCTTCACTTATTTGGCGGCCTCATACTCTCCAACCACCTGTGCCTCTCCTCTGTCAGTATATTCTTTTGCCATTTTCAAAGCTTTTTTCGTCCTCTTCACGGACTTTTCCCATCTGGAAAGCTCTGATTTGTCAGTATCAGACTTTATCCCATATTGGTTTACAGCCAGATTGCCAATATATGACGAAAGCGTTTGGGCACCATAGGCATTCAGGTGCTCAAAATCTGCGAAATCATGGGAATCATCTATCCCTACAGTGCTCTCATAATCAGTACTCAGATCAAGAAAATCGTATCCATACTCCTTCGTTATACTTTCAATCTGCTCAAGCCCCGACTTATCAGCCGCCTGTGTCTCATGAGGTGGCTGCAGCAAAAGTACATGCTCTATGCCAAGCTTATTGCAGTACGAAAGCAGCTCCTTAAGATATGCCCTGCACTCATCAGTCAGCACATAGGCTTCATTAGTGGGCTGTCCGATATTTGCCAGATTGTCACGGCCTCCGGTGATGCCTGTTTTTGAATAAAAGCCCTTCAGATAACCTCCACCACTGAGCCTCATATAGGCACGAGTGACAAATGAGGTATACACTGCCTCAGGATCCTTCCAGTTGCCATGATACTTCTCCAATGGGAAATAAAGGGTATCCGATATGTTATCTTTCACCTTTTCATCATCCTTATTGATATTTTTAGGAATAGTCTTTACCGTGTCAAGCTTGTTCTGTGACATAGGCATATTGTCAATCCACTTTCTCAGATAGACCTCATCCGTCAGATTCCAGTTGCCCTGACTAAATGCTGCAGCACTGATTACAAGAAGCTTTGGCTTTTGTCTCTTCACAATCTCCGTGACGATTGACTTGTACATATTGCAAGGCACAGCTCCTATTGAAAGATTGCACGACTTAAGGCCATACTCCTCCCACGCCAAAGCCGGTGCATAGCCCGTGTATACCTCACTTGGTCCAATCATGACCATATCAAGGCTGTTCTTGGGCTCTGCATAAAAGCCATATATATTTTCGATATCGCTGCTGTCAATGGCAATAAATGCCTTTGATACTATTTGCAGGAGCAATAGGAGAACTATTGCAAATGCAGGGATTTTAATAAATTTCATGATGTTTCCTTTTCTATTGAAACTCTTCGTTTTTATATTTTTCAGTACACACTCTATAGTATATCGGATTAGTATAAAAAAACAACACCCTGATTCCTATTTGTCATTTTCTGATATAAAGCTGTTTGCATGGGTAGAATATAAAATCGATAAGCCTGATTTTCTTTATGATACACTCATACACTATCCAGCATATAGCAGTGCTTCCTGCAAATCCACATATACACTGCAGCGCCATATTGGTTATACCAGCCTTGTTCAATAAAATCCTGATTCCACCTACAAATATCACATTCATCGCATAAAACGGCATGCTATCCCGGCCGATAGTCTGTAACCATTTAGGGAAATCACAATACCTTGATAAAAAATAGCTTACTGCAAATATAAATACTGTCACTATACAGGCGGTAAGCCGCTCAAACAGACTGCTGCAAATAGGGTTGCTGCTCATGTCATCCTGTAATACTATGCCTGATACCTCAACAATAACACTCATAACAGCAAAGCTCAGCACAGCATATCTATTATCCAGTTTATCAAGCCACTTCTTAATCAGGCATCCCAGATAAAAGTACATCTGGAAGCCAGCTATGTAATTAAAACCCTCATAGTGAAACCTGCCATAGCTTGTCAAAGCAAATATAAAAAACAGTACAAATAAAAGCTCCATTTTATAATTAAAATGTGGCAGAAGCCTCGTAAACACATAATCAGCCATATACGCCACACAGTATATGAGAAACAGTGCATATAAATACCATAAAAACTCTATCGGCTTCCAAGGTATGCTTATCAGGCTGCTAACGTTAATCGGCTCCCTTATAAAATTTGAAAGGGAAAATTTAATAATCCAGTAAATAACTGAAATCATCGCATAAGGCAGCAGGATATTAAATGCTTTATGACCTATACGTCTAAATATACCTTGTGAAGTATTCCTTACATATTCCCTGTATAAGAAGCCTGAAACTGCGATAAAGCAAGGCATGTGAAAGCTGTATATTACATTTGCAATACCATTCATTGTATCATCAAATGAATACAGGTCTGTCAGGCCTAATGTAGTGTGACCTAAAATCACAAATAAAATAAGGATGCCCTTTATGAAATCAATTGTTTTATCTCGTGTGGTGGTTTGCATGTTATGTCCTCAAAAATACTATTAATCCTATCCGCTTTAATTATATAGGTATCCCTATCCATGATATCAACATCAATATGATTGCTCAACAAATATGATGAAACAGCATTTGCTTTAATTCTATAATTGCGATCTATTATAGAGCTATTTCCACTCAAACTTTGTACGTAATACCTTAATAAATCCTGTAAAAGGGGTCTGATGCCCTGAAGCAATAATATTATCCTGATTCATGACATAGTGTTTAAATTCATAAAAATATTTCATTCCTTGATTCTAACCTGAACACCAATGCATTCGTCACATGCTGCATCTTTCCTCACGCTAGAAATATGACACTCTTCAATTCTTTTCTCTTCAATGAATTTAACAAAGGCCTTAGCATAATATCTAGGAATATATCCCAATAACTTTTGTTGTTTATCAACTACACAAATTGCATTTTCATCATACTGATTGGAAGTATCTCGCATCAAAAATACTTCATCTCCTCTTGTAACCTGAATGGAATCTTTGCATAAATCCCCTTTACACCCTAAATAATGTCTGACTCCAGCTAAGTAGAACTCTTTTTCAAAGCTGCAATTATAATCCAAAATAGGGTCTATAAACTGAAGATTATCAATAGGTAGCTTTGCACCACTCTTTTTTAACAGCTGATATGCATCATACTCATCTAAGCCGTATTTTTCTAATATTCTTCCAATATCTTTTCTCTTTCTATCTGGAAGCCTGCTAGCAAATACCGGAAATAATTTTTCTGATTTATATACAGTATCTAATTTTTCAAACGAGACTAACAACTCAAATCCAGATTTGATTGCTTTTTCTATATCCTCACAATATTTAAATTCATACTGTCCATTTTTTGTAAGCTGACCTACAATATATTGTCGCCTATTTGAAGAGCATTTCCAAATCAAATATAAGTAGTCCTTACCATCCTTGATTGCCATATTACTCCTCCTCTCCAAAATAAATATAATTCATCATTTTTATTTTATCTAATAAAAATTTTAGTATTAATCTTTTCTTCTTTTCTGATAATCCATCTTCCGAATACAAATCCAATATACTATAAATTTTTTCTTCCGTTAGTAATGACACTATATTTTTCGCAAAAACATATGTATCATTATAATAATTTTCTTTTAAGTATTTTAATACTTCTAAATGAGTTGGGCGCTTTTCATCAATCTCCCTACATCTAATTAATGATTTTGATTTTGTATCAATTAGAGAATTCCATCTGTTTTTATCCTTTCCCATATAATTGGGTATATTTTTCTCAGAAATATATGCACATAATGACGAGCTGTTATCATACAATGGTGACCATCGCATTTTACCGTTTTCTATAAGTATTGCCCAATTATTTTGATGCCTGTCTGAGTTACCAATTAAATAATCAAACATCAACATTTTCAGTAAGTCATCTATAGGTACAAATCGTTCTATCGCCTTTTTTATCATTTCAATAGAATATCTATGACTTGTCATAGTATCAATAAACAGCTCCGGATTATATTTAGGATACATTAACATAATAAAATGTATTCCCTCAACAAGAATTTGGTCTGTTTTTTTCAGGATATTATAGCTCATTGAGCCTTCTCTTCCCTCATACATTCCTACTTCAAATTTAGCACAAGGTATCCCCAAAACACAAGCTAAATCATATGCAATACACTCAGAGATATTATCTGTTGTATCTATATCTTTCTTAAATTTGAATAGACCAATTTGACCTGTATCCGGATTTTGCAGCCATATTTTTTCACTTCTTCCACTTCCTTCTGATGCTCCATCATATTCTTTCCAAAAAGAAAAATCTTTCATAGCCTGTCTCCCCATTAAACACTTTACACTTGCACCTAATAAAACATAATATGATCTATAAACTCTAAATTATCAGTGCATAACTTTGCGCCATTCTTTTTTTCAAGTTGGTAAGAATCATATTTTTTTATATTGTATTTTTTTAGAATACTAATATCTTATTCACCATTGTTTCACCTTAATATTTCACTTTTGCCTATAATATATTATACAGGATTATTTTAATTCTCCTTAAACACAACCAGCTTACTAATCACATAATTCAGCACAATAACAATAACCTGCGCAATCACCTTTATCAGCATGCTATTAAAGCCAAGCCATGTGATAAACACAAGCAATATAGCTTCCTCAACAACCAGTGTAATCACTCGCCCTGAATAAAACACAAACATCTGCTTTATAAATGCCTGCACACTATCAGTCGGTGACTGAAATACCCAGACGCGGTTCGTCAGAAATGCAAACATAACTGTTATAATCCAGGAAAGGATATTGGCAATAAGCTCATTTATTCCCAGACCAACATTAAAACATGCATATGTAGCTATGCTCACTATAAAGCTTAATCCACCAAAAAATAAATACAATAGCATTTCTTTGTACTTCTTGTAGAATGGATTAAAAATCCTAAGTATAGGTAATTCCATTAGTTTATCAAATATATCTTTTTCTTTATTATTCATTTAATGCACCTTCCGTATTTATAATATTTACATTTAAATAATATCATTCATTTTCTTTTTCTCAAAAAAATTACTATAAATAACGGAATTAGCAGTTGTTCAGCAAAACCATATCTAGGCCAATAGAAAATAGGTGATGCAATTATCAATGTTGCCATTAAACCTAAAGCCGGAGCTACTACAATCAAATCGTCCAGCCTCAGTTTAAAAAGAGAAAAAATTGCTACTGCAATCAAAAGCCAGTTTGCATATGCAACCGGAATAAAATTTCCTGTATACGGAAATAAATTCACTGCCTTTGAACTAACATCAACTTTTTTTATTTTGAGGTTATCTATTTCATTAAGATCGTTAGGATAAATATTTCTTGGTACTCCAGCCGAAATATTACTATCATAGTAATTAATTATTTTCTGATTTAATGTCCAAAAACCAAATGTCTGAAACTCCCATGCTTCAAAACATATTTTAGGATTCTTTTTCAATATTGAAAAATATGTTTTAAAGAAATCTTTATCAAGAGCTGAATTATTAAATTCACTACTCCATTTTAAATTATCAATGCATCCAGGCGCATATAATTTTTCATATTCATCTAAAGGTAAAACTGCATTCATATATTCTTTGTCCGACTCTGAGAGATTACCTCTTAAAGTAACCACTCTTGCCATCTGAGATAAAAATATACCATAGCTTTCTACCTTCTTGTCATCCTGAATAACACCAATTGAATTATACACAGGTCCAGTAATCACACTATTTAAAACAATTATACTTACAGAAACAATAATTATTTTAATTGCAACTGTACGTATATCTTTTCTTAGCAAGCCAAGTAACGCAATGAGGAATATTACTAATACAATATATAGCCCATTATTACGACTAAAATTCATAACAGATAACGAAATAAATAATTCAATTGAAATAATAATCTGTGCTTTTTTATCTGTCTTTTTCAAAAAAATTTCATACAACAACATTGAAGCCAACATGATTGATACGGAAAAAATAGGATCCTTCCACACGGTAACAGAAAACTGTGCAATATACGGGCTTGTTCCTAACAGTATTCCCCAAAAAAGTAGCACTATTTTATTAATATTAAATCTTACTCTTAGCCAATTGATAAAATAACCTAATACAAATGACATATACAACATCTGTACAATGCAATATATAGCTATTCCTGCTGTGACAGCTGTTTTTCCTCCAGCAATCCATATGCATAATCGAATAAGCATAGCATAAATGACCGGATGATGATTATTTAACGGTGTCTGTCCTATTGCCTGAGCAACACTTCCTACTGAATCCCCAAAATAAAACCCCGGAAAATAAACTAAAAGATATGGCAACCATGCTAAAAAAAACAAGCACATAAATAAAATAGTAGTTTTACAACTTATTTTTTTCTCTGAATTAACTTCAATATTCAACCATGCTTTATTAATCTTACAACGATATAAAATACAAATAATAACCGCAAATAAATATGCCATTAGCAACCATGCAATTATATCATAAAATTTATATGAACTAATATAGCTTGTATCAACATTTCCTGAATACAAATTTTCCGTATTTATATTTATATGCTTGCCTAAAACTATAACAGCCGATAGAAGTACTATAAAAAACACCATCGGAACAACATTTGATTTTTCTCTGTATAACCCAATTTTGTTTATTGCAATAACGAGAACTATGGCCATTATAGCCCCCCACATTATCGGTGCATTAAAGTTCATATAGTAAGCGAATATAAAACATCCACATACAGACAATATATACCTAAAAATATTTATTTGCTTTCTCATATATATCTCCTAAAAAAATGTACTGCAATAGATACCTATTGCAGCATTTTCTCACATTCTAATTATTTTTTTCCAAATTCTTTTTGTCATTTTCTACTCTTTGGAGATTCATTTCAAAATCCTGTCGATTCTTTTGAACTATGGTCTGCAACTGCATTCCAGCAAAAAAAGACTGTATTGCAGCAATCATTGTAAACCCACATACAATAAGTGTTGGAAAATTTGGAACAAGTCCAGTCTTTAAATACTCACTAATTACCGGTATAAAAAAACATATCGATATAATAGTCAATATTGCTGCAATTATTCCAAAAAAGCCCAATGGATTATACGTCTTATATAGTCTAGCAATTGTTTTTAATACCTTTAATCCATCTGAATACGTATTTAATTTTGAAACACTACCCTCTGGTCGGTCTCGATAGTCTATAACAACATTTTCCACATACATATTCTTATCTACAGCATGTATACTCATCTCTGTCTCGATTTCAAACCCCTTAGACAATATTGGAAAAGTCTTTACAAATTCATAACTAAATGCCCTGTATCCTGTCATAATATCTTTTATATCATTATGAAACAATACATTAATACTTTTTCTAACTATTGAATTACCAAAATTATGAAAAGGTCTCTTATTTTCTGTAAAATATGTTGACGATAATCGGTCTCCCACCACCATATCAACATTCTTTTTAAGAACTAAATCTGCCATCTCACGAGCATTTTCAGCCGGGTAAGTATCATCACCATCAGTCATTATATAGCATTCTGCATCTATATCACGAAACATTCTTCTGATAACATTTCCTTTTCCCTGCATGTATTCGTTATGAACTATTGCTCCTGCTCTCTCTGCAAACTCAGCTGTCCTATCAACTGAATTATTGTTGTACACATAAATTTTTGCTTCAGGCAAAACTTTCTTAAAATCATTGACTACTTTTTCTATAGTTTTCTCCTCATTATAACAAGGAATTAATACTGCAATTTTATCCATTAATTTTATCCTCCACTTTCTTTATGAATGTATTTTCTCTTTTATAAATATAAATGCACCATGCCAACATCAACGGAATCGTATAAATAACAGGATATAAATATCTCTTTCCCTCTGCAGCTATTGAAACCGGAGCAAGCCAACAGCCTAATGCTATCGATAAAAACATTGGCACTGTAGCAATCCAGTATTTTATATCTTTATTTCTGAATTTTCTAAAAACAGTCGCGAAAATAAATCCCGGAATTATAGACGCATATAATCCATACGTAAAAAATAACTTAATAAGAGGTATCTGATACAGCTCATCAATAATATTCTGATAAGAATTCGTTGTATATTCTGATATATCCGGACGTGTTGCTATTTTTTCAGGTATAAGCTGAGCATTTAACTGATTATGCCAATCCATGCTTACAATAGGAGAATACTCTGTCCATGAAAACCATCCTGATTCCATCGCTGCAAAAGCCTCTATATATGTTTTCGGATGCCGTAATCCCTGGCTTATCCATACTTTAATATATTTACTGTAGTCCTTCGCTTTCCCCTTAGGTGTATATCCTTTTACCGGATCTGCATTTATAGGATCATACCTTCCTATAATTTCAAGCCCTAAATCATTGATTTTTGGACTTTTTATTTAAACA
>URDU01000005.1 GCA_900546625.1 uncultured Lachnobacterium sp. | reverse complement strand
TTCCGCCGTGAGAGGGCGGCGTCTTAACCGCTTGACCAACGAACCGTGTATTATACTATCATGGAGTTTCAAAAAAAGCAAGTACTTTTTTAAAAAAACTTGATTTTTTTTTCTGATAGTGCTATTATACCTATGATAACAACGTTGACTAGATTGAGAGAGGGCAAAAGTCCTCTCTCAATTCACGTTTATAAACATCAATAATCAAAAGAGAGGTGATAAAATGTCAAAGGCAAGTGTATATGAGACAAAGACAGAGAGTTTTATAAAACCAATTCTTGACAGCATGAATTTTGAGCTTGTTGATGTCGAGTATGTTAAGGAAGGTGGCATGAACTACCTGAGAGCATATATCGATAAAGAGGGTGGCATAACTGTTGATGACTGTGAAGTGGTTGCAAGGCAGATGAATGAGATTCTCGACAGAGAGGATTATATTCCTGATTCGTACACCTTCGAGGTCAGCTCGCCGGGGCTTGGAAGACCTCTCAAGAAGGAAAAGGACTATGTGCGCAATATGAATAAGGAAATAGAGATTCGCACATACAGGGCTATCAACAAGTCCAAGGAATTTTACGGTCTGCTGACAGCTTATGATAAGGATACAGTGACAATAACCGATGAAGACGGCAATGAGACTACATTCAATAAGAGTGACATTGCGCTTATACGTCAGGCATTGGATTTTTAATTAAAGCGCACGATAACACAAATAGGAGGAAAAAATAATGAGCAATGAGTTATTAGAAGCGTTAAATATATTAGAGCAGGAGAAAAACATCAGTAAAGAAACTTTACTTGAGGCAATTGAGAACTCTCTTGTGACTGCCTGCAAGAACCATTTTGGTAAATCAGACAATGTAAAGGTGGAAATCGATCCTGAGACATGTGCTTTCTCATGCTACCAGGAGAAGACAGTTGTAGATGCGGTTGAGGATCCGGTTGAGGAGATTTCCTTAGCAGATGCGCACAAGGTAAACGGTAACTACCAGCTTGGAGATATCGTGAGAGTTGAGGTGAAGTCAAAGGAATTCGGACGTATCGCCACACAGAATGCAAAGAACGTTATCCTTCAGAAAATCCGCGAGGAGGAGAGAAAGGTAATATTTGACGAGTACAACAGCAAGGAAAAGGATGTTGTGACAGGTGTTGTTCAAAGATACATCGGAAAGAATGTCAGCATCAACTTAGGCAAGGCTGATGCTCTTCTGACTGAGAGTGAGCAGATAAAGGGCGAGGTATTCAAGCCTACAGAGCGTATCAAGGTATATATCCTTGAGGTCAAGTCAACATCAAAGGGACCAAAGATTCTTGTTTCAAGAACACACCCTGAGCTTGTAAAGAGACTTTTCGAGTCAGAGGTTACAGAGGTTAAAGAGGGTATAGTTGAGATAAAGGCTATATCACGTGAGGCCGGAAGCAGAACAAAGATTGCCGTATGGTCAAATGATCCAAATGTAGATCCTGTAGGAGCATGTGTAGGTATGAATGGTGCCAGAGTCAATGCTATCGTAAATGAGCTCCGCGGTGAGAAAATCGATATCATCACATGGGATGAGAATCCTGCAATACTTATCCAGAATGCACTTAGCCCTGCAAAGGTTATCTCTGTTATCGCAGATGCAGATGAGAAATCAGCAAAGGTTGTTGTTCCGGATTATCAGCTTTCACTTGCAATCGGTAAGGAAGGACAGAATGCAAGACTTGCAGCAAGACTTACAGGCTTCAAGATTGATATCAAGAGCGAGACACAGGCCAGAGAGTCAGGAGACTTCATGGATTATGAGAATGACTATGAAGAGGATGATTATGATGACGATTATGATTATTCAGATGAGGAGCTTGCTGAGAACGATGGCTTAGCCGAGGAAGAACAGGCAGATGCTTTTGACACAGAGGCTGAAGAAAATGATGCAGCAGCCGAGAATGCAGATGCTTTAGATTTCGAAGAGACTGATGATACAGCAGATAGTGGTGATGAGCAGTAATGGCAAATAAAAAGATTCCAATGCGCAAATGCGTAGGCTGTCAGGAGATGAAGGAAAAGAAGTCGCTTATCCGTGTGGTAAAGACTGCGGAGGGAGACATAATTCTCGATGACACCGGCAAGAAAAACGGCAGGGGTGCTTATATATGTAAGAGCCTTGAGTGCTTTAAAAAGGCAAAAAAGACAAAGGCACTTGAGCGTTCCCTTGGTGTTAGTGTATCAGAACAGGTATATGAGGAGCTTGAAAAGGAGATGAACCAAATTGACAGATAGAGTACTTTCAATGCTGGGATTAGCAGCAAAGTCAGGCAATGTGGTTAGCGGAGAGTTTTCTACAGAGAAAGCAGTAAAGACAGGAAAGGCATATTTAGTAATAGTTGCAGATGATTCATCAGACAATACCAAGAAGCATTTTTCGGATATGACTGCTTTCTATGAGGTTCCGATTTATTTTTATAGTGACAAGGTGGGGTTAGGGAATGCAATAGGCAAAGAGTTTCGTGCTTCCCTTGCAGTGACGGATGAAAACCTTGCAAATGCAGTGATAAAAAAGCTGCAGTCGAATAAAACTGAATAGTGGAGGAAAATAGATATATGGCAAAAATGAGAGTTCATGAACTTGCAAAAGAATTAAATATAAAGTCGCAGGACGTCATAGACACATTAAACGGCACACAGTTTGCTGTCAAAAATGTGCAGAGCGGTCTTGAGGACGAGGCACAGAAAATTGTGCGAAAGAAGTACACAAAAACAGAAGTAAAAAAAGAGGCACCTAAGAAGGAAGAGCCTAAAAAGGATGAGGCAAAGGCAGCCGACAGACCAAAGAAAAAGGCAAGCATCACAGCAGTTTTCAATGCCCAGTACAGTAAGCAGGGAAGAAAACCAAATGGTGGAAACGGCAGCGGAAATAATGGAAATAACGGTTCACAGCGCAGGAATGGCAATGGCAGACGCGATAATCAGTCATCACGTCCTGAGCAGCACAGCATTATCAAGCCAAGACCGGTCGGAGAGAGAGCTATGCGCCCTATAAGTGAGCGTACAGCAGATCCGTATGCAGATATGAAGACAGCCAATTCGCGTCCGGCACGTCAGGCTGATGCTGATAGAAGAGGCGACAGACGTCAGGAAAATGGCGACAGAACCAATAACAGAAATACCGATAGAAATGCCGACAGAAGCAGAAATACGGACAGAAACAGCGATAGAAGACCAAACAATCGCGACAATAACCGTGATAACAGCAGAGACAACAATAGAGACAACAATAGAGACAATAACAGAGGCTTCAGAAATGACGCAAGACGTCCTGCTGAGGGTGGCAGAAGCTTTGACAGAAATAATGACAGAAGCAGAAGCAATGACAGAAATAACGAGAGAGCAGGCGGCAGAAGTGATGACAGAAATCGTTTCAGAAAAGAAACCGTTGCAGTGGCAGCTCCTGATGATGTAAGAGGCAAGGAGAGCAGAGACAGAGGCAACGACAGAAAGAATAAGCATAATCACAATCAGAGCCAGAAGCAGGATAAGCTTGGAAAGAAGCAGGAGAATTACATCAATCTCGAGAAGCACGGTGGCAAGAAAAAGCCACAGCAGCCTAAGGCACAGCCAAAAGAGGATGAGAACGAGATTAAGACAATTTCTCTTCCGGAGAAGATTACAATCAGGGATTTAGCTGACAAGATGAAGGTGCAGCCTTCTGCCATTGTAAAGAAGCTTTTCATGAAGGGCGAGATGGTAACAGTTAACTCTGAGGTTGATTTTGCGGCAGCTGAGGAAATTGCGTTAGAGTTTAATTTCATCTGTGAGGAAGAGGAAAAGGTCGATGTGATTGCAGAGCTTCTCAAGGAGGATGAAGAGGATGAGAGCAAGATGGTTCCTCGTCCACCTGTAGTCTGCGTAATGGGTCACGTAGATCATGGTAAGACATCACTGCTTGATGCCATCAGACAGACACGTGTTACAGACCGTGAGGCAGGTGGTATTACACAGCATATCGGTGCATCTGTTGTATCAATCAATGACCAGAACATCACATTCCTTGATACACCGGGACATGAGGCATTTACAGCAATGCGTATGCGTGGTGCAAACTCTACTGATATCGCAATCCTTGTTGTTGCTGCAGATGATGGTGTAATGCCACAGACTGTTGAGGCTATCAACCATGCAAAGGCAGCAGGTGTTGAGATTATCGTCGCAGTCAACAAGATAGATAAGCCAAGTGCCAATATCGATAAGGTTAAGCAGGAGCTCTCAGAGTATGAGCTTATCCCTGAGGATTGGGGTGGAAGCACAATATTCTGTCCTGTATCTGCACATACTAAGGAGGGTATCGACAATCTCCTTGAGATGATTCTTCTTACAGCAGAGGTGCTTGAGCTCAAGGCTAATCCTGACAGAAACGCAAGAGGACTCGTAATCGAGGCACAGCTTGACAAGGGCCGTGGTGCGGTTGCCACAGTGCTTGTACAAAAAGGAACACTCCATGTCGGAGATCCTATCGCATGCGGAAGCAGCTATGGTAAGGTAAGAGCCATGATTGATGATAAGGGACGCAGAGTAAAGGAGGCTAAGCCTTCTACACCGGTAGAGATACTTGGACTTAACAGTGTGCCATCAGCAGGAGAGACATTTGTGGCATGTGATTCAGAGAAGGAAGCAAAGGCATTCTCTGACACATATATTTCAGAGGAGAAGAATAAGCTCATCGAGGATACAAAGGCAAAGATGTCACTTGATGATCTGTTCTCACAGATCCAGTCAGGCAACATGAAGGAGCTTGATATCATCGTAAAGGCAGATGTGCAGGGTTCAGTCGAGGCTGTTAAGCAGAGTCTTGTCAAGCTTTCAAATGAGGAGGTTGTGGTCAAGGTCATCCACGGTGGTGTTGGTGCCATCAACGAGTCGGATGTTATCCTTGCATCAGCATCAAATGCAATCATCATCGGCTTCAACGTCAGACCGGATCCTGTTGCCAAGGCTACAGCAGACCGTGAGGGCGTAGATATCAGACTTTACAAGGTCATCTACAATGCAATCGAGGATGTATCCGCTGCCATGAAGGGTATGCTTGATCCTGTATTTGAGGAGAAGGTTATCGGACATGCGGAAATCAGACAGATTTTCAAGGCTTCAGGCGTTGGAAACATTGCAGGTTCATATGTGCTTGACGGATTTATGGAGAGAGGCTGCCGTGTCAGAATAAGCAGAGAGGGTGAGCAGATATTCGAGGGAGACCTTGCTTCACTCAAGAGATTCAAGGATGATGTCAAGGAGGTCAAGACAGGCTACGAGTGTGGTCTTGTATTTGACGGATTTAATGATATTCAGGAATTTGATATCGTTGAAGCCTACAAGATGGTAGAGGTTCCAAGATAATCATATATTGGTTAGCTTGAATTAATGCAGCTATTCGGATAGCTACGGTTTAATATAAAAAGAAAGCGGGATTATATGAGAAAGAACAGCATAAAAAATATTCGTATCAACGAAGAGGTAATGCGTGAACTGTCAAATATCATACGCGGTGAGATAAAGGATCCGCGTATCAATCCCATGACAAGTGTTGTTGCTGTAGAGGTGGCACCTGATTTAAAGACAGCAAAGGCTTATATCAGTGTGCTGGGTGACAAGAAATCACAGGCTGATACACTTGCAGGACTTAAGTCAGCGGAGGGATATATACGCAGAACTCTCGCAAAGAACATCAATTTAAGAAACACACCTGCCATTACATTTATCATAGACCAGTCTATAGAGTATGGTGTTGAGATGTCTAAAAAGATTGATGAAGTAACAAAAAATCTCAAAGAGGATTAATAAAGAGGATTGATTATGACAGAGATTGATTCTATTTTAAAGGATGCACAATCAGTTGCCGTTTCCGGTCATGTGAGACCGGACGGCGACTGTGTCGGCTCTACGCTTGCGGTATACAATTACATAAAGGATTATTATCCAAATATAAAGGCAAGGCTTTATTTGGAGCCAAGTCCGAACATCTTTAAGTTTATGCAAAGAGCAGATGAGATTGACAGCAGCTATGCGGATGATACAGTATACGATCTGTTCATAGCATGTGACTGCAGTGATACAGACAGACTTGGAAATGCAGCTAAGTATTTTGAGTCTGCAAAAAGGACACTTTGCATAGATCATCATGTCACAAATGAGGCTTTTGCAGACGCAAATTACATTTTTCCGGATGCAAGCTCAACCTGTGAGCTTGTGTTTGAGCTTCTGCCGAAGGAGCGCATCACAATACAGATAGCAGAGTGTATTTATACAGGCATGGTGCATGATACAGGAGTGTTCCAGTATTCATGTACTTCAAAAAAGACTATGGATATAGCAGGCGCACTGATGGAGATGGGCATTGATTATTCAAGAATAATCGATGATACATTTTACACAAAGACATTCGCTCAGAACAAGATTATGGGGCAGGCACTTTTGAATGCCGCTCTGTATCTGGATGGTGATGTGATACTGTCTGCCATATCGCGCGCTGAGATGGAGAAGTACGAGGTGCTTCCGAAGCATCTTGACGGTATTGTAAACCAGCTGCGTGTGACAAAGGATATAAAGGTTGCGGTATTTCTCTACGAAAATGAGGATGGTACCTACAAGGGCAGTCTGCGCGTAAACGGTGATTATGATGTGGCAAAGGTTGCGTCGGTATTTGGTGGCGGCGGACATGTAAAGGCCGCTGGATTTACGATTGACGGACCGCTTGATGTGGCAACAGAGCGCATTCTTACAGCAATTAAGGACAATATTTAGGGAGAGATTCTTAGGCAGATGGTTAACGGAATAATCAATGTATACAAGGAAAAGGGCTATACAAGCTTTGACGTTGTGGCAAAGCTTAGAGGCATATTCCACCAGAAAAAGATTGGTCATACAGGTACACTTGATCCGGATGCACAGGGAGTTCTCCCTGTCTGCCTTGGAAAGGCAACCAGAGTGTGTGACCTTTTGACAGATAAGGACAAGGTCTATAAAGCTGTGCTGCTTTTAGGACAGGAGACAGATACACAGGATATTTCAGGACAAATCTTAAATCAGGCTAAGGTCAATGTGACTGAGCAGGCGGTGTATGATGTGATTTCACAGTTTGTTGGCAGACAAAAACAGGTGCCGCCCATGTACTCGGCTTTAAAGGTCAATGGGAAAAAGCTCTATGAGCTCGCCAGAGAGGGCAAGGTTATAGAGAGAAAGGCCAGAGATATTGAAGTTTTTGACATAAATGTTGAAAGCATTGATTTGCCTGAGGTTACGATGACGGTACACTGTTCAAAGGGCACATATATCAGGACACTGTGCAATGACATCGGAGAGAGACTGGGCTGTCATGGCTGCATGAAGTCACTGCTTAGAGTAAGGGTAGCGGGCTTTGACTTGGAACATTCACTGACACTTTCACAGATTCAATCGAAGGTGGATGAAGGAAACCTTGATATGGTGATGCCTGTTGACGGAGTGTTTGAAAATCTGCCGGCAGTACATACGGTGGCAGAGGCCGATAAGCTTGTCAGAAATGGAAATAAAATTCCTGCAGTGCTTACGGATTATTTAAAACACGGTGCTGACTCTGATATAAGATACAGAGTATACAATCATGAGGGCATATTTGTCGGCGTGTATTCGTATCTTGATGAGACCGGTGAGTTTAAGCCGGTAAAGATTTTTATGGAATAGAATAGTATACAGATATTATGGAATATATAAGCAAAACTCTGGATTTTCATGTTAAGGAGCCGTCCGTTATCTCGTTTGGAAAGTTTGACGGGCTTCACAGAGGACATGAATTTCTGATGGAAAAGCAAATTGAACAGAGCAATCTGCATGGCTACAAGCGCATCATATTTACGTTTGATATTCCTCCGAAATCGGAGGTGCTTGGCATTGAGTCAAAGGTTATAATCACAAACGATGAAAAAGAGTATGTGTTTGAAAAATCAGGTATTGACTATCTGATAGAGTGTCCGTTTGTGCCACAGGTGATGACGATGGAGGCAGATGCGTTTGTCAGATGGATAGTTAAAAGTCTTAATGTCAAGTGTATCATTGTCGGAGATGATTTTCGTTTCGGGCACAACAGGGCAGGAGACCACAGGCTGCTTTCTGCAATGGCAGGAGAGCTTGGATATGAGCTTATTGTGGTGGACAAGATAAAGGACGGAGACAGGGATATAAGCAGTACTTATATCCGTGAGGAGATTGCGGCAGGACATATTAAGAAGGCAAATGAGCTGCTTGGATATCCTTTTTTTATAAAAGGAAGGGTGGTGCATGGCAGAGCGTTGGGCAGGACTATCGGCATTCCGACAGTCAATCTTACGGTGCCGCACGATAAGCTGCTTCCGCCAAAGGGAGTGTATATGTCGAGAGTTCTTGTCAGGGACAACTGGTACCTTGGCGTAACCAATATAGGCTGCAAGCCTACTATAGAGGGCAAAAATCCAATCGGTGCAGAGACATATATCATAGATTTTGGGCAGGATGTTTACGGACAGGATATCATGGTAGAGCTTCATAAGTTCGTAAGAGCTGAGATGAAGTTTGATTCGATAGAAGCGTTAAAGAGCCAGATGAGTGCAGATATCAATTATACAATCAATTATGCGGGCAGTCACACGTTTTAGTGTGGCTGTTTTTTTACTAAATTGCCCAAAATAACGAAAAAATGACAAATATTACGGAAATATTACGGAAAAATATTGACATTTTAACAATTTGTGCTATACTCGTAACCATGGGATTATGGATAGCATGAATTGGAGGCTATATGAAAAATAAATTAAAATTAGGACAGGCAGCAGGCGTTGTAGCGTTTGCTATTATTATAGGTGCGGTATCTATGAGCTCAAGCAGCACAGTAGATGCCAGAGCAGTATTAAAGGAAAACAGAACAGTCAATGCGGGGGTGGCGCTTGATATGACAGAGGTCGCAGATGCCACGGAGCTTCTCACAGCAGGAGCAACATCTGCTCTCACATACTACGGAGCTGAGCTTACTGTCGCGCAAAATGACAGCAATGTTGTAACAGCATCTGCACAGGGCACACCGCAGACAGACGATGCTTCACAGGAGTCTGAGCAGGCAGATGAGGCTGCACAGGCAAATGAGGCAGCTCAGACACCGACAGCCGCACAGACCTGTGGTTATACAAATCTTGGTATGTCAGTTATAAGCAGCGGAAACTTAAATATCAGACAGGAGGCATCTACAGACAGCGAAGTGGTTGGAATCCTTACCAATCACAATGCCTGTGAGCTTTTAGAGGATGCCGGAGACTGGTACAAGGTCACATCGGGCAAGGTGACAGGATATGTAAGCAAGCAGTATCTTGTAACAGGAGCTGAGGCAGAGGCTATTGCGCAACAGGAGATTAAGACGGTTGCCACAGTAAATACGGAAACACTGAATGTACGTGCCGATAAGTCAACAGAGGCTGCAGTGCTTTCGCAGGTTGGAAACTCAGAGGCATTCACGGTTAATTCTATCGCTGACGGCTGGGTTGAGATAAGTGTGGATGATTCGGTAGGATATATATCACAGGATTATGTGACAGTGGCACAGGCACTTCCTACTGCCAAGACAATTGAGCAGGTGAAGTATGGTGACGGTGTATCAGATGTAAGGGCATCCGTTGTGTCATATGCATTACAGTTTGTAGGAAACAGATATGTGTGGGGTGGTACAAGCCTTGAGAAGGGAGTTGACTGCTCAGGCTTTACAATGAGAATCCTTGGAAAGTATGGAATCTCATTACCTCATTCATCAAAAGCACAGCCTTCATACGGCACAAAAATCAGTGCATCTGAAGCAAAGCCGGGAGATTTATTCTTCTACGGAAGCGGAAGGAGTATCTCGCATGTTGCAATTTATATCGGAAACGGACAGATTGTCCACGCCAGCAACAAGCGTGATGGAATCAAGGTTTCAAATGCATTTTACAGAAATCCGATTTGTGTCGCAAGATATTTGCCGGATTAATAAAAAAACAGTTTACAACAAATGCTTACTATGCTATACTGCATAAGTATGGTTTTGCCCATGTTCGGTAGTTGGACACTCCGACCTATTGCTGAGCATCATACAGTTATCAGGGCGCATTATAATATAAGGAGGATCAACAATGATCGCAAAGGAAAAGAAACAGGCTATTATCGCAGAGTACGGTAGAACACCAAATGACACAGGTTCACCAGAGGTTCAGATTGCAATTCTTTCAGCAAGAATCGCAGAGTTAACTGAGCATTTCAAGCAGAACCCAAAGGATCATCACTCAAGAAGAGGAATGTTAAAGATGATCGGTCAGAGACGTGGATTACTTGCATACCTTAAGGAGATTGATATCGAGAGATATCGTTCACTTATCGAGCGTTTAGGACTCAGAAAATAGTATTTTCTTTAGAGCGGAGTAATTATTATTCCGCTCTATTATTGTTTTTATTATTGTTTTTGAAAAGCAGAAGTAAGCCGAGACCACTAAAGAGTGCATGAGCGTACATGTATTGTTTAGTAGTTTCGGAAGAGGAATACACTTCTGCAAAAGAATTTTAAGGAGAATTAATATGTACAAAAGTTATTCAATGGAACTTGCCGGCAGGACTCTTACTGTAGATATCGGAAGAGTTGCAGCTCAGGCAAACGGAGCTGTTTTCATCAAGTATGGTGATACAACAGTCCTTTCAACAGCTACAGCATCTGACAAGCCACGTGACGGTGTGGATTTCTTCCCACTCAGCGTTGAGTTCGAGGAGAAGATGTACTCTGTAGGAAAAATACCGGGTGGTTTTAACAAGCGTGAGGGAAAGGCATCTGAGAACGCCATCCTTACAGACCGTGTAATTGACCGTCCTATGAGACCTCTTTTCCCAAAGGATTACAGAAACGATGTTACATTAAACAACCTTGTTATGTCAGTGGATCCTGAGTGCCGTCCTGAGATAGTTGCCATGATTGGTACAGCTTTAGCTGTTCATATCTCTGATATTCCGTTTGACGGACCATGTGCCATGACACAGATGGGACTTGTTGATGGAGAGTTTATCGTAAACCCTTCACAGAAGCAGTGGGATGAGGGAGATTTACAGCTCACAGTTGCTTCTACAAAGGAAAAGGTCATCATGATTGAGGCAGGAGCCAATGAGATTCCTGAGGATCAGATGCTTGAGGCTATCTACAAGTGCCACGATATCAACCAGACAGTTATCGCATTCATGGATCAGATCCGTGATGAGATCGGCAAGCCAAAGCACGAGTATGAGAGCTGTGCTATTCCTGAGCAGATGTTTGAGGATATCAAGAAAATTGTTACTCCTGAGCAGATGGAGGAGGCAGTATTCACAGATGAGAAGCAGAAGCGTGAGGAAAATATCAGAGCCATCACAGAGCAGTTAGAGGAAGCCTTCGCTGACAATGAGGAGTACCTTGCAGTGCTTGGTGAGGCTATTTACCAGTATCAGAAGAAGACAGTCAGAAAGATGATTTTAAAGGATCACAAGCGTCCGGACGGTCGTGCAATCAATCAGATCAGACCACTCGCAGCAGAGGTTGATTTGATTCCTAGAGTTCACGGCTCTGCAATGTTTACCCGTGGACAGACACAGATTTGTGATGTTGTAACACTTGCTCCTTTATCAGAGCTTCAGAAAATCGACGGACTTGATGCAAATATCACAACAAAGAGATATATGCATCACTATAACTTCCCTGCATACTCTGTAGGAGAGACAAAGGTATCACGTGGACCGGGACGTCGTGAGATCGGACACGGAGCACTTGCTGAGAAGGCACTTGTTCCTGTACTCCCAAGCGTTGAGGAGTTCCCATATACTATCCGTGCCGTATCTGAGACATTTGAGTCAAACGGTTCTACATCAATGGCTTCAACATGTGCATCATGTATGTCACTTATGGCTGCTGGTGTTCCAATCAAGGCTATGGTTGCCGGAATCTCATGCGGACTTGTAACAGGCGATACAGATGATGATTTCCTTGTGCTTACAGATATCCAGGGTCTTGAGGATTTCTTCGGAGATATGGATTTCAAGGTAACAGGTACACATAAGGGTATCACAGCTATTCAGATGGATATCAAGATTCACGGACTTACAAGACCTATCGTTGAGGAGGCAATTGCAAGAACACGTGAGGCTCGTCTCTACATCATGGATGAGGTTATGAGCAAGGCAATAGCTGAGCCTAGAAAAGAAGTAAATGAGTGGGCTCCAAAGATTGAGCAGATTACAATTGATCCATCAAAGATTGGTGATGTTGTCGGACAGAAGGGTAAGACAATCAACGAGATTATCGACAGAACAGGTGTCAAGATCGATATCACAGATGATGGTGCTGTTTCAGTCTGCGGAACAGATAAAGAGATGATTGCAAAGGCAATCGACATGATTAAGATTATCACAACTGATTTTGAGCAGGGACAGATCCTTGAGGGAACAGTTGTAAGCATCAAGGAGTTCGGTGCTTTCATCGAGTTTGCTCCTGGCAAAGAGGGAATGGTTCACATTTCAAAGATTGCAAAAGAGAGAATCAACAGAGTAGAGGATGTACTCACACTTGGAGACAAGGTAAAGGTTGTTTGCCTTGGCAAGGACAAGATGGGAAGAATCAGCTTCTCTATGAAGGATGTAAAAGAGGATTAATTAATATACGTTAAAGTATAACAATAATACCCAATAAAGGGCTGCACGCAGGTGCAGTCCTTTTAATATATGAAATTATAATAATAAGGTTTTGATGTAAGGCAAAACAGGTGCGTCTGTGTCATATTGTGAAAATGAATCATATACTAAATTAAAAAATAAAATAAATAATGAAAAATGCAAAATATAGTATAAATGCAAATCTGGTATATAAAAATGGATATAGTGGTAAAAATGTCAATATAGCAGTGCTTGATACGGGTGTGTTTAAACACAAACAGCTTGATGGATGCATAAAGCACTTTATGGATTTTGTGGGTGGTAAGGAAAATTGTTATGACGATAACGGGCATGGTACACATGTATGCGGTATATTGTCGGCAGCAGATATTGGAATGGCTCCGGGAGCAGGACTTTACGTGTTTAAGGTGCTTGACTATCTTGGAATGGGACAGACATCGGACTCTATTCGTGCACTGACTTATATAAAAGAAAACTGTGTCAGACTTAATATAAAAATACTCAACTTCTCTGTAGGATATCTGCCGTATTCTGATACAGCAGAGCGCATTAAGATATTGAAGCTGATAGATGAATTGTGGGATATGGGAGTTGTGGTGGTTGCGGCAGCGGGCAATTACGGCCCGGCACCTTTTTCTGTAACTGTGCCGGGGATTTCAAGAAAGATAATAACCGTCGGAAGCTTTGATGATATAAGAAGTGGCAAAGGTCCGACCGACTGCTGTATTGTAAAGCCCGAGATTCTTGCACCGGGGCATGATATCATAAGCCTTGGAACAAGGGATGGCACATATATACGAAAAACAGGTACTTCAATGGCTACACCGATTGTATCAGGTGCCATAGCGCTTCTATTGGAAAAAAATCCAGATATGAGACCGGAGGCGGTTAAGCTTGCCCTGTATAATACATGCGACAGGGAAGGTGATAGTCACAAAGGCTCGTGGGGGATTATAAATGTTGATAAATTGCTTGGAATAATATAATATGTAGTAGTGATTTATTATAGAAAATATAGTAATATTTTGTTTAAAGATTGTAATTTTAAGGTAGGCTCAGATGAGAAAAGTATTACAAAAACTGCTTTCAAAGCTTTTTATCGTTTCAACAATAATAATCATACAGATGATATGGTGGTTCTTTTTATTTTATACGGCATCTGTTGCCAGCAGGGTGTTTCAGGATCTGCTGTATGTGGCAGCTATATTGCTTTCACTTTATATTGTCAACAGGCGGATGAAAATGTATATAAAAATGTCATGGATATTTTTGATACTGAGTGTTCCAATCGTGGGTATTCCATGCTATTTCTTTTTCGGCAGACCGGAGCTTACGTCAAAGACGCGAGAAAGAATGGCAAGGATCGTGGAGGCATATGCACCGCTTAGACCTGAGAACGAGCTGCTAAATGAGACGCTCAGACAGACGGACATGGATGCATACAGACAGAGCCGGCTTATCACTCAAAATCAGAGGTATCCACTTTATGCTGAAGACTGCACAGAGTACTTTAAGTCAGGTGAGGAGGCTTTTGTGAGCATTTTAAAAGACTTAAGGTCGGCTGAAAGGTTTATCTTTATGGAGTATTTCATAATCGGCAGCGGAGTTATGCTTGATCAGATACTTGATATACTCAAAGAAAAGGTAAAGCATGGAGTTGTCGTCAGAATCATATATGATGATTTTGGCAGTATAAATGCTATTCCGCCACACTTTATAAAGGAGATGGAGAGCATCGGAATACAGACCAGACGCTTCAATCCATATAAGCCCGTGCTTTCAGTAATTATGAATGACAGGGATCATAGAAAAATACTGGTGGTAGACGGACGTGTGGCGCATACCGGTGGTTACAATATAGCAGATGAGTACATCAACAAAAAAATCAGGTTTGGATACTGGAAGGACGCCGGTATCCGTGTGGAGGGAGAATGCGTAAACAGTTTCACGACAATGTTTCTTGAAATGTGGAATTATATAAATAAGGACAATGCTGTGCATGATGAATATCTAAATCCCCACAATACCTTCAGCCGGTCAGAGGAAAGCGGCTTTGTCCAGCCGTTTTGCGATTCGCCGCTTGAGCATGATGATGTAGGGGAGAATCTCTATGTGAGTATCATCTCAAGAGCTAAAAAATATGTTTATATTTTTACACCGTATCTGATACTTGGAACGGAGCTGTCGCATGCTATGATATCGGCAGCCAGAGCAGGCATTGATGTGCGCATTGTTGTACCTAAGATTCCCGATAAAAAGCTGATTTATCTGCAGACAAAAGCCAATTTCAGGCCTCTTATTGAGGCGGGGGTGAGAATATATCTTTACACACCCGGCTTTATACATTCAAAGTGTATAGTGGCAGATGATGATACTGCGATAGTTGGAACATGCAATCTGGATTTCAGGAGCATGTACTGGAATTTTGAGGATTTTGTATACATGTACAGGACTCAGTGCATCGGAAAAATAAAAGAGGATGCGATAGAGACGTTTGCAGTCTCTGAGGAGATGGATGAGGAAAGCACAAATGATATCTCATTTGCGGGCAGGCTGCTGCAGAGTATTTTGCAGCTTTTTGCACCACTATTGTAGCAGTAGGCAGCAGTTGGTTACAAAAATCAGTTGAATAATATAGCAGGATGTAATATAATAATTCAGGCGATTGCGTAAGCAGCGCACAAAGAAACTGAATATGTAGCATAAAGGTGTCGGAGCAGACAAGCATTTTTATCAGATTTATGACAAGTGATGTGAGGCTGGCTCCGGTGAAAAGGGAAACAGGTGCAAATCCTGTACGAACTCGTCACCGTAATTAAAGAGTGACGGCCGAGAGGTCACTGGGCAACCGGGAAGACGGCCGAAGCGATGATATATAAGCCGGGAGACCTGCCTTTGTGTTGTACGGAAACAATAGTGTTTCAAGCCACGAGTAACTGGCTGTACGTGATGAAATAATTATAATTACAGACAAGGTTGTGATAGCCGTATAGTCTGAGTTAGAAGGATTTTGACATGTATAGCTCTTTGACATAATAGTACAAAGAGCTTTTATTTTTGACGCTTTAAATGTTTTCGTCTTACATATTTTAATAATGTGCAGCTTAACAGCTGCAAGGAAAATGAAAAGGAGAAAACATGAAAAAGAAATTAGTAGTAGTACTGATGGCAGCAGTTATGGCTATGACAGCAGTGACCGGCTGTGGCAGCAAGGCAGATGATGCTAAAAATAATACACAGGCATCTAAGGCTTCAGAGAGTGAGACAAGCGCAAACGCAGATCAGGAGGCAGCAATGCATGTGGCAGATTTAATCGATGCAATCTACGTGCAGGAGAGAACAGATGATACAGACAAACAGTGCAAGGAGGCTAAGGAGGCCTGGGACAAGCTCACAGACGCACAGAAGGAGCTTGTAGAGGGAGAAAATGCTGATCCTGACTATTTCGGCAGAGATACAGGAGATGCCTCAAAGGATGATCCGAGAAACCAGGATGATATCGGCGAGAACGAGATTCTTGTAGTAAGCTTTGGTACATCCTTCAACGACAGCCGTGTGGCTGATATCAAGGGTGTGGAGGATGCTATAGCAGCCGCAAATCCTGACTGGTCAGTCAGAAGAGCCTTCACTGCGCAGATTATCATCAATCATGTACAGGCAAGAGATGACGAGAAGATTGACAATATGGATCAGGCACTTGAGCGTGCAGTTAAAAATGGTGTAAAGAATCTTGTGGTACAGCCTACACATCTGATGCATGGAGCAGAGTACGATGAGCTTTCAGAGGCAGTAGAGAAGTACAAGGATAAATTTGAGTCTGTAAAGATTGCAGAGCCACTCCTTGGTGAGGTTGGAAGTGATGCAACTGCTGTAAATGAGGATAAAAAGGCCGTTGCAGAAATTCTTACAAAAGAGGCAGTGGAAAAGGCAGGCTATGACAGCCTTGATGCTGCAAAGGAAGAGGGCACAGCATTTGTATTTATGGGACACGGAACAAGCCATACAGCAAAGATTTCATACAGCCAGATGCAGAGCCAGATGACAGCTTTGGGCTATGACAACGTATTTATCGGAACTGTAGAGGGTGAGCCTGAGGATACATCATGTGAGTCTGTCATTGAGAAGGTGTCAGCCGCCGGCTACAAGAACGTCATTCTTCGTCCGCTTATGGTTGTTGCAGGAGACCATGCCAACAATGATATGGCAGGAAGTGATGATGATTCATGGCTTTCACAGTTCAAGGCATCAGGAAAGTTCGATAAAATCGATACACAGATTAACGGACTCGGTGAGATTGAGGGTATCCAGAAGCTTTATGTTGAGCATACAGCGGCTGCCATGAGCAAGTAGCAGTTAATTGAATGTATAGTGGGGAAGCTATAAAATAACAGGAGCAGTATATCAGACATGAGAAATTTATTTAGAAACAAGTTCACTTGTATTGTTGCAATGACACTGGTTTGTGCCATGAGCCTATCAGCCTGCGGCAATAAAAATACAAAGCCTGACACAGAAAGCAAAAAAGCAGTACAGGATGCGACAGAGAGTACACAGAAGGCTGAAAAAACAGAAAAGATAGCACTTTCGGATGGTACATATACAGCAGAGTTTACTACAGACAGCTCAATGTTCCATGTGAATGATGCATATGACAACAAAGGCACACTCACCGTGAAGGATGGCAAGGCAACAATGCATGTTACACTCACATCCACACACATTGTAAATCTCTTTTTGGGAACAGCAAAGGATGCCTCAAAGGACAATGCAGAGCTTTTAGAGCCAACTGTTGAGACTGTCGATTGCGGTGATGGCACAACAGAGGAGGTCAATGCGTTTGATATACCGGTTCCTGTTTTGGATGAGGAATTTGACCTTGCACTTATCGGTACAAAGGGCAAATGGTATGACCACAAGGTAAAGGTCTCAAATGCCACACCTGCAGATGCAAGCGTATCTGAGAGTGCAGGAGAGCAGCTTCCAGACGGAACATACAATATCAATCTCGATTTCGAGGGCGGAAGCGGTAAGGCAAGCATCGCATCACCTGCTGAGGTAACTATAAGCGGTGGAGCTGCCACTGCAACTGTGCAGTGGAGCAGTCCGAACTATGACTATATGATAGTTGACGGACAGAAATACATGCCTGTAAATACAGATGGCAATTCTGTATTTGAAATTCCGGTTAAGCTTGATACACCTATGCAGGTTATCGGAGATACAGTTGCCATGAGCAAGCCGCATGAGGTTGAGTACACACTTACCTTCCACTCAGATTCTGCTACAGAGGTGCTTGGTGAGGATGGAGAGTAATTAAGCTATGCATGGAAGAAAAAAGATAATTATATATATAATGATATCAATTATAGGACTGTTCTGGCTGTCAGGCTGTGACAGTCCTTCTTCCGATTCAGGGAATACCGAATCGAAGGGTACAACTGAGGTGCAGAATGGTCTTATATATAAGAGCAGTATGAAGCTTTTATATGCAAAGAATTTTTCTGTTGACTATTATGAGGGTGGATACAAGATACTTACGACAAAGGACGGTACCAAAATACTTACCGTGCCAAAGGGCAAAAAGACTCCAAAGGATATTGACAAGGATATCATCGTTTTAAAGGAGCCTGTAAGTGATTTGTATCTGGTCGCATCAGGGGTGATGGATATGTTTGACAAGCTTGATGCAGTGGATACTATTAAATTTTCGGGGCTTGACAGTGACGGCTGGTACATTGACAGCGCAAGTGAGGCGCTTGAAAGTGGCAAAATGCTCTATGCCGGCAAATATTCAAAGCCCGATTACGAGCTTCTGGTGTCGGAAAACTGTTCTCTTGCCATAGAAAATACTATGATTACCCATTCACCACAGGTGACGGAAAAGCTTAAAAGCTTTGATATCCCTTCAATAATCGAGTACTCAAGCTATGAGGAGGAGCCTCTTGGCAGAGTGGAGTGGGTGAAGTTTTTCGGAGCGCTTACAGACCGGGATGAAAAGGCCGATGAGCTTTTTAATGAGCAGGTGGATATCGTAAATCGCATCGCAAAGGCAGATGGTACCGATACGGATGACACCACAAAGAGTGATGCCGCTACAAAAAGTGATGACGCTTCAAATGATGATAACAGATCGACAGTTGCATTTTTCTATATCACGTCCAATGGACAAATCCAGGTGCGCAAAAGCACAGACTATGTGCCAAAGATGATTTCGCTCGCCGGTGGAGAATATATTTTTGATGCATCAAACGACGATGATACAGGCAGGTCAACCATGAATATGCAGCTTGAGGATTTCTACAATGGATCAATAGATGCTGACTATCTGATATATAACAGTGCAATAGACGGCGGAGTGAAGAGTATAGCTGAGCTTCTGGATAAGTGTCCGGTGCTTGCTGATTTTAGGGCTGTCAAAGACGGCAATGTATTTTGCACCACGAACGATATGTATCAGCAGTCTATGTCCATCGGATATATGATTGATGATATGCATTCGATGATTACAGATGCACCCGACAGTGGCATGAAATATCTGTTTAAGCTCAGATAACTGTGCAGGAAAAACCAATAGCGTAAAAGATAAAAGCGGAGCTACAACATGGAAAAAACCAGAAAAATAAGGTGTTTTACAACATTTATTATCCTTATAATCTTAATTATCATATTGCTTATCATGAATGTGTGCATAGGAACTGTACACATATCATTTAAGGCTGCATTTGAGACACTTTATGACCACTCAGACAGGGTGGGACGTATTGTGTGGGATATCCGTATGCCAAGAGCTATCGCTGCGATGATATTGGGCGGGGCGTTAGCGCTTGCAGGCTACCTTTTGCAGACTTTTTTTCATAATCCAATCGCAGGCCCCTTTGTGCTTGGCATATCTTCGGGAGCCAAGATGGTTGTGGCACTTGTTATGGTATTCTTGCTTGGAAACGCCATACGTGTGAGCTCGCTTGCCATGATTGCAGCAGCGTTTTTGGGAGCAATGCTTTCGATGGGCTTTGTGCTTATCATTTCAAGAAAGGTAAGCAGCATGTCAATGCTTGTGGTGAGCGGTGTCATGATAGGCTACATATGCTCTGCAGTTACCGAGTTTGTGGTGACATTTGCAGATGATTCAGACATAGTAAACCTGCACAACTGGTCGAGGGGAAGCTTTTCGGGCATGAGCTGGGACAGTATCAAAGTGATGAGCATTGTGGTGGGAATCACATTTATCTTTGTTTTTCTAATGTCAAAGCCCCTTATGGCATATCAGCTCGGTGAGTCATATGCCGTAAACCTGGGTGTAAACATAAAGCACATCAGGGTGCTTCTGGTGCTGCTTTCAAGCCTGCTTTCAGCCTGTATAGTGGCGTTTGCGGGACCGATATCGTTTGTCGGAATAGCCGCGCCACACATAGTAAAAAGCATGTTAAAAAGCACAAAGCCTATATATATGATACCGGCATGCTTCCTTGGGGGAGCGGTGTTCTGCTTATTCTGCGATTTGCTTGCGAGGATGATGTTTGCGCCTACGGAGCTTAGTATCAGCACGGTTACGGCAGTATTTGGTGCACCGGTAGTGCTTTTTATCATGATAAGACGTGGCAAGGAGAAAAATGTCTGATGGAATATTATTTTACTGCACAAAGGCTGGCCGTTGGATATGATAACAGGCCACTCATTGAAAATATTGATTTTTCCCTGAAAAGGGGAGAGATTCTCACATTAATCGGACCAAACGGTGCCGGTAAATCGACTATTTTAAAGAGCATTGCAAGACAGCTTTCACTTGTGAGCGGTACAGTATATCTCGATAAAAGTGATGCAATGACGATGAACGGCAATGAATTTGCAAAGAAAATGGCTGTTGTGCTGACCGATAAGCTAAAGACAGAGCTTATGACCTGCTATGATGTGGTTGCGACGGGCAGATATCCGTATACAGGGCGGTTTGGAGTACTTTCTGATGAGGATAAAAGGGCTGTGGATGAGGCGATGGAGCTGGTCAACGTATCACAGATAAAGGATAAGGATTTTACAAAAATAAGTGATGGACAAAGGCAGCGCGTCATGCTGTCGCGAGCCATATGCCAGCAGCCGGAGATTATAGTGTTAGACGAGCCTACCTCGTATCTTGATATAAAGTACAAGCTTGAGTTTTTATCAATACTTCAAAGGCTTAAAAGACAGAAGAATCTTACGGTTATCATGTCACTTCACGAGCTTGATATGGCAAAGCGCGTGTCAGACCATATCATGTGTATAGATGGCAGATATGTGGACAGATACGGCACTCCTGAGGATGTATTTACAGACTCATATGTTTCCAGGCTTTTTGGAATTAAAGCCGGAAGCTTTGATGAAACAGGAGAGGATTTGGAGCTTGAAAAACCGGATGGAAGGGCAAGGGTATTTGTCATAGCAGGAGGAGGCCTGGGCAGGAAAAGCTTCAGAAGCTTGCAGCGAAAGGGCATCCCGTTTGCGACAGGAATCATCTATGAAAATGATCTGGATTATCCTGCTGCAAAGGCGCTTTCTGCTGAGCTTGTTAGCGCAAGAAGCTTTGAGCCCGTAGACGATGCCGTTATTAAAAAGGCAAAGGCGCTTATTGATGCATGCGAGGGCGTCATATGTGACAGAACAGAGTTTGGCACATATGAGCAGTTTAACAGCAGGCTGTATGAGTATGCAGCCTCTACAGGGAAGCTCATAAAAATTTCTTCTTATGATGATTAATTGGCACAGCTTTAAGGAAGTTCACATAAATTCAGACAGCAGGTATAGATATGGCAAAGGTAATTATGGTACAGGGTACAATGTCCAATTCAGGCAAGAGCTTTCTTGTCGCGGGATTGTGCCGCATTTTCAGACAGGACGGATACAGGGTGGCACCGTTTAAATCACAGAACATGGCGCTCAACTCTTATATAACAGACGAAGGTCTTGAGATGGGACGGGCCCAGGTGATGCAGGCTGAGGCAGCAGGCATCAAGCCTATGGTGTGCATGAATCCTATTCTTTTAAAGCCCACAAATAACACAGGCTCACAGGTGATTGTAAACGGAAGGGTGCTTAAGAACATGCCGGCGAGAGAGTATTTTGCATACAAGAAAACTCTCATACCGGATATAAAAAAGGCATTTAAAAAGCTTGAGGAATATGCTGATATCATAGTGATTGAGGGCGCCGGAAGCCCGGCGGAGATAAATCTGAAGGAAAATGATATTGTAAACATGGGGCTTGCGCATATGGTGGATGCACCGGTGCTTCTCGTGGGTGATATCGACAGAGGTGGCGTTTTTGCGCAGCTGCTTGGCACACTTATGCTTTTAACTCCTGAGGAAAAGGAGCGTGTCTGCGGGCTTATTATAAATAAATTCCGTGGCGACAAGACAATCCTTGACCCCGGCATACAGATGCTTGAGGAGAGGGGCAGGGTGCCTGTCACCGGAGTGGTGCCATATATGGATGTACAGCTTGAGGATGAGGACAGCCTGACAGAGCGCTTTGACAAAAAGACAGACGGGCTTATTGACATAGCGGTCATCAGATACCCGAGAATATCAAATTTCACAGATTTCAATGTCTTTGAACAGATGCCAGAGGTGACAGTGAGGTATGTGACAACAGTAAATGAGCTGCGTCATCCGGATATAGTATTTCTGCCGGGAAGCAAGAATACGATGGGTGATCTTTTGTGGATGAGACAAAACGGACTTGAGGCCGCTGTCAAAAAGCTCTCCTGTGAGATACCGGTTTTTGGAATATGCGGAGGCTATCAGATGCTGGGTGCTTCAATAGGCGACCCTGACTGTGTCGAGGAGGGAGGCTTTATGCGTGGCATGGAGCTTCTTCCTATAGATACCGTTCTAAAAAATAGTAAGACAAGGCTTCAGACAAGCGGTGAAATAGCACATGTAGATGGTGTATTGAGCAGGCTTTCAGGCTGTCACTTTTTGGGCTATGAGATACATATGGGAAAGAGCATGTATTGCACAGATATGGATGAGCAGGTATCTTGTATTGATAGGAAAAATGAGTTAAATAATGTCATATCTGATGGCAGAAATGTGTATGGCTCGTATATCCACGGCATTTTTGACACTGCAGAGGCCGCAAAAGTGATAGTGGATTATATTGCTGATAAAAAGGGCATTGATGTGAATGACAGTGCTATTGTAAGCTATGAGAGCTTCAAGGAAAAACAGTATGACAGGCTTGCGGATACATTGAGGGAGTACCTGGATATGGATGCAGTGTACGGCATGCTTCGAGAGGCAAAATATGATTGATTTTACAGTTAAAGAATTAAAAAAAATAAAGATAACTCCACCAGATGAAAAAATGTACAAAAAAATCCGTTCAAACTGGGATTCGGTGGCAAAGCCGCTCGACGGCATGGGTGATTTTGAGTTTTTAACAGCTAGGATCGGAGCTGTTTTGGGAGATGAAAATATAGATATCTCAAAAAAGGCGGTCATAATGATGTGTGCGGACAATGGTGTGGTTGCTGAGGGCATCAGCCAGTCCGGACAGGAGGTGACACTTGCAGTTGCAAAATCCATGGCAAGGAAGGCCTCATCTGTCGGACGCATGGCAATGACTGCAGGGGCTGATACAATTCCTGTGGATATAGGAATAAACAGTGACGAGAGTGTTAAAGGGCTGCTTCAAAGAAAAGTGCGTATGGGCACAAGAAACTTTGCAAAGGAGCCTGCCATGACAGAGGAAGAGACACTTGAAGCGATTGCAGCAGGTATAGATATAGTTAGGGAGTGTAAGGCAAACGGCTACAGAATTATTGCAACCGGTGAGATGGGGATAGGAAACACCACCACCAGCGCAGCAATGGCAGCCGCCATGCTAAGGTGCGATGTGGCCACAGTGACAGGAAGAGGTGCTGGCCTAAGCGACAGTGGGCTTGAGAGAAAAATCAGTGTAATTGAGGACGCAATAGAAAAGTATGATTTATATAATAAGGATGCCTTTGAGATACTTATGACAGTCGGAGGCCTTGATATTGCAGGCCTTGTCGGAGTGTGTATAGGTGGTGCAATATACCATATTCCTGTTGTGCTGGACGGTGTGATAAGCATGGTTTCAGCATTGGCAGCAGAAAGGCTTCTTCCGGGAGCTGTTGATTTTATCATTCCATCCCATGAGGGGAAAGAGCCTGCCGTGGCGCTTTTATGTGAGGCACTTTCCGTAAAGCCTGTCATAAGAGCTTCCCTTGCACTTGGAGAGGGAACAGGTGCAGTGATGATGCTTTCGCTTTTGGATATGTCACTTAGCGTATATAAGGGGCGTACAACCTTTGACGATATCTCGGTATCACAGTATGAGAGGTATGTATAGATGATTACACTTATAACCGGCGGCAGCGGAAGCGGCAAATCAGCATATGCAGAAAAATATATTTGTCACGCGTCAAATAAAAAAGGAGGCAAAGAAAAATATTACATTGCCACCATGCAGGTATTTGATGATGAGGGGCAGCGTAAGATAGACAGGCACAGAAGGCTTCGTGCCGGAAAAGGCTTTATTACTATAGAACAGCCTCGTGATATCAAAGATGCGGTTTCTAAGCTGCAATCAGAAAATTGTTTAAAAGCAGGGCGGTTGGCACTGCTTGAGTGTATGTCAAACCTTGTGGCAAATGAGATGTTTCCACCTGTAGATGCTTCCGATACTAAGGAAGCCGGGGTTAAAAAAGAGGCATTGGATGGACCTGATAATATGAGGGATTATGAGAATACCCTAATCAGCCTTGTGAGCAAAAAGGTGTTAAAAGATGTAAGTATCTTAAGTGAAAATGTTGCAGAGCTTGTAATTGTGACAAACAATGTATTTGAAGACGGAGTCTGCTATGATGAATCAACGATGAATTACATAAAGGCAATGGGAATTGTAAACAGAGGGCTTGCTGCGATGGCAGAGAGCGTCGTTGAGGTGGTTGCAGGCATTCCTGTTGCGGTTAAGTGAAGCAGTGTGGAGGTTTAAGTGTATTATGAAGCTAATAAGGTCGTGCATAGTATCTTTTTCCATGTATTCAAAGATACCTATGCCACAATTCAAATGGAAGGATGATGACATGAAGTATATGCTGGTATTCTTTCCGTGGATAGGAGCTGTGATCGGACTGTTTCTTATACTGTGGAGATATCTATACTCTCATTTTGGAGTGACGGATATCTGCTATGTATGCGTAGGTGCGTTGATTCCGATAGCGGTTACGGGAGGCTTTCACATAGATGGTTTTATGGATACAATGGATGCATTTCATTCATACAAACCGCGGGAGGAAAAGCTTGCAATACTTAAGGATTCACATATAGGGGCGTTTGCCGTTATAATGCTTGCAGCCTACGGATTATTATTCATGGGAGCATTTTCTCAGATAATGGATGATAAAGCATTTATTGTTTTTTGCGCAGGCTTTTTCATCTCAAGATGCTTAAGTGGGATAGCTGTTGTGTCATTTAAATCGGCAAAAAGCGAGGGACTGTTATTTATGTTTGCGGACACTGCGCACAGGACAATTGTAAGGGCAGCACTATACATCCAGCTTGCACTGTGTATAGCTGTTTTGTTTATTGTGTCACTGCCTTATGCGGTGGCTATGATCATTGCGGCAGCACTTAGCTTTTGGTATTATTATGCCAAAACAAAAAAGGATCTTGGTGGCATCACCGGCGATACGGCAGGGTATTTTGTGTGTATATGTGAGTGCGCCATGGCAGTGGCACTGGGATTGGAGAAAATATGAAGCTTGTGATAGGCGGAGTGGCACAGGGAAAGCTTGATTATGTGCTTGAAAATATGATAGA
Source organism: uncultured Lachnobacterium sp. (assembly GCA_900546625.1). Classification (GTDB taxonomy): domain Bacteria; phylum Bacillota; class Clostridia; order Lachnospirales; family Lachnospiraceae; genus Roseburia. The sequence goes on along the minus strand of URDU01000005.1, from coordinate 87,783 downwards.
AGAATCAGAAAAATATGATGTGTATGACTGCTTTTTTCTAAAAGATAATTCCTGCAATGATAAGGTATCAAACATGGAATGGCCATGGGATTTGCCCATCGATGATGAGCGGGTAATCATAATAGATAAATTCCATTATTTTATCAGGGCGGTGCTTGAAAAGAAGCTTCCGCTGCAGGAATATGTTTTGAAATTCATGCAGTTTGCAGAGGAAAATCCGGATACAATAGTCATTGCCGATGAGATTGGAAACGGCATAGTGCCTCTTGATGCGTTTGAGAGAGAGTACAGGGAGCAGACAGGCAGAGCTGAGATACTGCTTGCAAAAAAAGCAGATGAGGTAATTCGCGTAATATGTGGAATCGGTCAGAAAATAAAATAAACTGTATTTTTATAAGACACGGCTGCACAGCCTCAAACAGAGAGCACAGATATCTGGGCAGGACAGATGAGCCACTCGATGAAGCCGGAGTTTTTGAGCTTAAAAAAGCGCTTGATAATGGTATATACAAGGCTTTGGAGGAAAACAGCCTAAAGGAGCAGATAATTATTACAAGCCCAATGAAGCGCTGCAAACAGACGGCAGAGATTATTTTGCCGGCTTCAAAACACCATAAAATTCATACTGTAAAAGAGTTTAGTGAAATGGATTTCGGGGAATGGGAGCTTAAAAGCTATAAGGAGCTTAGCACAGATGTCCGTTTCAGGGAATATTATCAGGCATGGATTGACAGTGGTGGTACACTTGCCTTTCCAAACGGAGAGAGCAGAAAAGATTTTTGCAAAAGAAGCATAGGTGGCTTTGAGAGGGCAATCACACAGGTATTAGAGCTTAAGAGGGCTATGCCTGATAAAGAGATACAGATAGTGTTTTTTGTGCATGGGGGAACTATTATGGCGATAATGAGCCATTACTGTGATATGGATTACTATGATTACCAGGTGAAAAACGGCTGTGGCTACTCGTGCGAGGTGGCGGTTGATGGCGATGAGATCGTGTTTAATGAAATACAGCCCATATCGCTATGATTTATACATTTTTTGTAATTATTAAGAACCAAATACACATTTTAAAATTAATTTTATTAATGCGTTTATTTAAGAAGGATTAACATATGTGTTATCATATTATTGCATTTATAGCAGGCTTTGTGCTTGATTTATTAATAGGGGATCCGCATTTTATACCGCATCCGGTCAGACTTATCGGCTCACTCATTTCTTTTCTCGATAAGAGGCTTAATTGTGATGTCAAATATAATAGCTCTGAAAATGAAGCAAATTTAACAAAATATAAAAGAGGCGTGCTTCTTGCTTTTACTGTTATTTTTGCCACCTTTGCAGTATCGGTAATTATTCTTGTGGCAGTATACAGCATAAATCTGTATGCCGGGGTAATAGCAGAGGCTGTCATGACCTGGCAGATTCTTGCCACAAAATGTCTTCGTGTGGAGAGCATGAGGGTGTACGATGCGCTAAGGACAGACGGAGTTGAAGCAGGAAGAAGGGCTGTTTCCATGATTGTTGGCAGAGATACATCTGTGCTTGATGAGGCTGGCGTGACAAGGGCGGCAGTTGAGACGGTAGCTGAAAATACATCTGACGGAGTGATCGCACCTATGCTTTACACGGCAATCGGCGGACCGGTGCTTGGCTTTGTATACAAGGCTGTGAATACGATGGATTCCATGCTTGGCTACAAAAATGATAAATATATGTATTTTGGCAGATTTGCTGCAAGGCTTGACGATGTGGTCAATTTCATACCGGCAAGAATCAGTGCATATCTGATGATAATTGCCGCATTTATCGGTGGCAGGCAGTTTGATGGACGAAATGCATACCGCATTTTTAAAAGAGACCGTTTCAATCACGCAAGCCCCAACTCAGCCCAGACAGAGTCCGTATGTGCCGGCGCTTTAAGGGTGCAGCTTGCGGGTGATGCAGTGTATTTTGGGAAGCTTGTGAAGAAAAAATACATAGGAGACGGGCTGCGTGAGATAGAGTACGAGGATATAAAGCGTGCAAACAGGCTGATGTATATCACTGCGTTTTTGTGTGAGCTTTTATCGGTGGCGGTGATGAGTCTTGTTTTAATACGGCTTTGAATATGGAAGATGATGTAAGAATTGATGGAGAAATTGAATGAAAAGCATCCATGGCGGCGACATATACAACAATAAAGTAAATATGGATTTTTCGGTAAATATCAATCCTCTTGGCATACCGCAATCTGTTAAAGAGGCTATGAGTGATGCGCTTTCGTATGCAGACAGATATCCCGACATAGCATGCAGCGGTCTTAAAAAAGCGTTGGCAGGTTATTTTACACAGCAAGGCTGCAGTATACAAAGTGAGGATATAATCCCCGGAAACGGAGCCTCCGAGCTTTTTATGGCGATAGCTCATGCCATAAAGCCTAAAAAAGCAGTGCTTTTAGCTCCGGGATTTTTCGGCTATGAGCATGTACTTGGGGCAGCAGGCTGTGATATCAGATATTTCCAGCTGGATGAGCAGAGTGATTTTTCTCCTGCTGCACGCACTGATGCTTTAATGGATATGCTTACGGATGATACAGATATATTTTTTATCGCAAATCCAAACAATCCGACAGGACATCTTGCAGACAGCACTTTCATGAAGCAGATAATAAAGCATTGCAAAGAAAAGCATATTTATGTGGTGGCAGACGAATGCTTCATGGGCTTTTGTGAAAAAAATTATTCTGTTTTGTCACTTTTATGTGACTATGACAATCTGATTGTTGTAAGAGCCTTTACCAAGCTTTTTGCTATTCCGGGAGTAAGGCTTGGATATATGGTCAGTAAAAATGATACAATAAGAAAAAAGGTTCAAAGAAATCTGCCGGAGTGGAACGTGTCTGTTTTGGCACAGATGGCAGGAGAGGCATGTATCAGGGAATCAGGATACATTAAAGAGACATCGGAGTATGTGAGCAGACAAAGAAGGCTGCTGTCAGATGGACTAAAAAAGCTTGGTTTTAAGGTATATAAAAGTGATGCTGATTTCATACTGTTTTACAGCAAGCTTCTATTATATGATATACTGCTTAATAAGGGAATACTGATACGGGACTGCTCCAACTATGTGGGGCTTTCGGAAGGGTATTTTCGTGTGGCAGTAAAGACTTATGATGAAAATGTAAGATTATTGAAAGTGATAGGTGAGTGTATTGAAAAAAATTAAACAGTTAGAGCCGATGGAGATTGAAAAGAGGAGCTTTGAGATAATTTCACATGAGCTGTCTGAAATGCAGATTACGCTGCCTGCTGATCAGGAGATGATAACAAAAAGAGTAATACACACGAGTGCTGATTTTGATTATATACAGACGCTTAAATACTCTAAGGACGCCGTTGCTATTGCAAAAAGGCTGATATCAGAGGGAGCTGATATAGTGACTGATACCAACATGGCTCTTTCAGGCATAAATAAAAAATATCTGGCAAAATTCGGCGGACAGGCGCACTGCTTTATGGCTGATGATGAGGTCGCTCTTATTGCAAAGGAGAAAAATACAACGCGCGCGGCAGTAAGCATGGAGTTTGCATCAAGGATAGATAAGCCTGTGATTTTTGCGATAGGAAATGCACCGACAGCGCTTATAGAGCTGTACGATATGATAGAAAAAGGAATATATAAGCCTGCATTTGTAATCGGTGTGCCGGTGGGCTTTGTCAATGTGGAGGCAGCCAAGGAGCTAATTATGGAGACAGGCGTGCCGTATATCGTCAATGTCGGACGAAAGGGTGGAAGCAATATTGCGGCTGCTATATGCAATGCGCTGATTTACAGTCTGGTTGATAGAGGCTGATGCATGAGGAAATTTAGTGATTATGAGATACGGATTTACCACAGGAAGCTGTGCTGCGGCGGCATCAAAGGCGGCGGCATATATGCTTTTAACCGGAAAGGCTAAAAACAAAATAACGATTCAGACACCTAAGGGAATAGCTTACACGGCTGATATCACCGACATAAAAAGAAGTGAAAACGAGGTAAGCTGCGCTGTGATAAAGGACGGAGGGGATGATCCGGATGTGACCACCGGAGCCTATATATATGCTTCTGTACGGATTTTGCATTACGATACCTGTGCTTTATGCAAAAAAAGGCAGGATTTGGTTATCATAAATATTGACGGTGGTGACGGAGTGGGAAGAGTCACCAAACCCGGATTAGACCAGCCTGTCGGAAATGCGGCTATCAATCATGTGCCGCGTGAGATGATTGAAAAAGAGGTAAGGGAGGTCTGTGAGCTTTTGGATTTTAAGGGGACACTTGACATCACAATCTCGGTTCCAAAGGGAAAGGAGCTTGCAAAAAAGACCTTTAATCCAAGGCTTGGGATAGTGGGCGGTATATCAATTCTCGGCACAAGCGGTATTGTTGAGCCCATGAGCTCACAGGCTCTTATTGATACGATAAGGGTGGAGCTTAGGCAGAGATATTCGTTTGGGTATGATTATGTGGCGGTTGCTCCGGGGAATTATGGTCTTGACTTTATGAAGGAAAGCTATGGCTATGATCTGGACAGGAGTGTCAAATGCTCCAACTTTATCGGTGAAACAATTGATATGGCAGCCGATATGGGCTTTAAGAGGATGCTTTTGACAGGACATATAGGAAAGCTTATAAAGGTAGCAGGAGGCATCATGAACACTCATTCGAGGGAGGCAGACTGCAGGATAGAGCTTTTGACGGCATTTTCGTTCAGGTGCGGTGTAGCGCCCGAATACATAAAGCGCATTATGGACAGCCTTACGACAGAGGAGGCCTTGGCGGCACTTAAGGAAAGCGGCAGGCTTTATGAGGTGATGGATTATGCGATGGAACGCATATGCTTTTATCTGGATAAGAGAGCAAAAGGCAGACTTGAGATAGACTGTATCATGTATTCAAACGAATTTGGTGAGCTTGCAAAAAGCAGAAAGGCAGAAAAATGGTTTACTTTGTTGGCGCAGGAACAGGCGCAGCAGATTTAATAACAGTACGCGGAATGCGTCTTTTACAAAAGGCAGATGTGATAATTTATGCAGGCTCGCTTGTTAATCCAGAGCTTTTGGACTATGCAAGGGAAAGCTGTGAAATATATAACAGTGCAAAAATGACACTGGATGAGGTCATCGCAGTCATGAAAGCTGCTGAGGCAGACGGAAAAATTACTGTGCGCCTGCACACGGGAGAGCCAAGCATATACGGCGCAGTGCGCGAGCAGATGGATGAGCTTGATACTCTTTTAATACCATATGAGAGCTGTCCGGGCGTGAGCGCGTGCTTTGGCGCTGCTGCATCGCTCAACATTGAGTACACGCTCCCCGGTATTTCCCAGTCGCTCATCATCACACGCATGGAGGGGCGCACGAAGGTGCCGCCTAAGGAGAGCATAGCAAGCTTTGCCTCACACCACGCTTCCATGGCGATTTACTTAAGCACCGGGCTTTTAGAGAAGCTTACGGAAAGCCTTATTGAGGGAGGATACGCGGCAGATACACCTGCTGCAATTGTATACAAGGCAACCTGGCCACAGGAGGAGGCATACGTGTGCACTGTCGCTACACTTAAGCAGACTGCGAGAGAGCACAATATCACAAAGACAGCGATTGTGCTTGTGGGGGATGTAATAGCTCACCGGCATTACGAGAAATCAAGACTTTACGCACCGGATTTTTCGACAGAGTATCGCAAGGCTTCAGTAGAGTCAAAGGATAACGATTGAAAAAAGGCGTGAATATATAAATATGGGAAATATATGGAAACTGAAAATATGAAAATTTGCATTGTAAGCTTCACAAAAAAGGGCTATGAGCTGTCATGTGACATAGCTCATAAGCTAAAAAAAAGTGCATATGAGGTGGAGGTTTTTACCAAATGCTCGAGATTATCGGATGAGAATATTAAAAATTCCACCAATGAAAATTTTAGAAATACCGGCTACATATCACAAAATATATCAGACTGGACAGCTGCACAGATGAGTGAAAAAAAGGCTCTGATTTTTATCGGGGCATGCGGTATTGCAGTGAGGGCTATAGCTTCTTCTGTAAATAACAAGCTTAAAGACAGTCCTGTTATTGTGATAGATGAGCTGGGGAAGTTTGTTATTCCGATTCTTTCAGGGCATGTTGGAGGTGCCAATGAGCTTGCTGTATTATTAGCAGCGATGATGAATGCCACACCTGTTATAACAACCGCTACTGATATCAATAATAAATTTGCAGTTGATGTTTTTGCGAAGAAATGCAGGCTTGCAATAGTCAATAAAGATGGCATTGCCGGAGTATCATCAAAGGTATTGGCGGGGGAAGTGGTTACTATGTCGGTCGACTGGGAGCACATTCCGGCTAAGCACAGAAGCCTTATAAAGGCATTTTTAGATGAAGCTGATATGAGTGCTGATGCAATAAAAACAGTGGACTTCCCACCTGTTTACGGAGCTGATATTGTAGTATCATGCGAAAAAGCAAAGGACCCTAAAAATGGCAGTATTTACTTAAAACCCACACAATTTGTACTTGGTATTGGGTGCAGAAGGGATACAGCGTTTGAAAATATTGACAGGGCAATCAGACAAAGTCTTTTAAAGCTGCAAATAGATATTTCGGATATAGACATGATTGCATCAATAGATGTGAAAAAAGATGAACCGGGAATAAAGGAATTTTGCGATAGAAACAGGATAGAATTTGTCACTTATACCGCGGATGAGCTCATGGCGGTGCAGGGAGAATTCAGTGCCTCGCAGTTTGTCAGGGAGCATGTTGGAGTGGACAACGTGTGCGAGCGTGCAGCAGTGCTTGCATGCAGCAGGGAATGCAATAAAGCAGGAGAACTTATTTATAAAAAACATAAATATGACAGTGTAACGGTTGCGGCAGCAAGGTATCCTGATTAATCATAAATGAGGGGTAAAATACCTTTTGTCCTTCATATCATTAAAAATTGCAAATAGCTGCATGGTTATATAAAATTAGTAGAGATGGAGATTAACATGAATAAAATTTACATAGTAGGTATGGGGCCGGGCTTTGAAAGCATGATGACAAAGCAGGCGATTGACGCCTTGGAAGCGAGTGATGTCATAGTGGGATACACCGTATATATAAAGCTGCTTGGAGAAAAATTCCGGACAAAAGAGCTTTTGACTACTCCGATGCGTCAGGAAAAAGAAAGATGTCATCTGTGCTTTAAAAAGGCACTTGAGGGCAAAACAGTCTCCCTTGTATGTAGTGGTGATGCCGGAATATACGGACTGGCCTCTCTTATGTATGAGATTGGGCAGGAATACGATAACGTAGAGCTTTCGGTAATACCCGGCATTACAGCGGCAAACAGTGGTGCGGCAGTGCTTGGAGCACCATTAAACCATGATTTTTGTACCATCAGCTTAAGTGACCTGCTCACACCGTGGGAAAAGATTGAAAAGCGTCTTGTGGCTGCTGCAGAGGGTGATTTTGTCATAGCACTGTACAATCCGTCGAGCCACAAGAGAAGGGACTATCTGATGAGAGCCTGTGATATTTTACTTCGCACGATAGAGCCGGATAGAGCCTGCGGCTATGTCGAAAATATCGGACGTGAGGGAACAAGCTATACGGTCTGTACCCTCGGTGAGCTTCGCAGTGCACAGGTTAACATGTTTACGACAGTCTTTATCGGCAATGAGGGTACACAAATAATTGACGGAAAGCTTGTCACAAGGAGAGGATATCAGATTGAGTAAAATACTGATTTTTGCAGGAACAACAGAGGGACGTAAGCTATCAGAGCACCTGTGTGAAAGAGGCATAGAGCATACGGTTTGCGTGGCGACAGAATACGGTGAAATTGTGCTACAGGAAAATCCGTTTGCGCATGTTCATATGGGGCGTATGGACAGCGAGGGCATGAGAAGCTTCTTTGCGGAACAAAAATGTAAGCTCATAGTGGATGCAACCCATCCATATGCAGCCATTGTTACCGAAAATATAAAGCAGGCAGTTTATGCTTTTAATGAGGCACATGCTGTTACAGACAATCAGGCGGATAGAAGCATATCAGAAAATATTGAATATGTGCGTCTTAAAAGAGATACGGATATATCAGCAGATTATGATAATATCCGTTATTTTGATGACAATGAAGCATGTGCAAAGGCACTTAACAATACAGACGGAAATATACTGCTCACAACAGGAAGCAAGGAGCTGTCAGTGTATTGTATAACCTCAGACGTCAGGGAAAGATTGTATGTGCGCGTGCTTCCGGGGCTTGAGAGCATAAGCTTATGCATGCACAATGATATTACAGGAAAGCACATTCTGGCATTGCAGGGACCGTTTAGCATACAGCTTAATGAGGCGCTTATTGACCAGTATGATATCAGATGTCTGGTCACCAAAAAAAGCGGTGCGGCCGGGGGCTTTATTGAGAAAATAGCTGCCGCAAAAAATAAAAATATTCCGGTCTATATTGTGGGGCAGCGTGTGCAGGATGATGGAATGTCATTTGAAGCTGTTTGTGAATATATTGACAGGAAATATAACAAGCTTCATATCATGCTTGCCGGCATTGGAATGGGAAATGATGCTTGCATGACAAAAGCTGTTTCAGATGCAATAGAAAGCGCTGATATTATTCTTGGCGCAAGCCGCATGATAGAAAAATACAGTGCGAAGATAGACAAAAAGCCGTATTATCTTGCAGAACAGATTATTCCTTATCTATACGAAATTTGTGCAGATACTGCAAAAATCAGTAATGTTCTTATATTATTTTCGGGAGATACAGGCTTTTACAGTGGAAGCAGAAAGCTGTATATGGCGATAAAAAATGAAATATCTGAAGGAAAATTAAATGCGGATGTGTCAATCCTTCCTGGAATTTCATCTGTGTCATACATGGCGGCAGCGGTCGGTGAAACCTACAGTGATGCATATATATGCAGCATTCACGGAGTAAAGCTTTCTAATATCACATCACGGATTAGCCACCATGCAAAAACATTTATGCTGATGTCAGGTGTTAAGGATGTGAATATGCTTGGACACCTGTTAAGCAGTGACGAAAGGTATGGTTTACATAAATGCTTGGTAACTGTGGGATACAAGCTATCATATCCGGATGAAACTATATTGCAGCTTTCGCCGCAGGAATGCACAAAGCTTAAAAGGGAGGGACTGTATATCTGCATGATAAAAAATCCCAATCCGGTTGCAAAAAATGTTACACCGCAGCTAAGTGATGCAGCATTTATCCGTGAAAAGGTTCCGATGACCAAAGAGGAAATAAGGCATGTAAGCATCTGCAAGCTTCATTTGAAATCGGATTCAGTGCTTTATGATGTGGGAAGCGGAACCGGCTCCATAGCGGTAGAGGCCGCATCACTTTCCGATGATATGGAGGTCTATGCCATTGAGCAGAAGGAAAATGCCGTGCAGCTTATCACACAAAATAAAGAAAAGCATGGACTTGAAAATATCCATGTGATAAATGCAAAGGCTCCTGACGGGATGGACAATCTTCCGGTGCCGACACACGCATTTATCGGAGGCAGTGGTGGCAATTTAAAGGAAATAATAGAGGCTCTTAAAGCAAAAAATCCACATATTCGTATAGTGATAAATGCAATTTCCATGGAAACAATTTGTGAGATAAAGGAAATATTGTCGGCATATGATGTGAAAAATGAGGATATCGTGCAGCTGCAGGTCAGCCGCTCAAAGCAGATAGGACATTACCATCTGATGCAGGCAGAAAATCCGGTGTGGATATGTTCGTTTGAATTTTAACCCGGGCTTTTATGCTACAACCCGTAATAAATCATCGAAGGCTGATATTTTAAGGTATATGATGAAATAAAGGATGAATACATGAAAATAAATCGTTTTATGATAGCCGCGCCAAAAAGCGGCAGTGGAAAAACAATGATAACCTGCGCTTTACTGCAGCTATTAAAGGCTAGCGGAAAAAACGTATTGTCATATAAGTGCGGACCTGATTATATTGACCCAATGTTTCACAAAAAGGTGCTTGGCGTACCATCCAAAAATCTCGATACGTTTTTTTCGGACGAAAAGACAACAGTGCAGCTTTTCTTAGAAGAAAGAGCCGATGGTGATTTTGCGGTGCTTGAGGGCGTGATGGGATTATATGACGGGCTTGGCGGAATATATGAGCAGGGTTCGTCATACCATCTGGCAAAGGTGACGCAGACTCCGATAATACTCGTGGTGGACGCAAAGGGCATGGGAAAGTCAGTGCTTGCTCTTATAGCCGGTTTTTTGCAGTATGACATTCAGCACTTGATTAAGGGGGTTCTGCTCAATCGGATGTCGAAGGGCTATTATGACATTATTAAGCCTTTGATAGAGAAGGAGCTTTACGTAAAAGTAGTCGGGTATTTCCCGGAGCAGAAGGATATCGGGTTTTCAAGCAGACATCTGGGGCTTGTCATGCCGGATGAGCTTTCAGATATAAAAAAACAGCTTAATGAAACTGCCGACAGGCTAAAAAAGACAATAGATATGGATTTGTTTATGGATATAGCAGAAGAGGCAGATGAAATCGGTGACAGTGGAAGTGCAGATATATATAATGAGAAAAATATAGGCAATTGTGATCAAAATGAATTTTCACAAAATAAAGCAATAAATACCGTAAACATAGCTGTTGCCATGGACGAAGCGTTTTGCTTTTATTATGAAGATAATTTGAGGCTTCTTGAAAAATGCGGTGCAAAATTACAGTATTTTTCGCCACTGCATGATACAAAATTACCTGATAATTGTGACGCATTGCTGCTGGGAGGTGGCTATCCTGAATTGTATGCAAAGGAACTGAGTGAGAATCTATCTATGAGAAACTCTATAAAAACTGCTTTTAAGACAGGTTTGCCGACTGTTGCCGAGTGCGGTGGATTTATGTATCTGCACACATATATCCATAATATTTGTGAAGAGGATGCTGATGCGCAAAATTATGTTTTTGGCATGACTGGAGCACTGGATAGTGAATGCCATTTCAAGGGAAAACTGGTCAGATTCGGGTATATCGAGCTTGCAGAAAAGCATAACAATTTTTTGCCGCCAAATGAAAAAATAAAGGCGCATGAATTTCATTATTACGACAGCACCGATAACGGAGCCGATTGTATTGCGACCAAGCCGGCCACAGGCAGAAGCTACGACTGCGTGATAAGCCATGATAATTACTGGCTTGGGTTTCCGCACCTGTATTATCCGTCAAATCCGCATTTTGCAGAGAGCCTTGTGAGAAAAGCATATGAATATAGAAGGAATAAAAATGAAAAACTCTTATAAATATTTTAAAAATACAGATTGCAAATATTTTCCGTGTCACAAGGGCCTTTCAGAGGACTTTAACTGCCTGTTCTGCTATTGCCCGATGTATAGTATGCCAAACTGTCCCGGAAGTAAGACCTACATAGAGAAGAATGGCAAAAAAATCAAGGTATGTACAGACTGTACGTTTCCGCACAGACCGGAAAATTATGATAAAATCATACAGATTTTGATTAGGAATAATAACTGATTTATAGACTTTTGGAAGTATATTTGATAGTATATTTATGGAAATTTAGGTTTTAGAAAGTCAGAGGGAATTAAATTGGAGATTAAATGTGAGTATTGTGGTTCCATGATACCGGAGAATGCTGAGCAGTGCCCGTATTGTGGTGCCAGCAACAATTCAATAAAAAGGACGGCAGACGGTACACCAAAGACCATAGCAGAGCTTGCAAAATGGTACGAGGACAGACATCTTCCACCATATGAAACCACACGCTTTTTTATAGGAATCGACTACAGACAGCCGAGGGCATTTGGTATTTATCAGGCTGGAAATGAATTTATCGTCTACAAAAATAAGGCCGACGGCACTCGTGCGGTGCGATATCAGGGTACAGATGAGGCGTATGCTGTTAATGAACTGTATCTTAAATTAAAGGATGAGATTTTAAATCAAAAAGCGCATCAGCAGAAGCATACGAATGAGAATTTTGCACAGGAAACGAAGAAGGTTTTTTCAGATACATTTTCATCTAAAAATGTAAATGAGTATATTATTAAACCATCTATTGCTATGGTTATAGGCATTGTTATGTTTATTGTCCTGATTATAGTTGGATTTGCACTCAATGATACGTATAAGGGCATTGGCTGGGATTTGCTGATATCGGGTATTGCTGGTATTGTAGGCGCATTTTTCCTGACGGACTTTATTGAAAATCACAAAAGGTTTAAGCCGTTCGGACTGTACGCAGCCTGGCTTAAAAAGCCAAAGTGCAGTGCAATGCGTCATGCCATGCATTATTTTATTACTGTAGTTTTAATTGCACTTGTGCTCATTACACCTATACACAATTATTGCAAAACTGATTACTTCAAGTATAATGACACGGTTTATGTAAACAGTCATTATAGCTGGTTCGAATATGATGACGACAGCTATGATTATAATGAAATCAGTCGTTCGGATGTTCCGCAGGAGGTTTTGGACAACAAATCCCTATATGGCTTTGACTATGCAGATCTGGTGTGGGACAGCTCGATTATTAAATTTGAGAATAGCGGCTATTATGAAGACCATTATGAGAGCTCGGGCAGCTCGAGCAGTGATTATGACAGTGACTATGATTGGGATTCCGGTGATAGCTGGGATTCAGGCGGAAGTGACTGGGATAGTGACTGGTGATTATTGTATAACATAAAAATATGGCAGGAAGTCTATCTATCAGGATTTCCTGCTGTTTTTTAATATTAGGGATTAGATAATTGATGCATGATGCTAGGCGAAAATATAAAAACTTGAAAAAAATGGTACAGTAATGGTACAGTAAACGCTAAAAACCATTTAATAGAAAATTTATAAAGCCTGAAACCCCAGTAAAATCAAGGGTTTCAAAAATTTTATTCAAAAAATTAGCACTCAAGGGTTGACATTGCTAATAGGTGGTGGTATGTTATGTACAGATAAAAAATTAGCACTCCAAAATACAGAGTGCTAACAAATAAAAAGCATACTTCAGATGGAGCGTGTGACCAATGGAAAATGAAAACAAAGAACTAGAGTTGAGCGAGAGACAGCTTACCATACTGGATGCGATCATCCGTAATTATCTCGCCACAGGAGAGCCGGTTGGCTCACGTACAATTTCAAAATATACAGACCTTAATTTAAGCTCGGCAACAATCAGAAATGAGATGAGCGACTTAGAGGAGATGGGCTATATAGTACAGCCACATACCTCAGCAGGAAGAATCCCTTCGGATAAGGGCTACAGATTATATGTAGACCATCTTATAGAGACAAACGATAAGAAGGAAAAAGAGCTTTCTGATATGAAGGAGTTGGTCATTGAAAATACCGAGAAGATGGAGCAGGTGTTAAAGCAGGCGGCAAAGGTACTTGCAAACAATACCAATTACGCCACACTCGTTTCTGCACCGGATGTCAATCACAATAAGGTGAAATTCATCCAGCTTTCACAGGTTGATGAGCAGCACCTGCTTGCAGTAATTGTTATGAACAACAATATGGTCAGAAACAAGATGCTTGATTTATATGAGCCGCTTGACAATGAGACAATACTTAAGCTCAACATTCTGCTTAACACCTCATTAAACGGACTCGCAATGAACGAGATTAATCTTGGAAACATTGCAAGCATAAAGGAACGCGCTGGTATTCATTCAGGAATTGTCTCTGATGTGATTGATGCATTGGCACAGACCTTCGCTGAGAGTGAGGATCTTAAGATTTACACCAGCGGAGCGACAAATATTTTGAAGTATCCTGAGCTTTCGGATTCCAATAATGCAGCGACACTTTTGTCAGCATTTGAGGAAAAGGAAGAGCTAGCAAGCCTTGTTACCGAATCCCTATCCGATTCCGAGAAGAAGGACAATGGAACAGGTATTCAGGTTTATATAGGAAATGAATCTCCAATCCAGACCATGAAGGACTGCAGTGTTGTCACTGCGACATATGATCTGGGTGAAGGCGTAAAGGGCACGATAGGAATTGTCGGACCAAAGCGCATGGATTATGAAAAAGTAATGGATAATCTAAAGACTCTTAAATCCCAGTTAGATGGAATTTACAAGAAGTCTGAGGATGAAACATAGGAAGGTGGTCAAAAATGCCAGAGGATATTAAAAAAGAAACAATCGACAATGAGACTGCAGAAAACAAAGCAGAAGAGATAGAGATTGAAGGAGCTGACGAGGAAAGCACTCAGGCAGCCGAAGAAGCAAATGATACAGATGTGAAGGAAGCTGAATCAGAGGATGATGCTTCAGCTGATGCAGATGCCAAAGCAGATGAAAAGTCAGATGAAAAGAAAGGTCTTTTCAAGAAAAAGAAAAAAGATAAGAAGGATGAGCAGATTGAAGAGCTTAACGACCGTCTGAAAAGACAGATGGCAGAGTTCGAGAACTTCCGCAAGAGAAGCGAGAAGGAAAAATCCCAGATGTTTGACATGGGAGCAAAGACAATAGTTGAGAAAATCCTTCCTGTAATCGACAATTTCGAGAGAGGTCTTGCAGCAGTACCGGATGATAAGAAGGATGATCCTTTTATCACAGGTATGGATAAGGTCTACAAGCAGATGCTCACAGAGCTTGATGCTGTAGGAGTAAAGCCGATAGAGTGCGTAGGACAGGAGTTTGATCCTGATTTCCACAATGCAGTGATGCAGGTTGAAAACGATGAGCTTGAGTCAGGCACCGTAGCACAGGAGCTACAGAAGGGCTATATGTACAAGGATTCAGTGGTACGCCACAGCATGGTATCCGTAGTACAGTAATGATGTGTACATCTATCCGGCATGACAGTGAATCGGATTTTGTGATTCATGTGAGGCATAGGATGGTTGCAAATATATAAAACAGGTAAAAACACTATATTTAATAGGAGGAAAATAAAATGGGCAAAATCATTGGTATTGATTTAGGAACAACAAACAGCTGCGTAGCAGTTATGGAAGGTGGAAAACCTACAGTTATAGCAAACCAGGAGGGTGCAAGAACTACTCCTTCAGTAGTTGCTTTCACAAAGACAGGAGAGAGACTTATCGGTGAGCCTGCAAAGCGTCAGGCAGTTACAAATGCTGAGAAGACTATTTCTTCTATCAAGAGACATATGGGTACAGATTACAAGGTACAGATTGATGACAAGAGCTACAGCCCACAGCAGATTTCAGCTATGGTGCTTCAGAAGTTAAAGGCTGATGCAGAGGGCTACCTCGGTGAGAAGGTTACAGAGGCAGTTATCACAGTACCAGCTTACTTTAACGATGCTCAGCGTCAGGCTACAAAGGATGCCGGCAAGATTGCAGGTCTTGATGTAAAGCGTATCATCAACGAGCCTACAGCAGCAGCACTTGCTTATGGTCTTGACAACGAGAAAGAGCAGAAGATTATGGTTTATGACCTTGGTGGTGGTACATTCGATGTATCTATCATCGAGATTGGTGACGGAGTCATCGAAGTATTATCTACAAACGGTGATACACGCCTTGGTGGTGATGATTTCGATAACAAGGTAACACAGTGGATGATTGACGAGTTCAAGAAGGCAGAGGGTGTTGACCTTTCTACAGACAAGATGGCACTCCAGAGATTAAAGGAAGCTGCTGAGAAGGCAAAGAAGGAGCTGTCTTCAGCTACTACTACAAACATCAACCTTCCATTCATCACAGCTACAGCAGAGGGACCAAAGCATTTCGATATGACTCTTACAAGAGCTAAGTTCGATGAGCTGACACATGACCTCGTAGAGAGAACAGCAATCCCTGTACAGAACGCTATGAAGGATGCGGGCATTACAAATGCAGACCTTGGACAGGTATTACTTGTAGGTGGTTCTACACGTATTCCGGCCGTACAGGACAAGGTAAAGCAGATGACAGGAAAAGAGCCAAGCAAGTCTCTTAACCCTGATGAGTGCGTAGCAATCGGTGCTTCTATCCAGGGTGGTAAGCTTGCAGGAGATGCCGGTGCCGGCGAAGTACTTCTCCTTGATGTAACTCCACTTTCTCTTTCAATCGAGACAATGGGTGGTGTTGCTACAAGACTTATCGAGAGAAATACAACTATTCCTACAAGAAAGAGCCAGATATTCTCTACAGCTGCTGATAACCAGACAGCCGTTGATATCAACGTAGTACAGGGTGAGAGACAGTTCGCCCGTGACAATAAATCACTCGGACAGTTCAGACTTGATGGTATCCCACCAGCACGTCGTGGAGTTCCACAGATTGAGGTTACATTCGATATCGATGCAAACGGTATCGTAAATGTATCTGCTAAGGATCTTGGAACAGGTAAAGAGCAGCATATCACAATCACAGCAGGATCTAATATGTCTGATGATGAGATCGATAAGGCTGTTAAAGAGGCTGCTGAGTTTGAGGCACAGGATAAGAAGAGAAAAGAAGCAATCGATGCAAGAAATGATGCTGAGAGCTTTGTATTCCAGACAGAGGATGCATTAAAGCAGGTTGGAGATTCTGTTGATGCCGCTGATAAGTCAGCAGTTGAGGCTGATATCGCAGCAGTTAAGTCATTCCTTGATGCACATAAAGAGGCAGAGGCTATGACAGAGGCTGATGTTGCAGAACTCAAGGCAGCACAGGAGAAGCTCACACAGAGTGCACAGAAGGTATTTGCAAAGATGTATGAGCAGGCTCAGGCAGCACAGGGTGCAGCAGGAGCAGGTCCTGATATGAACGCAGGAGCAGGTCAGGCAGGTCCTGATATGAATGCAGGTGCTTCAAACGGTGCAGATGATGATGTCATCGACGCAGATTTCAAGGAAGTATAATTAAACAGATGCTGCCATAATGATATGAGGATTAATGACCTGTAATCTAGGTTATCAATCAAAGCATCAAAATGGCTGCGTAAGTAAAATCACTCGCAAGGTTGGCCGCTTGGCCGGCCTTGCGAATTAGTTGTATAATAAAAGGAATTTTCAATTATGGCAGAAAAAAGAGATTATTATGAGGTATTAGGAGTATCTAAGACCGCAACAGATGCAGAGATTAAAAAAGCCTTCAGACAGCAGGCAAAGAAATATCATCCTGACATTCATCCAGGTGATAAAGAGTGTGAGGAGAAGTTCAAGGAGGCTCAGGAGGCCTATGCCGTATTGTCTGATCCGGATAAGAGACGCCAGTATGATCAGTTTGGTCATGCGGCATTTGACGGCACAGGCGGCGGAGCCGGTGGCTTTGATTTCTCAGGCATGGATATGGGGGATATTTTTGGGGACATTTTCGGAGATTTCTTCGGAGGTGGAAGAAGCAGTGGCAGAAGAAATGGTCCTGCACAGGGTGCAAATGTCCGTCTCAGTGTTAGAATTTCTTTTGAGGAAGCTATATTTGGCTGCACAAAGGAGCTTGAATTCAACTATAAGGAGACATGCTCTACATGTGGAGGAAACGGAGCTAAGCCTGGCACATCTCCTGAGACATGTACCCAGTGTAATGGTACAGGTAAGGTTGTCAGACAGAGCCAGTCTCTGTTTGGAGTAGTGCAGAATGTCACAACATGTCCATCCTGCGGTGGTTCGGGCAAGGTAGTAAAGGATAAATGTCCTACATGTCACGGTACAGGCTACAATACCAAGAAGGTCAGAAAGACTGTTGAGATTCCAGCCGGTATAGATAATGGACAGTGTGTCAGAATACGTGAATACGGCGAGCCGGGAATAAATGGCGGACCGCGTGGAGATCTTCTTGTTGAAGTTATTGTTTCAGGCAGCAGGGATTTTGAGCGTCAGGATGTTAATATCTTTTCAAAGGCATCCATCTCGTATGCTATTGCAGCCTTAGGCGGAGATATAAGAATCAAGACTGTTGATGGAGATATTATATACACAGTTGCACCGGGTACACAGACAGGTACACGTATCCGCTTAAAGGGCAAGGGTGTTCCTTCAACAAGAAATAAAGCAATAAGAGGTGACCATTATGTCACACTTGTTGTCAATACGCCTACAGGTCTGTCTAAGGAAGCTAAAGAGGCTCTTAAGAAGTTTGATGAGCTTTCAGGTGGCTCTCTGACCAAGGAGGGCGGAGCTTCTACTGATTCTAAAAAGAAAAAAGGATTTATGGATAAGCTCAAGGAGTCTTTGGACGATCTGTAAATAGATGATCTGTAATAGATGATCCTATAATATATGTCCCGCCATGTGTGGCGGGGCATTTTTTAGGTTATTTTTACGTATAAAAAAATGGGGCTTTTATACAGCACATTTTTATGGTATTATATGAGGTAAGTTGTGGAGGCAGTCGTATGACTGCCTTGTAAAATGTACGGAAATGTTTTGAAATAAAACTGTATTTATACTATGTATCTATTTTATTAAGAGAGGATTTTTATATGAAGTGGAAGAAATACACGATTGAGACAACAACCGCGGCTGAGGATTTCATGAGCAGCATGCTTATGGAGCTTGGTATCGAGGGAATCGAGATTGAGGACAATATTCCTTTGACCAAGGAGGACCAGGCGGATATGTTTATTGATTTTCTGCCGGAGCTGCCTCCTGATGAGGGCATAAGCCATGTCAGCTTTTATATTGAGGATGATGGCAGTGACCAGTCAGATATGCTTAGGAAGGTAAAGCTTGGACTTGAGGATTTAAGAGACACTGTTGATGTGGGAAGCGGTGTGATTTCATCATCTGAGACAGAGGACCTCGACTGGATCAATAACTGGAAGAAGTATTTTTCATCCTTTACAATCGGAGATATATTGATCAAGCCTACCTGGGAGGAGGTAAAGCCTGAGGATGCGGATAAATTTATGATAGAAATTGATCCGGGAATCTCCTTTGGTACAGGAAAGCACGAGACAACCCAGCTTTGTATCAAGCAGCTTATCAAATATATTGAGGGTGCAAAGGAAGCACCTAAAGTGCTTGATGTGGGCTGTGGAAGCGGAATCCTTTCCATTGTAGCTTTAAAGCTTGGGGCAAAGGAGGTTGTAGGTACAGACCTTGATGCTGACTGCATGATTTCTACGCGTGACAATATGCAGGTCAATCATTTGGATGAGAAGCTTGGCACGTTTTATGTCGGCAATCTCATAGATGATACAGAGCTTCAAAAGAAGGTTGGTACAGAAAAATATGATATCGTTGTTGCAAATATCCTTGCTGATGTCATCATTCCTATGGCACCTGTTATTCCTGACAGGTTAAAGGAAGGTGGATATTTCATCACATCGGGTATCATAGATTTCAAGGAAAATGAAGTTAAAGAGGCTATCGAAGCAGCGGGGCTTAAGGTGATAGAAATCAATCATCAGGGTGAATGGGTCAATATCACTGCGCAGAAGCTGACTAAATAGTTTGGTGGATTATGTATCAGTTTTTTGTAGAGGAAGAGCAGGTTCATTCTGACAGCATCTCAATCACCGGAGGTGACGTAAATCACATAAAGAATGTACTGCGCATGAAAAACGGGGAAAAAATAAGAGTAAGCTCAAAATCCGGACAGGCATATTATTGTCACATATCATCGATTCTGGATGATGAGGTCATCGCAGCTATTGACAGTGCAGATGAGACAGGCACAGAGCTTGACAACCACATTGTGCTGTATCAGGGGCTGCCAAAGGGCGATAAGATGGAGCTTATTATTCAAAAGGCTGTAGAGCTTGGTGTATCGGAGATAGTACCGGTTGCCATGAAAAACTGTGTGGTAAAGCTGGACGAAAAAAAGGCAGCAAAAAAGCTGCAGAGATGGCAGGCTATAGCTGAGAGCGCCGCAAAGCAGTCAAAGCGCACAGTGATCCCCACCGTGAAGCAGCCGGTTACATACAAGGAAGCATTGAAAAGCGCATCAGAGCTTGATGTTACGCTGGTGCCATATGAGAATGAGCGTGGCATGGATGCGACAAGAGAGATAATGGGGCAGCTTAAGGCTGGTCAGACCATCGGGGTTGTAGTGGGTCCTGAGGGCGGTTTTGCGCCTGAGGAGATAGCACTTGTGGATGAGCATGATGCAATGCACAGAATAAGCCTGGGACGCAGGATTTTACGCACGGAGACAGCAGGGCTTGCCACACTTGCCATGCTTGTATACAATCTGGATGTGTAGATTTGCAAATGCATAAAAATTAAAAATACAGAGATATTTATCGGTTACAAAGTAGAAGTCAGGAGCAAAAATGGAAGCATATTTGGATAATTCTGCCACAACCAGATGCTCAAAAGCAGCGGCAGATATGGTTTATAAGCTGCTTACAGAGGATTACGGTAATCCTTCATCACTTCATATGAAGGGCGTTGAGGCAGAAAATTATATTAATGATGCTAAGAAAAAGATTGCAAAGACACTCAGGGTGCAGGACAAGGAGATACTATTTACATCCGGCGGCACAGAGTCGAACAATACTGCAATAATAGGTGCTGCAATGGCTAATAAGCGTGCAGGAAGGCATATCATCACATCTTCTGTAGAGCACGCATCGGTTTTGTCTGTGATGCAGTTTCTGGAGGAGCAGGGTTTTGAAATCACATATCTGCCTGTAAACCATGACGGCGTGATAAGTGTTGAAGAGCTGAAAAATGCCGTAAGGGAGGATACAATTCTTGTATCGCTTATGCATGTAAACAATGAGATTGGCGCAGTCATGCCGATTGAGGAGGCGGGAGCAGCTATAAAAGAGAAAAATCCTGCCACACTTTTTCATGTGGATGCCATACAGTCCTACGGCAAGCTTGAAATCAGACCAAAGCGCATGAATATAGACATGCTTTCAGTCAGTGGACACAAGATTCACGGACCAAAGGGCAGCGGATTTTTATATATAAAGGACAAGACTAAAATCAAGCCGATTATATACGGAGGCGGCCAGCAGAAGGGCATGCGCTCAGGTACGGAAAATGTTCCTGCATATGCAGGTCTTGGAGTGGCAGCAGAGGAAATTTACACGGATTTTGATAAAAAAATAGCACATATGTATGAGCTTAGGGATCATTTTATAGAGTCAGTGCAGCGTATTGACGGAGTATCTGTAAATGGACGCACGGACCATACAAATGCACCTCATGTGGTAAGCGTGAGCGTAGATGGTGTGAGAGCGGAGGTTATGCTTCATACTCTTGAGGACAGGCAGATATATGTGTCGGCAGGAAGTGCCTGTTCATCAAACAAACCGGCAATCAGTTCAACACTAAAGAGCATAGGGCTTAAGCCGTCACTTTTGGATTCCACAATCAGATTCAGCTTTTGCGTGAATACCACACAGGAGGAAATTGATTACGCTGTATCAGTGATGGCAGAGGTGATACCAATGCTGCGAAGATATATAAGGCGCTAAAAAGTTACGTATACAATGAAATATTAAGTAATTAAAAATAATAAATAAAACCAGAACAGGAGAGTTACATGTACAAGACATTTTTGATCAAGTATGCTGAGATTGCGATAAAGGGCAAAAACAGATACATTTTTGAGGACGCGCTCGTTAAGAATATCAAATATCAGCTTCGCAATGTGGATGGAAGCTTTGAGGTAAGAAAGGAAAGCGGACGTGTGTACGTGGAGACAGACGGAGACTATGATTATGACGAGACAGTTGCCACATTGTCAAGAATCTTTGGTATCGTGGGTATCTGTCCGGTCGAGCTGCATGAGGACGAGGGCTTTGATAAGCTCTGTGAAGCAGTTATCGAGCATATCAACCATGTATACAAGGACAAGAGCTTTACCTTCAAGGTAAACGCGAGACGTGCCAGAAAGAACTATCCGATGACATCTATGGAAATAAATGCCGCAGTAGGTGAAAAGGTGCTTGAGGCATTTCCTGAGACAAGGGTAGATGTACATAATCCGCAGGTTATGATCAATATCGAGATCAGACCTATGATAAATATTTATTCAGAGGAGATTCCTGGACCGGGCGGTATGCCGCTTGGCACAGCAGGAAAGGCAATGCTTCTGCTCTCCGGTGGAATCGACAGCCCGGTTGCAGGATACATGATTGCAAAGCGAGGCGTGGTGATCAATGCCACATATTTCCATGCACCGCCATATACGAGTGAGAGAGCAAAGCAGAAGGTTGTAGACCTTGCAAAGAAGGTTGCCAAATATTCGGGCAGGATAAAGCTGCATGTTGTCAATTTTACAGATATACAGCTTGCCATATATGAGAAATGTCCTCATGATGAGCTGACCATCATCATGCGCAGATACATGATGAAGATAGCAGAGCACTTTGCCGATGAGGATAAATGCTTAGGCCTTATCACAGGAGAGAGCATCGGACAGGTTGCAAGCCAGACAATGCAGTCACTTGCTGCAACAAACGAGGTGTGCCATATGCCTGTATACAGACCGCTCATTGCCATGGACAAGAATGATATCATTGATATATCAAACAAAATTGATACCTATGAGACATCGATTCTTCCGTATGAGGACTGCTGTACTATTTTTGTGGCAAAGCATCCTGTTACAAAGCCGAATATCAACAGGATTAAGAGGTCTGAGGAAAGACTTAATGATGTGATAGATGAGCTTATGAAGACAGCTATAGATACTACAGAGGTGATTATGGTGGATGCTGAGTAATCAGTGCCACCTTAAAGCAAATAAAAAGGACCTGAGCTTCAGGTCCTAATTAATCAAATCATTGTGTCTGTATTACTTGGCTTCGTCGATGATATATGGCTTTAATACTTCCATAATCTCGTCAAGTCCGGTTTCTGTATGTATAGCGAGCTCTATTGGCTTAGAAAGGTCTAAGCTGAAGATACCCATAATTGATTTAGCATCAATGACATATCTGCCCGATATTAAATCAAAATCGAAATCAAACTGAGTAATAGCGTTAACGAATGATTTTACTTTCCCAATGGAATTTAATGAAATCTGTACTGTTTTCATATTGAAAACCTCCTTAAATAACTACTGTCATATAGATAGTAATAGTTTTTTAAGGAAAAGTCAATTAAATAGGAGTAAAAAAATAAAATGAAAAAAGCAGCCTTACATAATTTAGGATGTAAAGTAAATGCATATGAGACAGAGGCCATGCAGCATCTGCTTGAGGAGGCGGGCTATGAGATAGTTCCGTTCACACAAAAAGCTGATGTGTATGTCATAAATACCTGCTCAGTCACCAACATGGCTGACAGAAAATCCAGACAGATGCTTCACAAGGCAAAGAAAAACAATCCGGACTCAATAGTTGTGGCAGCCGGCTGCTATGTGCAGACAAGTGAAAAAGAAGTATTAAACGACTTATCGGTGGACATAGTCATCGGAAATGACAGAAAGCATGACCTTGTAAGGCTGCTTGAGGAATACTCTTTGGACAGTGTAAGCGATACTGTGGACGATATAAATGATGGAAAGCATGATTTTGAGGAGCTCTTTATAGACCAGACAAAGGAGCATACGAGAGCCTTCATCAAGGTGCAGGACGGCTGCAATCAGTTTTGCAGCTATTGTATCATTCCGTATGCCAGAGGACGTGTCAGAAGCCGTAGGTTTGAAAATGTGATAGCAGAGGTTGAAAGACTCGCGGCAAACGGCTTCAAGGAGGTTGTGCTGACAGGCATCCATCTAAGCTCATACGGTGTGGATTTTGAGGAAGCTACAGGCCTTCTTGAGCTGATACAGGCAGTGAACGCAGTAAAGGGCATAGAGCGCATCAGGCTTGGGTCACTCGAGCCAAAGATTGTGACAGAGCACTTTGCGAGCGAGCTTTCAAAGCTTGATAAAATCTGTCCTCATTTCCATCTGTCGCTCCAGAGCGGCTGCGATGCAACACTTAAGAGGATGAACAGAAAATATACCACTAAAGAGTACGAGAGAGGCTGTGAGCTTTTGCGTAAATATTTTGTTCATCCGGCCATCACAACCGATGTGATCGTGGGATTTCCTGGTGAGACAGAGGAAGAATTTGCTCAGACTAAGGCATATCTTGAGCGTATACATTTTTATGAGATGCATATCTTTAAGTACTCAAAGCGAAAAGGCACCCGCGCCGCAGTGATGCCTGACCAGATAGATGAGCAGATTAAGGCGGCACGAAGCGAAAAGCTCATAGCACTCGGTCATGCCATGTCTGAGGAGTTCAGGAAATTCTATATTGGAAAGAATGAGGAGGTTCTTTTTGAGGAAAAGGCCGTAATCGGTGATAAAGAATATTTTGTCGGATATACTAAGGAATATGTCAAGGTCGCTAAGGAAACTGACGAAAACCTTGAAAATCAGATAGTTTCAGGCCGTGTATCGGGTATGCTTACGGACGAAATATTACTCTTCGAATAATAAAAGGTTGTAATTTTATTACATTTATAATAAAATAATATTACAAGAAGGGCGAAACGTATGGAAAAAAATATTAACAACACACAATTTTTTACAGTTCAAAAGGAGCCTGAGCTTCAGGTAAGCGATGTACTCGAGATTGTGTACAAGGCATTAAAGGAAAAAGGCTACAATCCTGTTAATCAGATTGTTGGATATATTATGTCCGGAGATCCAACATATATCACAAGCCACAATAACGCGAGAAGTCTCATCATGAAGGTTGAGAGAGACGAGCTTGTGGAGGAGGTTCTCAAGACATACATTGAGAACAGCGCATGGGATTAATATGAGGATATTAGGTCTTGATTTTGGTTCAAAGACAGTCGGAGTAGCGGTGAGCGATGAGCTCTTAATCACAGCACAGGGCGTTGAGATAGTGCGCAGGAAGTCGCCATCCAAGCTCAGACAGACTTTGGCACGTATTGAGGAGATTATAGCAGAGTACAAGGTGGACAGGATTGTGCTCGGCTATCCTAAAAACATGAATAACACGGAAGGAGAACGCTGCGAGAAGACGAAGGAGTTCGGTGATATGCTTGCAAGGCGCACAGGTCTTGAGGTCATATACTGGGATGAGCGTCTTACTACAGTCGCAGCCGACCGTTCTATGATGGAAACCGGCATACGCAGGGAGAATCGCAAGGAGTTTGTTGATGAGATAGCAGCGATTTTTATTTTGCAGGGATATTTGGATTATCTGTCAAATAGTCGGTCTTAGTTTTTATGCAGAAAATTAAATTTACTGATCCGCAGACCAATGATGTTGTCGAGTTTGCGGTTGAAGAAGAGACAACACTTAATGGAACACGATATCTTTTAGTTTCCGAAGGAGAAGAAAGCGGAGACTGTGAAGCATATATTTTAAAAGAAGTAAGCACAAAGGATGAAGAGGTGCTTTATCAGATGGTTGAAGACGATGTTGAGTTTTCGGCTATTGCTAAGGTATTTTCTGAGCTTACGGATGATGACACTGCACTTGAATATTAGGATTGCAGTTGTACGTGAAATAAATTTGGAGGTAATATTTTGAAGAAAACAGAAAAACAGAATACAGGTAAGCTTAAGATCATTCCACTTGGAGGATTAGAGCAGATTGGAATGAATATTACTGCCTTTGAGTATGAGGACAGTATTATTGTGGTAGATTGCGGATTGTCATTCCCTGAGGACGATATGCTGGGAATAGATTTGGTTATCCCTGATATCACATATCTTAAGGAGAACATCGATAAGGTCAAGGGATTTTTTATCACTCATGGACATGAGGATCATATCGGTGCTATTCCTTATGTACTTAAGGAGATAAATGTACCGATATACGCTACAAAGCTTACCGTCGGAATTATTGACAGAAAGCTTGAAGAGCATGGTATGCTTAAGACTGTCAAGAGAAAAGTCGTAAAATACGGACAGCACATCAACCTTGGCTGCTTCAGGGTTGAGTTTATAAAGACTAACCACAGTATCCAGGATGCAGCAGCGCTTGCTATATATTCACCGGCAGGTATAGTTGTTCATACAGGCGATTTCAAGGTGGACTATACACCTGTATTTGGAGATGCAATCGACCTTGCAAGGTTTGGTGAGATTGGAAAGAAGGGCGTGCTCGCACTCATGTGCGACAGTACCAATGCAGAAAGACCGGGCTTCACACAGTCTGAGAAGTCTGTCGGAAAGGTATTGGACGGCATCTTTGAGGATCACAGGAAAAACAGAATTATTATTGCTACATTTGCATCAAATGTAGACCGTGTGCAGCAGATTATCAATTGTGCGGAGAAGTATGGCAGAAAGGTAGCCATCGAGGGACGAAGCATGGTAAATATCATTTCGATAGCCTCAGAGCTTGGTTATCTGTCGCTGCCTGACAATATTCTTATAGATGTAGAACAGCTTAGAAGCTATCCTGATGAGCAGACTGTCATCATCACGACAGGAAGCCAGGGAGAGTCAATGGCAGCTCTTTCACGTATGGCAAACGGTACCCACAGAAAGGTATCCATAAAGCCAAACGATACCATCGTATTCAGCTCAAACCCTATACCGGGAAATGAGAAGTCGGTTACAGGTATCATCAATGAGCTCATGATGAAGGGTGCAGACGTTATATTCCAGGATGTCCATGTTTCCGGTCATGCCTGCCAGGAGGATATAAAGCTTATTTATTCTCTTGTCAATCCAAAGTACGCAATCCCTGTTCATGGAGAGTACAAGCATCTTGTGGCACAGGCCAAAATAGCCGAGCAGCTCGGATATGATACAGACCACATCAAGATCCTTTCATCAGGAGATGTGCTTGAAATCAATGAGGACGGTGCCAAGGTGACAGGCAGAGTGCATGTGGGCAATGTCATGGTCGATGGACTCGGTGTAGGAGATGTAGGAAATATCGTGCTCCGTGACAGACAGCGTCTGGCTGAGGATGGAATCATCATCGTTGTGATGACACTTGAGGCAGGCTCAGGACAGCTGCTTGCAGGCCCTGATATTGTATCGAGAGGATTTGTATATGTGCGCAATTCTGAGAGCCTGATGGATGAGGCAAAATGCGTGCTGGATGACACAATGGAGCGTCTGACAGACAACAATGTGACAGACTGGGGCAAGATAAAGACAGAGGTAAAGGATGCATTGGGAGACTTTGTTTGGAAGGAAACAAAGAGAAGACCGATGATTATACCTATAATTATGGAAGTGTAGGAACAGCTTATGGATTTTAACAAGGCTTTATTTGGTTTTATAAGGGTTGCTTTTTCAATAATGATTGCTCTTTTAGTGCTGTTTGCGGGCATAAAAATCTGCAGCATCTGCTATGATTTTGGCTACAGAGTTTTTACTGAGCCTGCCATGACAAATGGCGATGGTCAGGATGTACTCGTTCAGGTGGAAAAGGGCATCTCCGCAGAGGAGCTTGGACAGCTTTTAGAGGACAAGGGCCTTGTAAGGGATCACAATTTATTTTATCTCCAGCTTAAGCTGTCTGCTTACTCAGGACATATAAAGCCAGGGATATACACACTCAACACTTCAATGACGGCAAAGGATATG
This sequence comes from uncultured Lachnobacterium sp., assembly GCA_900546625.1. GTDB lineage: Bacteria > Bacillota > Clostridia > Lachnospirales > Lachnospiraceae > Roseburia. The sequence continues at coordinate 60,377 of URDU01000005.1, read as the reverse complement.
ATGGTAATCATGTCCTCCGACAAGAGCGATGAAAATGAGACACAGACTGTGGAGCCTTCGGATACACAGTAATTATCCGTTAAGCGCATTTGTGTCAATAATCAGATTAGGAAATACAAGAATGATAGTTGATGAGAGACTTGTCACATATATCAATTCCTTGGACAGAGGCAACACGCCTGTATTAGATGAGATAGAGAAGGAAGCCTTAAGAGACTTCGTTCCGATTATCAGAAAAGAGATGCAGAGCTTTTTAAAGCTGCTTCTTGCAATGCAAAAACCAATGCGTATTCTCGAGGTGGGAACAGCGGTTGGTTTTTCTGCCGTTTTGATGGCAGAGTATGCACCGAAGGGTTGTCAGATAGTGACGATTGAAAATTACGAAAAAAGAATACCTATCGCAAAGGCTAACTTTGAAAGAGCCGGGAAGCAGGAGCAGATTACACTCTTAGAGGGCGATGCAACGGAGATACTTCCACAGCTTGAAGGACAGTTTGACATGATATTTATGGACGCGGCAAAGGGACAGTATATCAACTTTATGCCGCAGGTGCTTCGCCTTTTAAAGACAGGCGGGGTGCTGGTGTCCGACAATGTGCTGCAGGATGGCGATATCATAGAATCGCACTATATCGTTGAGCGCAGAAACCGTACCATCTACAAGCGTATGAGGGAGTATCTCTACGAGCTTACACACTCCGATGAGCTGGTGACGGCAGTGATGCCTATAGGCGATGGAATTACGGTGTCAACAAAGATTTGATGAATACAAAACTGTATGGGAGAAAAAATGAGAAAAATAGAATTACTTTGTCCGGCGAGCAGCCTGGAGGTACTTAAGATAGCAGTTATATATGGAGCTGATGCAGTTTACATCGGTGGAGAGGCATTTGGACTAAGGGCCAAGGCTAAGAATTTCTCGATGGAGGAGATGGCAGAGGGCGTGGCCTTTGCGCATGTTCACGGTGTGAGAGTGTATGTTACTGCCAATATTTTGGCTCACAACTATGACCTTGACGGAGTGCGTGAATATTTTACAGAGCTTCACAATATGAAGCCGGACAGACCTGATGCATTGATCATTGCAGATCCGGCAGTTTTCATGATTGCAAAGGAGGTCTGCCCGGAGATAGAAAGACATGTCAGCACACAGGCCAACAACACGAACTACGGCACATATCAGTTCTGGTGGAATCTCGGAGCCAGCCGCGTGGTGACAGCCAGAGAGCTTTCGCTTAAGGAGATAAAGGAGATAAGAGGGCACATAGATGACAGGATGGAGATAGAGACCTTCGTGCACGGAGCAATGTGTATCTCATATTCCGGCCGATGCCTGCTTTCCAACTATTTCACAGGCCGTGATGCGAATAAAGGCGCGTGCACACATCCGTGCCGCTGGAAATACTCTGTTGTGGAGGAAAAGCGCCCGGGTGAGTATCTGCCGGTATACGAGAATGAGCGTGGCACATATATCTTCAACTCAAAGGATCTGTGCATGATAGAGCATATCCCGGATCTGATTGATGCAGGAATAGACAGCTACAAGATAGAGGGACGTATGAAGACCGCTCTCTATGTGGCAACAGTAGCAAGAACCTACCGCAAGGCGATAGATGATTATCTTGAGTCACCTGAGAAATACGAGGCAAATATGCCATGGTACTTAGAGCAGATAAAGAGCTGTACCTACAGACAGTTTACCACTGGCTTTTTCTACGGAAAGCCTTCGGAGGAGACTCAGATATACGATAACAATACTTATGAGAAGGGCTACACATACCTTGGTATCGTAGGTGCTCCAAATGAAAAAGGCCTCTACCGCATGGAGCAGAGAAACAAGTTCTCAGTTGGCGAGCAGATTGAAATCATGAAGCCAAACGGTGACAATGTGCTTGCAACAGTGCTTGCGCTCGTTGATGAGGACGGCAATGAGATGGAATCCTGCCCGCATCCACAGCAGATATTCTATGTAAAGCTGTCAGAGACACCTGATGAGTTTGATATTTTAAGACGTCAGGAGAATGAGGCTATCGCTTTAGATTAAAATAATTGTTTTTTAGGAATGAATCCGCTATACTAAATTATAGTATTGCGGATTTTTTCGTAAAAAAATATACAGATTATTTAAAGATTTGTTGAAATAATAACTGAAATACAACAGATAGTAATGGAGAAAAAATGTTAAAAATAGCTATATGTGATGATGAAAAAGTATTTAGAGATAATATAAATAAATATGTTGCAGCCTATTTAAACGAAAAAGAGATTTCTTATGAAATAGATACATTTTCATCAGGCAAGGAAATAATTGATTTAGGAATTGAAATTAAACAATACAACATCATTTTTTTGGATATTAATATGGATGATGTTGATGGAATTGTTACGGCACAAAAAATCAGAGAATATAGTTCTGAAATATATATAGTATTTGTGACAGCTTATATAAATTATTCATTGGAGGGCTACAAGGTCGATGCCATAAGATATCTGTTGAAAAATAATACTAATCTGGAGGCTTCCATAAGCGAATGCATGGACGCCATTCTTCATAAGATGAATTTTGTAGTAAAAAAGAAAAAATTTAAGTTCAATGAAGGAGAAAAGGAGATTAATATAGACAATATACTATATATTGAAAGCAAATTACATAAACTGCAATTCTATATCATGGAGGATAAAATCAAAATCTACAATTTATATGGCACATTAAATGAGCTGGAAAATGAACTAAAAGACTTCCATTTTATTAGAATCCATCAAAGCTATTTGGCTAATTTGAAATATATTAGGAGTGTTAAATACTATAAAGTACTGTTATGTAATAATCAGGAATTGCTCATACCTAAGGCGAGATATAAGAATGTGAAGGATGCATTCATTTCATATAAGGGAGAATTGTGATATATGTTTACATATTTTTTCAGTTTAGTAATTATTATATTTGAAGCGATATGTTGTAATTTATTTTACGATGTTTTTTGCAAAGAGAATTCGAGATTAAGAAAAAGTCAAAAAGTTTTGCTGATGCTATCATTGATTTGCTGCTATTATTTATGTGGATTATTTTTGTCTGATATGCTTGCATTGAAAATGACGTTGGTTATACTGGCTGCAGCTATAATTATGAGCTTTTATTTTGAAATAAGTATAAAAAAATCAGTCATTTTTGCCTTATTATATCAGGGATTATCAATCATAGTTGATTATGTGGCTTATATTAGTAATAACACAATTATTTCAAAAGCGGGTGAGGTACAAAAAGGATATGCGTTAGAGGGAAGTTTGGTTGTTATTTTTAGCAAGATTACAGTATTTTTATGTATATTACTGCTAAAAAAACACTTTGGAAAAAAATCGACAGAGACTTTACCTGACAAAATATGGGGAAGATTTTTGTTTTTCCCAGTATTTACAATAATTACAATTATAGCAATGATTATGACGTTTCAATATACAAAAAATGAAGTGCAGGCGAACGTTTTATATTCTATCTCTTTGGGATTGGCTGTGATGAATATATTTGTATATTTCCTGATTAACGATATTGTAACCAGTGAAGCTAAATTGCATGAAAAGGAAATATTGGGACTACAGTTTAAAAACCAAATTGATATGTACCGTTCTATTTCGGAAAATTATGAAATTCAGAAGAAAAAGTCACATGAATTTAAAAATCATATATTGTGTATAGAATCTTTATTGAAAGCTCATGAATATGACAAGGCAAGTAAATATGTAGGAAATATCAGCAATACTTTTATTGGAGAAAAAAATGTAATCAATACAAATCATGTGATAATAAATGCGATTCTTAATACAAAGTATCAGGAGGCTATCAGTAAGAATATTGTTTTTGTGTTTAAGGTAAATGATTTATCAAAAATTGTAATAGAGGATGAGGATCTGGTAGTGATTTTAGCAAATCTGCTAAATAATGCCATTGAAGCATGTGAAAAATGTGAGGAAAAGAAAACTATAAAACTAAAATTTGTGATAGAGGAAAATCTTATAGTTCTTTCAGTGAAAAATACATGCAGTAATCCAATTATTTACAGTGATAATGAAATAAAAACAAGTAAAAAAGATGAACCGGAAATGCATGGCATTGGCATAAAAAATATTATTCAAATTGTAGAAAAATACAATGGCGAATATGTTATTGAAAATAAGGACGATGAATTTAGTTTTTCTATAATTATCCCGTTATAATATGTAACCGTAGTTTATGTCCATTTTCTGCAAAAAATGTCCGATTTGTGCAGGGATTATTGATTTTATCTATTATGTTAGATAAAATTATAAAAAAGGGAAGAAAAAGACATGGTGAAAAATATAGTTAATGCTATAGTGGAACAAATGGAAAAAGAAAATTTATTGAATATAGAGATGAAAGAATATTTCACATATAGTATAGCTATGATTATAGAAAAATGGATTACTATTATATCAGTGCTATTTGTTGGCGGGATTTTTAAACAGTTTGTTCAAATGATGTTATTTTTATTCTTTTTTCTATTATTAAGGAAAAGGACTGGGGGATATCATGCAAGTTCATTTTTGCATTGTTATATAGAAACAATAATTATTAGTATAGTTGTTATTCATATGTGTTTAATATCAGTTCGTTACATGATGGTTGTTTATTTACTGGTTATATGCTCTGTATTAGTAATAAGTTTTATAGGAACAGTAAATCATCCTAATTTGGCAATGGATTATATTGAACTTCACGAGTCAAAGAAAGCTGCTAGATGTATATTAGCAGTAGAAAGCATTATAATAGCGTTGTTTATTATGCTTGATATATGTAGGTTATGTGTTTGTTATATGTCTGCTTCTATTATATTATGCGCATTACTTTTGGGGTTGGCAAAAATTATTAAACAGGAGGTGAAATTTGAAAATGAATAGTTTGAAAAGACTAACATTAGAGCTTGTCAAAAAAGTAGTTATTTTCGAGATAAAAAGAGATAATGAAACCCATCCATTTTGCGCTTGTATTTTATATCAACCTAAAAGACCTGAAAAAGGAAGATTTCAGGTAACAAATAATAGAAACATATAAATAATTATATCAAAGAAGAAGGAGAAAAAATATGAACAAAATCACAAAAGCAAATTTTAAGAAATTGGTTTTAGTACTCACATTAACATTAGCAATGACTTTAGGTATGAGTATATCGGTGTATGCGGCTAAAGGTTCTGTTAATGGACATATCACTACAGGTTCATCTACTATAACTAGCACAACAGCAACTGCGTCAACAACATATGAAATAAGAACAGGTTCAATTTCGGTAGACTCAACCTATAGTTATGTTAACACATATACGCTTGCGACAGGTAGTAGTACTAAAAGTAAAGGCTATTATACGTCAGTTGAAATTAATTTTTCAGCACCATATAATTGCCGTAGTGTTAGGATAAGAAGTTCACATAAAGTTTCTGCATATGGTCAGACATGGACTGCAAATTCAACGGCGGTATATTGATTTTAACAGTATAATACAGTACAATTAAGTAAAATCATTAAAAAAAGGATGGGGAGTTTAACATGAAGAAAAAACGCATATTAATCGCATCAATCATCTTCATACTTATTATCTGTATTGTGACTGCGGTTTTTATAATAAAGAATAGAAACCGCAGTACATCCAATACAATGTACACATATGACTCTGGAGATGTACGATTTAATTATTCAGAAGACAATGTACTGTATCTTGATGATTCCGGAATATTACATCTTATCGATACGGCATCAGGCAAGGACATGGTCTATTGCGATAAGCCCAACTGCACACATGAAGGATTCTCAGGCTCCAATGAGAAGCCCTCATGTCCTGCAGCTTTTTATGGTTCAGAAAGAGCCGGAACGGTGCTTTACAATGACCATCTTTATTATGTAGGAAATATGTCGGATGAAGATATGACAGTTCAATATCTGTATGTTATGGACTCAAACGGTGAGAATCGTAAAAAAGCAGCCAAATTAGAGAATGTTCAGAATGTTACGGCTGTTTTGTACAGGGATAATTATGTTATAGGAGCTTACAGTAACAGAATAGAGCTTAATGATGAAGGACAGATTGTAAATGATGATAAGCCTGAAGCCGGTATTTTTGTTATAGATCTCGATAATTACAAGGTGTATATGAGTGATAAGATAACAAGCGAACAGGCAAATATTACGGACATATATTATGAAGACGAAGTAGTGTACTATTCGACTGTGCGGTTTGGAGATGATGTTACAGAGCTGATGATAGAGGAGGGAGCGTCAGATGATGCGGAGTCTTTTGCTTATGATAATATGCTTAATGGAATATATCAATATGATATAGCAGATGAAAAGACAACATGTCTGACGGAAATAGACCATATTAACGATCTTAGGCTGTTAGATGGCGATGGTTATTATTCGTCAAAGGATGGATATTTTGTGTTTGACACCGAAAGCAGACAGACAAGACAGCTTCCGATAGATGCGGATGGAAAAACACAATATGGACCATTAAAAAAGAGCGGAGACTTTTTATATTATGCCCTTTCTGAAGAAAAAAGTGATGAAGTGACATATTATCGCTTGAAGGATGATAAGAGTGAAGAACTGATGAAGCTGTCTACTGAAAAGGCATTTAGCATTGCAAGCATATGCGGTCAGTCGGTATATGTCACATATACAAATGATAACGGAAAGTTGTGCCTTGGGGTAATAAGTCTTGATGAATTGAACAAGGGAGTATTTGAACCAAAGGAATTGAGGTGTTTTGATGATGAAGAATAGTAAGAAAAAGGGTATTTTGATAGCGGTTGCAGTAGCAGTCATTGTTGTTATAGCAGTGGCGGCAGTCTGCCTTAACAGAAAAACGGATAATGCCGGAGCTGTCAGCGAAGGCCGGACAGAGTCGGCTGATAAAACAAAAAAGTCGGATAAAGCTGATAAAGAAGAATCAGAGAACAAAAGAAATTCAGATGCGCAGGTTATAACGTTTGCTGTACCTGATATTTGTAAGATTGATAAGAATAATCTAAAGAAGTTCAACGATGCACTTGCTGCGGACGGACATGATTATGAGCTCGAAATCAAAACCTTGTCCTATGACAATTACGGACAGGCTGTTGAGGGAGCCTTGGAAAACGGTAAAACAGATATAGCATTCCTGGGTTTCGGTGATGCTGCCGGAAATAATCCGGTGTATGATCTGGTACGCTCGGATCTGGTCCTGAATCTTGATGATATCTTATCAGGCGATAAAGGAAAAACACTTTATGAGGCTTTTCCAAAGAATCTTTGGGAGATGGTTAAATGCGATAAGCATATTTATTCGATTCCGTCAGCACTTGCAAGTGATGAGGGAGTTTATGCAGCCTTCAACAGGGATTACGTTTCTGACGATGCGATAAGTGCATGGGATGGCAGCATAGACGGAATATATCAGATACTTCAGGGTGTTAAATGGGATAAAAGTGATACTCCGAGGTTCGAGTATCTCATAAACGGATATAAATTTGATGATATGCTTGGCTGTGAGATAAGAAACGGGCTCTGCTTCGACTATGATACTATGTCTGTTGGAAATCCTTTAGAGTCACAGAAATTTACCGGGTATCTGAGGGTGCTTGACCGGATGAAGAAAGACGGCTATATGTCTGATGATTTGACAAATGAGATAACATATCTCAACAATCCGGGGCTGAATGATGCTCAGATATTAAAAAATATCAAGGCAGGCAATTTTGCGGCTGCTTTATGTGTCGGTAGCGTGGATGAAAATTTCAAAAAGGACAATATCACGGTAAAGGAAGTAAAGACTTACCTTTCATCAAGGATAAACGGCTCCATCGGTGTAGCAAAGAAAACTAAGGATGCTTCTGCTGTGATGGATTTCCTTAGTCTGTTATATGGAGATGAAAAGTACGGCAATATCCTTTTGTACGGTGAAAAAGATAAGGATTATAAGCTTAAAGATGGCATTGCAGAAGCTTGTGATGGAGGCAGTCTGGATGATGACTATCTGACGAAGCTTAGTCTTAATCTTTTCGTGAATGTTTATCCGACAAAGAACGAGAAATATGTGGACAATCGTAAGAAGGAGTTTTTTGACTTTTATGACAATGCCACATTGTCTCCGTTTATCGGCTTCGAACCGGATACTAAGAATATGGGCAGGATTTCAACAGATTTAGATGATTTCATGACAGGACTGCATGGTGCCACTGTAGATGATACTTTAGACGGTGCCGTACAAAAGCTTACAGCAGATGGAATGGACAGCTATCTTGAAAGCGTGAGAAGTCAGTGGGAGGAATATAAGCAATGACACTTGAATTGGAGGGGCTTACAAAAGTTTATAAGGATAAAACCGCACTGGATGATGTGTCGTTTTCATTTACACCGGGAATATATGGGCTTTTGGGACCGAATGGAGCCGGTAAATCAACTATGATGAATCTCATTTCTGACAATCTGACTCCATCAAAAGGCCGTGTGCTGCTTGACGGAAGGGGCATAGACGAGCTTGGAAGTGAATACAGGAAGCTTCTCGGATATATGCCGCAGCAGCAGAATATATATCCGGAGCTTAGTCTTAGGCGTTTTCTTTACTTTATGGCATCCCTGAAAGGATTAAAAAAGAGTGAAGCCGGGGAAGATATAGATCACTATGTGCGCATGGTAAAGCTTGATGATGTCCTTGGAAAGAAGCTTGGAGCTTTTTCGGGCGGAATGAAGCAGAGAGCACTGATAGCACAGGCACTCATAGGCAATCCCGGCATACTTATACTGGATGAGCCAACGGCTGGGCTTGACCCAAAGGAGAGAATCAGAATCCGCAATCTGATATCAGAGGTTGCAAAGGACAAGATTGTTATTATTGCGACTCATGTGGTTACAGATGTTGAGTTTATCGCCAAAGAGATAGTTATGTTAAGCAACGGTAAAATAATAAGGAGTGGTTCTCCGTCAAAGCTGCTTCAGGAGCTGGATGGAAAGGTATGGAATATTTTTTTATCGGATAATGAGATAGATGAGGTGAACACCGGATACAAGGTGAGCAATATTTCAAGGGATGCAGACGGTGTCATAGCCCGCATTATTGCCGATTCGTATGATGGCAGATGGCAGAAGGAGGCTGTGCGGCCAAATCTTGAGGACTTGTATTTGTATCTTAATGGGGACTGAAAATGGATATAGTAAAAAACGAAATATGTAAACTATTGACTAAAAGAACAGTGCTTATTCTTTTGTTATTGCTTGTTCTGAATCCTGTTCTTGGACTGTATACCATGAATACTGTAAATGATGATGGGTATACAGGTAAGGACTACAGCGCGCTGTATGGCGAAATAAGCAATTACAGTCGTGAGGATGTTTTGCCGGAAATTGAACAGAGGCAGATGACGGCAGAAGCTTACGGCAGGATTAGTCTGTGCAGCAGGGTATACAAGGAAGCATTGGCATGTCTTTCTTATGATGAGTATCTGGACTCTGTCAATGAAAAGGCTGACGAGATTTCGATTATGAATAAGTTTTCCGGCAATGGAGGTTTTGCAGAGAAAAATGCTGCTAAAACGAGCAGAGTCTACAGTAAGCTTGAAGGCACAGTGCCTGAGGTTATGGATGCATCGGGACTTTTGAATATTACAGACAATGAGCTTACCGACTATGTGGCTGTGATTATGCTTTTTATCATTGCGCTCAATCTTGTGTTTTATGAAAAAAGCGAGAACCAGCTTGCATTGCTTAGAACAACTGCAAGGGGCAGAGGGCAGCTTATGGCGTCAAAGTCATTTGTGATGATTATGGCGGTCATTCTTATCACCTTGCTGTTGTATGGAATTAATGCAGTCATAAGCATGTGCTTTTACAATCCGATAAATCTGAAAAGTCCGCTTCAAAGTGTTTATCTGTACTATGGCAGTCCGTTTAAGCTTAGTATAGGACAATTTCTGGCATGCTATTTTCCTGTGAAAATAATAAGCTTTATATTGCTTGGCTTGTTTTTTATGCTGATATGCGCAGCGCTTGACAATATTATATTTGTGTTCGTTGCTTCTGCAGTGACCGTGGTTATTGAGGCTATCTGCTACACAACGATTTCAGGAACCAGCTTCCTAGCCTTCCTTAAGTACATAAATATCATGTATGGAGTCAGGACAGGCAGACTTTTTTCTGATTATGTCAATATCAATCTGTTTGGATATCCGCTTAATACCGGGGTATTGTATGGCTTATTCTGGCTTGTGTGTATAGCTGTATGTATTTTTGCGGTTACAAATTATCTCAATTCGGTGCATGAAAAGAGGCTGCTTTTACTGCCCGGCTTTGCCTGCGGCAAAAATACAGGCTGTCATACATCTTTATTTTTGCACGAATGCTATAAGGCACTTGTTCCGGGAAAAGTGTTACTTATATTGATTGTAGCAGCTATTTTTGTGGTATGGTGGAATCCGGCAGAGAAGCTTTCCTATGACTCGGTTGATGAGGTGTATTACAAGGAATATATGGACAAATATTATGGACCTTTAACTGCCAAAACCAATGAGCTTCTGGATGAAGAAAGAGCAATATACGACCGGCTGTCAGATAACATTGCTTACGATATGGCACAGGGGAAGAGTGAAAGCTATATCAATATAAAGTACAAGGATGAACTGAGCAGACAGGAGGCATTCAACAAGCTTACAGCACATGTGGATTATCTTAAGACGTTAAATGAGGGCTGGCTGTTTTTTGAAAAGGGCTATGATATTCTTACCGACAGAACAGACTTCAAAAACCGTGATACAGCACAGGCCTTTGTGTATGTTATTCTCCTAATAGCAATAGCCTGCGGTATATGCGGAGCGGATTATGCAAACCATGAAATCCGGCTTTTAAGGACTACCCGCCGTGGCAGGAAGCAGCATATGGGAATCAAATGCATACTTGGCTTTTTGGGCACTGTCACAGCATTTGCACTTGTATATATTGTGCGGCTGTGCAATGTGCTTTTGGCATATGGCACGCAGGGACTTAATGCTCCGGCGGCAAGTATGGAGCATCTGTGGCGTGTTTCGCAGAATATATCGGTAGGGCAGTATATACTTATCATAATGCTGATGCGCTTTATAGGGGGATTACTGGTCAGCCTGTTTGTTTTTGCAATGTTTAAATACTTAAGAAGCGGCATGTCTGTGATTATATCATGCGTCCTTTTTATTGTGCTGCCACTGGCGCTTGTGGCTTTTGGGGTGACGAATGCGCAGTATCTTCTGTTTAATCCGCTGCTCATTGGAAATATATTCTAAAATATATTTTGAATTCATTAGGAAAAACATTACAGATTGTTCCAATGAAATAGATAAAAAGCATCTGTCCGTAAAAACCGGATAGATGCTTTTTAATATAGGACAAAGTTATAATTTTTTATAAAAATCTGTGATGCGGTCCATGCGTGCCCCCATATTCATAAGCAGTGCATCCGCAATAGTAATTGCAGCCATAGCTTCAACAACAACAACAGCACGTGGCACGATAATCGGGTCATGACGTCCCTTGATGGAAATCTCTATATCTTCACCGGATTTATTTACAGTGTGCTGTGTAGCTGCGATTGAAGGAGTAGGCTTTATGGCAGCTCTGAAAATAAGCGGTGAGCCGTCTGTCATGCCGCCGAGAGTACCACCGGAGTGATTTGTCTCTTTTGAAACAGCGCCATCCATCATAATAAAGGCATCATTGTTTGTAAGTCCGGTTGCCTTTGCTGCATCAAAGCCATCGCCGATTTCGAAGCCCTTTACAGCTCCGATAGACATAATAGCTTTTGCCAGATTGGCATCAATTTTCTCGAATACAGGATCACCGAGCCCGACAGGAAGACCTGTGATGACACATTCACACACACCGCCTGAGGAATTGAGTGATTTAAGACATTCCTCCAGATATTCAGAAGCTTTTAGCGCTGCATCGGCATCAGGCATATAAAGTGAATTGTTGTAAATCTCATGAGCATCAAAATTAACTTCATTAATTGTAACAGGACCTATTGATCTGGTGTATGTAAGAAATTTTATGCCAAGGCCCGAGAGCATCTTTACAGCGATAGCACCCGCTGCAACACGGCCTATTGTCTCGCGTCCCGAAGAACGACCTCCGCCTCTGAAGTCTCTGAAGCCGTATTTCTCATCAAAGCAAAAGTCAGCATGCCCCGGACGATAGTATGAAGCAATTTCACTGTAATCCTTTGATTTCTGGTTTTTATTCCACACAACCATAGAAACAGGTGTACCTGTAGTCTTTCCCTCAAACACACCGGAGAGAATCTCAACCGCATCATCCTCCTTGCGCGGAGTAGTGAACTTGGACTGTCCCGGCTTCCTTCTGTTTAAGAATATCTGAATATCCTCCTCGCACAGCTCAAGACCCGCAGGAACGCCGTCCACAACGACACCCAAGCCCTTTCCGTGTGATTCTCCCCATGTTGTTACCTTAAAAATATTTCCGTATGATGAACCTGCCATGTTGAACTCCTTTTTATGATAATAGGTATATTATAAGTAATACCAAGTTGAATAGTCAAGAAAACTATGATATTATTTTATTTAGATAACTTTCGAGCAAAAAAAGAAGGAGTAAAAACATGGAATTTAACGGGGTATTTCACCAGGCATACGACAACTACTGCTATCCTTTAAATGAGGATGAATTAATTATAAATATAAAGACCGGTTATGATGTGAAGGAAGTAAATATCATACTCGGTGACCCATTCGCAGCCGGTATCTTAGGCGGTGGTGAGACCTGGAATGGCGATAAGCAGCCGATAATATTTAAAAAGAAATTAAAGCACCAGATATGGTGGACCACCACGGTAAAGCCACCATTCAAGAGACTTAAATATTATTTTGAGCTCATCACAGAGGATGAGAGATGGTTTTACTTTGAGGATGGTTTCGTGAGTGCAGAGCAGATGGCACTTGAGGGCAGAAGCCGCCAGTGCTTTGTATTCCCGTGGATGAATCCGTGTGATATTCCTGTCACACCGAATTGGGTAAATGACACTATATGGTATCAGATATTTCCGGATAGATTCTGCAATGGAGACCACTCGATAGATCCTGATTATGTTGTTCCGTGGAGAAACAGGGGAAAGGTCAAAAATGAGGAGTGCTTCGGCGGAGACCTCGCAGGAATCATTCAAAAGCTTGATTATTTAAAGGAGCTTGGAATAAACGGAATCTACCTGACACCGATAAATGAGTCACCGAGCAATCATAAGTATGATACAACGGATTATGCAAAGATTGACCCGCGCTTTGGAGATGAAGATACCTTTAAGAGGCTTGTGTTAGAAGCCCATAAGCGTGATATGAGAATAATGCTTGACGGAGTGTTCAACCACTGTGGCTATTATTTTGCACCGTGGCAGGACGTTTTAGCAAAGGGAGCGGATTCAGAATATTATGACTGGTTTATGATCAATGAATGGCCTCTTGACTTTAAGCATGGAGCGGCTAAAAAGGGACAGTTTTATACGTTTGGCTTTTTTGACAATATGCCAAAGCTCAATACAAATAATCCGGCGGTGCGAAAATACTTTATCGATATTTGCGCCAACTGGGTAGAAAATTATCATATAGACGGACTGCGCCTTGATGTGGCAAATGAGGTGTCACACCGCTTCTGCAAGGAGCTTCGTGCAAGGCTTAAGGAAATAAATCCGGATATTTACATTTTGGGCGAAATATGGCATAATGCTCTTCCGTGGCTGCGCGGCGATGAGTTCGATGCGGTTATGAACTATCCGCTTGGAGAGAGCATCAAGGATTTCTGGATAGACAAGAGCCAGACAAATCAGGATTTTGAGTATACTATAAACAGATGTTATACCAACTACATGCAGCAGACCAATGATGTGCTTTTCAATCTGCTTGATTCACATGATACAAAGCGCCTTCGCTCTGATACAAAGAATCTCGATCAGTACTTTACACAGCTTGCGGTGCTTTTTGCCATGCCGGGCAGTCCATGTATATATTATGGCACTGAGATTGCCATGCCGGGCAGCTATGACCCTGACTGCAGACGATGTATGCCGTGGGAGGATATTGAGGCAGGCAAGTTTAAGGAGCGCATTGAGATGGTATCAAAGCTCATTCATTTAAGAGCGAGTGAGCCGCTTTTAAAGGGCAGAAACTTCCATTTCCCTGACGATTTTGCTGACAATCCAAGGGTTATACAGTTCAGAAAGATGGGCTGGGTGGATACATATGTGGAGGTTATAGTCAACTGCTCTGATGAGGATATTGAGGTGCCAAAGGACGGCGAGGTGCTCTTTGAGAGGCATTGCATAGATACCACACTGCTGACCAACGGAATATTAATCCGAAAGATTGTGGGCAATGGCGATAAGTAAAAGAAACAGGAGAATTAAATTACAATATGGCTAAATATGAGTTACTAAAACAGGAGGGACGTGCCAAGAGAGGTACCTTCCACACTGTGCATGGAGATATACAGACCCCTGTATTTATGAATGTGGGAACAGTCGGCGCGATAAAGGGCGCTGTTTCTACGGACGATTTAAAGGAGATAAAGTGTCAGGTTGAGCTTTCGAATACATATCACCTGCATGTAAGAACCGGAGATAAAATCATTAAAGAGCTTGGCGGACTTCACAAATTCATGGTGTGGGACAGACCAATCCTTACTGATTCCGGCGGATTCCAGGTGTTTTCACTCGCCGGTCTTCGCAAAATAAAGGAGGAGGGCGTGTACTTCAACTCGCATATTGACGGTGCCAAGATATTTATGGGACCGGAGGAGAGCATGCAGATACAGTCAAACCTCGGCTCCACGATAGCTATGGCATTTGACGAGTGCCCATCGAGCGTTGCAGACAGACAGTATGTGACAAACTCTGTAAACAGGACCACGCGCTGGCTTGAGAGGTGCAAAAAGGAGATGGCGCGCTTAAACAGCTTACCTGATACCATCAACAAGGAGCAGCTTTTGTTCGGCATCAATCAGGGTGCTATTTATGATGATATAAGAATCGACCATGCAAAGCGCATTTCTGAGCTTGAACTTGACGGCTATGCTGTCGGCGGACTGGCAGTAGGAGAGAGCCATGAGGAGATGTATCATATTCTTGATGAGACAGTACCGCACCTGCCGGTGAATAAGCCTACATACCTGATGGGAGTAGGAACTCCTGCCAATATACTTGAGGGCGTTGAGAGAGGAATTGATTTCTTTGACTGTGTATATCCAAGCAGAAACGGACGTCACGGACATGTATACACGAATCACGGCAAGCTGAATCTGTTCAACCAGAAGTATCAGAAGGATATGCGCCCTATAGAGGAGGGCTGTAACTGTCCTGCCTGTCGCACATATTCGCGAGCATACATCAGGCATCTTTTAAAGGCAAAGGAGATGCTTGGAATGAGACTGTGCGTACTCCATAACCTGTATTTCTACAACAACATGATGGAGGAGATAAGGGATTCACTTGATGCAGGCCGTTTTGCCTCATACAAGGCTGAAAAGCTCTATGGCATGACACAGGGAGAGCAGAGCTAGCAGGTAAATATAAAAAATCTCGAAAATGATAAAAAATCCTTGCCGTTAGCACGTTTAACGTGTATTATGGTAATAGTGCTTAAAACACATCAATTATAGAATATTTAGGAGGAACAATTGATGACATCAATTTTAGCAAACGGTCAGGCAGCAGGAACAGTTGGAATGATTGTCTGGTTAGTAGTACTTTTCGCAGTTATGTATTTTCTTATGATCCGTCCACAGAAGAAGGAGCAGAAGAAAAAGGAGCTTATGCTTAAAGAGGTTGCAACAGGAGATACAGTTCTCACAACAAGTGGATTCTACGGTACAGTTATCGATATCGAGGACGATACTGTAATCGTTGAGTTTGGTAACAACAAGAACTGCCGTATTCCAATGCAGAAGGCAGCTATCGCTGACCTTGAGAAAGCAGAGGATTCAGCTAAATAATGCAGATTTGTAAAGCCGTCACATAAGTGGCGGTTTTCTTATTATCCGCATCTCTTGCAATAATAATAAAAAACTGTTATTATAGTATGCAGTTATTATAAGCTGCAGTTATAAATTGCATGAAAAAGTAAAATATCCCGGCATATTGAAATAACTACTTTAATGCTTTAATATAAGAATATGTATTTTTATGTAAAAGAGGTAAGGAATTATGGAATATAAAGTTGGTGTAATTTCCGGAGACGGAATCGGACCGGAGATAGTCGCTGAGGCAAAGAAGGTATTGGATAAGATAGCAGATAAGTATGGACACAGCTTCAACTACACAGATATCCTGATGGGTGGTTGCTCAATTGATGCAACAGGTGTTCCTCTTACAGATGAGGCTATTGCGACTGCTCTTGATTCAGATGCAGTGCTGATGGGGTCGATCGGCGGCAACACAGCTACATCACCGTGGTACAAGCTGGCTCCTGAGCTTCGCCCGGAGGCAGGACTTTTAAAGCTTAGAAAGTCACTCAATCTGTTTGCAAACCTTAGACCTGCATATCTGTACAAGGAGCTTGCGGCAGCATGTCCGCTCCGCGCTGATATCATCGGAGACGGTTTTGATATGATGATTATGCGTGAGCTTACGGGAGGCCTGTACTTCGGAGCCAGAGAGACAAAAGAGGTGGACGGAGTTGTTACAGCCACAGATACACTGACATACAATGAGAACGAAATAAGAAGAATCGCAAAGCGAGGCTTTGATATAGCCATGAAGAGAAGAAAAAAGGTCACATCCGTAGATAAGGCGAATGTACTTGATTCTTCAAGATTATGGAGAAAAATCGTCGAGGAGGTTGCAAAGGATTATCCGGAGGTTACATACGAGCATATGCTTGTTGATAACTGTGCAATGCAGCTTGTCAAGGATCCTAAGCAGTTTGATGTTATCCTCACAGAGAACATGTTCGGCGATATTTTATCAGATGAAGCAAGTATGGTGACTGGCTCAATCGGTATGCTTTCATCTGCAAGCCTTAACGATACAAAATTCGGACTTTACGAGCCAAGTGGCGGATCTGCTCCTGATATTGCAGGAAAGGGCATTGCAAACCCTATCGCAACAATCCTTTCAGCAGCCATGATGCTTCGCTATTCATTTGATCTGGACAAGGAAGCACAGGCAATCGAGGATGCTGTAAAGCAGGTGCTTAAGGAGGGCTACAGGACAATCGATATTATGCCACAGCCGGGTGAGACTACAGAGGGTATCACACAGGTCGGCACAGCACAGATGGGTGATCTCATCGCAGAGCGTGTGTAGCTTTAAGAATTAAGAGAGACAGCTGATAGGTTATAGATGTGCAAACCACTGGATATATGGTAGTGGTGATGAAGTGCACAAAGAATAATCGGAAGATAAATAAGGAGATAAAAGATGATAAGTGATAACGCAAGAGCCGGAATGCAGCAGGCACCGGCAAGAAGTTTATTTAATGCTCTTGGTTTTACACCGGAGGAAATGAAAAAGCCTATGGTCGGAATCGTAAGCTCATTCAATGAGATTGTTCCGGGACATATGAATATAGACAAAATCGTTGAGGCTGTAAAGCTTGGAGTTGCAGAGGCAGGCGGAGTGCCTGTAGTATTTCCTGCAATCGCAGTATGCGATGGTATTGCGATGGGACATGTGGGTATGAAATATTCCCTTGTCACAAGAGATCTGATCGCTGATTCTACAGAGTGTATGGCAATCGCTCATCAGTTCGATGCACTTGTAATGGTTCCAAACTGTGACAAGAACGTGCCGGGCCTTCTGATGGCGGCTGCACGTCTCAATCTGCCTACAGTATTTGTATCAGGCGGTCCAATGCTTGCAGGCCATGTAAAGGGCAGAAAGAGAAGCCTTTCATCAATGTTTGAGGCTGTCGGCTCATACGCAGCAGGTACTATGACTGAGGATGATGTATGTGAGTATGAGAACAAGGTATGCCCTACCTGCGGTTCATGCTCAGGAATGTACACAGCCAACTCCATGAACTGTCTTACAGAGGCTCTCGGCATGGGACTTCGCGGAAACGGAACAATCCCTGCTGTATATTCAGAGCGTATCCGTCTTGCAAAGCATGCGGGAATGGCTGTTATGGATATGTACAACAAGGGTATCAAGGCAAGAGATATCATCACAAAGGATGCAATCATGAATGCACTCACAGTTGATATGGCACTCGGCTGCTCTACAAACTCTATGCTTCATCTTCCGGCTATCGCTCATGAGATTGGCTTTGATTTTGATATCAGCTTTGCAAACCCGATCAGCGAGAAGACACCAAACCTCTGCCACCTTGCTCCGGCAGGCCCTACATATATGGAGGACTTAAACGAGGCCGGCGGTGTGTGGGCTGTCATGAAAGAGCTTGCTGATATCGGACTTTTAAATACAGACTGTATGACTGTTACAGGAAAGACAGTTGGAGAGAATATAAAGAATGCAGTAAACAGAGACCCTGAGGTTATCAGACCGGTAGACAATCCATATTCAAAGACCGGCGGACTTGCAGTGCTTAAAGGAAATCTGGCTCCGGACGGCTCTGTTGTAAAGCGTTCGGCAGTTGTCGATGAGATGATGGTTCATGAGGGTCCGGCAAGAGTATTCGACTGCGAGGAGGATGCAATTGCAGCAATAAAGGGCGGCAAGATCGTAGAGGGTGATGTGGTTGTCATCAGATACGAGGGACCAAAGGGCGGCCCTGGAATGAGAGAGATGCTTAATCCTACATCTGCTATTGCAGGAATGGGACTTGGAAGCTCTGTAGCTCTTATCACAGACGGACGTTTCTCAGGAGCTTCAAGAGGAGCTTCGATAGGTCATGTTTCACCTGAGGCCGCAGTAGGCGGACCAATCGCTTTGGTTGAAGAGGGAGATATCATAAAGATTGATATTCCAAACATGAAGCTTGAGCTTGATGTGTCAGATGAGGTGCTTGCCGAGCGTAAGGCAAAGTGGCAGCCTAGAGAGCCGAAGGTTACAACAGGCTATTTGAAGAGATACGCATCGCTTGTTACATCAGGAAACAGAGGAGCCATCCTTGCACTTCCGGGCGAGCAGAACGCGTAGTATATATTTTGATAGAAAATTCAGTACGAATAAGGCTTTTACGTATTATCATAAAGGTAAAGGATTCGTATAAGAAAAAGAGGAATACAAGATGCAGTTAACAGGATCACAGGTTATTATAGAATGCTTAAAAGAACAGGGTGTTGACACAGTATTCGGTTATCCGGGAGGAGCCATCCTTAATGTCTATGACGAGCTCTACAAGCATCCGGAAATTAAGCATGTGCTGACCTCCCATGAGCAGGGAGCGAGCCATGCGGCCGACGGCTATGCGAGAAGCACCGGAAAGGTTGGCGTCTGTCTGGCTACAAGCGGACCGGGCGCGACAAACCTTGTCACAGGAATTTCGACAGCCTACATGGATTCGATTCCGATTGTCGCAATCACATGTAATGTCGGAGTCTCGTTACTTGGAAAGGACAGCTTTCAGGAGATAGATATTGCCGGAATTACAACACCTGTAACCAAATACAGCTTTATTGTAAAGGATGTCGAGAAGCTTGCGGATACAATACGCAGAGCCTTTGACATAGCAAGAAAAGGCAGACCGGGTCCTGTGCTTGTGGATATTCCAAAGAATGTTACGGCAGATCTGGTAGAGTACACCAAGCAGGAGATAAAGCTCCCTGAGCGTGTGACGGAAACAATTACAGACAGTGATATTGATAATGCAATTGAACTCATAAAAGCATCAAAAAAGCCATATATATTTGTTGGAGGCGGAGTGGTTCTCTCCGGAGCAAGCAAAGAGCTTAAGGAGTTTGTAGACAAGGTGAATGCACCGGTTTGCGATACACTGATGGGCAAGGGCGCATATGACGGCACAAGTGATAACTACACAGGCATGCTTGGTATGCACGGCACAAAGACCTCAAACCTTGGAGTTTCGGAGTGCGACCTTCTGATTGCGATTGGTACACGTTTTTCGGACAGAGTGCTTGGCAATCCTAAAAAGTTTGCAGACCAGGCCAAGATATTACAGTTTGATGTAGACGCAGCAGAGATTAATAAAAATATCCGTGTTACATCAAGTGTTATAGGCGATGTGAAGGAAATCCTTACATGCATCAACGAAAAGCTCACACAGCTTGACCACAATTCATGGGTTGAGCATGTGCTTGCATATGCAAAGACTTTTCCTCTTACATATCACAAAGAGGGACTTAGCGGACCATTTGTTATTGAAAAAATCTATGAAATGACAAAAGGAAATGCTATAATGGTTACTGAGGTCGGTCAGCATCAGATGTGGGCAGCCCAGTATTACAAATACAGCAAGCCAAGAACACTTCTTACATCGGGTGGTCTTGGTACCATGGGATACGGTCTCGGTGCTGCAATCGGTGCCCAGACAGCCAATCCTGACAGGACTGTAGTAAATATTGCAGGTGACGGATGCTTCAGAATGAACATGAACGAGCTTGCAACAGCTTCAAGAGAAAAGCTTCCTCTTATAGAGGTTATAATAAACAACCATGTACTTGGAATGGTACGCCAGTGGCAGACTCTTTTTTACGAGAAGCATTACTCGGCAACCGTACTTGATGATGGTGTGGATTATGTAAAGCTTTCAGAGGCAATGGGAGCCACTGCACGACGTGTTAAGACCCAGGAAGAATTTGAAAAAGCATTTGCAGATGCCTTAAAGAGCAAGACACCGTTTGTCATCGATTGTATCATTGATTCAGATGACAAGGTATGGCCTATGGTTGCACCGGGCAAGCCTATCGACGAGTCTTTCGATGAAGAGGACTACAATGCGACACAAGGAGGAAATTAGAGTGAGTAGAGTTTACAATTTTTCAGCAGGACCTGCAGTTTTACCTGAGGAGGTATTGCAGGAAGCAGCAGCAGAGATGATGGATTATAAGGGAAGCGGAATGTCGGTTATGGAGATGAGCCACAGATCAAAATGGTTTGATGACATCATCAAGGATGCCGAGAAGGATCTCCGTGAGCTTATGAATATACCTGACAATTACAAGGTGCTTTTCCTTCAGGGTGGTGCTTCACAGTTCTTCGCTGAGGTACCTATGAACCTTATGAAAAATAAAAAAGCAGGATACATTATCACAGGTCAGTGGGCTAAAAAGGCCTTTGCCGAGGCTAAGATTTACGGAGATGCCGTAGAGCTTGCTTCGTCAGCAGATGAGACCTTCTCATACATACCTGACTGCTCAGATTTACCAATCACAGATGATATGGACTATGTATACATCTGCGAGAACAATACTATCTACGGAACAAAGTACAAGAAGCTTCCTAACACAAAGGGAAAGAACCTTGTAGCTGATGTTTCTTCATGCTTCTTATCAGAGCCTGTAGATGTATCAAAATATGCTGTTATCTATGGCGGAGTACAGAAGAATGTGGGACCTGCCGGAGTTGTTATAGCAATTATCAGAGAGGACCTTATCACAGATGATTGTCTCCCTGGCACACCAACCATGCTCAAGTGGAAGACTCAGGCCGATAATGACTCTCTTTACAATACACCACCATGCTACGGCATTTATATCTGTGGCAAGGTATTCAAATGGCTCAAGAAGATGGGCGGTCTTTCAGTTATGAAGGAGAGAAATGAGGAGAAAGCCAAGATTCTCTACGATTTCCTTGATCAGAGCAAGCTCTTTAAGGGAACAGTAAGAAAAGAGGACAGATCACTCATGAATGTTCCGTTTGTAACAGGAGATGCAGAGCTTGATGCCAAGTTTGTAAAGGAAGCAACTGCAGCCGGCTTTGTAAACCTTAAAGGACACCGTACAGTTGGCGGAATGAGAGCATCTATCTACAATGCTATGCCAAAAGAGGGCGTTGAGAAGCTTGTAGAGTTTATGAAGAAGTTTGAGGAGGAGAATGCATAATGTTCAATTACACATGCTTAAACCCAATCGCAGGAGTAGGTCTTGACCTCTTCTCTGACGATTATAAAAAGGTTGATGATATTAAGGATGCAGATGCAGCACTTGTAAGAAGTGCCGCTATGCACGATATGGAGCTTGGTGATAAGGTGCTTGCAGTAGCAAGAGCAGGAGCCGGAGTAAACAATATCCCGCTTGACAAGTGTGCAGAGCATGGAATCGTTGTATTCAACACACCGGGAGCCAATGCAAACGGTGTTAAGGAGCTTGTGTTTGCAGGAATGCTTTATGCATCAAGAGATATCGTTGGAGGTATCGACTGGTGTCTTGCAAACCAGAATGATGAGAATATCGCAAAGACAGCCGAGAAGCAGAAAAAGAACTTTGCCGGAACAGAGATTTCAGGCAAGAAGCTCGGTGTTATCGGACTTGGAGCCATCGGTGTACTTGTTGCAAATGCTGCCGTACATATGGGCATGGATGTTTACGGATATGATCCATACATCTCAGTAAATGCTGCATGGAACCTTTCAAGAAGCGTTAAGCATATCAGCAATGTTGAGGATATCTACAAGAACTGTGATTTCATCACAATCCATGTACCTCTTCTTGATTCAACAAAGAAGATGATAAACGCTGATGCCATTGCAATGATGAAGCCGACTGCTATCGTATTAAACTTTGCCAGAGATCTTCTCGTGGATGAGGAGGCTATGGTAGATGCACTTGCAAAGGGAAAGATTAAAAAATACGTTTCAGATTTCCCTAACAACACAACTGTTGGAGCAAAGGGCTGCATCGTAACACCTCATCTTGGAGCATCTACAGCAGAGTCAGAGGACAATTGTGCTGTTATGGCTGTCAAGGAGTTAAGAGATTACTTAGAGAATGGTAATATCGTTCACTCAGTAAACTTCCCTGACTGCAGCATGGGTGCATGCACAGCTTCAGGCAGAGTCGGAATCCTTCACAAGAATGTAAAGGGTATGATTGGACAGATTACAACAGCTCTCGGTGAGGCTGATATCAATGTGTCTGATCTGACAAACAAGGGCAAGGGTGACTATGCATATTCACTTCTTGATCTTGATTCAGCTATCGATGCTTCTACCGTTGAGAAGCTTTCTGCTATAGACGGAGTACTCAGAGTGAGAGTAATTAAATAGTGAATTAATATTTGATTTACATACTGATCCCCCATATTATATATGGGGGATTTAGTGGGTTATAAGGAAATATATAGGAGATTATATGATTAGACAAATTCTTGGTGAAGTATCAGTGCCGGTTGCAAATACCGAGGTACAGCAGGTTATCGAAAATCCGGGCATTGTAAAGACATATCTGGAAAAATATATGCCATCGCTTATCAGCTTTCTCGTGCAGCTTGTTGTTGC
Source organism: uncultured Lachnobacterium sp. (assembly GCA_900546625.1). Lineage (GTDB taxonomy): Bacteria > Bacillota > Clostridia > Lachnospirales > Lachnospiraceae > Roseburia. The sequence continues at coordinate 37,010 of URDU01000005.1, read as the reverse complement.
GATAGTGATATTGCTTATCGGCATAAAGGTGATTAAATCAATCGTAAAAATAATTAAAAAAGGATTTGATAAAAGCAGAATGGACGCTGCAGTGGCATCATTTCTAGCAAATGTTATTAAATACTTTTTGTATTTTATCCTTGTCATGGCGCTGCTTTCGGGCTTTGGTGTGGCGACCGGCTCTGTAATAGCGGTTCTTGGCTCTGCCGGTCTTACTGTAGGTATGGCATTGCAGGGCAGCCTGTCCAATTTCGCAGGAGGCGTGCTCATCCTTTTGATGAAGCCGTTTAGTGTGGGCGATTACATAGTTGACGGCTCTAGTGGTACAGAGGGCACTGTAAAGGACATAAATCTGTTTTACACAAGGCTTCTGACCATAGACAACAAGATGGTTATGATACCAAACGGAAAGCTTGCTGATTCGTGTATCACAAATGTATCTATGATGGATAAGAGGATGCTTGATTTGAGAGTGACAGTATCTTATAGCACAGATTTAGCCTTTGCGAAGAGCGTGCTTGAGTCTGTTGTCACATCAGCAGATAAGATGCTTCGTGATGAGCCTAGCAATGTGTTTGTGAGCGAACTGCAGGATTCTGCAATAGAGCTTGGTGCGAGAATCTGGGTGAAGAATGAGGATTACTGGAACACAAAATGGCAACTTACAGAAGAAATTAAAACAGCATTTGATAAAAATAACATTGAAATTCCGTTTCCTCAGATGGATGTTAATATTCAAACAGGAGCATAGAGCAAGGCTTTGAAAGCCTGATGTTGCAAAATATGCTTTTAAAAGAATTTTTGAGGTAAATATACTTATAATTTAACTATAATATGTAAAAATGTGGTATACTAACATCATCGCATTTTAGGAGGAATATTTGATGACAATTCACGATTTGGCTGAATACGAGATTTTAGATGAGCACAGAGTGGAGGATGTCCAGTCGGACGGATTCATTCTGAGACACAAAAAAAGTGGTGCAAGGATTGCCATTTTATCAAATAATGATGATAACAAGGTCTTTTATATAGGCTTTAGGACTCCGCCGGAGGATGAGACGGGTGTGCCGCATATTATTGAGCATACCACGCTCTGCGGTTCAAAGAAGTTCCCGGTAAAGGATCCCTTCATTGAGCTGGCAAAGGGCTCGCTCAATACATTTTTAAATGCCATGACATACCCTGACAAGACGGTTTATCCTGTAGCAAGCTGCAATGATCAGGATTTTAAGAATCTTATGGATGTGTATCTGGATGCAGTGTTTAATCCGAATATCACAAAGTACGAGGAGATTTTCAAGCAGGAGGGCTGGCACTACGAGCTTACCGGCAAGGATGATGAGCTTAAGATAAACGGAGTGGTGTACAATGAGATGAAGGGAGCATACTCATCGCCTGACGAGGTGCTTTCAAGTCAGATTTACCGCTCACTGTTTCCGGACAATACCTACAGCAAGGATTCAGGCGGCAATCCGGAGTATATTCCGAAGCTTACGTATGAGGCCTATCTGGATTTCTACCACAAGTATTATCATCCATCCAATTCATACATTTATCTGTATGGTGATATGGATGTTGTCGAGAGACTTGAGTGGCTGGATAAGGAATATCTGAGCCAGTATGAATATAAAAAAGTTAATTCAGAAATTAATAAGCAGCCTGCGTTTGATGAAATAAAGAATGTTGAGGCACAGTATTCAATTACTATGGATGATTCACAGGAGAATAAGACATATCTTTCCTATAACCGTGTAGTGGGGGATACACTTGATAAGATGCTCTATCAGGCCTTTGATGTGCTTGACTATGCACTTGTCAGCTCACCGGGAGCACCTGTAAAGCAGGCATTGATAGATGCGGGAATCGGTGATGATGTGTATGGCTCATACGATGCGGGCATTCTGCAGCCGGTATTCTCTTTTGTGGCAAAGAATGCTAATGCATCTCAGGCAGATGAGTTTGAAAGTATTATAGAAAACACTCTTAAAGAGGTTGTTAAAACAGGAATTAATAAAGAAGCACTGCTCGCAGGAATCAACAGCAGTGAGTTCAAGTTCAGGGAGGCTGATTTCGGACAGTTCCCTAAGGGACTTCTTTTTGGATTAAACTGTTTAGACAGTTGGCTGTTTGATGATATGAAGCCTTTTATACATCTGGAGTGTCTTGATACCTTTGCCAAGCTTCGAAGGGCTGTTGATACGGATTACTTTGAAAAGCTCATACAGGAATATCTGCTTGACAATACACATGGATCATCTGTCACGGTAAAGCCGAAGCGTGGTCTTGGCAATGAGAAGGAGGAGGCTCTGGCAAAGGAGCTTTCCGATTACAAGGCATCTCTTTCAGATGAAGAGATTAAAAAGCTGGTTGAGGATACAGAGCATTTAAAGAAATACCAGGAGGAGCCTTCGTCAGACGAGGATCTGCGCAAGCTTCCGATGCTTACAAGAGCGGATATGAAAAAGAATGCAATGCCTTTTTCAAACATCGAGGATGAGCTTTTGGATGTAAAGGTTGTGCGTCATGACATAGAGTCAAACGGCATTGACTATATATCATTTTTGTTTGATGCAGGCGATTTTGAGCAGAGCGAGCTTGGCTATCTTGGCTTCTTCACAAACGCACTCGGACTGGTGAGCACCGAAAAGTACAGCTACACTGACCTGGCCAATGCTACCAACATATATACCGGTGGAATCAGCACAGGTACTGCAAGTCACCCGGATATTAAAGATAGAAATAATTTTGTGTTCAAGTTTGAGGTGAAGCTTAAGGTATTGGAAAAAAATCTGGGCAAAGCACTTGAGCTTATGGAGCAGATGCTTCTTACATCTGATTTTACCGATACAAAGAGACTGGGTGAGCTTGTAGCACAGATTAAGGCAAGACTTCAGGCTAATCTGAGCAGCTCAGGACATCTGGTTGCAGCTATGCGAAGCATGTCGAGCTTTTCACGCTACGCGCTTTATCAGGACGAGCTAAAGGGTATTGCCTTTTACCGCTCTATATGCCGCATAGAAAAGGAGCTTTCAGAGTCACCGGAGAGAGTATCGGATAAGCTTGCTGCAATAGCCAAAAAGCTGTTTGCAAGAAACAGAATGCTTATCAGCTTTACCGGAAATAACGAGGCATATGGCAATGCAAAGCCTTCATTGGAGAAAGTTATAGCTGGATTTAACAAAATGAGCGCTATAGGCAAGCAGGCAGAGGTGCATTTTAATACAGCAAAGGAAGCGTTTGTCGATGCATCACAGATACAATATGTGGCAAAGACAGGTGATTTCGTCTGCGAGGGCTATGAATACACCGGGGCACTTAGACTGCTGCGCATCATCCTAAGCTATGATTATCTCTGGATAAATGTCAGGGTAAAGGGCGGTGCTTACGGCTGTATGAATACCTTCCTTAGAAGCGGAGAAAGCTACTTTGTCTCATACAGAGACCCTAACCTTTCAGACACACTTGATGTCTATGACAGGATACCTGAGTATATAAAGAGCTTTTCACCTGATGAGAGGGATATGACCAAGTACATCATCGGTACCTTCAGTGCACTCGATACACCTATGAATCCGGAAGCAAAGGGCAGCAGATCACTGTCAGCCTATCTTGAGGGTATCACCTACGAGCAGATTCAAAAGGAGCGCGATGAGATATTAAATGCACAGCCTGAGGATATCAGAAGGCTTGCAGACCTTGTAGAGGCAGTGCTTAAAAAGGACAGCATATGTGTTATCGGTAATGAAAACATGATTAAGGAGTCGGCAGATCTTTTTGAGAATGTTGAAAAGCTTATATAAATACAGAATTAAATACACAATCACATAGGAGGAAAAATGATACAGAATTTCAAATCGGGTTTTGTTACAATAATCGGCAGACCAAACGTGGGCAAATCAACACTGATGAACAGACTCATCGGTCAGAAAATAGCCATCACATCAAACAAGCCTCAGACCACAAGAAACCGCATCCAGACAGTATACACGGATATGGAAAAGGGACAGATAGTTTTCCTTGACACACCTGGTATACACAAGGCCAAAAACAAGCTGGGTGAGTACATGGTCAATGTGGCGGAAAAGACACTAAATGAGGTGGATGTTGTGCTGTGGCTTGTGGAGCCGACCAACTTTATCGGGGCAGGAGAGCAGCATATCATAGAGCAGCTCAAAAAGGTCAATACACCTGTTATCCTGATTATCAACAAGGTAGATACAGTGGAAAAGGAAAAGGTGCTTGAGTATATAGACACCTACCGCAAGGTATATGACTTTGCAGAGATTATTCCTACGTCAGCCTTGAGAGGACAGAATACGGACGATGTTATTAATTCTATATTTAAGTATTTGCCTTATGGCCCGCAGTTCTATGATGAGGACACCATCACAGATCAGCCTGAGCGTGCAATCTGTGCTGAGATTATCAGGGAAAAAGCGCTTCATGCTTTAAATGATGAGGTGCCGCACGGCATTGCCGTAGGAATTGACCGCATGAAGACAAGAAAGACAAAGAGCGGTCATATTATAGATATGGATGCTACAATTGTCTGCGAGCGCGACTCCCATAAGGGGATTATCATAGGAAAGCAGGGCAGCATGCTCAAAAAAATCGGCACCAATGCGCGCTATGAGATGGAAAGACTGCTCGACTGTAAGGTAAATCTGAAGCTCTGGGTTAAGGTAAAGAAGGATTGGAGAGACAGTGATTTCCTCATCAAGAACTTTGGATACAAAGAGGAAGAATAGTAATTTGAAAGTAAGATTAAGATGTCGCAGAGTGTAGTGTTGACCGGCATGGTGCTTTCAGCTATGCCGGTAGGGGATTATGACAAAAGAATAACGATTCTTACCAAGGAGCGAGGAAAAATCACAGCCTTTGCAAGGGGAGCAAGACGTCCGAACAGCCAGCTGATGGCAGGAAGCAATCCATTTTCGTTCGGCGAGTTTGAGCTGTTTGAGGGCAAAAGTGCATACTCTCTTTCAAAGGTCACGATCAGCAACTATTTCAGGGAGTTGACACAGGATCTGGAGGCAGTATACACCGGGTTTTACTTTTTGGAGTTCTGCGGATATTTCTGTCAGGAGAACAATGATGAAAAGGATATGCTAAAGCTCCTTTATCAATCACTCAGGGCTCTTGAATCACCGGCGTATAAAAATGAACTGGTCAGGGCTGTTTTTGAGCTAAAGGCTATTACGATAAACGGCGAGGGTCCATCGCTGTTTTCGTGTATACACTGCCATTCGAAGGAAAGGCTTAATGTATTTTCGGCAAGACGCGGAGGTGTGTTTTGCGATAGCTGTGGCATGCAGGTGCAGGGCAGACATATACTAAGCGATACACTCTATACCATGCAGTATGTTGTTTCGGCGGATATCACGAAGCTGTACACGTTTGCAGTGTCAGATGATGTGCTTGAGGAGCTTAGGAGCATAATGAAGGAATATCTTTCAATCTATGTGCATCATGATTTTAAAACAGCAGCGTTTCTGTAGTTGCCCTTTTTAATATGACACTTGAAATCATATATACAAAAGGGTATAATGTCATAGATTATATTTTAGGAGGCAGCTATGAATAAAAAGCTATCAATGCTGTTGCCTGTTATTGCGACATGCGGTTTGCTTGCCGGGTGCGGTACGGATTATTATACCAAGGACAGCACGGTGTTTGTTGCAAAAAACGGCAGTGTAGTATCTACGGATGTCGAGGACTTTGATACAGCTACATACAAGCAGGATGACTTACAAAGCTATGTGGACAAGTCAATAGACGACTACAATAAGAAGAATGACGGTTCGGTCAAGCTCAAAAAGCTGACTGTCGAGAAAAAGAAAGCATCGCTTACGATGAGCTATGCGTCAACCGACGAATATACTGATTTCAATGGGACAAAGCTCTTTTCAGGGACGATTGCGGAGGCTTTGGCAGCCGGATTTGATTTCAAGACTGATTTTGCAGCAATAGATGATGGTAAGGCAAAGAAATGTGAAGCATCTGAGTTTCTGGATGAAACCGGCTACAAGGTAGTTGTCTACGAGGGCAGCTCAAATCTGCATGTGAAGGGAAAGATATTATATGCATCTGTCGACAAAGTAAAGCTTGTAGATGACAAAACAGTTGCGATTGGTGACAAGTACAGCCTGCTTGCATCACAGACCACAGGGACAGAGAGTGCCACAGAGGGTACAGAAGCAGTAAAAACTGACGGAACTGAGAGCACAGAGGCAGGAGCTGATGATAGTGTCAGTGATGACGATATATTAAACTCGGTCAAGGAAGACAGCGAGGTCACGTTCGACTTTGACAGAGAGGAGGACAATTCGGTGCCTGTTTCATATATCACGTATGTTATATATAAGTAGTACAGTAGTATATAAGTAGATTAATATATAAATATATTATTATATTAATACCTAAATATATAAGTTATTAATATTAAAATAATTGATATCATCCTTATACTTAAATATACTATATATAAAATATATAATAATTAAGATTGTTAAATCGTTATTTAATTATAATTAAGAATACAAATAAATCATAAGATAGAGAGGAAACAAGAATTATGGAAAAGACCATGGACAAAATCGTACAGGTAGCAAAAGCAAGAGGATTTGTATATCCGGGCTCAGAAATTTATGGAGGCCTTGCAAATACTTGGGATTATGGAAACCTGGGCGTAGAGCTTAAAAACAATGTAAAAAGAGCTTGGTGGAAGAAATTTATCCAGGAGAATCCTTATAACGTAGGTGTAGACTGTGCCATCCTTATGAATCCTCAGACATGGGTTGCATCAGGACATCTCGGAGGCTTCTCAGATCCCCTTATGGATTGTAAAGAGTGCCATGAGCGATTCAGGGCAGACAAAATCATCGAGGATTTTGCACAGGATAATGGTATTGAGCTTGAGACATCAGTTGATGGCTGGACAAACGAGCAGATGGTAGACTTCATCAAGGAACACAATGTTCCATGTCCGTCATGCGGCAAGCACAATTTTACAGATATCAGACAGTTCAACCTCATGTTCAAGACCTTCCAGGGTGTTACAGAGGATGCTAAGAATACAGTATATCTTCGTCCTGAGACAGCACAGGGTATTTTTGTAAACTTTAAAAATGTACAGCGTACATCACGTAAAAAGATTCCGTTCGGTATCGGACAGGTTGGTAAGTCATTCCGTAACGAGATTACACCTGGTAACTTTACCTTCAGAACACGTGAGTTCGAGCAGATGGAGCTTGAGTTTTTCTGCGAGCCTGGAACAGACCTTGAGTGGTTTAAGTACTGGAGAGGCTTCTGTCGTGACTGGCTTATTTCTCTCGGAATCAAGGAGGAGGAGATGAGACTGCGTGACCATGATCCTGCAGAGTTAGCCTTCTACTCAAAGGGAACTACAGATATCGAGTTCTTATTCCCATTCGGATGGGGCGAGCTGTGGGGCATTGCTGACCGTACAGATTATGACCTCGGACGTCATCAGGAGACCTCAGGACAGGACCTTACATACTTCGATGACCAGAAGAATGAGAAATACCTGCCATACGTTATCGAACCATCACTCGGTGCAGACCGTGTAGTACTTGCCTTCCTTTGCGCAGCTTATGATGAGGAGGATATCGGTACACCGGAGAAGCCTGATGTCAGAACAGTATTCCATTTCCATCCTGCACTTGCACCTGTAAAGATTGGAGTACTTCCACTGTCAAAGAAGCTCAATGAGAGTGCTGAAAAGGTATTTGCACAGCTCTCAAAGACATACAACTGTGAGTATGATGACAGAGGAACAATCGGAAAGAGATACCGTCGTCAGGACGAAATCGGAACACCATTCTGCGTAACATATGATTTTGACTCAGAGGAAGATCACTGCGTGACAGTACGTGACCGTGATACAATGGAGCAGGAGCGTATCGCAATTGATGAGCTTGATGCTTATTTTGCAAAGAAATTTGAGTTTTAATTTTGTATGAAATGACGAAAATACTTTATAAAAAAAGCTTATAAGATGCATATAAAGCTTTTTTGAAATATAAATTTGTGAAATTATACAAAATTAGGAGTTAAGTCACAAAAAATCAAAAAAACATATCAGAAATTTAATTTTGTGATATAATATAGATAATAAAGGACAACCAAAGATATAGTAAGATATTCTTTGGTTGTTCTGATATATGGAGATTGTGAATATGGAAGCAAAAGAATTAAAGAAGCTGAGCAGAAGTGAACTGCTTGAGATGCTTTTAGACAGAAGTAAAGAGGTCGAGCATTTAAGAAAAGAGCTTGACGAGACAAAAAAACATATTCAGACACTTGAGCGTGAGGTAAAGACATCCGGTGATATCAATGCTGCGATAAATAAACTTACTTCAGCTACAGAGGAAATTCAGAAATTTGCCGCCGTAATATCCATGGCTTCAAATAATCTGACAAGAAAATAATACAGTAGAAGCAGTATTTCGTGGTTATGAAATGGATAATTGGACAAAAGAATGATAGAAAAAATATATAAGAAGACAGTATATGCTCTGGCAAGAGTTGCCGTAAAGTACATTGAGCTAAGGAAAAAAAGAGAACAGAAGAAAATCAATCAGAATAAATCAGTTAATAGCATAAATTCGACAAAAAGCTACACGGACGCTGAATACAATAAAAAGGTAGTTGCAAAGATTGAACAAAGCAATGATTCAGCTATTGCAGAAAGCAAAAAAAATATTGATCTAGTGGATTTGAGTGAAGACGAGGAGCTAAAGGATGTTGAACAGAAACCACTTACCAATGAGGATAAGCTTGATTTGCTTCTGGCACAGATGATGGGAACATCTGTTAAGGCACCTGAAAAAGAGCCTCAGGCACAAAAGAAGGTCGAATCCTTCGATGAAAATATATCACAGGAAATAGCAGATATAATTCCGGTCAAATATGTAGCACCGGCACCTGACATAACCCCTGATATAGAAAAAAATATTGAAATAGAGAAGGAATATCAGCAAACCAAAAAAGAAAATCAGCCGGAGGATATATCTGTACATATAGAGAAGGAAATATCAAGGAAGGCTTCAGAAGATAAAAAAGTTGAGAATAAAGAAGCTGAGTCTGGCTATCGCAGTATCATGACAGATGATTATGACCGTTACAGCGATGACCTTGGCATAAAGGAGCTGCGCCAGGAGCTTAGAAGAGTGAAGTATAACAATAAATTTGCAGCAACACTCTTTAATACAATAGGAACACTTGTGGTAGTTGCAGCGGCAGCAATTCTTGTCGCAAATCTGTGGCTTCCCATTTTGCAGGTGACCGGAACCTCTATGTCACCAACCTTGCAGGAGGGGCAGGTGCTTATGGCATCTAAGGGACATGACTTCAAAACAGGAGATGTCATAGCCTTTTATTACAACAACAAGATACTTGTAAAAAGAGTTATTGCGATGCCGGGTGACTGGGTTAATATATCAGAGGATGGCACGGTTTACGTAAACGATATTGCAATTGATGAACCGTATTTGAAGGAAAAGGCTTTAGGAGACTGCAATATAGAGCTTCCTTATCAGGTTCCTGAGTCGAAAATTTTCGTGATGGGCGATAACAGAAGCGTATCGCTTGACTCAAGAAACACAGCTATAGGCTGTATCTCAGAGGAACAGGTAGTCGGAAGAATTACATTTGCCATATGGCCATTGTCTAAAATTAGTAAAATTAACTAAGAATATTTAGTTTTTTTGGCAAAAAAGTAGAAAAATCCGATTTAAGGTCCCGTGTGACCGCCGTGTGACCAAAAGGGTGTAATATGTTAGCTGTAAAATAACGATTAAGAGATTAAGCAAATGAAATTATATATAACTCTATGAAAGGAGGATGCAGAATGGATAAGGATATGGAACGTCTCGGTAAAGAGCGACTTAAAAGAGTGAGAAGACGTAGACAGCTTGCTACGTTCATTATTTCAATGGCTGTTATTGTGCTGGGCATTACTGCGTACAGACTTATACAACCTGCATCAGCGGCAGATCAGAACCAAAGGAATTTTACAATAGATAATGTTACTGAGAATTATGTCAATCTTCAAAAGCTCCAGTCAGAGGGCTCATATACCGAAATGTCAAGTGAGGGCAAGTCAGCGGACTGGAACGGCGAGAAGTTCAAACTTGAGGTTCAGCTGGATTTTGGAATCGGCAAGAATGATACGGTAGATGCCAATGGCAACACGATTAAAAACTACTATTATGTCTATGATCCGTCGGTGACTATCCCGGATGATTTGTGCAATTCATGGACGACAAAATGTGACGACAACAGTGATATAGAACAGTTCAAGTACAGATATATCAAGAACGAGGATGGTACATATGCTATTCTTATCAGGTTTGCAGATGGCTATATTGAGGGTAAAAGCAGCGATATAGAAGGCTGGGCAAAGGTTGAGGCTCTTGGTGAGGGTGAAACCAATGATTCAGGTGATTTTGATATCTATCTCGGTGGTGATGTCACCATAACAGTAGACAAGGATAATGTCCACTGGAACGGAAATGATTCCTTAAACTACGATATTTCTGTAAAGAAGAGCAATACAAACAATAATAATATTGCTATTGATGAAAACGGTAATTACTATGTTGAGTTTACTGTGGATGTATCTTCTGAAAAAGGTACGCCTGATGATATAGAAATCACAGATGAATTTAACGGCAATGGCATGAGAGTTGATACGACAGGGCTTACCTATAGCATAAAGAAAAACGGTCAGGCTGCTGACGACAGTTATACCGCAACAGTAACTAGCAAAGATAATCCGGCTGATGCAGGAAAGGCAACGCTTACTGCAAAGCTTCCGAAATTAGATGGTGGTGAGAGCTGTTCTATTACATACAGGTATTATCTGACCAATGCTGCGGAACTGAATAATAATGCAACATGGCAGGCTACAAATTTCGTTACAGGTAAATCAACAGACCAGAATTCAAAAGAAACTGTCATAGATACATCAAGCAGTTATGTAAAGTATTACAAAAATCTTATAGAGAAATACGGTAAATATGATAAGACTAATAACCGAATTATCTGGACGGTTACAGTGAATAAAAGCTGCGAGGATATTGCGGGAGCTGTTCTGACAGATGATATGTTCGATAAGATTACAGGCATTGAAATATTACCAAGTGATGGATATACAATCAACAAAGACAGTAGTGACAAGGTGACATCGGTTACATTTAATCCTACAGATGGTAATAAGAACTGCAATAAATATACTGTCAAATACTATACAGATGCATTGCAGACATTTGATGACCAGAAATTTAATAATAAGGCCACCCTTACTAAGGATGATAAGTCATATGATGACTCTTCAATTGTAAATGTTCCAAAAACAAAGCAGGATGTTACAAAGAAGCTTGTTAATGCTCAAAAGACAGATGACAGTCTGTATACTTTAAAATGGGAGGCTAAGTTTACAATTCCGGCATCGGGATTTGCTAAGGAGTTTGGCATAGCTGATACAATGTCATCTAAATCACAGAAGAACTATCATTACATGACTTATGCTCAGATGAATGATTTTGTAAGTCAGGTAAAGAATGAGTTTGATGGGTATATTGGTGACATTACTGTTAAATATCTGGATAAGAATAATAGGTCAAAAACAGCAAAATTGAGTGAGGTATCCGAATCTGATAACTATAGGTTTACCTCGGTAAATATCAGTTTTAATAAGGATTATCCGACAAGCAACAGTGAAAAGACAGTTGTATTTGCATACAGCACAACCGCTGATACAACAGCACATGGAAGGCTTGAGTATGTGAATAAGTTTGAAGCATTAAATTCAAGTGCGTCTGCATCATATAGCCATACGACATCAAAGATTGTAAAGACTGATGGAAACGGAAATACAGGTCAGACATATTTGAAGACCACAGAAAGTGATGGAACACTTACATGGCGCGTTGATGTACTTATGGATGCCGATGCTACAGAGTATGCTATCACTGATAAGCTTCCGGAGGGTGTTACACTGCAGAGCGTAAAGATAATGCTAGCCTATACTAACCAGGAGGGCTTTACATATCCTGACTTTAATGGTACATCATATACCGTATCTGCCGGCGATTGGTTTATAAAAGGAATTCAAACAAGTACAACGTTAGATGAGTCCACTAATACCGTAGTTACAAGGGTTATAAAGCCTGACAATACAACTATAAATGGCTGGCAGGAGAACTCTCACATATATGTAGTATACAAGTGTACGATAGATGATTTTGAGAATTTTGAAGCCGGAAAAACAGTGGATTATAAGAATATAGCCACAGCATACTCAAATACAAACAGTGAAATTGGATGGGTTCATCAGACTCAGACCATGTCAAAGCCAAACGACTCAGGCAGTGATAATCCTACTGAGGGTGACAAGGTTATTTCCAAGAACTACAAGTGGGATGAAGATAATCACAGGCTGCGTTATACGGTTATAATAAATCCTGATGGCAAGGATTATCTGCCTAATAGCGATACATTAAAGCTGACAGATGTGCTTCAATTCCAGACAATGACATACAGCACAGATGCATTGTGGTATATAGATCTAATGCCGGCTACTGTTCAGTTCAGACAGGCGATAAAGCAGGATGATGGCACATACAAAGCAGGTGATACTGTAGATGACTGTAAGTGGTCTTATACAACTAAAGATGGTACATATAGTTGGAATGATACATCATACAGGACAATCAGTGCAGATATACCTGATGGCAAGGCAATAATGCTTACTTATACATATCAGGTCAATGCAAAGGTGCTTGGTACGCCGAATCAATACAATCCTATAAAGATGAATGTCAGCAATACAGCAAAGCTTGAGGGCATCGAAAAGGGAGAAGACAGAAAGGATAACCAGACAGTTTACAAAGAGTCTAAATCCTCTGCCGGAGTAATTAAGAGCAATACATTTACCTTGTATAAGGTAGATAAGGATGATTATGGCAAGCAGCTTGAGGGCGCAGAGTTTGAATTGTTTGGATACACATCGGATGGTTCATATGCGTCGTTAGGTGAGTATACCACTGATGAGAACGGCAGAATTGACATCAGTATGAGTACTAATGATCTGGAGTATAATACTCAGTATTATATAGTTGAGACAAAGGCACCGACCGGTTATTTGCTTTCAGCTGAGCCACATAAGGAGTATTTCTACTTCAGTGCAGATACCTCGGCACATCCTGTCGTAGCTGAAAACAGCTCATTACAGGGAAGTGATATGGCAAAGGTAAATACACCGTACTATTATGAGGATGTAGCTGTTGCGACCACCAGCATTTCAGTCGATAAAAAATGGACTGATTCTAAGAATAATCCATTGGATAAGACTGATGGAAAGATTTATCTACAGCTGCACCAGGTGGATTCGGCTAATAATGATAAGAAGTATGGCAATCCTATTGAGGTGACAGCAGATTCGGCAGGTGAATGGTCATATGTATTTGATAATCTGCCATTACAGAGTGTAGATGAAAATGGTATTCTGACCGGTACCACATATAAATATTATGTGACAGAGGTTGGAATAAATCAGAACAACAGTATGTCAGGCTATGATGTTTCATATGTATTTAAGGATATAAATGGAACGCAAATCACAAAGACTGATGTAAACGTTGCACCGGGCAGCGCCAATGCAATAGAGTCCGGTACTGTTGAGATTACAAACAAACTCATAGAGTATGAGCTTCCGGAAACAGGTGGAAGCGGTAACAGATGGTTGTATATGTTAAGTGGAGTTGTTCTTATACTAATATCTGCAATTGCACTTTTCTATAAAAAACAAAATCAATATTAGTAAAGGAGAATGCAAAATGAAAACAATTAAAAGAAGCATTGCTTTAGTCCTTGCGATGATACTTACACTTGCAATGAGCGTTACAGTATTTGCTGAGGGCGAAGGCGCCAAAAAAGCATTTACCATCACGGTTGATGGGGCAAAGGCAGGCCACACCTATGAGGCTTACCAGATTTTAAAGGGAGATCTTTCAGCGGATCAGAAGACACTTTCAAACGTTGACTGGGGTACCGGTATCAAGGCAGGCAAACAGACAGACCTTGCTAAGGATGCAAAGGCTTATGTAGAGAAGCTTTCAAAAATGCAGTCAAACTCTTCAGATATTAAGGCAGAAGCACAGAAAATTGCTTCAGTTTTAAGTACTACAGTAGCAGGTTCTGTTTCAGTAGCACAGGACAATGCAAAAGCTGAGATTACAGGACTTGAGCCTGGTTACTATCTCATCAAGGATAAGGACAGCTCTTTAACAGGTGACGAGGCTTACACAGAGTATATCCTCAATATTGTTGCTGATACAACAATCACACCAAAGACAGATGTACCTTCTGTTGAGAAGAAAGTAAAAGATACAAACGACACAACAGGTGATACAACAGGATGGCAGGATTCAGCCGATTATGATATCGGAGATGTAGTTCCATTCCAGCTTACAGCTACATTACCTGCAAATGTTCAGTCATATAAGACATATTTCCTCAAATTTGATGATACTCTTTCAAAGGGTCTTGATTACAATGAGGGAACTGTTACTGTCAAATTAGGCGACAAGGACGTTACATCATTCTTTACACCAAATTATGATGCAGCTAACAAAAAGCTTACTTTTACATGTGACAATATTTTAGCAGATGGATTTGAAGCTAAAAACGGTGACAAGATTGTAGTAGAGTACAATGCAACTCTCAATAAGGATGCTGTTCTCGGTTCAAAGGGAAACCCAAATAAGGTTAAGCTTGAGTTCTCTAACAACCCTAACAACGGTGGTGAGGGAGACAAAGGTGAGACTCCTGAGGATACAGTAATCGTATTTACATACAAGGTTGTAATCAACAAGGTAAATGAGAAGAACGAAGCGCTCGATGGTGCAGAGTTCACTCTTTACAAAAAGATTAAAGGTGAAGCAGACAAAGAAATCAAAGCGGTAATTTCCGGTGATAAGAATGATGTCTTCACATTCAGCGGACTTGATGATGGTGATTATGTACTTAAGGAGACAAAGACTCCTGATAGCTACAATACAGCAAACGATATTACATTCACAATCAAGGCAGACCACTCAATTGAGTCTGATGCTCCTGAGCTTAAGTCATTAAACGGGGATAAGGTGTCAGGTAATATTACACTTAGCGTAGATAAAGCGCAGGGCAGCTTAAGCACACCTGTACAGAACTTAAAGGGCTCAGTCCTTCCTTCAACCGGTGGTGCCGGACGTGTTGCAATTTATGTAATCGGTGCTATATTAGTAGTCGGTGGCGGAATTGTTCTTGTAACAAAGAAGCGTGTTAAATAATATCATTTTATGATAAAATATATCTGCCATGAGCCACTTAAGTGGTTCGTGGCAGTTACAATAGGCATAATTATATGCAAATGATAACAGTAAGGAGAGTGCTATGAGAAGAAAATTATCTACTATTTTGTTTGTCATAGTGTTTCTTGCAGGACTGTCCTTACTGCTATACCCGACGGTGAGTGATTACTGGAATTCGTTCCATCAGTCAAGGGCAATCGCAAGCTACGTCGATGCAGTAGACAATACAGATGAACAAAAGCTTGAAGAAATGAGACAGGCGGCAGAGGCTTACAATGAAAAGCTTTTAAGCAAGCAGGACAGATATGATATGTCTGATTCGGACAGAGCAGAGTATGAAAGCCTCTTAGATGTATCAGGCACGGGTGTCATGGGATATGTTGAGATACCGTCCATCAATGTCTCATTGCCGATTTACCACGGCACAGACAATACAATACTTCAGATAGGTGTAGGCCATATTGAGGGTACATCGCTTCCTGTTGGCGGAGCAAGCACGCATTGTGCTGTTTCAGGCCACAGAGGTCTTACGTCATCTAAGCTTTTTACGGATATTGACCAGATGGCGGAGGGTGACACCTTTAAGCTGTCTGTGCTTGGCGAGACTCTGACCTACGAGGTTGATCAGATAAGGATTGTTTTACCTGATGAGCTTAATGACTTAAAGATCGAAGAAGGGCAGGATTACTGTACACTTATCACATGTACACCGTATGGCGTGAATTCCCACAGGCTTCTTATCAGAGGACATAGGATTGCAAATGATGCACAGGGACTTATTGTCGAGGATGTAAAGCAGATACAGCCGTTACATGAAGCCATAGTGCTTGGCATTCTGTTTCTGGTTTTGTATATTATAATTTGTAAGATACTTAGTAAAACGATATTGTATAGATTCAGATAGAATCAGGAAGGAGGAAAAATGCACAATAGTATAAAAAGAGCTGTCAGTATAGCTATAGCAGCGATTGTTCTGTTTTCCCTGCCGTGTGGAAGCATTTTCGCAAGGACGCACATTGACATTGACAAGAAATGCTCTATAACAGTTGATATCCCTGATACGTGGGATGATTTGTACACTGTGGATTTTCCCGTAGAGCTTTACAGAGTGGCAGATGTAGATGAGAATGATGTCTATACAGCAACGAAGCAGTTTGATGAGCTGGCTAAATCTATATCAGATATCAGCAGTAAAACTACCGCAGATGATTGGGAAAAGATGGCAAAGACAGCTGCGGGCATTGCAGACAAAGGTGCTTTGACAGCAGACGAGACAATAAATGTCTCAAACGGAAAGGGAACCATCACAGGTGTTAAGACGGGACTGTATCTGGTGTATGCAAAGTCTGCTAATTCAGCTAGATTTGGATACACATTTGTGCCGTATCTGGTTTCGGCTCCCAATAACGAGTTTGCCATGACAGGAAGCGGCTCAGATTCATGGATATATGATGATATCGGTATCGAGCTGAAGCCTGAACAGACTGAGCTCATGGGAAGCTTACAGATTAACAAGACATTAAAGACATACAATACAGCACTCGGTGAGCCGGTGTTTGCATTTGATGTTGAGGCCTACGACAGGGATGGCAATGTGGTGTTTTCCGATATTGCATCAATCAGATTTGACAGTACAGGGGCTAAGAGCACTGTTATTGACAATATCCCGGCAGGGTCAAGGGTGATAGTAAAGGAGGTATATGCCGCAGGCAGTTATCAGGTAACCTCCTCAGACAGTATAGAGACACAGATTGTGGCCGGTGAGACCGCAAATGTTGATTTCACAAACGATTACAACGACAAATTGATTTATAGTACCGGTGTCGTAAACCATTTTGAGTATGACGGAACCGGATGGGAATGGGTGCAGAATTAATGAAAAAATTATCAGAGTCTTGTAAAAAACTTAATAGAAATCACCGTATTCTTGTATGTGCAGCCTTTGCTGCCACACTCATTGTCTGTGGTGTTTCAGTTAAACCGACACTGGCATATTTTACAACCTATGCTACGGCAAAGGGCGGTATCCCGGTAGATATCGGCCCTACAACCGATGTCAAGGAGAAGTTTAAGGACTGGAAGAAAACTATTGAGATTGAGAATACAGGAAAAGCAGACTGTTTTGTCAGGGTAAAGGTAATTGCAGCAAGCCAGTTTGATATACAGGCATCAGGCTCAAACTGGAGCCTTTCCGATGATGGCTACTGGTATTACAGTCAGGTAGTGCCGGTTGGTGGCAAAACCGAGCCAATCGTTGCGGCTATCACAGTTAGTGAAAAGGTAAAGACCAGCTTCAATGTAGTTGTGGTTCAGGAGTGTACTCCTGTCACATATGATGAAAATGGCAATCCGTGTGTCGCACCTGATGCAAAATGGGATGCGACAGCACAATATGATCAAGAGGAGGGCGAAGAGTAATGAAGAGAAAACTTCCAATTATACTTGTAGCATCCTCTGCGATAATGCTTGCAGCATCTACGATAGGATCTACAAAAGCGACTCTTACATATATGAGTGATAATTATCTGGCTCAGATTGACATCAAATCCATCGGTGTCACTTTAACTGAGAATGGCGATGATGTGAGCTGGCGTGATTATAAGCATAAGGATGATGACTGGAGCGAGGCAACAGGAGTGCTGCTTGGCGATATGTTAGAAAATGCCGGAGATGAAAAGCTGATTCTCGATAAAAAGTACGACGAGAGGCTTGCTGTCAAAAACAGCGGCTCGATAGATGAGTATGTGAGAGTGACAGTGCAGCATTACTGGGCAGACAAGGAGACAGGTGATAAGCTTGCAAACCTTGATCCATCCAAGATACAGATTGGTTTTACAAACGATGGCTGGACAGAGGATGAGAGCGCTAAGACCACAGAACGAAATGTATTTTACTATAATTCAATTTTGAAAAAGGGTCAGACTTCACCTGATTTTACGGACAAAATCAGTATAGCCGGTGATATTGCCACAATAGTGGATCAGACATCACAGACTGATGATAATGGACTTACCACCATTACTACTACCTATGAGTATGATGGGGCGAGATTTGTGCTGGAGGCAACAGTTAATGCAGTACAGACACACAATGCAAAGGACGCGATTAAGAGTGCGTGGGGTGTTGATGTAAATATATCAGATGATGGAGCACTAAGCTTAGAGTAAAGGAGGACAATATGAAAAAATTTATCGCATTATTATCATGCATGTTGTTTATCCTTGGTTCGATAGGCACTGTATTTGCTGATGAGAATACTACTGTAGCCGGCTCGTGTGAGTTTACAGGCAAGGAGATGGTCAGCTCATTTGATTCAAATAAAATAGCAGCCTCTGTCTCACAGATGGAGCCCGGAGATTCTGTTACATTTTCCGTTGATATAAAGAATAACAGCAGTATTTCAACGAAATGGTATATGTCGAATGATGTATTAAAGAGTCTCGAGGATACACAGGCCGTGGCTGAAAACGGTGGATACTCATATATTCTTACCTTCGTAGGACCGGATGGGAAAGAGGACACTATATACAGCAGCACCAGCGTAGGTGGTGAGAAGGAGACAACAGCCGGAAAAGGACTCAACGAGGCTACAAACTCTCTGGATAAATTCTTTTATCTAAAGACATTAGAGCCGGGAGAGGGAGGCAGTGTGAAGCTTTTGGTAGGACTTGATGGAGAGAGTCAGGGTAATATATATCAGGATACACTCGCAAAGCTTATGATGAACTTTGCGGTAGAGGACAATTCAAATCCGACTTTATCAAATCCACCTACATTTACAACTACAACAAGCAAGGTAAAGACAGGAGATATCTGGTCAATAGCATCAGCTGTAGTGTTTGTGATTGGTATTATTTTGATGATACTGGCTTTCGTAAGTGACAGAAAGGGGGCTAAGCAAAATGAAAAGATTGCTTAAATATTTTCTTGCAGCTCTTGTTGTCATAACCGGTGTTTTTTCACAGACAGCAGAAGTAAAGGCATTTTCATATACGTACACTGTTTCCTTCTCGGCCGGCGGGCAGGGAAGCATAAATGGTGGTGTACAGGTGCGCAAGGCATCAGGCAATGGGGCTTCGGCTTCGGTTTCTGTTAAAGGAGACAAAATAATTGTCACAGGTCTTGAATACGGAGATGTCATTAGCTGTGATGCACAGGGCAGTGTGGCGCTTGATGAAAACAGTAAGTACTACGTAAAGGGAATCAGACTAAGCGGCCGTGACAATAATACGGTTGCACAGTCGGCTTTTCTTGTATCGGGAGATCAGGACTATGTTGTAGCATACGGCATACCGGGCGAGCTTGCTGAGTATACAGTCAACTATGTGGATACAGATGGCAATAAGCTTGCTGAAAGCCGTACCTATTATGGTAATGTGGGCGATGAGCCCGTCATAGCATATCTGTATATAGATGGATATATTCCCGACAGCTATAATCAGACAGGAAAGCTGTCGTCAAATGCATCAGAAAACGTGTTCAACTTTGTATATTCAAGGGCTGCATCAAGCATGGCAGCTGCCGGAAATGGAGCAAATGACAATACTGCGGCAGGCGGCAATCAGGCAGCCGCAGGAGCAGCAAATGCAGCCGGGGCGGCTAATGCAGCGGGCAATGCAGCAGGAGCGGCAAATAACGGGGCCGCAGATGGAGCAAATGCCGGAAATACAATAGTGCCTGACGGACAGAATAATCCGCAGGATGGCATTCAGGCACCGCAGGCACAGCCAAATACTGATATAGCAGATGAGCAGGTACCGCAGGCGGCAAACGATAATAGACATGATATAGAAGACGAGCAGGTACCGCTTGCCACCATGATCAGCGAGAGTGGAATGGTCGTTCCGTTAGCTATAGGAGCACTTGGAATAGTTGCAATTCTTGCAATTATGATATTTGTCATAGTAAAGAATGCTAAGTCTATCCGTGTTCAAAAAAATAGTATGAAACATAAAGGAAAAGATAGCAAAAATTAGTTGATATTTGCTGAAATTATGGTATTATTAATGTGTGCGCTTACATGAGGGCACACATTAATCAAGTATATGGATGGTTTTTTACCATACCAGAAATAAAATTTAGGAGGAATTGCAAAATGGCAAACAAGTGGGTATATACCTTCAAAGAGGGTAACATGACCATGCGTAATCTTCTCGGTGGTAAGGGTGCTAACCTCGCTGAGATGACAGAGATTGGACTTCCTGTACCACAGGGCTTCACAATCACTACAGAGGCTTGTACACAGTACTACGAGGATGGACGTAAGATCAATGATGAGATTATGGCTCAGACTATGGAAGGTGTAAAATGGATGGAAGAGGTTAACGGAAAGAAATTCGGTGACCTTAAGAATCCTCTTCTCGTATCTGTTCGTTCAGGTGCCAGAGCTTCAATGCCGGGTATGATGGATACAATCCTTAACCTTGGTCTTAATGATGACGTTGTTGCAGCTATGATCGCTGGTAACCCAGATCCAGCATTCGAGCGTTTCGTATATGATTCATACAGACGTTTCATCCAGATGTTCTCAGACGTTGTTATGGAAGTAGGAAAGAAATACTTCGAGCAGCTTATCGACAAGATGAAAGAGGACAGAGGTGTTAAATTTGACGTAGACCTTACAGCAGCTGACCTTAAAGAGTTAGCAGAGCAGTTCAAGGCTGAGTACAAGAATCAGTTAGGAACAGATTTCCCTTCAGATCCTGTAGAGCAGTTAAAGCTTGCTATCGAGGCTGTATTCCGTTCATGGGACAACCCACGTGCAAATGTTTATAGAAGAGATAACGATATCCCTTATTCATGGGGAACAGCTGTTAACGTAATGCCAATGGTATTCGGTAACTTAAATAACGAGTCTGGTACAGGTGTTGCATTCACACGTGATCCTGCAACTGGTGAGAACAAGCTTATGGGTGAGTTCCTTATCAATGCACAGGGTGAGGACGTTGTTGCCGGTGTTCGTACTCCAATGCCAATCGCTCAGATGGAGCAGGAGTTCCCAGAGGCATACGCTGAGTTCCTTAAGGTTTGTGAGACTCTTGAGAATCACTACCATGATATGCAGGATATGGAGTTCACAGTTGAGAACAAGAAGCTCTATATGCTTCAGTGCCGTAATGGTAAGAGAACAGCTCCGGCTGCTCTTAAGATCGCTTGCGATTTAGTAGATGAGGGACACAAGACACCAGCTGAGGCTGTTGCTATGATCGACCCTCGTAACCTTGATACATTATTACATCCACAGTTCGATGCTGCTGCACTTAAGGCTGCAACTCCACTTGGAAAGGGTCTTGGAGCATCTCCAGGAGCTGCTTGTGGTAAGGTTGTATTCACAGCTGACGATGCTGAGGCATGGGCTGAAAGAGGAGAGAAGGTCGTACTTGTACGTCTTGAGACATCTCCAGAGGACATCACAGGAATGAAGGCTGCTCAGGGTATCCTTACAGTTCGTGGTGGTATGACATCTCACGCAGCCGTAGTTGCACGTGGTATGGGAACATGCTGTGTATCTGGTTGTGGTGACATCAACATGGACGAGGAGAACAAGAAGTTCACACTTGCAGGACAGACATTCACAGAGGGATCTGAGATTTCTATCGATGGTACAACAGGTAACATCTACGCTGGAATCATCCCAACAGTTGATGCTTCAATCGCTGGTGAGTTCGGACGTGTTATGGCATGGGCTGATGAGTTCAGAAGACTTAAGGTTCGTACAAATGCAGATACTCCTGCAGATGCTAAGAAGGCTCGTGAGCTTGGTGCAGAGGGAATCGGACTTTGCCGTACAGAGCATATGTTCTTCGATCCAGAGAGAATCGCTGCATTCCGTGAGATGATCTGCTCTGATACAGTAGAGGAGAGAGAGACAGCTCTTGACAAGATCCTTCCATATCAGCAGGGAGATTTCGAGAAATTATACGAGGCTCTTGAGGGATGCCCAGTAACAATCCGTTTCCTTGATCCACCTCTTCATGAGTTCGTTCCTACAGAGGATGCTGACATCGAGAAGCTTGCAAAGGCTAAGAATAAGTCAGTAGAGGAAATCAAAGCTATCTGTGAGTCACTCCATGAGTTCAACCCAATGATGGGTCACAGAGGATGCCGTCTTGCAGTTACATATCCTGAGATTGCTAAGATGCAGACAAAGGCTGTTATCCGTGCAGCTATCAATGTAAAGAATGCTCATCCAGACTGGGATATCGAGCCTGAGATCATGATTCCATTAGTATGTGAGATCAAAGAGCTTAAGTTCGTTAAGAAGACTGTAGTTGAGACAGCTGACGCTGAGATTGCCGCTGCAAACGCTGACATCAAGTACCATGTAGGTACAATGATCGAGATCCCAAGAGCTGCTCTTACAGCTGATGAGATCGCTACAGAGGCTGATTTCTTCTGCTTCGGTACAAACGACCTTACACAGATGACATTCGGATTCTCTCGTGATGATGCAGGTAAGTTCCTTAACGCTTACTATGACAACAAGATCTTCGAGAACGATCCATTTGCTAAGCTTGACCAGACAGGTGTTGGTAAATTAATGGAGACAGCTATTAAGCTTGGAAAGCCAGTTAATCCTAACCTTCACGTTGGTATCTGTGGAGAGCACGGTGGAGATCCTTCATCAGTTGAGTTCTGCCACAAGATTGGACTTGACTATGTTTCATGTTCACCATTCCGTGTACCAATCGCTCGTCTTGCTGCAGCACAGGCTGCTATTGCAGAGCAGGCAAAATAGACAAGGGTTTTAATTTAAAAGTCTATATATAAGATTTTGCAAGGGAAAGTATTTAATACTTTCCCTTGTTTTATGTTTAGGAAACAGGAGTGGTATTAATGAAATAGCAGTAACCTATATTTTGAATTGCCTGATTGTAATATTTACACTGTTATGATATTCTAAAATAAAGTAAGGAGGTCTTGCGTGCTATGAAGGATGAAAAAATTAAAAATTCCAGTGAGCTGGAGTTTACAGTATTTTGTATCGAAAATGTAGCGAAAAAGCTGGGTGTGGATGCAGAGCGTGTTTATCAGGCATTTACCGAGCAAAGTGACATTCTGAACGGTTATATTGTGCCGGAATATGAAGTGCTGCATACGCAGAGCAGGGAATATATCGTTGATGACCTCATTGATGTGATGAAGGAAAGGGGTGTGGAAGTATGATTCTTTATCATGGTTCTTTTATAGAGATTACGAAGCCGGATTTAGTTCATTCCCGCCATAATGTGGATTTCGGGCGTGGTTTCTATGTTACTCCGCTATATGAACAGGCAGCGAAGTGGTGCGGCAAGTTTAAACGTCGTGGGAAAGATAGTATTATTTCTAGATATGAATACGATGAAAGTCGGGAATCTGAACTTAAAACGCTGAAATTCGATTCTTATTCAGAAGAATGGCTGGATTTCATTTTGAACTGCCGCAGCGGAAAAGATTTGACGGATTATGACCTTGTTTCAGGCGGTGTTGCCAATGATAAGGTGTTCAATACCGTGGAGTTGTTTTTTGATGGACTTATTGATAAAACCGAAGCTATTAACCGTCTGCGTTATGAAAAACCAAATTTGCAAATATGTTTTCGCACAGAGAAAGCATTGTCTCTGTTGCATTTTGAAGGGAGTGAAACACTATGACAGCGAACCCAATTTTGCTTCAGAAAAAATACAGCCGTATTATTGAGTGCTTTGCTAAACAACAAGGACTTTCGTTGGATGCGGCATTGGATTTCTTTTATCATTCCCAGGTCTATCAGCTAATCCGTGATGGTGTTTCTGATATGCATTGCATGAGTGATCTGTACTTAGCAGAAGAATTAAAGCTGGAATATCAGATGAAACACCATTCTTTATTATAGATTACTGATTTTTTTCATTTCATTAGAAGATTTTATAGAATCCATCTCAGATATAACATCTTCTGATGACATGACTCTGGCAAATCCTTCACCGAACAGGTCGAGCTCCATTTCTACCCATTTTTCACCTGTAGCACCGGCATGGTTATATCCACTTACACAGTCTGAGAGAACTACTACATTGTAGTCTTTGTGATAAGCACTTCTGACTGTACTATCCACACACCAGTTTACTACTGTACCTACTATAATGACGGTTTTTATATGTTTTCTTTTAAGTTCTAATTCAAGAGATGTATGTGCAAAGCAGTCATATCCATATTTTGAAAATACAAAATCGTTAGCTGATACTAGGGATGATAAGTCATCGCATAGTTGTGCCTCCTCACTATTTCTTGCAAATTTGCATGAACCGTCATTTTTTAGAAGTCCTCTTTCTTTATTTTTTTTCCAGTAGAAATCATATGCATATCCTTTATCCTGTTCAAATTTAGATAAAAATACAGGGATTTCATTTATTTCGCAGTATTTCATTACTTTTGTTATTGTTGGAAGTTGTGCTCTGGCCATTGGCACCTCAAGGGCTGCTCCTTCATCCACAAAGCCTTTTTGCATGTCTACAATTATTAAGGCGGTTTCTTCTTTTTTTAAATCAAATGGTTTTTTCCATTCCCAGTATTTCTTGCTCATATTAAGTCCTCCATTTCGTGTTAGTAAAAAAGACGCCAGGAAAAATATCCTGACGCCCTTGTCATTTCTTGAAAAGAAGTATAAAATAACTGATATCTAATTTCAATGTATATTTTATACATATCATTTTTGTATTTGATGTGCACTATATTCAAGAATAAATATGAAGGGCAGGATTTTTTATGGTTACTGTAAAAGAATTTATGGATATTGATTTTTTTAAGGAAAATCATCTTACGCTGGTTGCTGGAGCTAACGGGCTTAATCGAATTGTTAAAAGACCAAACATAGCACAGCTAAAGAATTTTTTCGAATGGATGGAGGGAGGCGAGTTCCTTGTTATTAACGGAATCAGCCTGAATCTGAACGAAGGTAATAATTTTATGGAGTTATTGGACAATGCAAATAAAGCGAAGGTTGCTTGTATTGCATTTGAATTGAGTCCTGATTATATTCCTCAAATCCCGAATAAAGTCATAGAATTTGCTAATGAAATCAAGCTGCCTATATTTACACTTCCATGGGATGTCTCTTTTGGAAAGATTCTTAATACAATATATGATTATATAATTAGGAATCAGCTGAAGGAGGTATCTATATCCGAGCTAATGAAAAATATTTTATTTACTAATGTAGATAAGACATATGCTCTTGAGCAGGCTAAGTTTTATGGATATAATCTGAATGATGCATATTGTGTAGTGACTATACAACTTGAAGAAGTTGAAACACATCATACAGAAGTTACAAATCAACTTCGCAGGGTGATTTCGGAATACAATATTGAGTGTCAATATATGGTTCTTCAACATTACAGTAATATAATTATTTTTATTAAAGATATCGGCAGAGAAGCGTTAAAAATATTATTTCAGAAAGTATATGAGAACTTTCATTCTACATTTCCGGATAAAAAGCTTTTGATTGGAGTGGGAAATTCATATAAAGATATAGATAACTATAAAAAAAGCTATAGACATGCATTGAAAGCATTAAGTTCTATCAGATATCATTCATCATATATGGCATTTTACGATGATCTTGGATTTATAAGACTCATTGCGGATTCTGCGACCGATCAGGAAATTCATAATTATGTTATGTCTATACTTGGAAAAATTATGGATGAAGAAAATGTTAGTAAAGTACCATTAATTAATACGTTGGATGTTTACCAACAAAATAATTTCAATATTGCAAAGACGGCGGAAGCCTTATATATACATAGAAATACACTTTTGCAGAGATTGGAAAAGATAGAAAATGCTATGGGAAAAGATTTAAAAGAATACAATGTGAGACGAGAAATAATGAATGCTTTTTATTTGAAAGATTATGTGGAAAATTAATTTGATTGACATTATGAACATTAGATTTGATGTATTATTGTATACTATGTACATTGCTATATGTGTTTTTCATGGATATAATCAAGTCAAGATTTGACGAAGAGGTCGGATGCAGCTGAGAATAAGCTGTGTTCGGCTTTTTTAGTTAAATAAAGCAGCGACAAAGGCGTCGGAAACTAATTAGAGTTTCTGGCGCCTTGTTTGTTTTTTGTAACACTTAAAACCATAGCAATTATTATAGGAGGCAAAATTATATGAAGAAAGAAAAAATGAACGACAGTGAATTTACCCAGTCTAGTGTTCCGGCTTCTCAGAAGAAAAATTTTTGGGAAATCTGTGTTGTATGGATTGGATATGTATTTGTTGTAACTGGTATGCAGGTTGGTGGAACAATGGGGACATCTACAGATTTTGCAACGCTGTTGAAGGCTCTTGCAGTTGGAAGTGTTGTACTTTTAGTACTTGGTACTTTTATGGGCTTAATAGCGTTGAAGACCGGTAATACATTCGGTATGCTTTGCAGATATGCGTTTGGAAAAATAGGTTCTAATGTTATTTCTCTTATGATTGTTGTAACATTAATTGGCTGGTTTTCAGTAGATGCATATATGATAGGACAAGCTTCAAATGCCTTATTCCCTGCTTTACCAATTATTCCAATTGCTATTGTTGCCGGTATTGCCATGACAGCTACAGCATTGTTTGGAATGAAATGGATGTCAAAGCTAAGTGATATAGCAGTGCCACTTGTACTTATATTTGGAATTATATCTATTGTGCTTAGCGTTAAAAGTACTGGAGGTCTTACAGGATTATTTGCTATACAGCCTAAAAATCCTTCATCATTTAATACATTAGTTTCTCTTTCAATAGGTTCATTCGTATGTGGAGCCGTTTCGTTCACACCGGATGTACTCAGATTTGCAAAAAATAAGAAACAGACATTAATTATTATGTTTCTTGCCATGATGATTGCAAATCCTCTTATGATAATACTTGGTGCTGTAGGCTCTATCGCAACAGGATATTCAGATATTACATTTGTACTTGCAGCGCAGGGACTTCTTGCACCGGCATTTATCGTAATGATTTTAAATATATGGTCAACTGCTCAGGGGTGTGTATATTCAGGCTCACTTTCACTTGCAAACACATTTAGAATTGATAGAAAGATTCTTGTAATTGGATTTGGACTTGCAGGTACTATCGGAGCAGTAATCGGCTTCTATAACTATTTTGGAACATTTATCAATTTCCTTGCCACAACCATTCCTGCTCTTGGTGGTGTATTTATTGCAGATTATCTTGTAAAATACAGAAAAGGATATCCATCACTTGATGGTGATGATATTCCGGCTGTAAACTGGGGAGCATTCATAGCATGGGGACTTGGTATTGCAACAAACTATGTTCACTTCGGTATTACACAGGTCAACTGTATAATAGTAGCTGCTGTAATTGAAGCAGTATTTGCGGTAATCAGTGTTAAGGTTTCAGAAGTAAAAAAGACCTCATCAGTTGGAATGCAAAATGCGTAGAATTTTATTTTACCAAATTATGTAAAATAGTTTTGAAAAGGAATGCTATACAAAGTAAAAAGAGTCCGTAAGGGCTCTTTTGCACGTTTTTGACTTACAACATGCATTTCGCACCCTGAAAACGACATTTCGCGCCAAAAGTATAGATTGTAGACACTATATGTTGTATAATTAGTACTAGAAGTACAAGTATATGTGATTTGAATAGATAACGAAGCACAGATATGATGTAAGTACTAAGGTATGGAGAGAGCGCATTTATGATTATAAAAAAGAAGAACATCCGTACAATTGTGATAACCTGTGCACTGCTAGGTATCATAATATTCAGTATTCATAGCTACAATGTATATATGAGCCGTCAGATATATAATGAGGGCACATCAAATATCAAAGCCTCATAC
Organism: uncultured Lachnobacterium sp.; assembly: GCA_900546625.1. Classification (GTDB taxonomy): domain Bacteria; phylum Bacillota; class Clostridia; order Lachnospirales; family Lachnospiraceae; genus Roseburia. The sequence goes on along the minus strand of URDU01000005.1, from coordinate 8,795 downwards.
AGTCAGGTGAACCGGACCTTCAACATGTTTGCGCAACGCAACTGGAATGTGCTATCGGACTGGAATGTTTATTTGACCAAGGTACTAAATAGCGACAGTGGTCTGCAGTGGAATGATTTTGTCAGGGAAAAAGGGACCTGGCATTACAGTGATTTTTATCTGTTTAATGAGCAGAATCAGTTTATCACCATAGAGGGCAGAAGCGGAGTGACTGACAATGCAAAAGATGCATTCAATGAGCTTTTTAAGGCAAATGAGCCTGTGATATCGAGCTATATATCAACAAAGGGTGTCAGAAAGGTGCTTTTCGCATTTCCATCTGATGGGATTACTGTGGATGGAATTACCTATACCGGGCTTGCTGTGAGCTATGACAATACAGACGTGGAAAGGATGCTCGGAGACGAGGCCTATAAAGACCAAAGTGATTGTTATATCGTTGATTTTGCAGGCAATGTCATACTCTCAATCGAACCGAAGACAGAGATTGATGATATGGTTGATAATCTGATTGATTTCATAGGTGATAACGCAACAGATTACGATACAGATGATTTTAAAGATGTAAAAAACAAAATAGCTGATGGCAGTGATGGTTGCTTTTCCTTTACATACAATAAAAAGGATTATTATATGACATATCAGCCTACCGGCATAAAGGACTGGTCTATAGTCGGTATCGTTGAAGCAAAGGCTGTCAGCTCGTTCATGTTTCAGGTGCAGTACAGCACAATTTTACTTATAGGCATAATGTTCATCTGTGTAATTCTGCTTATTTTTATGTATGTATTGAAGAATACCAGGCTGGAGCTTCAGAAGGAGAAGCTCACTGTCATGGCAGTATCTCATGAAAAGGAAATCTCTGATATGCTGTTGAACAGCCTGGCAAGGATAGTGGACAGATACGCATTGTGCGATATCGAAAATGATACGTACGAATATCATGAGAGACTGGCACGCAGGCTTTATCCTGAGCGTGGCAGCTACAGAGACCTTGTGGAAGCAATATCGAACAGGTATACACTGATTTCAGAGGAGGAGAATAAAGATATCTCAGAGCTTCTTTCTCTTGAAAATATTTATGGAAAAATCAAAAATGAGCATGATTTTTTCAAATTTGAATGTGCAGAGAAGAACAGCAAGCTTTTTCTTTCAATGACAATCATTCCGGCCAGATGGGAGGATGGCAGACTGACACAGTATCTGCTTGTCTCACAGAATATAGGCGAAATGCATAGGATGGCTGATCTGGCAAATACGGATATGCTTACCGAGCTCTACAATAAGAGATATTTTGATACCATTATGAATATGAGGGCTCAGAGGGGAAAAGCATTTGCCCTGATTTTTATGGATCTGGATTTTTTCAAGCCGGTCAATGATATATATGGTCATCCGGTTGGCGATGAGGTGCTTCGCAACGTAGGAAAGCGCATTATAAACAGCATACGAACAACTGATTATGCATTCCGTATTGGCGGCGATGAGTTTGCATGCATATTAGATGGTGATGTAGATGAAGAAAAATGTCTGGAGAGCATAGATAGGCTTGAAAAAGTCATAAATAGCCCTTATAACATACATGGTCATAAAATAAAAATCGGAGTAAGCTGTGGATATGCACTTTATCCGTCCGATGCTGACACGGTTGAGAGCCTGCTAAAGATAGCAGACAGTAGAATGTATGCAGAGAAGGAAAAACATCATGCAGATAGAAGATAATAGGATATAGAAGATTATCAATAAAAAAGCTATGAGAGCCCGGTTAAAGGCTTTCATAGCTTTTATTTTTATGAGTGAGCACGAAGCTGTTCATCGACATATGTCTGGATATAATAATTATCTTCAGGCATCTGGCAGCCGACTATATATGTTCCGTCATTGTTAGAGCAGCGGATTACATATCCATCCAATACTGAGTGGTCAGCAAGAGCAAAGTCTTCTATTGAAATAGTAATCTTTGCTCCTTTATGATCCACGAAATAAGGCTCCTTTGTCAAAAATGCAAATCCGTTTGCACTTATATTGTCAAGTGTGCCCTTGAATGTGGTATCAGTTCCTTTGAGCTTTATAGTGCAATTGTTTGATAAATCTATGCGAGGATATTTCCTGCGGTTTAAAATTTCCGGCTGTGTATTGACCGCTACGACAAGGTCATCTGTGATTGTGAGATCCTTCCAGCAGTACATTACATTGCCAACCGTGACATACAGATTGCAAGGTCTGGATGACTCTATAGCTAAGCCGCCTGATATAAACTTAAGAGCATTTTCGTAAACTGCCTTTACCTCGCAGTGGAACTCGTTGCCGGTCTGTACATCTGTTAAAATGACCTTGGCCTTCATTCCCGGGCGGATATCATCAAGTCCCATGAATCCACCGACTCCGAGCTCGTGCATGAGAGACTGGATAACGGTCTCGATATTATTGATATTCGTTGCACTTTCGTCATATTTACTGAGCATCTTGCGGCTTATCGCATCAGAAGCACCGATACATGAGGTCATGGTTTCTACGATGTCAGATACCTTTTCCATATTGTCGACAAGCTGCTGGTTAGATGCTTCAACCTCCTGCATTGCAGTGTCGATTTCACGGATATGGCTTCCGAGCTTATTGGAATCCTTTGTGATCTTTTCTACATTTTCACCGGTCTGCATTACCTTCTCAAGGGTAAGCTGGATGAGGCGGAGTGTTTCTTCAATGGATGAGGTCATCCTTCCGGAAATTTCGTCAAGACGTGAGAGCGCCTCACTGATCTGACCGGATGAATTTCTCGTCTCAGTGCTTAGAGTGCGGATCTGTTCAGCAACAACAGCAAAGCCCTTACCTGCTTCGCCCGCACGCGCAGCCTCGATAGAAGCGTTTAGAGCAAGGAGATTTGTCTGGTTTGAAATATTATCAATTGTTCCGGTTTCGTTTTTAACCATCTCAAATTCATCTCTGAATGTAGTCAGGATGTTTTCAACCTCTGTAGAAAGCTCCGACATAGTTTTTGCCGTCTGGGCAAGACCTTCAAGATCCTCAGAGCTTACCTGGGCATGCTTGCCGGATTCGGTTGTCAGGGAAACCATATCGTTTATCATAGCTGCCACATTCTCGACCTGCGCGCTTATATCGGTAGTCATTTCCTGTGAAGAAGCAGTGTGGTTCTGAAGCTGCTCATTGTTTCCGGTGAGCTCATTCATTCCATCAACGACAACATCGGAGCCATGCTTGTTTTCAGAAGCAAGCTCTCGGACCACTGTTATACCATCCATTATAGTGTTGCTAGCGGTTTTAACCTGCTCAACTGTCGTGACAACACGGTCGAAATCAGACTTTATGCTCTCGGTAAGTGCGGCATCGGATTCAGTCAGGTGGCGCACCGACATGATATAGCCTATGTAGCAAAGCAAAAGACATGCTATCTGAAGCTGATAGTTTTTGTGGTCTACAGCAGTGTTCTGACCTAGTACTAATATGTGAAATGCAATACTTGCAATAAGGCTTAGCATATTTGCAACAGCGCAGTAAATCATGAATTTTTCATCCTTAAAAATAACAATAAGGCTGATTATCGGAAGTATGTAGGTGAATGCAATCGGTGAGGTTGTCGTACACAAAAGAAATACGTAAAAAATACCATATCCGATGACAAATGCAAGCCTGTAATGATCATTATCCTTCCCCTTCCTTTTTAGAAGTATGTCACCACACACGAAAGGTAGCCAGCATAAAATAACAAAAATGATATAATTACTGACAGAATAAGCGCCATTTGCTGTGTCGGTACCATAATTTGCGGTCAGCAGAATAGCAAAAACAAGCCATAATCTGCGCGCCTTGATATTCGCCTTTGCTTTAAAAATTTTTTCATCGTAACCCATATGAATTCTCCTGATTCGTAATAATATAGGTATATTCTACTATGCTAGTACTTTAATTACAAGGCATATTTAAGAATTTGAATGTATTTTGAATGTATAATTATGGTATTGTTTCTGAGTCTAAACTTTAATTGTGTTTTGCCTGTCAATCCGCTATACTAAAATTAACTATATACTTACAGGAGGGCATAAAGCATGAACATACTTCTGATTAACGGAAGCCCAAAGGGCAAACGAAGCAATTCGTTAAAGCTTGCAAACAGCTTTATAGAAGGCTTCAAAGACGGATATGAGGGCAAAAAAGACACTATAACCATTGATGAAATGCATATAGCTTCTATGGATATAGGAGCGTGTAAGGGCTGCTTTGCATGCTGGCAGAAGACACCGGGGGTGTGTTGCATAAATGACGATATGCAGACTGTTATTGGGAAAATGCTTGAAGCGGATATTGTTGTGTGGTCGTTTCCTCTGTATTATTTTAGTGTGCCGGGAATACTAAAGAACGTGATTGACAGGCAGCTTCCTATGAGTCTGCCGTTTATGAGCACAAAGGAGGACGGATACGGAAGTGGCAGCCATGATTGCAGATATGACATGGAAGGCAAAAGGCATGTGCTGATCTCTACCTGCGGTTTTTATTCTGCAGAGGGAAATTATGACAGTGTACTTTGGATGTTTGACCATTTCCTGGGAAAAGGGCATTATACAACTGTTTTTTGCGGACAGGGAGAACTGTTTCGTGTTAAGGAGCTGTCAGAAAGGACAGACGAATATCTGGCCACGGTAAAAAATGCCGGGGCAGAATATGCCATGACAGGAAAAATATCTGAAAAAACAGAAGCAGCGCTACATACTCTTTTATATCCGAGGGACGTGTTTGAAAGGATGGCGGATGCCAGCTGGGGGATCAGCAGGACAACAGGAGAAAAGGAAGCTGATGACCTTGTTTTCACCAGACAGATGGCAGCATTATACAATAAGGATGCCTATGATGGAAAGGAACGCGTGCTTGAGATATGCTATACCGATTTGAAGCATACATATCAGATAAAGCTTGATGGTAAAGGCAGTGAGGTACTTACAGATCAAAGCCTTACTCCGACTACCCGCATAGATACGCCTTTTACAGTATGGTCAGCGATTTCCCGAGGGGAGATAGGTGGCGCAGAGGCATTGGGAAAGCAGATGTATACGGTAACAGGTGATTTTTCCTTGATGGTAAACTGGGATAAATTCTTCGGAAGCACATCAGCAGTCAAAGAAACAGAAAAAACATCACAAGGCATGGAGGTGCAGAAAAATCCTTCCATGATGACAATGCTCATACCATGGATTACGTTTTGGATAGCAGTTTCTGTCAATACAGAAAAAGGGGCTGTGATTGCTCTTTTGGTGGCAGCCGCTATGCCTTTTATTATGAGAAAACATAAATTTGTAATATGGGATCAGCTCTCAATTGTGGCTGTTGCCATACTTTCTGCGATAGCAAGCCTGACCGGAGCAGGTGACATATCAACAGATATAGGATACCTGGTGTTTGGACTGTTCTGGCTGGTTTCATGTATGACAAAGGAGCCCCTATGCGCAGCATATGTGAAGTACAATTATGGTGGTGAAGCCGCACATAAAAATCTTCTTTTTATGAAAACGAATTATATCCTTGCGGCAGCGTGGGGAATATTATATGTGTTGACAGCTGTATGGACCTTTCTGCTGAAAAAGGCAGGTATTGGAACCGCACTTATTGTCGTAAACAATCTGATGCCTGTATTGATGGGCATTTTTACAGGATGGTTTGAAAAATGGTATCCTGCAAGACTCGCAAGAGGCTCAAAAAAGCAGTAATTCGTAAGATTTCTTTAATATTTTATGTATTCTATTTACTTTAGGCTGATAGGAGAGTACTCTTTAGGAAACGTGCTCATAGTAGTGCTTATAAATAAAGAAAGAGGTATATCATAATGAAGAAAAAACTGATTACAATTGTCATAGGAGCTATGCTTTGCGCCAGCTTGCTTGCAGGCTGCGGACAGAGCAGTACAAAGCAGGATAAGGCAGCAGGCACTGAAAATTCAAAGCAGGCTGAGACTCAGGATGAAGGTGATAAGGACTCACAGGAAGAGAAGGAGCTTACCGGAACGATCGATGACATAAAGGACTTCATGTTTGTAGTGACAGATGATAAGGATACACCATACAGCTTTACCTTCGATGAAAAGCCGGACGGACTTGAGAGTGTAGCAAGCGGAGATAAGGTGACTGTAAAATATACCGGAACTATTTCAGAGGTAGACCCGTTTGAGGGAAAGATAATATCTGTTGAGAAGGCAGAATAAGCTACCACAATCTTAGATTGTATTTTGACTGTTAATCCGCTATACTATAGCTAAGTATAGCGGATTATTTTTGTGGAGGCTTTTATGGCAAATACTTTGAAGTTACCGGTTGGAATTGATGATTTTAGGAAATTGCGAGAATCGCATTTTTATTATGTGGATAAAACAAGACTTATAGAGCAGCTTTTATTAAACTGGAGTGAGGTGACGCTTTTTACACGTCCGCGCCGTTTTGGAAAAACTCTTAATATGAGCATGCTTAAGAGTTTTTTTGATATTGGCACAGATAAAGCATTATTTGATGGCTTATATATTTCAGGTAATAAAGAGCTGTGTGATGAGTATATGGGAAAATTTCCTGTCATTTTTCTTTCACTTAAGAGCGTGGAGGGATTGACATACGATGAGGCTTTCGAAGCTTTTGTCAGGATTATGGGAAAAGAAGTGACACGTCTGTCTTTTCTGGCTGACAGTGATAAGCTGACACAGATTGAACAGGAACAATATAAAGGACTTACTATTATGAAAAATGGCAGGCTTGTTTTTGACAAGGAAAAGCTCATATCTTCCTTACAGTTTCTTTCACAGCTATTGTATAAGCACTATGGAAAAAAGGTAGTTATTCTCATAGATGAGTATGATGTACCGCTCGATAAGGCCTTCCAGAATGGCTATTATAAGGAGATGGTTTCTCTCATCAGAGGTCTTTTCGGGCAGGCGCTAAAGACTAATGAATTTTTGCAGTTTGCGGTGCTGACAGGGTGCCTTCGCATATCAAAGGAAAGCATATTTACAGGACTCAACAATTTCAAGGTAATGTCGATTACTGATTCGCGTTTTGATGAACAGTTTGGATTTACCGATAGTGAGGTAAAGAAGCTTTTGTCTGATTATGGAATGGATTCGCATTTTGACGAGGTGAAGGAATGGTATGACGGATATCATTTCGGCAAGGCTGATGTTTACTGTCCATGGGATGTGATTAATCATGTGGATCATCTGCGTGACGACAGTGATGCAAAGCCTCAGACATATTGGATAAACAGCAGTGGAAACAGTCTGGTGAGGCGTCTTATCAATAGGGCTGATTCATCGACAAAGGATGAGATTGAGCGTTTGATTGCAGGTGAAGCTATTGAGAAAGTCATTCGTCTGGACCTGACATACGATGAAATTGATAATACAATTGACAATATATGGAGTGTGCTTTTTACCACAGGCTACCTTACAAAAATCGGGGAAGTAAAGCTTCCTGATAGCGAAAGCTACGCTTACAAGCTTGTCATACCAAACAAAGAAGTACGTGAGGTATTTGTACTTCAGATTCAGGAATGGTTCAAGGCGGTTGTCGCAAATGACAATGATACTATGAAGCTTTTATCAAAGGCGATTCTAGATAAAGACGAAACGATTCTTGCAAGGCAGCTCAATATCGTGATGGGGCGAATGATAAGCATACTCGATACCAAGGCACCTGATGATATGAAGGAAAACTTTTATCATGGCCTGCTTCTTGGATTACTTAGAGGAAGCAATCCGGACTGGCTCATCAAGTCCAATCGTGAGTCGGGAGATGGCTTCAGTGATATACTTATAAAGCCTGAGAATCCTGATTTAGGCATTGTTATCGAGGTAAAGTATGCTAAGGAGTTTAAGGGGCTTGACGCAGCTTGCGATGCTGCGATGGCTCAAATAAAGCAGAAGAGATATGATGAGACTCTCCGAGATGAGGGCAGGTGCGATATTTTAGCTTACGGCATCGCTTTTTGCAGGAAGAGATGCAGGGTAGTGGGAGAGAAGCTGTAGGCGCTAAATGATTAGAATGTGAATGTTTATAAAAGGGAGGATTATTTTTAATGAATGAATCAAATAAAGTATCACGAGCTATTTACGTTGTTCCTGTGATATATGTGTTTGGAATGTACATGATGCCGGTTTTATTTTGGATAATATGCAATATGCAGGAAGAAACAGAAAGCTTTGATGCGGGCTGGATAATGGTAATGCCGATTGCTTTGGGACTGATTAATCTGGCTGTGGTGCTTATCCTTGGGAAAAGAATAAGCAGAGTACAGCTGCTAATTTGCACAAGGATTATCAAATATGCGTTAATACCATTTTATGTAGTAGGTGGGTTTTGCATTATAGTGGCACTTCTTTTGATGTTTACACCGGTTGTTATCATGATATTTGTAGGCCCGACTGTTGCAATTGTGCTATCAGTTATTGGATGGCTGGGGCTGTTAGGAGCAGCACCTTTTTCAATTGCCTATATTGTAAGGGCATGCAGTGAGGGAGTGCAAGGAAAGGTGTTGTCTGTATTTGCAGGCATATTCCAGTTCTTTTTCACGCTGGATGTGATTTTTGTGATCGTACTGGCGGTGAAGGATAGGAGCTTTGTGAAAGGGCAGAAGGCATATGGAGTGATTCAATGATAGAAGTGTTATAAGGCAATAAAAAAGAGCTCTTTGCGAGAGCTCTTTTTATATTGTACAACATGTAATTGTAGATGATTACTGTAAGAGTGAGAGAACACCCTGGTTAGACTGATTAGCCTGTGCAAGCATAGACTGACCTGCCTGAGCAA
>URDU01000004.1 GCA_900546625.1 uncultured Lachnobacterium sp. | reverse complement strand
ACCAGATGAAAAAGAAATGATGATAAGCGTGATTATGAACTGTATTTGCGGATAGACTGGATTTTGACAGCTGATGCATTTATAGCTTAATGGTTGTGGATAATGTATTGCGAAGTATTTGAGATAGAGGAAGTAAGAACACAATGATTTATTTAAGTAGTTTTATGTTGAGTAACAAACAAGTAAAAAATCCGAATATATATCCCTATAATGTTTTTCGTGGAAAATATATTGAACCATTTGTATTTTCACCTATTACAGTTTTTTACGGGAATAATGGTTCAGGAAAATCTACATTATTGAACTTAATTGCAAACAGACTTCAACTAAAAGGTAAAGAATATGCTACGAGTAATTCTTTTGGAATCGTAGATTATTGTAACGCATTTTCAAATGAGTGTTCGTATAGTCTGGGTGAAGACGATTTTGGATTCGTTATAAAGAATCTCCCAAGAAATAGCAGGTATATTAAGAGCGAAGATATTTTGTACGAAATTAAAAAAATTCAGCAAAAGCAAGTATTGTCGGATGGGATGGAATACGATTATGTGCAGAAAGGTATGACAATACAGGAAGCAAAAGACTTTATATCTTCGAAAGAAGGAAGAAAACAAGAAGAATATATTAAATTTGCACAGGAAAAATATTCGAACGGAGAAACTTCAATGCAATACTTTGAAGAATATTTACAACCAAATGCGCTATATCTTCTTGACGAACCAGAGGTTTCTCTTTCACCCTCTAATCAGGTGCTTTTAGCAAATGAAATTAACAAGTTGGCAAGGTTACTGGAATGTCAATTTGTTATTGCAACACACTCACCTTTTATGCTTGGTACACTAAATGCCAAAATATATAACATAGATACAAAAGAATATGATGTAGTAAAATGGAATGAATTAGAAAATGTTCAATATTTTTACAATTTTTTCAAAAAGCACGAACAGGAATTTTTATAAGTTGTCATAGCTGTGTCAAAATAACAACCTTCCGTTCTCGTAAACAGTTACATATTATATCCTCAATTTCATCGAATTTAGATTAACCAGAGCTTGTAATGCCAAAGTAAATGCTATAGAATATTTTCATATCAAATTAAATACAAATGAGGAGATTTAAAGTTATGAAACAGAAATTGAGAAACCTTTCGGCACCGGCAAATATAATCTTTGCCATTCTTGCAGTTTTTCTTTTCATTGCACCCTTACAGTGGAGCGGAAAAGTTTTGAAACTGATTCTTGGCATGGAAAAAGCAGATGACTATCTGCTGCAGGCTATTGTGGAGACCCTTGTTTTAGTTATTTTTCTGGGCATCACATATTTATTTGGGCTGTGGGATATCTTTAAGGAAAAAGCAGCAGGATGGACCAGAAGCTTATACACAGGTGGTTTTTTCGTAGTGTATTGTCTGTATGCTGTTGTTTCAGGCATATATTTGTGCTTTTTGAGTGAGCATGGTGATGTTAAGGCATTTTACAACATCATCTTTTTCTTTATTGCGGTCTGTCTTGTAGGACTCGTTGAGGAGCTGGTGTTTAGAGGAGTAGTGTTCAATCTGCTGCTAAGAGCTTTTCCAAAGACAAAAGGTGGAATCACAGGAGCCGTAGTTTTGGGAGGCGTACTGTTTGGCTTGATGCATTTTTCCAATATGGGTGCAGGGGTTAAGTTCAGCAGTTGTCTGATACAGGTTATTTCAGCAGGACTCATGGGTGTGCTGTTTTGCATGATATACGCTTCTACACGCAATTTGTGGATGCTTGTCATTTTCCATACTGTTGTAGATATGGGCGGACTTTTATCATCGGGAATATTTGAGGGAGGCGGAGTGGCCGACAGGATTAATGAGTTTTCAGCAATGAACTGTGTCGCATTTGTCGTGCTCGGTATTCCTATGCTTGTTATGCTTCGTAAGTCAAGGCGTATCCGTCTTGAGATGCTCTACAACAATGAGACCATCATAGATGACGAGAGGGAGGGCGCCAAGCTTGCAGTGGTTTCACTGGTGCTTGGCATTTGCAGTATTATGTTCTCGTTTTTTGGCTATCTGATGGGGCTTGGAATTGTCGGCATGCTTGCTTCCAAAATGTCAAAAAGGGCAAAGCAGTATAATAATGCAATAGCAACTGCCGGTATGATTACATCGATAATAGGCTTTGTGCTGTCGGTCATCTGCACGATTGGTATGATGGTGCTGTTTGCAAGCGGCATGTACGACAGGCTTGTTAATATGTCGATGCTGCAATAATACGAAGCAGACCTTTGAATGTGGCATAAAGTTTACATTCAAGGGTCATTTTTTAAGGAGAAACCATGAATATTTTACTGACAGCAATCAATGCAAAATACATACATTCAAACCTCGCAGTTTACTCACTGCGCGCCTGTGCAGGGGAATACAGGGAGGCTGTGGAGCTTGCGGAATACACGATAAACAATCAGAAGGATTACATTCTTGAGGAGCTTTATAAGAGAAAGCCCGATGTACTTTGTTTTTCGTGCTATATATGGAATATTGATTATGTGACTGATATTGCACGCGAGTATAAAAAGCTTTGTCCGTCAGTGCCGATATGGGTTGGAGGCCCTGAGGTGTCTTACGAGGTGGAGGCGTTTCTGATGGAAAATCCATACATAGACGGCGTGATGATAGGCGAGGGTGAGGATACCTTTAGAGAGCTGTGCGGCTACTATGCTCATCAAAAGAAGCTGATTGATATTGCAGGCATTGCTTTCAGAAAAAACAGCACAGGTAATAGCACAAGTAATAGTACAAGTGTGAACAACGCAGGATGCAAATCAGATGAAATAGTTTTCACAAGTTCCCGCCCAATCAAAAACATGAGTGAAATCCCATTCTGCTATGATACGCTTGATGATTTTTCAAACCGCATCATCTACTACGAGAGCAGCAGGGGATGTCCGTTTTCGTGCAGCTACTGCCTGTCATCGGTGGATAAGACACTGCGTTTCAGGGATACTGAGATTGTCAAAAGAGAGCTTAAGTTTTTCATAGACCAGAAGGTGCCGCAGATCAAGTTTGTGGACAGAACCTTCAACTGCAATCATGCTCATGCCATGGAGCTGTGGCGCTTTATAAAGGCAAATGACAATGGTGTGACAAATTTTCACTTTGAGATATCGGCGGATCTGCTGAATCAGGAGGAGCTTGAGCTGATTTCTGATATGAGGCCGGGGCTTATACAGCTTGAAATCGGTGTGCAGTCCACCAATGAGGTCACGATTAAGGAGATTCACAGGACTATGAAGCTTGAGAGACTTAAGGAGGTTGTGAGGCTCATTCAAAGTGGCAACAATATCCATGAGCATCTAGACCTGATTGCTGGGCTTCCGTATGAGGATTATGACAGCTTTGGGCGTTCCTTTGATGAGATTTATGAGCTTAAGCCAAACCAGCTGCAGCTTGGATTTTTAAAGGTGCTCAAGGGCTCGTACATGTTTGAGCATGCCGCGGAATATGGTATTGTGTACCACGACAAGCCACCGTATGAGGTCATGTCCACGAAGTGGCTTTCGTTTGATGATGTGATAAAGATTAAGCGCGTCGAGGAGATGCTTGAGGTGTATTACAACAGCGGACAGTTTGAGATTACGATGAAGCTCATGGAGTGTATCTTTGACAGTGCGTTTGAGTTTTTTCAGGAGCTTGGAGATTTTTATGAGGCAAGCGGCTATTTTGGAATGAGCCATTCGCGCATCAGAAGGTGCGAGATATTGCTTGAGTTTCTAGCTTTATACCTGCATGGTTTTGACAGCGATGATATGGCTTCTGCGGGATTATACCTGCATGGCTGTGACAGCGATAGAGATAATACTGATTTTGACGAAAATGCGCAGATTTACAGCATGATTCAGGAGTCGCTCATCTTTGATTTGTACTATCGAGAGAACTGCAAGAGTCGCCCAAGATGGGCCACCGATATAGGCAGCTTCAAGCACATGACACATGCATACTGTAAGAATGGAAAGCTGTCGCATGTGGAGCCGTTCCACTATATTTTTCCGGACAAGCACACGCGCAAGCTGGATGAGCTGCCAAAGTATCATAAGGAGCCGGTGTGGGCGCTTTTCCACTACGACATGAGAGACCCGCTTGATCATCAGGCGCTGGTTGAGTATGTAGATAGAAGTAAAGCAATATGACTATAGCGGGAAGGTTTACGGACTAAGAAAATGAGCAACATAGACGATATAAAAAATTACACGGTGATTGACCTTGAAATGACAGGTCTTTCCGCCAAAAATGACAAGATAATAGAGATAGGTGCGGCACGCGTGCGTGGCGGCGAGATAGTGGATACGATATCCACACTGGTAAATCCGAAGCAGCATATTCCACAGCGTGTGCAGGAATTAACGGGAATTACCGACAGTGATGTGGAAAACGCGGCAGATATGGATGAGGCTGTGGATAAGTTGCTGGATTTTATAGGGGATGACATCATACTCGGGCAGAATGTGACCTTTGATTACAGCTTTTTAAAGCAGTGGGCGGTAAATCACAAGCGAACCCTCTCGCTGAATGCATATGATACTCTGAAAATAGCCAGAAAATGTCTGCCTTCTGAGCAGTCGAAGAAGCTGGAGGATTTGTGTGAGTATTTTGGTGTGAACAGGGAAAATGCCCACAGGGCGCTCGATGATGCGATAGAGACAAAGCAGATATTTGAAAAGCTGCTTGCACTGATGGATGAAAAGGGTGAGCCGGTGGAGTCAAAGCCACTTGTATACAAGGCAAAAAAACAGACACCTGCCACAGCACATCAGGTCAGACAGCTAAAGGAGCTGATGGCTGAGTATGGGATAGCAGATGTCATATCGTGGGACAACCTGACCAGAAGTCAGGCCTCAAGGCTGTACGATGAATATCGTAGCAGATATATTAATAGGTGTGTGGATGGCTCGGAATAAGTTTCAATACAATAAGTTATAATACAATAAGCTATAACGTAAATTAATTACCGGCCGAGGAGGTATCAGCCTGTAGGCTCTCAAGCATAGAAACGATTCCATCCCTTGAAAGAGAATTAAGCTGTTTTGCTTTCTCAATAAGCTCTGCAAGCCGGTCAGCTTTTGACATGCTGATGAAGGCGTTGGCTAACAGACTGTATACGTTCTTTGAATCGGCACCCTGCTCCACTGCAAGCTCAAGCAGTTCATTGCCTAGCGATTCATAGCCTGCATCCTTAAGCCTATTGTAATAGTCCGGCAGCATTGAAACAAATTTCGTGAAATTATCATCATATTCAGACAGCTTTTTAAAATTGAGAATGCCATATTTAAGCTTTAAATCAGTGTTTGTCATTCCGGTGAGATTGACAAGGGTTTTATCCCTTAAATCATTTATTTTATCATTATTTAATGGAAAAAACTTTTCCGGTATGGTAATATAACACAGGTCAGTGGTATCTCCGCGGAGGGTTGAGTTGGCTTTGCGCTCCTTCTCCCAGAATTCCTCGGTGACCTTTGCCTGGGCAGAATCAGCCCTCTTTATGGCAAAAGTAATCACTGCAATAAATAAAATGAATAAAATTAGACAAATTGGAATCATATGTTGGAAAATCCTTTCTCATATATGAAAATAGTATAACTCATTTTTGGACAGAGGTGAATAGTATGTACGATTTTAATAAAAAAAGAAATCAGAAGGTGGTTGCTATAGTGATAATAGTGGTTATAGCAGCGATGCTTGTGACAACATTTGTGTCAAGTCTTGTATAGCTTTTCTTGAAATATGGAAAAAATATGATAATATGATTAAAGGGTCAAAAGGTATCATAATATGATATAAAATGCATGACAGGGGCACTTTTAACAGCCCAGGGAAAAGGAAGCGGAAATGAAGATTAATAAAAAAGCATTATTACTTGGTACAATGGCATTTGTGCTTGTGGCGGCATCAGGTGTGGTAAATGCATATGCAAGCGGTTCGTCAGGCACAAAGAAGGCGAAGGTACAGACAATTACAGAGGGTGTGTGCATTGGCAGTGTGGATGTAGGCGGTATGACAAAGGAAGAGGCAAAAAAAGCAGTTGATGCCTATGTTGACAGCATAAAGGACACCTCCTTTTCATTAAAGGGCGCCAATGGCTCATTTGATGCAACCGCACAGGAAATGTCTGTTTCGGCGGACACTGATGCGGCGGTGGACGAGGCAGTCTCAGTATGCCATGAGGGCAGCCTGATTGACAGATTTGTGGAGTCGGAGGAGCTTAAAAAGGGCAATGTTGCCGTCAATATGTATCTGTCGGTTGATAAACAAAAGACCGCAAAGATGATTTATGATAAGAGCGACGAGCTCAATATAAAGGCAGTTGACAATTCGCTGCAGAGAAACGGCACCAGCTTCGATTTTGTTCCGGGACAGGAAGGCAAAGAGGTGGATGTGGTAAAATCCGTCTATGCCATAAATGACTTTTTGCAGAACAGCTGGGATGGTTCGGCGAATGAGATAGAGCTGGTCACAAATACGGTTCAGCCGAGGGGTTCAAAGGAAGAGCTCTCAAAGATTAAGGATAATCTGGGAGGCTTTTCTACCGATTTCAGCAGCTCGGCAGCAGGACGTGCAGCCAATGTAAAGAATGCATGCAGCCTGATAAACGGCAGTGTCATATATCCGGGTGAGCAGTTCTCGGTTTACGAGGCTATCAGCCCTATCACAACTGACAACGGCTACCAGATAGCAGGTGCATACGAGAACGGTCAGGTAGTTGACTCGGTAGGCGGAGGTGTGTGCCAGGTTGCTACCACTCTCTACAATGCGGTTATAAGGGCTGAGCTCGACATAGTGCAGCGCTACAACCATTCCATGATAGTAAGCTACGTAAAGCCATCTGACGATGCGGCAATTGCAGGAACCTACAAGGATCTTAAGTTTAAAAATAATCTGGACAATCCGGTGTATATAGAGGGCTATTGCAGTGGAGGAATCATTACCTTCAATGTGTACGGAGTGGAGACGAGACCTGCAAACAGGGAAATTTCCTTCAGGAGTGAGACGCTTTCTGAGGAGGATCCGGTTACGCAGTTTAAATTTGATGCAGGTCAGCCGGTCGGTTATTTCAACACCGAGCAGTCTGCGCACAAGGGAGTGACCGCAAGGCTTTGGAAGACGGTCACAGTTGATGGAACAGTGCAGAGCGATGAGGTATTCAACAACAGCAAGTACAAGTCATCACCGAAAATCGTGACGGTCGGTACAGGAGGAGCATCAGCGGAGGTTGTTGCGCAGCTTCAGGCGGCAGCTGCGGCTAATGATGAGGGTTCGGTTAAATCTATTGCTGCGTCTGCGGCAGCAGCGGCTCAGGCAGCACAGGCTCAGGCAACCCAGACACAGGATCCAAACGCTGCAGCTCAGACACAGCCGACAGACCAGAATGCGGCAGGACAGACACAGGGAGCACAGACGCAGTAAATGCCCGCAGGTAGTAATCTGATTAATTATAATTAGGGGCAAAATACCTTTTGACCCTAATATCATATTATTATTATAAAGAACAGGAAAACACATGAAAAACGGTAAAATATCAGAGTCGGTTTTAAAGCGCTCTGTCTTAAAACAACTTCATACCAAAAGCGACAGAGTACTTTTTAAACCGGCAGTAGGTGAGGACTGTGCGGTGATTTCCATGCAGGCAGGCAACCAAACTAAGTTAGTTACTGCTACCCAGACGTTCACACTGGATGTCTCAGACCGGCATGTGTGTGCCAGCTGTGCGGTTTATGATGCATTGAATAATATTTATGCCATGGGAGCAAGCCCTATTGGGATAGAGCTGGCACTGCTTGTACCTACCACAGAAAACGAGGCAAGGCTTCGTGAGACCGTGAGAGCGATTGATGCTGTATGTGAGGAGGCAGGCATTGTGGTGCTTGGCGGGCATACGCAGGTGAGCCGCGCAGTGAAAAATATCGTGGTGACAGTCACTGCAATAGGTGAGGCCAATGAAAAGGCGCTTACACCATCATCGGCAGCAACACCGGGCATGGACATAATAGTGACAGGCTATGTGGGGCTTGAGGGCACCGCAATTCTTGCAAATGAGAAAAGAGCCGAGCTTGAAACGAGATTTTCCAAGGCATTTATAGATAAATCAGCAGCATATATAGACCATATTTCCACCGCAAGGGAGGCCGCATCCGCGATTGGCGCCGGTGTGGCGGCAATCCATGACGCTTCGCAGGGAGGCATCTTTGGAGCACTCTGGGATATGGCAGAGGCTTCGGGAATTGGTCTTGACATCGATTTAAAGAAGCTCCCTATCAGGCAGGATACGATTGAAATAAGTGAATTTTTTGACATAAACCCGTATAAGCTTTTGTCAGGAGGAAGTCTGATAATCATAGCTGCAGATGGTACCCGCGTGGTCAGAGAGCTTGAGAAAACAGGACAAAATGCTGTTATAGTCGGTGCCACAACCGATTCAAACGACAGAGTGCTGATTTCCGGCGAGGAGAGACGATTTTTGGAGACTGCTCAGACTGACGAGATATACAAGGTTTTCAACTAATATATTTGAATCAGGAGATTATATATCATGAGAGAAAAGATATTAACATTTATAGAGAAAAACAGCAGGATAAACCTGAAGGAGCTTGCAATCATGCTTGGTGTGGACGAGGCAAGTGTGGCAAACGAGATTGCTGCTATGGAGCAGGAGAATGTCATCTGCGGATATCACACACTTATTGACTGGGACAAGGCAGGACTTGAGAAGGTCACAGCCATGATAGAGGTCAGAGTGACACCACAGCGCGGCATGGGCTTCGACAAGATTGCAGAGCGTATATACAACTATCCTGAGGTGAAGTCGGTATACCTTATCTCAGGCGGCTTCGACCTCATGGTCACTCTCGAGGGCAAGACTCTGCGCGAGGTATCACAGTTTGTGACAGATAAGCTTTCTACACTGGATCAGGTGCTTTCAACAAAGACAAACTTTATTCTGAAGAAATACAAGGATCATGGAACTATCATGGCGGCACCTGTCAAATCCGATGAAAGGGGAATTATGTCATAATGAGAGACCCTTTATCCAGCACAATAAAGTCTATCCAGCCGTCGGGCATCCGTAAGTTTTTTGATATAGTGAGCGAGATGAAGGACGCGATATCGCTCGGAGTAGGAGAGCCTGATTTTGACACACCGTGGCATATCAGGGACGAGGGCATATATTCCCTTGAAAAGGGACGTACCTTCTACACCTCAAATGCCGGACTCAAGGAGTTAAAGCTTGAGATTACAAGATATCTCGACAGAAGATACGGCATGACATATGATTACAACAAAGAGATAATGGTAACTGTCGGTGGCAGCGAGGCAATAGACATCGCACTGCGCGCCATGCTCGATCCGGGAGATGAGGTGATTATCCCGCAGCCAAGCTATGTTTCATATGTACCGTGTACCGTTCTGGCAGGTGGCACACCTGTGATTGTGGAGCTTAAGGAGGAAAATGATTTCAGGCTGACAGCCGAGGAGCTTGAGGCTGTTATCACACCAAAGACAAAGATACTTATCATGCCTTTCCCTAATAACCCGACAGGCGCTATCATGGAAAAAGCAGACCTTGAAGCAATCGTTCAGGTGGTTAAGGAGCATGATCTGTTTGTGATAAGTGACGAGATTTATTCGGAGCTTACATATGTGGATAAGCATGTATCGATAGCATCATTTCCGGGAATGAAGGAGCGCACGGTGCTCATAAACGGTTTTTCCAAGGCTTATGCCATGACAGGCTGGAGGCTTGGATATGCATGTGCACCTGAGACCATTTTAAAGCAGATGCTAAAGATTCATCAGTTTGCAATCATGTGTGCGCCGACCACGAGCCAGTATGCAGCTGTCGAGGCTATGAAAAACGGCGATGAGGATGTTGCACAGATGAGGGAGGAATACAACGGCCGCAGACGCTATGTGCTTCACCGCTTTAAGGAGATGGGGCTTAAGTGCTTTGAGCCTTTCGGGGCCTTTTATGCGTTCCCAAGCATCAAGGAGTTTGGCATGACCTCCGATGAGTTTGCCACAAAGCTTCTAAACAGCAAGAAGATTGCCGTGGTTCCGGGAACTGCATTCGGAGAGTGCGGCGAGGGATTTTTACGTATATCATATGCATATTCGCTTGATGATTTAAAGGAGGCGCTCGGCCGCATTGAGGAGTTTGTCACAGAGCTTCGCGCCGGGATGGATAATAAATAGTTTAAATTGACAGGAGACAAAATGGCAAAGCTGAACATAGTGTTACATGAGCCGGAAATTCCGGCAAATACAGGAAATATCGGAAGAACCTGCGTAGCGACAGGCACGAGACTTCATCTTATAGAGCCGCTTGGCTTTTCACTTTCAGAGAAGGCACTAAAGAGAGCCGGAATGGATTACTGGAAGGACCTCGACGTCACCACATATGTGGACTGGGAGGATTTCCTTGAGAGAAATCCGGGCGCAAAGATATATTATGCGACAACAAAGGGCAGACATGTGTACTCTGATGCTCATTTTGAGCCCGACTGCTATATTATGTTTGGCAAGGAAAGCGCAGGCATTCCGGAGGAGATACTAAAGGAGCATCCGGATGCGTGCATCAGGATACCGATGATAGGTGAGACAAGGTCACTTAATCTGTCAAATTCAGTAGCTATCGTGCTCTACGAGGCATTGAGACAGAATAATTTTGATCATATGAGGCTTGAGGGAGAGCTTCATCACTTAAGCTGGGATGACTAAATAAAGCGGCAAAGCGCATATTTTTTGCAGCTATTTGGGCTTTAACAGCTATGATAATTGTAAATACGGTAGATTTTTAGGAAAAAGAAATGGGCATAATTAAAACAAGCAAATTAGTACATGAATTTATACGAAGAGACGAGGAAGGCAATGTAGAGTCAATTACTACAGCGCTCGACAACGTAAACCTCGACATAAAAGAGGGACAGTTTATTGCAATCCTCGGTCACAATGGTTCAGGAAAATCAACTCTTGCAAAGCATATCAATGCACTTCTTGCGCCGAGCGACGGCACCATATGGGTGGATGGCATGGATGTGTCAAAGGAAGAGAATGTCATACCTGTCAGGAAAAGTGCAGGTATGGTTTTCCAGAATCCCGACAATCAGATTATCGCCAATGTCGTGGAGGAGGATGTGGGCTTTGGACCTGAGAATATCGGTGTGCCGACAGATGAAATCTGGCAGCGCGTGGACTATGCGCTAAGGGCTGTCGGTATGACAAAGTACCGCACACATTCACCGAACAAGCTCTCCGGAGGACAGAAGCAGCGTGTGGCAATCGCAGGAGTTGTGGCAATGGAGCCAAAATGTATAGTATTTGACGAGCCTACAGCCATGCTTGACCCAAACGGCCGCAAGGAGGTCATAGCCACAGCCCATGAGCTCAATAAGAAAAAGGGCGTGACCATCATTCTCATCACCCATTACATGGAGGAGGTGGTCGGCGCAGACCATGTCTATGTCATGGAAAAGGGCAAGGTGGTCATGGACGGCACACCGCGTGAGATTTTTTCAAGGGTGGACGAGCTGAAGGAGCACAGGCTTGATGTGCCGCAGGTGACACTGGTAGCCGATGAGCTCAAAAAGGCAGGTCTTGATATCCCAGATGGAATACTGACGAGAGAAGAGCTTGTAAATGCGCTTGTTGCGCTGAAAAACAGATAGGCGGGAGAAAATATGTCAATAATTCTAGATCACATAAACTATTGTTACAGTGCCGACTCAGCCTACAAGGTGCAGGCACTTAAGGATGTAAGCCTTGAGATAAATGATGGAGAGTTTATCGGAATAATCGGTCACACCGGTTCGGGAAAATCCACACTTATCCAGCATATGAACGGCCTTTTGAAGGCGACAAGCGGTCATATATACTACAATGGACAGGATATATATGACAATGATTATGATTTAAGCAAGCTGCGTCACAAGGTGGGGATGGTGTTCCAGTATCCGGAGCATCAGCTTTTTGAGACAACCAACTTTGAGGATGTATGCTTTGGACCGAAAAATCAAGGGCTCGATAGGAAAACAGTGGAGCTAAGAGCCTATGAGGCACTGCAGAATGTACATTTTCCGGAGGATCTCTACTATCAGCCACCGTTTGATTTGTCCGGAGGACAAAAAAGGCGTGTAGCCATAGCTGGAGTACTTGCAATGCATCCTGACGTACTTATACTCGATGAGCCGACAGCGGGACTGGATCCTGCGGGCAGAGATGAGATACTGGGACTGCTTTTACAGATGAAAAAGGATCTGGGTATCACAATCATACTCGTATCACACAGCATGGAGGATGTTGCGGAGTATGTGGATCGCATCATTGTTATGAATTCAGGAGAGGTGATGTTTGACGGAGTGCCGAAGGAGGTATTCTCACACTACAAGGAGCTCGAGGCAGTCGGACTTGCAGCACCGCAGGTCACATATCTGATGCATGATCTGGCGGAAAAGGGTATACCGGTTGACCTTTCGGCGACGACAGTTGCGGAGGCGAGGGACTCAATACTAAAAGCCTTTAAATAGCTCACCAATGCCGACATTTTGATACAAATTATGAGGAAGGAATACAAAAATGATTCGTGATATTACCATAGGCCAGTATTATCCGGCTCAGTCGCCAATACATAAACTGGACCCAAGAGTAAAGCTTTTCGCAACACTTATATATATTATTGCGCTGTTTTCCTACAAAGGAATAGCCGGTGTGCTGTTTATAGTTGCCGCGCTTGTCGCAGTTATAAAGATTTCGAAGGTGCCCTTTAAGTTCATGGTAAAGGGACTCAAATCCATTATAATACTGTTGCTTTTTACAGCATGCTTCAGCGTGTTTTTCACACAGGGAGAGTACACAATCTGGGAGTACGGTATACTGCACATTTCTGACACCGGACTGATAAATGCAGCAACCATGATGATACGACTTGTACTGCTCATTATAGGAACCTCGCTCATGACACTCACCACCACACCAAACCAGCTCACGGACGGTCTTGAGAAATCACTGGGCTTTTTAAATAAAATACATGTTCCGGTGCATGCGATAGCCATGATGATGTCGATAGCGCTTCGTTTCATTCCAATCCTTATTGAGGAGACGGACAAAATAATGAAAGCACAGATGGCAAGAGGAGCTGATTTTGAGCATGGAAATATCATAAAAAGAGCAAAGAGCATGGTGCCTCTTTTAGTGCCGCTTTTTGTATCGGCCTTCAGGCGTGCGGATGACCTCGCAATGGCTATGGAGGCCAGATGCTACAATGGTGGAGAGGGCAGGACAAAGATGAAGCCGCTCGTATATGACAAGGATGATAAAATAGCATATCTTTTCATATTTGCGTTTTTTGCGGTTGTGATAGTGCTTAGAATCCTTCTGCCGGTGAATCTGGGCAATCTTATTTTCAGATAGTGAAATAGATAGTGCAGGCAAAACAGGAGAGATATATGCGTGTAAAAATGATTGTAGCCTACGATGGCACAAATTACTGCGGCTGGCAGATACAGCCAAACGGCATAACAATTGAGCAGGTATTAAACGAGCACCTGAGCCGCCTGTTAAAGGAGGATATAAAGGTGACAGGAGCAAGCCGCACCGATGCGGGAGTGCATTCACTTGGAAATGTGTGTATGTTTGACACCAATACCCGCATGCCGGCGGAAAAGATATCGTATGCACTGAATCAGAAGCTGCCGGAGGATATAGTGGTGGTCGATTCCTGTGAGGTAAGCGATGATTTTCATCCACGCTTCTCAAAGAGCCGTAAAACCTATGAATACCGCATATTAAATGCTAGGTTCAGAAATCCGACACGCAGGCTTGACACATATTTCTATCATTATCCGCTTGACACAGCCAAGATGAGTGAGGCTGCAGGATATCTCAAGGGAGAGCATGATTTTGCAAGCTTCTGCTCGGCAAACTCGCAGGCACAGACCACAGTCCGCACGATATATGACTGTACGGTATCAAAGACCGGGGACATCATCACAATACGTGTGACAGGAAACGGCTTTTTGTACAATATGGTGCGCATAATCGCAGGAACACTTGTGAAGATAGGTGGAAGCGATATGCCGGCCGATGCGATGAAGGGCATAATAGCCGCAACAGACAGGGCAGCAGCAGGTCCCACAGCCCCGGCACATGGGCTTACAATGATAGGACTGGAGTACGAGTAACAGCTTTAGAATTTTAATATTATATTAAGATTTTTGGAATATCCGTTTTTAGCTTCAATAATAGGTTATAATGTCGTTACGGTTAAGATATGGTACGGTAAAAAGAAGCTTGGAGATGAAGATGGTTATGAGATTTACAGAAGTTAAAGAGAAAATTATAAAAAACAAAGCCATAAACAGCACAGACAAAGTAAAAGGCAGACACCGTAAGGTGATCCGTATAGGAGCGTTTGCCCTGGTATTTGTTGTGCTGTTTTCGTTTGTCTCGACATTTTTTAAGATGACGGATGCTGTCAATATTGCGACTATAGAGGGCTTTTATAAGGAGCCAAAGGACTCAATTGATGTGATGATGATAGGAGCCAGCGAGGTATACGCTGATTACAGCGCAACAGAGGCCTGGAAGAATTATGGATACACCTCATACTCGCTGGGGGTATCCGGAGTGCCCGGCAGCCTGTACAAATCAATGCTCAGGGAAGCTCTCACCAGACAGCATCCGAAGGTTGTGGTGTTTGAGGTGAATGGATTTTTACAAAATGACAGCTATTATGACAGATCGGTAAAGCTGCACAGCTGGATAGACAATATCCACAATGAGGAAAACAGGCTTGATACAATAAAAGAGATTGTGCCAAAGGATGAGCAGGACAACTTTACAAATCCTTTAAAGCTGTATCACAGCAACTGGAAGGATATAGACAAGTGTGCACACACCTTTGCCACAAGAGTTGGAATGTATTTTGCAAAATCATCATGCATGAAGGGATTTTCATCTATTGCAAAATATTCCGATTGTCCATCCGGCAAGCAGAAAAAGCTCTATTTTACCGACAAGAGCAGAGCGTATATGACTGATCTGCTTGAGTATTGTAAAGCACAGGGCGTGGAAAAGGTGCTTTTTGCGAGGTTTCCTCATGAGAAGGAGATAAAGAATCCGCAGGTGCTTTGCGATGTGAAGGAGCTTGTGGAGTCCTATGGCTATGATTTTGCAAGCTTTGAAGGCGACAAGGAATTTATCGGAATCAATGAGAGGGATGATTTCTACAATTCAGAGCACCTGAATATAAATGGAAGCCGCAAATTCACGGCATTTATGGGGAAATATCTGTCTGATAATTACAGGCTGCCAGCAGAGCACTCCCCAAAGCTTCAGAGTGCATGGGGCGAGTGCGCAAGGCGTGCTGACAAGGTGATAAGTGCCTGCGCAAAGGATACGGACCTGAGTCTTGGCAATCATTATTTTGAGATGTCCGTTTATCTGCCTTATAATTTTTCGTCAAGCCTTGCGACAAATAAGGTAGCAGATACGAACAACGACGCAAAGCCTGTAAAGGAGTTAAATGCCCCAGTAAAAAAATAGATTTGGAGTAAATAAAATGGAACTTATTTCATTAAAATATGCGATATTTGTAATCGCCCTGCTTGTACTATATTATTGCTTTCCGAAGAAATACCGCTGGTATGTGCTTCTAGCGGGAAGCATGGCATACTATGTGATTATATGTAAGTGGTATGTGCTGTTTATCATTTTCACAATATGCACCACCTATGGCTCAACAATATGGATTGACAAGCTGCTAAAGGAGCAGAATGCCATCGTAAAAAGCCACAAGGAGGACTGGGACAGGCAGACCAGAAAGGAATACAAGGAAAAGGGCAGAAAAAAGAGAGTGGCAGTCATGCTTTTTGCGCTGCTTTGCAATTTTGGCATTCTGGCATTCCTTAAATATATACCATATGCGGGGGAGCTTGGACTTTTGCTTCCGCTTGGCATATCCTTCTATACCTTCCAGTCCATGGGCTATGTGATGGACGTATACAGGGAAATTGTAGAGCCTGAAAAGAATTTTCTTAAGGTAGCGCTGTTTGTATCATTTTTCCCTCAGATCATACAGGGACCGATTGCGATATATGATAAGCTTGCAAACCAGCTCTACGAGGGACATTCCCTGCGCCTTGAAAATCTGCAAAAGGGTGCTCTTCTGGTGCTCTGGGGAGTCATGAAAAAGCTTGTGATAGCAGACCGTGCGGTGAATATCATCAATTTTGTGATGGATAAGCCGATGGAATTTTCAGGCACATATGTATTTTTTGCGGCAGTAGTGTATGCGCTGCAGCTATATGCGGATTTCTCGGGAGGAATCGATATAGTGCGCGGTATTGCGGAGATGTTTGGCATAACGATGTCAACAAACTTCAACCATCCGTATTTTTCGCGCTCGCTCACTGAGTACTGGCACCGCTGGCATATGACTCTGGGAGACTGGTGCAGAAACTATATTTTCTACCCGCTTTCAATCTCAAAGCGTTTCCTGAATTTTGGCAAATGGCTAAAGCCAAGATTTGGTGCGCATATCAGCAAGGTGCTGCCGGGTTGCATCGCGAGTGTCATCACATTTATCGTCATCGGAGTATGGCATGGTGCCAATATGAAATACCTGTATTTCGGACTCTGGAACGGCATTGTCATCATGCTTGCAGAGCTTTTTGCTCCGGTAAACAAAAAGGTGGCAGGCGGCTTTTTTAAGCTGACCGGGCTCAGGGAAAAGGGCATATTTGCAACGATTGTATCAGTGCTCTGGACCTTTATACTCATACTGGTAGGCTACTATTTTGACATAGCGGCAAATGCGTCGACAGCATTTCACATGCTTTTTAAATCAGTCACGGATTTCCATATCAGCGAGCTTGGAATAAACAACATCATTTTGAATCTCGGTGCATGCGGACTGGACGAGTACGATATACTTTTACTTATAATATGTACGCTGCTGTGGTTCTTCATCAGCTTTGTAGAGGAAAATAAAAAGCTCGACATGCGCGATTTCATACTTTCAAGAAAGCTGCCGCTTCGCTGGGCGATAATATATCTTGGCATATTTATAGTAATAATATTCGGTTACTACGGACCGGGAGTGAATCCGGCGGATTTTGTATATATGCAGTTTTAAAGAAGAAGTTTAAAGATAAAGTTTGAAGAAAAAGTTTCAAGAAAAAGCATAATGAAAAAGTTTAAATAAAAAGCTGGAAATAAGAGTAAAAAGCACTTGACAACAGCCGGTTACGCAAGTATAATATCTAGGTCTGTAAAAGTAGATAAATGGAAGCCAAAGCCCCGGCAACCATTTAGTATAGATAATGATAGTCATCTGAGATGGAACAGAGGACTATAAGATGTCAAAAAGGAAGTGGCGTCCGGACATACGCGATTTCAAGAGGCATCGGCATTAAAAGTAATCGAATCATTTAAGGAGGAAAACCGATGAAAACATTTATGGCTAGTCCTGCTACAATCGACAGAAAATGGTACGTAGTAGACGCTGAAGGTAAGACATTAGGACGTTTAGCATCAGAAGTTGCTAAAGTATTAAGAGGAAAGAATAAAGCAATCTTTACACCACACATTGACACAGGTGATTATGTAATCGTTGTCAATGCTGACAAGGTTAAGGTTACTGGTAAGAAATTAGACCAGAAGATTTACTATCATCACTCAGATTATATCGGTGGTATGAAAGAGACAACATTAAGAGAGATGATGAACAAGCACCCAGAGCGCGTTATCGAGTACGCTGTAAAGGGAATGCTTCCAAAGGGACCTCTTGGACGTCAGATGTATACAAAGTTATTCGTATACGCTGGACCAGATCACAAACATGCAGCTCAGAAGCCTGAGACATTAGAGTTTTAATAGGAGGTAAAGTAAATTGGCTACTACAAAGTATTACGGAACAGGAAGAAGAAAATCATCTGTTGCTAGAGTATATTTAGTACCTGGAACAGGAAAGATTACAATCAATAAAAGAGATATCGATGAGTACCTTGGTCTTGAGACATTAAAGGTAGTTGTTCGCCAGCCATTAGTTGCAACTGAGACAGTTGACAAGTTCGACGTTTTAGTTAACGTTCGTGGTGGTGGATACACAGGACAGGCCGGAGCAATCCGTCACGGAATCGCTCGTGCACTCCTTCAGGTAGATTCAGAGTACAGACCAGTTCTTAAGTCTGCTGGATTCTTAACACGTGATCCACGTATGAAAGAGCGTAAGAAATACGGTCTCAAAGCAGCTCGTAGAGCTCCTCAGTTCTCAAAGAGATAATTTTTCGGAAAAGAGAATATCAAAAGTATATTACACCTCAGAACTTCGGTTCTGGGGTGTTTTTTTGTGTGAACTATGATAAAATAAATATTATAATAAAAAGTAAACAAGTATAAGAGAGAATATATTTTAATATTAATCAAAACAGAGGGAGTGATTATATGACAACTGTGAGCACCAAAAGTGGTAGAATTATAAAAGTTGTATCTAGAGAAGAAGAGAAGAGTACATTGACAGAATCGGATAATGAAATGGACGAAAGGGCAGTTGAAGCTGTTAAGGCAGCAATAAATAAAGCGAAAATATGTAAAAAACCTATAGCTGGTTATGACAATGAAAAGAAACAGGCTTATGTAGAGTATGCAAATGGGGAAAGAAAATATGCAGAATAAAAAACCGATGATTCTTGTACTAGCGGGACCTAATGGTTCAGGGAAAAGTACAATAACAGACTTTTTTGATAAAGTTGGTAAATATACTAATGCTGATGATGTTGTTGCGACTACGGGAATGAATAATATGGAAGCGGCTGTTTTGGTTGATCGGATGGGAAAACGGAATTTATTATATTCCAATGTATATGTTACCATTTTTATAAAGATTTTTTAGAAACGTATATATTCATCAGGCAGCAAGTGGTTAAAGACGTAGAATAATAAACTTTTAACGGAGACACGCAGCTTTAAAATTTGTATATAGATGAATAAAATGCAGTGTATGAGGAGAATGTAATGAGAATATCAGATATTATGAGATTAGGAAAGTCTGCCATTATTTTTGCCACTATTGTAGTGGCTTTTTTGGCAATAATCTGGCTTTTAGGCTACAAAATGATTTATAAAAAAATATTGCATGGTAAAAAACAGATTTCAATTGGCAGAATAGGACTGGTGTGTGTACTTGCAGTATACATTGTTGTTGTCCTTTATGTGACATTGCTAAGAGGAGGTATTGGTTTTGGGGGATTTGAGTACCGGGCTAACTTTAAACCATTTTCTTCGTACAAAGAAGCCTGGTACAATTTTAGTGCACAGGAATGGAGAAATCTGATACTTAATATATGTATGTTCGTGCCGTTTGGATTTTTACTACCAATTTGTTTTGGAAAGATTAAAAGAGCGTGGAAAATATATTTGTGCGGGTTTGGGTTTGCACTGTTTATAGAGGTTGTGCAGCTTATCACGGGACGAGGTGTATTTGAAACTGACGATATCATAAATAATACGATAGGTGCAATGATCGGATATGGATTATTTTCGGTTGCAAGACTGATATTTGTGGCAGTCTGTTCAAGGAAGAAAGTCCAAGATAATACAAATGAAGTCAGTGGAGTGGCACATGATGAAAATGTTTGTGAAAGACAGAACATTTCCATAAGAAAATGTCTGGTGGCACAGCTTCCGCTTGCGTTTACAATTATAGCTTTTGCAGCTGTTTTTATTGTATACAATAGTATGGAATATGGTAATCTTTCAATCGATAATATTTCAAATCAAAATGTGGATGTCTCGATGGCAGATGGTGTGAGTCTGGCAGATGAGGCAGATCCGCTTGATGTATACACAATTCACAGGGCTACAGAAGATGAGGCGAGGGAGCTTGCCGACGGGTACTTTTCAAAGTATGGTGTTTTAATAGATGACTCAAAAACAGACATATATGATGATACTATTATTTTTTACAGTACCAGCCTTGATGATGAGGGCAGTAACCTGAGTATCTGGTGCGATTACGAAGGACCAACAGTAAGTTTCACGGATTTTTCAAATATAGATCATGAAAATTCGTATGCTGACGCTGGACTTTCAGAGGAATTTGTCAGAGAAAAGCTGGAAAATCTAGGAGTGGTTATTCCCGAAAACGCAGTTTTTGCACCAATCGAGGAATATGATGCAGGAAACTATAGGTTTACAAACGATGGAGAAATTCTTGACGATGGCTTGTATTATAAGGGAACGATAGAATGTTGTATTAATTCGTCAGGTAAAATTGAAAATTTCAGAGATTCCATGATAAAATATACGCCTTATAAAAAGGTAGATGTTATTTCAGAAAAAGAGGCTTATGACAGGCTATGTGCAGGAAAATTTTATTTCCCGGATTATGATAAAGATGAACAATTATCTGATTTAGTTGTAAAATCAGTGAAGATAAGTTACACACCGGATTCGAAGGGATATTATCGTCCGGTTTATGAGTTTGTGGCAAATGCAAATCAGGATACAGGCAAGAGAGAAATAAGTATAATGGTAGATGCTATGGAAATTTAGGGAGGAATAACTTACAAAAATTAACTGACAGCTGCATTAGGTCTGGTAAAAAACAAAACTTTCTCAACCAAATATTGGTTGAGAAAGTTTATATTTTTTGGGGTATCTTTATTTTATATTGGCATCATAGAAATCTTTGTCTATATAGCAGCCAGCAGATAAATATTCAGTAGCATTTATGGCGCAGTCAAATTTTTCTATCATACCGCTGATAGGCTGGATCAAACCATCCCATCCATCAGATTCTTTGTAATTCATGCGAAGGCGTTTCCAGTCCGTAAACATACAGACAGCATCTCTTCCATTTTTACCATTTTTGGTTGGAAATTCCATTGTGGAGTCTTCTGTTATTACGGTTTTACCATTTTCGTCAGGCGGAGCCATTTTGGCATTCATTTTCATCGGAATGATGAAATTTGCACTGGCAAGTTCGCGGAACAGGTGACCATAAAATATGTTGTATATGAGTTTTTCGTCATCTGTTTTTGGCTCATTCATTTGTCCTAGTAACAGGAGCCAACGTTCAACATCGGGGTTAGTTACCGGTCTTTGGATGGGTGGAAGATTACTGTAATCAGGCTTTTCAACAAGCATACATGCGTCAATAGAAAAATTATCATAGATAACTTTCACGCCACAGGCACCATTCAGATAAAATGTACTTCCAAGGAAATTGTATATGCCTTTTTTGTCTGAACCATTTTCTATTTTTACAATGTCAAAAACATCAGGATTATATTGATTTTTAATAACATTAATATATGCTTTTGGTATGAGCATGATATCAGGTGGTGTAGTTAAATATTGATCCGGTTGTTTTATGACCTGTGCTATCATAAAAGGTTCCCCGGTTTTTTTGTGGATTACAGTATAGATTTCCTGAGATGATAAAATGCGGCTGCACATATGATGTGAGATGGAATCCAGTGTTTTTTTATTAAAGGCTTTGATTTCCTCTGTTTCCTGAGTCTTCTTTTGTTCGATCAGCCAGCAGAATAATCTTCTTAATTCGGCCAGATCAGTAAGACTCATATTGTCATAGTCGATATCAGTAAGTTCCATCTTTTTTGTACTGATATAGGATTCGCCAAGTGCATAGATATATGCATCATGAACATTTTTTACTGATACATTTCGTGTGAATAATACAGAGCCGGGTTTAAGCTGGAGTTTACTTCCTGCTTCAAGCTTTACAATGACAAAAGTGTCTGCCGCATTATCAACGGAATTATTATTGATAATAATTTCAGTGACAGTTGTAAGTTCAGTCAGTTCACTATCTTCTCCGGGATTTGTGATGTAGATGGCAGCACCTTTATAAATAGTTCCGTTTACTTTTCCGGCAGCTAATAAATCGGCAGAATTTTCTATACGAAAAATTTTCTGCACGCCAAGATAGAAGTCGCCTTTTTCCTGCTGTTTAGATTTTTCCTTTTTAAAAAACATAATCTTTTTAACTCCTTAAATAAAAATTTATGTTGTATCTTTATAAAATATTATCTATGATGAGAACAGGTTTATCAAGGTCTTTCTGAAAAAAATATTATTCCATCGAAAAACGCATTACTGTTCACACGCAAGCTTGACACTGCGCTGTCAAGCTATGCGCCATATGTTGACAGAAGTCTGAATTTCCCACACAAAATAGATCATAATGATTTGTGTTACAAGCTATTTAAAGTTCATGGTTTCACATGGGGAGGCGATTGGGTAAACTCAAAAGATTATCAGAAGAAGATTATCTGAAGAAAACGTAAATTAAAATGACCTTATTGTGGTGCATATAAATACTGCAAAAAGAAACTTACAAAGTAATCGTGGATAATAATATATGAGCGCAAATATACGATTGTAAAAACAGCTTGGTTATGATAACGTAGATGTATCATAGGATAAAATTATATCCATTAAAGGAAAAGAGAGGGAATCATAATGAGCAAAGAAATACCATACAAAATATATCTTGAAGAGAGTGAAATGCCAAAGCAGTGGTACAATGTCCGTGCCGATATGAAAAACAAACCGGCACCGATATTAAATCCCGCCACATTAAAACCGATAACTGTTGATGAGCTTTCACCGATTTTCTGCAAGGAGCTTGCAAAACAGGAGATTGACGAAACAACGCCGTATTTTGACATACCACAGGAAATCAGGGATTTTTACAGAATGTACCGTCCATCACCACTTGTGCGTGCATACTGTCTTGAGAAAAAGCTCGGAACACCGGCACATATTTATTATAAATTTGAGGGAAATAATACATCCGGAAGCCACAAATTAAACTCTGCTATAGCACAGGCTTATTATGCAAAGAAGCAGGGCCTTAAAGGTGTTACCACAGAAACCGGAGCAGGTCAGTGGGGAACAGCACTTTCTATGGCGTGTTCATACTTTGATCTGGACTGTCAGGTATATATGGTAAAGGTTTCATATGAGCAGAAGCCGTTCAGACGTGAAGTTATGAGAACATACGGAGCACAGGTCACACCATCCCCATCAATGAATACTGAGATAGGAAGAAAGATAAACGCAGAGTTCCCGGGAACAACAGGAAGCCTTGGCTGTGCCATATCAGAGGCGGTAGAAGCTGCCACAACACAGGAGGGTTACAGATATGTACTCGGATCAGTGCTTTCCCAGGTACTTATCCATCAGACTGTGATCGGACTTGAGACAAAGGCTGCACTTGATAAATATGGAGTAAAAGCAGACATGATCATCGGTTGTGCAGGAGGCGGTTCAAATCTTGGTGGACTTATCTCGCCATTTGCAGGAGAAATGCTCCGTGGGGAGGCTGATTATGAGATCATTGCGGTTGAACCGGCATCATGTCCTAGCCTTACACGCGGCCGCTATGCATATGATTATTGTGACACAGGAAAAATCTGTCCACTCGCTAAAATGTATACACTTGGCAGCGGATTTATTCCATCTGCAAACCATGCAGGAGGGCTTCGTTATCATGGTATGAGCTCTATAGTATCACAGCTTTATGATGACGGATATGTTAAAGCAAGAAGTGTAGAGCAGACAGAGGTATTTAAGGCGGCAGAAACCTTTGCAAGAGTCGAGGGAATACTTCCGGCACCGGAGAGCAGCCATGCGATAAAAGTTGCTATCGATGAGGCACTTAAATGTAAAGAGACAGGAGAAGAGAAAAATATCGTATTTGGTCTTACCGGAACGGGATACTTTGACATGTATGCTTATCAGAAGTACAATGATGGGGAGATGTCAGATTATATTCCGACAGATGAGGAAATCGCAAAGAGTTTAGCGAAGCTTCCAGTTGTAGATTGATTGACGGATCATAGGATGGAGTTTGAAGCAAGAATAAGGGAATGAGTGATTGATATCTATATATAATGGTATCTATATAAAAGAAATAAGAGGCGATAATAATGGATTTTGAAAGCAGAAGACAAAGAATTTTAGACAAGATGGAGGACAATTCTATAGCAATATTGTACTCTGGCATCGAGCACCATGTGAGTGCAGATGAGTATGATTTATTTACAGCACAGGCTAACCGCAATTTCTTCTATCTGACCGGACTTAGACGTGACAACATGGTCCTTGTCCTGGATAAATGTGTAGAGCCTGCTAAGACGATGCTCTTCATAGAGGAGGCAGACCCTACGATGGAGCGCTGGTACGGCAGGAAAGTGACTATGGAGGAAGCCGAGGAAATATCAGGAATTGATGAGATAGAATACATTTATGAGCTTGAGAGCACGCTGGACAGGATAATGACGCGCGAGGATGTATACACAGCATATTTTGACACGTATCGTCACCAGAAAGCGGATCTGCCGGATTACAATGTGGTAAAAGCCAATGAATTTCGGACAGACTATCCGGGAGTTGCTGTGAAGAATCTTTTCCCACTTGTGGCAGAGGAGCGTATGCAGAAGGATGAGGATGAGATTGAACTCACCAAAAAGGCAATCGCGCTTACAAAGGACGGACTCTGCAATGTGATGGCCAATTTAAAGCCGGGAATGAAGGAATATCAGGCACAGGCGGACTTTGAATATATCATAAGACGCGGTGGGGCAGAGTGGACAGCATTCCCAACAATTGCCGGAAGCGGAATGAATGGAACAATGCTTCACTATGACACAAACCGTGAGACGATGGAGGACGGAACACTGGTGCTTCTTGACCTTGGAGCCAGAATAGATGGCTACAATTCGGATATTACGAGAACATATCCGGTAAATGGCAGGTTTACCGAGCGCCAGAAACAGGTTTATGATATCGTGCTTGCCGCAAACCGAAAGATTGTCGAGGTTGCAAAGCCGGGAATGACTACAAAGGAATTAAACGAAGTATGTAAGGCTGTGCTTGCAGACGGGCTTATGAAGCTTGGACTTATAAAGAACTCTGTAGAGATTTCACAGTATTACATGCATGGCGTGTCACACCATCTGGGAATTGATGTGCATGACGTGACAGTTGACTCAAACAGCAGGCTTCGTCCGGGGGCAATCATCAGTGACGAGCCGGGACTGTATATAGATGAATGGGAAATCGGTATCAGGATTGAGGATGATGTGCTTATCACCGAGGACGGTGCAGTGTGTCTGTCGGAGGATATCATCAGAACCACGGAGGATATAGAGGCCTACATGGCAGAGCACAAAAAGAATTAATCGTGGTAAATGATAAATTTTACGGTTTATAATATTTTTATGTGACATAATCTGATTTATGTATTATAGTAGTGCTAGTACAGCAGTTATTATTAATTGCCGTATGGGTGCAACGAAAATAATTCGTTCGACAGATGAAAGGAGAACAACTATGGTAAAGAAGATTAATGGCAGTGAATTTGAACAGGTTAAAAATAATAAGGCTATCATTGTTGATTTTTCGGCAGAGTGGTGCGGCCCATGCAAGATGCTTGCGCCGGTGATGGAGCAGCTTTCTGATGAAATCACAGATGTGGAGTTTTACAATATTGATGTGGACGAGAATCCTGATCTGGCAAGAGAGTATCGTATAATGAATATTCCGGCTGTTATTGCAATCAAGGGCGGTCAGGTTGCCGGCCAGCAGATAGGCCTTGTGTCTAAGGACGATATGAAAGGCTTTATAGAGGGAGTATTCTAAAAAGGTGCTTCCTAAGTAGTGAGAAGACACCGGCAATGAGCTTTTTGGTGAATATGCATGGTGTGATTCTTAACAGTTATTATGAACAATGTAAACCGGGCAGGCTATTATGCCCGGTTTTACATTTTAAATTAGTTCTCTCGGAAAATTTTTCCAAAGATGAATCTAACAAGTGGTCCGGCAACAAAGAGCTGCCAGAAGAAGGCCATTGGAAAGTTTCTTACGACGAGCTCACAGAATGTCGCAAATATCTGTGAATTAAAACCACCATTGAAAAGGATGGTAGCGATAAAGCTCATCATAGGGCACATGAACCAGATTGAGAAGACAGAAATTGCAAGGATTATAGCAATAGGTCTGTCCTTTCCCGGTGTGACGATTTTGAAGGCACATTTTTTTGCAAGTGGTCCGGCAATGAACGTATCAAGGATAAAACCGGCAACAATCATGATAGGAAATTCGCCTAATGCGGCCTTAAAAACAAAGTTCTTCATACCGCCTGTTTCAAGGGCAATATTGTAGCATATCATGGCATAAACCATGACAAGCACCATCATGATGGTAAAAATTGTTTCCTGCAATCTGTTTTTTGGCATTTTTCTTAAATCCTCCTGTTATGTAAATAAATATAGCTGTAACGAGTCGTTACAATAGGCTCTTGATAGCTGCGATAGAAAAAGGCATGAAGTGTATACAAGCCTTCATGCGTGTAAAAGCACAAAAAAATAGACAGAGGGAAACTTTCGTCTCGCTCTGTCTAAGCTGCAACTACCATTAATTGCCGATAGTTTATCACAGATAAAACACAAAAACAATAGGAAGTTGGTACTAAACAATATGACAATAAAAGATATCGAATTTATATTAAAAGATGGCAGAACTGCCATTTTGCGAAGTGCAAATGAAAAGGATGCCAAAGCTCTTATAGAGTACATGAAAAAGTCAACCGGTGAAACGGATTTCTTACTGAGGACACCGGAAGAATGTGAGACACAGACCATCGAGCAGGAGATTGAATTCATAAATAGCTGCAATTCGTCAGATACACAGGCGCTGCTGGTTTGTGAAGCAGGTGGAAAAATTGCCGGAAATTGTATGGTCTGGTGGAATAACCGCGTGAAAACCGGGCACAGGGCAAGTGTGGCAATCGGTTTGCTGAGCGAATTCTGGAATCAGGGAATCGGAACGAGAATGTTCCGGGAAATGATAAAAATAGCACAAAGTAATCCGAGGATAATGCAGATGGAACTGGATTTTATCGAGGGCAATAGCAGGGCGAGAGCACTTTATGAGAAAATGGGATTTAGGATAACTGGCATAAAATTTAATTCTATAAGGCAGAAGGATGGCAGCTTGTGCAATGAGTATTCAATGATAAGGGAAATTAATAGATAAGCAAACCGTTTATGCGTGCCAAATATGTATTTTAGCGAGTACCAGAGAGTTTATACCTTGTAAACGTTTACTATTATGTTATACTGTAATCATTGCCGGGCATACTAATGTGTGAATGTGAACGGTAAATGGAAAAAGTAATTAGAACAGCAGGAGAAGGATTTTATGCTGTATCATAAATAAAAATGAGGTGAAAATCGTGCTTAAAGCAGAAAATTTAACTTTAAACGTAGATGATGAGGGCGGAAAGAAATGCCTTCTGAACAATATATCATTTCAGGTAGAGGACGGAGAAATGCTTGTCATCACCGGACCAAACGGAGGTGGAAAATCCACTCTGGCAAAGACCTTGATAGGTATCCAGACACCGGACAGCGGAAAGATCATACTTGACGGACAGGATATCACAGAGCTCGACATCAATCACAGGGCAAATGCGGGAATAGGCTTTGCATTCCAGCAGCCACCGAGATTTAAGGGAATGACAGTCATGAAGCTGCTTAAGCTTGCCGCAAAGGATGAGCTTTCAGACAAGGAGTGCTGCGACCTTCTCACCGCGGTAGGACTCTGTGCAAAGGATTACATTTACCGCCAGATTGACGGTACACTCTCAGGTGGAGAGATGAAGCGAATTGAGATTGCATCAGTGCTTGCCAAGGAGCATTCGCTTTGCATATTTGATGAGCCGGAGGCAGGAATCGATCTGTGGAGCTTTTCAATGCTCATACAGAAATTCGAGGAAATCCATACTGAGAAAAAGCAGAGCCTCATAGTGATTTCACATCAGGAGAAAATTATCAATATGGCAGACCGCATCATGATAATTGATGGCGGAGAAATCAAGAAAATCGGTACAAAGGACGAGGTGCTGCCTTATCTCAATGGTGTACAGAAATGTCACAAATGTGTAGAGAGACTGGAGGGAAGAGCATAATATGGTAAAGCTTGACAACGTAACAGAGGGCGTATTGGACGTCATAAATGATAATAAATTCAGTCAGACCGGTGCCTTTAACCTGCGTGAGAATGGCACATCAATCTGCCACGGAGACAGCGAGCACATCAAGATTAAGAAAAAGACAGACAAGCCGGGCATTGATATTTATATTGATGGAAAAACGGACGGAGAGGCTGTCTATATCCCGGTAGTGCTCAGCAAATCAGGCATGACAGACCTTGTATACAACGATTTCTATGTTGAGGATGGGGCAGATGTAAGGATTGTGGCAGGCTGCGGAATCCACAACAGTGGCTGCAACGAAAGCAGACACGACGGTATCCACACCTTCCATGTAGGTAAAAATGCGAATGTCCGTTATGAGGAAAAGCACTATGGCGAGGGAAACGGAACAGGTGCGAGAGTGCTCAACCCTGTAACAAATATATTTGTGGGAGAGAATTCTGTTTTCACACTCGATACAGCACAGATAAAGGGTGTTGATTCAACAGTCCGTGAGACCAATGTGGAGCTTGGAAAGGACGCAAAGCTCTATGTCACAGAGCGTCTCATGACAGATGGAGAGCAGAAGGCGGAGTCGAACATCGAGGTGCAGCTAAACGGAGAGGACAGCTCTGCGCAGATTGTTTCCAGATCCGTAGGAAAAGGAAACTCAGTCCAGACCTTCCATCCAAACGCCATCGGCAACAGCAAATGCCAGGCTCATATCCAGTGTGATTCTATCATCATGGATCATGCAGAGGTCGGTTCAATCCCTGAAATCAGGGCAAAAAATATCGATGCGGCTATCATCCATGAGGCAGCAATCGGCAGGATAAACGACGAGCAGCTTCTCAAGCTCCGCACACTCGGACTTACAGAGGAAGAGGCAGAGGAAGTTATCATACAGAATTTCTTAAACTAAATCAGGTGTAAATAGAACCCCCGGAGCGTTATATTGATCTGCTATCAAAGCCTACAATACGCTCCGGGGGTTATTTTATGTTACTGTTCACGCCTAACAGCGTGACCGGTAACTATTTTACAACAGTAACCGGATACTACAAAAATGCAAATTAGCATAAACTTGTAATTTTGACATAAACAGTAAACAACAGTAAAATAAAATTAAAACAGTAAACAACAGTAAAAGACAGTAAAACAGATTCAAAACAGTAAACAACAGTAAAAATGGGAGACCGATATGCAAAATCCATTTACACTTATATTTGGGAGAAGTATACTAGAGTCTGGTAAGGATTAAAATAAGGAGTCAAAATGAAAGCGTATTATCATCTACCGGGATTGTTTGAATTTTATGAATTATACAAAGAATTTCTCCCACTGTACCGCAAGCACCGTGAATATTTTTATGACTGGTGCGAAATAGGCTCAATATACGGAGCACCGGCAGACTGCGTATGGGGCGGAGGCCGCGTTGGTTTTGGTGAGCACGATTCGAAGGAAGTGCTTAAGCTGATGCAGGAATATGGGATATCCGCGAGACTTACCTTTAGTAATTCATTGCTTACTAGGGAGCATCTTCCTGACCCAAAATGTAACGAGCTGTGCAGGATATTTGATATAGGCAGAGATAATGAGCGAAGCAGGGGCTTTGGAAACGATAAGGATATAGAATGTTGCATAGACAGCGATAATGATATAAGCGGGATAAACAAGCGCATAAAAGTAAAGGAATGTAGAAACGGCATAATCATCTATTCAGATATGCTGCTTGATTACATAAAAGAAAACTATCCCGGCTTTTATTTTGTATCCTCAACCACAAAGGTTCTGACTGATTTCCTCGAATTTGAAAATGAGCTAAACAGAGAGGATTTCCGCTATGTAGTACCGGATTTCAGGCTGAACAAATCATTTGATAAACTGAAAGCATTATCACAACATCAAAAGGATAAAGTAGAATTTTTGTGCAATGAGTGCTGCTGGTTTGGCTGCACGGACAGGAAGGAATGTTACGAGACGGTTAGCCGCAAAAATCTGGGCGAGGATTGCCCGGAGCACTATTGCACTGCACCTGATTCGGGGCAGGGATATCTATTTTCAAAGGCAATGGAAAATCCGGGATTTATAGGAGTAGATGATATAAAGAACATTTATCTGCCGATGGGCTTTAGCAATTTTAAAATAGAGGGAAGAGGCCTAGGAAGTGCCATGATACTTGAATTTCTGCTTTATTATATGACGAAGCCACAGTATCAGATACATGTCAGAGAGCATATTTATCTCGATAATATGCTGGATTTATTCTGAAATGCAATCAGATATAACATAGAATTGATTTATTGTAGATCAACATATAAAGCACAACAGGAAGGATGATTCTCAAAAATGAATATTAGAAGAGCACAGGAAAAAGACATACCAAGACTTATAGAATTGTTAGAGCAGGTGCTTCAGATCCATGCCGATATCAGACCGGATATTTTTATCCCGGGAACGACAAAATATACAAATGAAGAGCTTGCAGAGATGATAAAGGACGATACAAAGCCAATCTATGTTGCGGCAGGTGATGATGATATCTGCATGGGATACGCATTCTGTCAGATAAGACAGCAGCCGTTTTCAAACAACATGGTGCCGTTTACATCACTTTTCATAGATGATCTGTGTGTAGATGCAAAGACCAGAGGAGCGCATATCGGAGAGCAGCTTTTTGAACATGTAAAGAGTGAGGCAAAGCGTCTCGGCTGCTACGAGGTCACACTCAATGTATGGAGTGGAAACACATCTGCTGAGAAATTTTATGAGAAGATGGGGCTTAAGACAAAGGAACGTCAGATGGAGTATATTTTATAGGAGAAAGGCGGAAAAATGCCAGACATTATCATAGTAGAGGATAACAAAGAAATAGGCACATTGCTATGTGATTTTTTAAGAAGAGAAAACTACACAGTAAGCCTTGCAGATACAGGGGAAAAGGCGTTATCGATATTTGAGCAGTACGGAGCAAAGCTTTTGGTGCTTGATATCGGTTTGCCCGGACTTGATGGTTTTTCGGTCTGCTCGAGGATACGAGAGACCTCTAACACACACATACTTATCGCAAGCGCCAAAACCGATAAGGAAAGCACACTTAAAGGCTTGCAGATTGGAGCGGACGATTACATCAGCAAACCGTTTGATGTGGATATATTGATCGCAAAGATAAACGGTATATTCAAACGCAAATATGCCCGCGAGGAGATCATATGCAATAACCTCAAATTAAATACGGTAACGCAGACACTGACCGTTGAAGGGAAAGCGGTAAGCGTCACGGAAAAGGAATTTCAGTTATTGAGGCTTCTGGTGGAGAATAAGGGCATTACCCTTAAAAAAGATTATCTGTTTAACAGTGTATGGGGGAGCGATAGTGAATCCGAGCCGCAGACTCTGACAGTACATATAAAGTGGCTGCGCGAGAAAACGGAAAAAGATCCAAAGAAACCGGAGCACATCATAACAGTGTGGGGAACAGGATACAGATATGAATAAATACAGAAAATTTGCCGGGATATTCCTTGGTATAGAGCTGATACTGATCGCAATATCAAATGTGCTCTTTTTTATCATGGCACATATCAATGAGCCGGGAATAAGTAGAACTCAGGAAAAAACAGGCACAATATACAAG
This sequence comes from uncultured Lachnobacterium sp., assembly GCA_900546625.1. Classification (GTDB taxonomy): domain Bacteria; phylum Bacillota; class Clostridia; order Lachnospirales; family Lachnospiraceae; genus Roseburia. The sequence continues at coordinate 93,637 of URDU01000004.1, read as the reverse complement.
GTAATCTATACACAGACAGACCACAAAACATTGATCCTTATGAATGTTGGCATGGGAATCATGTTTTTGCTGTCTGTTTTTTTAGTGATGTACATAGGAAAAAAGATATTAAAGCCTTTTCATAGGATGATGTCACTTACGGAGGAGCTGGCAAAGGGAAATTTATCTGTCCCTATCAAGGCAGAAAAGAGCAAATTCTTTGGCAGATTTCTGTGGGGAATGGATATGTTGCGCGATAATTTAGAGAGCAGCAGGGAAAAGGAGCTTGAGCTTCAAAAAGAGAAAAAGACGCTCATACTTTCATTGGCACATGACCTTAAAACTCCGCTTTCAGCGATTCGGTTGTACAACAAAGCATTATCTGAAAATCTCTATGACACACCGGAAAAAAGAGCACAGGTATATGCAGGAATTGACAAAAACGTAACAGAGATGGAGGGATATGTAACCGAGATTATGGCTGCATCGAGGGAGAATTTTTTAAACCTTACGGTAGAAATGGGCGAGGTCTATCTGTCATCTGTGATGGAATATATAAATGCATATTATACGGACAAACTTTCAAATCTGCATACTTTATTTGAGGTTGAAAGATACTTGGACTGTCTGCTGTGTGGAGACAGCAACAGGCTAATCGAGGTGTTACAGAATATTATGGAAAATGCCTTAAAATACGGTGATGGAAAATATATCACGATTTCATTTTCCACGGAGGAGGACTGCTGTCTTATCACGGTAAAAAACAGCGGCTGTACATTAAAGGAAGATGAACTTCCTAATCTTTTTGACTCATTTTACCGCGGAAGCAACGTGGGAAATGCGAAAGGCTCAGGGCTTGGACTTTACATATGCAGACAGCTTATGCACATGATGGACGGAGAGATATTTGCAGAAATAAAGGAGAATGAATTTTTGGCTACAGTAGTAATCCATAAAGTATAAAATGCATTTAAGGATTATTTAATAATTTCCCATGTAATATGAATACAACGTAACAATACATATTACAGAGAGGAGAAAATATGTTTTTTCGAATATTGAAAAAAGATCTGAAAAGAAAAAAGACAATGAACATAATCCTGTTTGCCTTTATACTTCTGGCAACGATGTTTGTGTCGAGTGGTCTTAGCAATGTGGCAGCAGTCATGAACGGCACCGATTATTTTCTAAAAAAAGCAGGCGTCGGGGATTATGTTGTTATCATGATGGGAACGGACACGGATGATCCGATAAAGGATGTGTTAAATGAACAGGAGGACGTAAAAGAGTATCGGAAAGAAAACGTAGTGTTCGGAAATAAATCGGATCTGACTGACACGAAGGGAAAAGCACTGGAAGCAAGAAATGCGACCGTGTACCAGGCTATAGAGGACAGTAAGCTCAAATTCTTCGACAGCAAAAATGAAAAGATAAAATCAATCGAGCCGGGACACGCATATGCGACAGGAGATTTCATGCAAAAAAATGATCTACAACCCGGGGACAAGATCGCGATAACATATGGCAATGTAAAACTTTCCGTAATACTTGATGGGGAGGCAAAGGATGCACTGCTCGGTTCAAGTATGATGGGGAATAACCGGTTTTTACTCAGTAAGCAGGACGAAGGAAAGCTGGCAGAGGATACAGCAGAAGGTGTACAGCAGGGAAAAATATATTATATAGATCTGAAAAGTGGTGCGGATGAATCAAAACTTGCATCGGCGGTATCGGGAGAAGAGGGCGTGACATTTTCCGGTACTCATTCCATGATAAAAATGTGCTATCTGATCGATATGATAGTCGCATTTCTGATGCTGGTCTTAAGCGTATGCATGATGCTCGTTTCGTTTATCGTGCTTAAATTTTCCATTACTTTTACGATATCAGGGGAGTTCCGTGAGATCGGAGTGCTAAAAGCGATAGGGATAAAAAGCACAAATATACGAGGACTTTATATGGCAAAATATCTGCTTCTTGCGGTAGTAGGAGCCATGGGCGGATTTATATGCAGTATACCGTTTTCAAATATGATGCTTGAGTCGGTAAGCCGTAATATGGTGCTTGGAGGTGGGAACAGCTATTATGCTTTGGAGTTTGCAGGCGCATTTATCGTTGTGGCAGCGATACTGCTTTTTGCATTCAGATGTACAAAGCTTGTTAAAAAATTATCACCTATCGATGCTATACGCTCAGGACAGACCGGGGAGCGTTATAACAGAAAATCACCACTTCGTCTGGGAAAAAGCCGTGGCAGCACAAGCAGATTTTTAGCCATAAATGATGTACTTAGCTCGCCAAGACGCTATGCAACGATAATCATAACATTTTTTATATGCACAGTACTTGTGCTTTTACTTGTAAACACAACGTCTACGATGAGAAGCGACACACTTGTCACGACATTAGCTTCGCGCAGCGATCTTTATTATACGGATCTGACTGAGATGATGGGCAGTATGACAGCTGATGGACGAGATCGTGTGGAAAACTATCTGAGGGACACGGAAAAACTTCTGGCAAAAAATGATATGCCTGCAAAGGTAATCTCAGAAGTGCAGTATAAATATGGTGTGAGTACCGGTGGAAAAGATTATTCTATCGTATGCTTACAGGGCATTCATACAAAAGCCTCGGATTATGAGTATACCGAAGGGATTGTTCCGCAAAATGCAAATGAGATTGCGATAACGCCGACGATCGCTAAAATGACCGGAGCAAAGATCGGAGATACGGTAACTATCGATTACGGAACCGAAAAGAGGAAATGTATCGTTGTGGCATATTTCCAGAGCATGAACCAGCTTGGTGCGGTAATAAGGCTTCATGAGGACGCACCTACTGACTTTGCTCATATTTCAAGTATGGCAGCATATCAGATTAATTTTACCGATGATCCGGCTGCGTCTGAAATTGAAAATCGAAAAGAAAAGATAAAGAAGTTGTTTGACAATGGGGATGTGATGAATGCCGCAGAATACTGTGATGATAGCATGAATTGCGCATCCGCAATGGAGGCTGTGCAGTATCTGTTCCTCGGGATAACTCTGATAGTGGTAGTTCTTATCTGTGTTCTGATGGAAAGATCGTTTATCAGCGATGAAAAGAGCCAGATCGCGATACTAAAAGCGACAGGCTTTTCAGATAAACGGATAATCAGATGGCACACCGCACGATTCGGGTTTGTAACGCTTATAGCGGTTCTGTTTGCAGCGATATGCTCAGTTCCGGTAACACATCTGGTTGATGGTCCAATCTATAGTATGCTTGGAGTCTCGAAATTATCATATGTAATAGATCCATGGAAAATATTCCTGATCTATCCGGGCATCGTCTTTTTGATGACGCTTGCGGCATCGGGACTTACGGCACTTCATATCAGAGGAATAAAGAGCAGCGATATATCGAATATTGAGTAGGAGGAAAGAAGCATGGCAGCATTACTTAGCGCAAAGGATCTTTGCAAAACTTATGTGATAGATAAAAGACAGAATAACGTACTTAAAAATGTAAATTTAGAGGTAAACGAGGGCGAGATGATCGCCATTATGGGACCGTCAGGATCAGGCAAATCAACACTTTTGTATGCGATATCCGGTATGGATCGTGTGACGAGCGGACAGGTCATTTTTGATGGAAAAGATATAACCGAACTTAGAGAAAAAGAGCTTGCAAAACTGCGTCTCGATGAGATGGGATTTATCTTCCAGCAGATGTATATGATGAAAAATCTAACGATACTAGACAACATCATACTTCCTGCGGCTGAGAGTAAAAAGACAAAGGAGAGCAACAAGGAAAAGCAGATGCGTGGAGAGGCACTTATGCGAAAACTCGGCATCATAGAGGTGGCGGACAACGATATAAACGAGGTTTCCGGCGGACAGCTCCAGCGCGCCTGCATCTGCCGCAGTATGATGAACTCTCCGAGACTTCTCTTTGCGGATGAACCTACAGGAGCATTAAACCGTACTTCCTCAAATGAAGTTATGGATGAACTTGTAAAACTTAATAAAGAGGGAACAACGATCGTTATGGTGACACATGACGCAAAGGTGGCATCGCGGTGCAGCAGGGTACTTTTTATTGTTGATGGAAATATAAAAGGCGAGTACACGGAGCTTTCAAATGAGGCAGATCCAAACCGACGGGAGAGAGGCTTGAATAACTGGCTGATGGATCAGGGATGGTAGGAAGCATGATAAAGAGGATGAGGATGAAATTGTAAGATTTATCGTACAAATAGTAAAATGCCGACTAATCTAAAATCAGACTTTAGATTAGTCGGTGTTTTTGATTGATTACACATCTAATAACAACTATAATAAGGTTATCAATCGAATTTATATAATGCGAGGTGATTTTATGTTATTAATGTGCAAAAACACACCGGTTTATGATATAGATAATGAAAAAATATTAAATACAAATTTGTTGCCGGGACTTATGAAGCAAAAAGGTGCAAACAATCATACTTTTACAAAATGGATGAAGTACCGCTATTCATCAGGCACAAATACGATGGCGCGCAAATTAAAGGGAATCACATTCGGACAGGGAGCGCGTATGCGCATTAACCGCGAAACCAGAGCATTAAGCTTCAGTGACTGCTATTGGATAAAACCAGAGAATGATCCTATACGCTTTGAGGAGATAAGTCCGTATTACAAGCCTTTCTGGGACGGAAGTGAGGCATTTGCCGGACAGGCTGCTCCGACTCTTTATGTGGGAGGTGCGCTGTCAAAGGAATGGAAACAGGATGGAAAGCTGTACAAGTATGGCGATATCTCTGTGGAATTGCAATGTATCGAGCTTTGCAGGAAATGTGGTATTTCCGTAGAAAACGCAGATGAGACAGACGGCGGAATCGCAATTTATAATATCACTTCGCCAATGCTGATGCTTGAGCAGGCTGATCAGTCAGGAAGACTTGATCCAGATGATTTTGATGAGCAGACGATAATTGAGTTGTTTGGAAAAGCCGGAGCACAGATGCTTATCATAGATGCGGTAATCGGAAACGGCGACAGGCATGCAGGTAATTTCGGCTGGCTTAGAAATACGGATACCGGAGAATATGTGAGTATGGCACCGCTTTATGATTTTGATCATGCACTGGACAGTACGTTAGAGTCTGACCGACTTTTGACGGATGCGGTCAAGTTCTGTATGCCGTATAAGGATGAGGTCAGGCGAATTGCAGGTGTAGCCGTAGAAGAGGCAAATGAGGTATTTAGGAAAAGGGCGCAGAGTATCTTGAAGTTAATTGAATGCTCGTTATGATCCTTTTAGTAATCGCAGGCGGAGGAGCTACTGCCCTAAGTCATGTGAATGATGCGGGATTCTGGCTGGTCAGCTCATTTCTTGGTATTGATGAGAAAACAACCCTGAAATCATGGAGTGTTATGGAAATGATTATTGGAATTACCTCACTGGTGGTGAGTCTGGTTATTTCGATTTTCGCATAGAAAATATGCAGATACTGATTGAGTATCTGCATATTTTTTATAAAATTATGTGCAGATAATGGGCGAATATATGATATACTTTCTTATGTAGTTACATTTATAACAGAGCAAGGCAATGAAAATCTAATACATTAATGCTAAATATATCAAGAAAGTAAGGAGAAAGGTCTATGGCTAGTATTCGTGAGGTGGCAAGACTGGCGCATGTGGCACCTAGTACAGTGTCAAGGGCACTCAATGGAAGTGGGTATGTTTCAGAGGAAAGCAAGGCAAAAATTAAACAGGCAGTTGAAGAACTGGACTATATACCGAACCAGTGGATACGTAATTTATATAAAAAAAGAACAGGAATCATAGGTGTAATGACTCCGGATATTATTCACCCGTATTTTTCAACTCTATGGAATTATCTGGAGGCAGAGCTGGATCAATATGGCTATAACGTGGTGATTTGCAACACAAGGGGAAATCAGGATAAGGAAAGAGAGTACCTTGATACTTTAGATAGGAATTTATTTGATGGTTTGATAGTAGGTTCTGCTTTTTTACCGGATGAATACTATATGAAAATTGAAAAACCAATTATTTCGCTGGATAGGATAATACCGGGAATACCGTTGGTGACGTCAGATCATTGTCAGGGGGGAACTCTGGCAGCGGAGCTTTTTCTTGAAAAAGGTTGCAAAAAGGTTATGTGCTTTAGCGATCCGACAAAGACAGAGGTTTCATCTTCTAAGAGTGCCAGAGCGCTTAGAGAAGTTATGGAAAACAATGGTGGTGAGGTGATTATTGAGACATTTCGCTGGGAGGAGGTTATCAATTATCCATTGTGTATGGCGCGTGTAAGAACTTTATTGGAGCAGTATCCTGATGTTGATGGAATCATGGCCTTGGATTTGTGTGCATCAGCTTTTTATAAAACACAGAAAAATAAAAAAATATTAGCATATGATGGAACGTATGTTACAGATTTTAACTCTCATTCAATAGATGCAATTATGCAGGATACAAAAAAACTGGCAAAAGAGAGTGTGAATATGCTTATTAAACTGATAAATAATCAGCCTCTGAAAAAAAGAGAAGTGTTAATACCTGTAAAATATAAAGAAGGTGATACCTTATAAAAGATGCTGGCAAAGAAGATAGAGTACTTTTTTGCTAGCATTTTTTAATAAAAAATAAATGTTATTTTTGGCTGATTTAACGAATCGTATCAAAGAATGAAACTTTGTATTGCAATTTTAAATCTTTTAGAGTATATTACAGATATGGAACAGTTCCATAAACGGAGAAGGGTTCCATAAGTATTAAAGGTTTATCCATATGTGACCAATTTTTTTAGTCAGATGTGGAACAGTTTCATACAAGGAGGAACATATATGAAAGCAAGAAAAATAGTTGCAATAGGAATGGCTGCACTTATGATGAGCGGAGTGTTTGCCGGATGTGGAAGTGGGGCAGGTAATGGCTCTGACAGTGGTAAGGTGTCATTAACAATCTTTCAGGCTAAGATTGAAGCAAATGATGGATACAAAAAGCTGATTAAAGAATATGAAGATAAGCATCCTGATGTAGAGATTAATCTGGAGGCTGTAACAGGTAATGATACAGCGGCTACACTTAAAGCAAAGATGCAGTCAGATCCGCCAACAATTTTTGCAGTAGGTGGGTTTAATGATTTGAAGGATTATGGAGATGTCATGGAAGATGTTTCTGATTTGGACATTATGAAGCATGCATTGAGCGGAACAACAGATATGTTTACTAAAGACGGGAAGATATATGCAGTTCCTTTGTATATGGAGGGATATGGTTTTGTCATCAATAAGCAGATATTTGAAGATGCAGGGGTATCAGTAGATTCAATGATGAACTTTGAAGGAATGAAAAAAGGCTTTGATACACTTAAAAAGAAGATTGATGACGGAGAGATGAAAGATAAATACCCGAATCTTGAAGCAGTTATGGAGTATCCGACAAAAGAATTGTGGATTGCCGGAGATCATGATGTAAATGTAGCATTAACACATGACTTTGAAACAGCTAATGATGCATATGGAGCAGACACTCTTCCGGGAACAGGATTTGATGATTACAAGAAAATGGTAGATTTTCAGGCTAGTTACACAACAAATGCAGATAATACAGCTAATCTTAATTCAGTTGATTATACAGCATCACTTGAAGGAGGACTTGCAATTGAGCGTGTTGCATGTATTAAGCAGGGAAACTGGGTTGCACCAGCCGTAGAGACAACAGATGCTGATGTGCTTAATAAGCTCGATATGATTCCGTATTCTGTTCCGGGATATTCAGATGGCAAGTATTTTGTCGGTGTGTCCGGATATTGGGCAATTCATAGCAAGTCAACAGATGAGCAGAAGAAGGTTGCAAAAGATTTTATCAATTGGATGTTCACCGATTCAGAAGCGCAAAAGATTTTAGTTGAAGATTGTAAATTTATTCCGCCATATGACAATTTTGGTGATATAAAGGCCGCAGATCCACTTTCACAGAGAATTATGGATGCAAATAAATCCGGCAATACAATGAATGGCTGGGTATACAGTGGAGCACCAAATACATGGTCACAGCAGGTCGCAGGTGTAGAGGTACAGAAATACCTTGCAGGAGAAGCTGATTGGGATGAGGTTACAAAGACATGTATTGACCAGTGGAGTAATCTTAAGACAACACAAAAGTAAACAGTAGTATTTTGGTATATTCCGGGGTGGTTTTCTATCCCGGAATATATTAATAGAAATTTAACGGAAAGGCGGATTGAGAGTTATGAAAAAAAGCAAATTACGGTTTTGGTGTTTTCTTGCACCTGCGTTAATCTCATTTTTTATTGTAGTAATTATACCTACCTGCATAGGATTCTTTTATTCGTTAACTGATTGGAATGGAATTGTAGGTTCAGATATAAAATTTGTTGGATTACAGAATTTTGTTGATATATTTACCAGAGATAATTCATTTGTACATGCATTTTTATTTACAGCAGGTTTTTCGGTTTGTGCAGTGCTTTTGGTAAATCTGGTTGGTTTTGGTCTTGCCGTGTTTGTGACACAGAAATTTAAAGGGGCAACATTATTACGTGGTATCTTTTTCATGCCTAATATGATTGGTGGACTGTTATTAGGTTTTACATGGCAGTTTATTTTCATATCAATTTTTGAAGCTATAGCCAGAAAAACAGGAATTGCAGCTTTTAGTGGATGGCTTTCAAACCCGCAGACAGGTTTTATAGGATTACTTATTCTGACAGTATGGCAGATGTCCGGATATATGATGATTGTTTATATTGCTCAGATTCAGCAGATTCCTGAATCAGTAAAGGAAGCAGCCCGAATAGATGGAGCCAATTCTTTTCAGCTTATGAAAAATATTATTCTTCCGTTAATGATGCCTGCATTTACAATTGGGTTGTTCCTGTCAATTTCCAATTCTTTTAAAATGTTTGATCAGAACCTTGCTTTGACACAGGGCGGACCATATAAGTCAACTGAAATGATAGCGTTAAACATTTATAATTCAGCGTTTGGAGCAAATGAATTTGGTCTGGCACAGGCAAAAGCCATAGTATTTCTGATTATAGTCGCAGGAATCGGAATTACGCAGTTGATCTTAACAAAGCGTAAGGAGGTCGAAATGTAATGAAAAAGAAAGTTATGTATGGAGTTATTGGAGTAATTCTTGGATGCATTTTTTTGTTTCCGATTTATATTTTGATAATGAATTCATTTAAGACAACAAAAGGTATTTTTACGGATGTACTGGGTTTTCCGGGAAAGGATACATTTACTCTTGAAAACTATAAAAATGCTTTTGAAGCATTGGATTATGTGAAATCATTTATGAATTCATTGTTTATTACAGTAATTTCAGCCGTACTTGTATTGTTGATTTCTGCAATGGCAGCATGGGTATTGGTTCGATATAAGACAAAGGCAAGTAAAGTAATTTTTCTTATATTTGCTGCTTCTATGCTGATTCCTTTTCAGTGTGTCATGCTTCCTCTTGTAGGCTTCGCAAGCAAAATCGGATTAATGTCTCGAGGCGGTCTTATTTTCATGTACATGGGCTTTCAGACGAGTATGGCAATTATTATGTTCCATGGGTTTATAAAAAATATTCCGGAGGAACTTGAAGAGGCTGCAACGATAGATGGATGTGGTTCTGTCAGGCTGTTTTTCTCTATTGTTCTTCCTTTGATGAAAACAATATTGGTCACAGTAGCCGTTATTAATGTCATGGGTACATGGAATGATTTCCTTTTACCATCATTAATAATTAACAGGCAGGGATTGCAGACATTGCCTTTAAAAACATATTTATTCTTTGGACAGTTTGCAAAACGCTGGGATTTGGCATCAGCCGGATTGGTTATGTGTATGGCTCCTATTATTATCTTTTACTTATTCTGTCAGAAATATATTGTAAAAGGCATCACAGATGGGGCAATAAAGTAAGGTGAGGATTATTGAATGAAAGAAAATTGGTGGAAAAAATCCGTAGTATATCAGATCTATCCGCAGAGTTTTATGGATAGTAACGGAGACGGAATTGGTGATTTTAATGGAATTATACAGAAATTAGATTATCTAATGGAGCTGGGAGTTGATGTACTGTGGATATGTCCTATGTATGCTTCACCTTTAGTGGATAACGGATATGACATATCGGATTATTATAAAGTTAATGCTATTTTTGGCACAAATGAGGATATGGAAAATCTTATAGCCGAGGCAAAAAAGAGAAATATAAAGATCATACTGGATCTTGTTGTGAATCATTGTTCAGACCAGCATGAATGGTTTCAGAAAGCTATCAGGAATCCGGAATGTGAAGAGGCAGAGTACTTCTATTTTAAGACAACCGATGATGATAAAGAACCGAACAACTGGAGATCAAATTTTGGAGGTTCAGTATGGTCAAGATTGCCGGATGGGCGATGGTATTACCATACTTTTGCAAAGGAACAGCCGGATTTAAACTGGGAATGTGATAAACTTCGTAAGAAAATATTTGAGATGATTAACTGGTGGCTTGATAAAGGAATAGCGGGCTTTAGAGTTGATGCAATCACATTTATAAAGAAGGATTTAAGCTTTGAGAGCAGAGCAACTGAAGAAGAAAGGTATCCTGTTGAAAATCTGACAGATTATGAAGGAATAGGTGCATTTCTTAATGAGATGAAGGAACAATGCTTTGAAAAATATAATTGTATGACGGTTGCAGAGGCACCTGGAGTAGATGCGAAAGCATTTGAAAGATATGCGGGAGAAGATGGATATTTTTCAATGATTTTTGATTTCGGATGGGAAAATATGGAAGGTGAGAAAGATAAATCCGGTGTTGATGCAATAGAGAGATGGAAGCACAAAATCTTTTCAAGTGTATCAAATAACAGTAAGGCTGGCTGGAGCGCAATCTTTTTGGAAAACCATGATCAGTCAAGATGTCTGAATAAATTTCTTGAGAAAAAAAATATAAACTTTTACAGTGCATCTGCTCTTGCCTGCATTTATTTTTTCCTGTACGGAACACCTTTTATTTATCAGGGACAGGAAATTGGAATGACGAATGTCAAGTGGAGAGATATAAATGATATGGCAGATGTGAGAGCTAAAAGAACGTATCAGGAGGCTGTAGAGCAAGGCAAAAATGCACAAGAAGTACTGGCATTTTTTTCAGAGCTCGGAAGAGATAATTCACGTACACCTATGCAGTGGGATGATTCAGAAAATGGTGGATTCTCGGATGGAAAACCATGGATTAAATGCAATGATAATTATAAAGAAATCAATGTGATGAATCAGATAAATGATCCAAATTCATTATATAGCTTTTACAAACAATTAATTAAATGTTATCATGAACATGCAGATGTTTTGAGTCAGGGAGCATTTTATCCAATGTATGAACAGTACCGAGGTCTAATTGCTTATAAGAGAAAATCGGATAAAAATGAGCTGCTTGTGATAGTTAATTTTACAGATTCACAGATGGAGGCTATTGATATTGGCCAAAACTGTGTGTTATGTAATTATAAAGAAATGGAGCAAAAATTCATGCGACCATATGAGGCTAGAATATACTGCAAATAGTAAATATATGGGGGATTTTCATGAGTGAATTATTAGAAAAAGCAAGAAATTTTGAGAAGGACAAAATCCATCAGCAGGATAAGAGCATGAAGCCAATTTATCATGTATCGGCACCTGTTGGCTGGATTAATGATCCAAACGGCTTCTCAGAATATGATGGCAGGATACATTTATTTTATCAGTACTACCCATATAAGCGCGAATGGGGACCGATGCACTGGGGACACAGTGTGACTGACGATATGATACGTTGGGAGCAGCTTCCGGCGGCACTTGCACCGGATGAAAGCTATGATAAGGACGGCTGCTTTTCGGGAAGTGCTATTGAGGCAGATGGAAAGCATGTGCTCGTGTATACCGGTGTGTCAAAGCAGGTGCAGGCAGATGGCAGTGTGCTTGAGAGACAGAATCAGTGTGTTGCCTTGGGTGATGGTACCGATTATGTGAAATATCAAAATAATCCTGTAGTAAAAGGTGATATGCTTCCTGAGGCTTGCAGCCGAGTTGATTTCAGGGATCCTAAAATCTGGAAGGAGGATGAACGCTATTATGTGATTGTCGGAAATAAAAACGATAATCAAATAGGACAGGTCGTGCTCTTTTCAAGTGAAAACCTGACTGAATGGAAATTTGAGACAATTCTTGCCTCAAATGATAACGGAAAAGTAGGCACCATGTGGGAATGTCCTGATTTCTTCAAATTGGGAGATAAGAGAGTGTTAATCTGTTCACCGCAGAATATGAAGGCGACCAAATATGAATTTCACAATGGTAACAACTCGGTGTATTTCCTTGGGGATTATGATTTGAAGACTCATAAATTCGTAAAAGAAAATGCCAGAACACTCGATTATGGTCTCGATTTTTACGCACCACAGACGACGGCTCTTTCGGATGGCAGACAAATCATGATTGGATGGATGAAATCCTGGGATGCCTGTATAATCCCTGAATCACAGGAATGGCAGGGCATGATGACAATACCGCGAGAGCTGGAATTAAAGAATGGTGCCATCTGGCAGAAACCGGTCAGAGAACTGGAAAAATATCGTAGGAATGAATGCTGCCACAATAACATACTGATTGACGCGGAGACATCACTTTCTGGTGTTAAAGGTCGTACGATAGACATGACAGTTGCGCTTAAAGGCGGGGATTATACGACCTTTGCTGTGAAGCTTGCAGCAAATGATGAGTACGAGACCTGCTTCACATATAGCAAAGCAGATAAAATACTTGAGATAGATCGTACATATTGTGGAGTGACGCGGGATGTGGTCTGCGTCCGTAAAATAAAAATCTGTGACACGGACGGATTGAAGAAACTGCGCTTTATTCTTGATTACCAGTCTATTGAGCTTTTCATCAATGATGGACAGCAGGTAGCCACGACTGCCATATGCACACCGGCGGAAGCAGACGGTATCAGCTTTTTCAGCGACAAAAAGGCGCAGATAAGTGTAGAAAAATATGATATAGAATTATAATTTTTGCTTGTGGCAATAGAACTGGAGGAAGATATGGATGTAGTTGCATTAGGCGAATTGCTTATTGATTTCACAGAAAATGGAATCAGCAGTCAGGGGAATCCTTTATTTGAGGCTAATCCCGGCGGGGCTCCATGTAATGTGCTCGCAATGCTGTCGGGCTTGGGGCATACGACGGCATTTATTGGAAAAGTAGGTAATGATTTTTTTGGAAAACAGTTGGAGAAAGCAATTACAGAGGTTGGCATAGATGCAAAAGGACTTTTGAAGGACAATGACGTACATACAACGCTGGCGTTGGTTCATACACATCCGGATGGCGATAGGGATTTTTCTTTTTATCGTAATCCTGGAGCTGATATGATGCTGACAGAAGAGGAGGTTCCTGTGGATATTGTTAAGTCTGCACGAATTTTCCATTTCGGAACTTTGTCAATGACTCACGAGAGAGTTCGCCTTGCCACGAAAAAAGCGATTGCAATTGCACAGGATGCCGGAGCAATTATTTCATTTGATCCAAATATCAGGGAACCTCTCTGGAATTCTTTAGATGATGCGAGAGAACAGGTGTTATATGGATTACAGCAGTGCGATATTTTAAAAATCTCTGATAATGAAATTCAATGGCTGACAGGAGAAGATGATTTTACTGAGGGTGTCCGATGGATTAATATGAGATATCATATTCCGCTTATTCTTGTTTCGATGGGAAAGGAAGGAAGCAGGGCTTACTATCAGGACAAGATGGTTGAGGTCGCACCTTTTATCCAAAAAAATACGATTGAAACTACAGGTGCCGGTGATACGTTTTGTGCGTGTGTGCTGCATTATGTGCTGGAGCATGGATTGCAGAAATTAACAGATAAGGATTTGAAGGATATGCTTACATATGCAAATGCTGCTGCATCCATCGTTACCACGCGTAAGGGAGCCCTGCGTGTGATGCCACAGCCGAAGGAGATAGAGGAACTGATTAAAGCATAATTGAACGCATCGAATCAGATTTACAATGGTTATGAAGGATTGGTATGTATAATCCCTCATAACCATTTTTAATATAGCATAATTAAAAAACGGGGTAAAAACATGTTGACAAACACAAAAAGGAGTGATAAACTTTAAACAAATTTAGCGAGATAAAGCATTAAATCGTTAAAGAAATTCAAACAGTATAAAAAGTTTGCACAATTAAATAAATTGTAAACCGTTGAAGCGGAGATAACGGCAATGATGCCTTTACAGAGAGCCTGTGGTGCTGAGAATCAGGTGTGAAACAAGTTGTCAAATGGACCGCTGAGGGCGCAGTCAAATGGATTTATCATTCATCCAGAGTATTCTGCGACGTGTGGGCATACGTCATTTGCCCGGGATATGTTGGTATCCTGCCAAGCGCACGAGCTATATCGTGAATTCAAGGTGGCACCGCGGATAGTTAAAATTATTCGTCCTTGACAGAAGTAATATTCTGTCAGGGACTTTTTTAGTGAACAAAGAGGTACAATGGAGTTTGCAAGTCTGCATGCTCGCATGCAAGGACACGTGCGAACACTGGACAGTACAACATAAAGCGAGAATTGTAGCAGCGTAAGCTGCGGAGAAGCCTTGAAAAGGCGAATTCGAGCTGTATGTTGGGCACAAACACAAAATTTGGAGGTAAGCATATGAAATTTTTCCCTACACTGACCGAAGTTAAAGAAATAGCAAAAACCGGGAAGTATGACATTCTCCCTGTAAGCTGTGAGATATTATCAGACTTTATCACACCTATAGAGGCCATGAGGATTCTGCAGAATGTTTCAACACATTGTTATCTGCTTGAATCAGCACAAGCCAATGAAGCCTGGGGAAGATATACATTTTTGGGATATGATCCAAAGCTTGAGATTAACTGCATAGATGGTCACATGAAGCTTGGAAAGCTTTCGGTGGAGACGGAAAATCCTTCAGAGTACATCAGACAGATTCTTTCAGAGTACAAGAGTCCGAAATTTGATTATCTGCCTTCGTTTACAGGTGGCCTTGTAGGTTATTTTTCGTATGATTATCTGGGCTACAAGGAGAAAAGCCTCAGAGGAAAAGCAAGGGACACAGAGGATTTCAAGGATGTTGATATGATGCTTTTTGATAAGGTAATAGCATTTGACAATCTGTGCCAGAAGATAATATTAATTGCAAATATGCCGCTTGATGCTCCGGAAACAGGCTATAACAAAGCGATTGTTGAGCTAAAGCAGCTTAGGGAGCTTCTGACGCACGGAGAGAAAAAGCAGAATATGGGTGGAAAGCTGCTGGGCGAGGTCACACCGCTTTTTGACAAGGAGCAGTATTGTGAGATGGTCGAGAAGGCAAAGCATCATATCAAGGAGGGCGATATTTTCCAGATAGTTTTATCAAACAGATTGAGTGCACCGTTTGAGGGAAGCCTTTTTGATACCTACCGCGTGCTTCGTACGATAAATCCTTCACCGTACATGTTTTATTTTTCGGGAACCGATGTGGAGGTTGCGGGAGCATCACCGGAGACTCTTGTAAAGCTTGAAAACGGAGTGCTTCACACATTTCCACTGGCAGGCACGAGGCCAAGAGGCGCGACAGAGGAAGAGGATAAAGAGCTTGAGGCAGGACTTCTTGCAGACGAAAAGGAGCTCGCAGAGCACAATATGCTGGTCGATCTCGGAAGAAATGACCTTGGAAAAGTAAGTAAATTCGGAACTGTAAAAGTTGAAAAGCTTCATTCCATCGAGAGATATTCACATGTAATGCATATCGGTTCGACAGTAAGGGGCGAGATCAGGGATGAATATGACGCACTCGATGCCATAGAGGCCGTGCTTCCGGCAGGAACACTTTCAGGAGCACCAAAGATCAGAGCGTGCCAGCTCATCGGAGAGCTTGAGGACAACAAGCGAGGTATTTACGGAGGGGCAATCGGATATATAGATTTTACCGGAAACATGGATACATGTATCGCAATCCGTATTGCCTACAAGAAAAACGGCAAGGTTTTCGTGAGAAGCGGAGCGGGAATCGTTGCGGATTCAGACCCTGAGAAGGAATTTCAGGAGTGCATAAACAAGGCAAAGGCTTCTCTTAAGGCACTGGAAGTCTCACAGGAGGTGGAAGAATGATTTTACTGATTGATAACTACGACAGCTTTTCTTACAATCTGTATCAGCTAATCGGCGAGATAGAGCCTGATATCAGAGTAATCAGAAATGATGAGATGACAGTTGAAGAGATTAAGGCTTTAAAGCCTGACCGCATCATCTTATCCCCGGGACCGGGAAGACCTGAGGATGCGGGAGTGATAATAGCTGTGGCAAAGGAGCTTGGAAAGGAAATTCCAATACTTGGCGTGTGCCTCGGTCATCAGGCGATATGCGCAGCGTACGGTGCAACAGTCACATATGCAAAGCAGCTCATGCACGGAAAGCAGTCGGATGTATCGTTTGACACAAAAAGCCTTTTATTCAAGGGTTGCCCGGAGCATGCAAAGGTTGCCAGATATCATTCGCTTGCGGCAGATGCAGACACGATGCCTGATTGCCTAAAGATTACAGCCACTACAGATGATGGTGAGATTATGGCAGTGCAGCATAAGGAGTATCCGATTTACGGAGTGCAGTTTCACCCGGAGTCAATCATGACACCGGACGGAAAGCAGATGCTTAGTAATTTTATCAAAGCATAAAATTTATATATTGGTTGTTGAATTGAAAACAAATTGCAGAACAAAATCATAAACAAAATATCATCGGGAAACAGGAGGACATAATCATGATAAAAGAAGCCATAGTAAAAATCGTAAACAAAGAAGACCTCACATATGACGAGGCATATGCAGTGATGAATGAAATCATGGGCGGTGAGACAACACCAACCCAGAATGCAGCTTTTCTTGCAGCTCTTTCCACAAAGAGTGCAAAGGCTGAGACAACAGACGAAATCGCAGGCTGTGCGGCAGCCATGAGAGAGCATGCGGTACAGGTGAAAACAGGTATGGATGTGTTCGAAATCGTGGGAACGGGCGGAGACAATGCACAGAGCTTCAACATTTCAACAACCTCAGCACTTGTTGCGGCAGCAGGCGGCATGAAGGTGGCAAAGCACGGAAACAGGGCAGCCTCTTCATTATGCGGCACAGCAGACTGTCTTGAGGCACTCGGTGTCAACATAGACCAAAGCCCTGAGAAATGCGTGGAGCTTTTAAATAAAGTCGGCATGTGCTTCTTCTTTGCACAGAAATATCACACATCAATGAAATATGTCGGACCTATCAGAAAAGAGCTTGGTTTTAGAACAGTATTCAATATTTTAGGACCACTCACAAACCCGGGTTCACCGGCCATGCAGCTTCTCGGAGTGTATGATGAGTACCTCGTAGAGCCGCTTGCACAGGTGCTTGTAAGCCTCGGAGTAAAGCGCGGAATGGTAGTCTACGGCATGGATAAGCTCGATGAGATTTCCATGAGCGCACCGACCAAGGTGTGTGAGATAAAGGACGGATGGTTCAGAACCACAGTAATCACACCGGAGGATTTCGGCTTTGAGCGCTGTACAAAGGAGGATTTAAAAGGCGGTACACCTGAGGAAAATGCAAAAATCGTGCGTGATATCTTAGGAGGACAGAAGGGGCATAAGAGAAATGCAGTACTCATGAACGCGGGCGCATCACTTTATATCGGTGGAAAGGCCGACAGCATGAAAGCAGGTATCGAGCTTGCCGCAGAAATCATTGATTCAGGAAAAGCACTTGAGACACTCGATAAGCTTATCGAGGTAAGCCGATGAATATTTTAGACCAGCTTGCCGAATATTCAAGGCTTCGTGTGGCAGAGGACAAGAAAAAAATAAGCCTTGAGGAAATGAAAAATATCGCGATTCAGACGAAAAACGAAAAGCTTTGTGATTTTGCATTTGAAAAAGCACTTAAAAAGGATGACTTAAGCTTCATATGCGAGTGCAAAAAGGCTTCGCCGTCAAAGGGACTTATAGAGCCGGATTTCAGATATCTTGAAATCGCAAGGGAATACGAGAAGGCAGGTGCGGATTGCATCTCGGTATTGACAGAGCCAAAGTGGTTTTTAGGCTCGGATGAGTATCTTAAGGAGATTTCAAAAACGGTTTCGATTCCGTGCATCCGAAAGGATTTTACGGTTGACGAATATCAGATATATCAGGCAAAGACACTCGGTGCCGCTGCGGTGCTTTTAATCTGCTCCATACTGTCAGAGGAGCAGCTTGGTGAATATATAAAGGTCTGTGACAGCCTTGGCATAAGCGCCCTTGTGGAGATACACAATGAAAAAGAGGCAGGGATGGCGGTAAGAGCCGGTGCCAGAATAATAGGTGTCAACAACCGCAATCTGAAGGACTTTACAGTTGATACAGCTAACAGCAGAAAGCTGCGCGACCTGATTCCGGAGGATATCATATTTGTATCGGAAAGCGGTGTAAAGAGCACAGACGATATCAGGGCAATACGTGAAATCGGAGCAGACGCAGTGCTTATCGGAGAGACGCTGATGAGAGCGGACGACAAAAAGAAAAAACTCGATGAATTGCGATTAAGCTGATAGAGCTATATATAAGCAGCTTCATAGTTTTAAGAATATTTACAAATATACATCAGAAGGGAAAACATCATGACAAATCCAAACGGAAGATTCGGTATTCACGGAGGCCAGTACATTCCTGAAACCCTCATGAATGCCGTTAAAGAATTAGAAGAAGCATACAATCATTACAAAAACGATCCTGAATTTAACAGAGAGCTCACAGAGCTTCTCAACGATTATGCAGGAAGACCATCGAGACTGTACTACGCAGAAAAGATGAC
This sequence comes from uncultured Lachnobacterium sp., assembly GCA_900546625.1. Classification (GTDB taxonomy): domain Bacteria; phylum Bacillota; class Clostridia; order Lachnospirales; family Lachnospiraceae; genus Roseburia. The sequence goes on along the minus strand of URDU01000004.1, from coordinate 74,751 downwards.
AAAGGATCTTGGTGGAGCAAAAATATACCTTAAGAGAGAGGATTTAAACCATACAGGAGCGCACAAGATCAACAACGTATTAGGTCAGGCACTTCTGGCAAAGAAAATGGGCAAAACCCGCCTGATAGCTGAGACCGGAGCCGGTCAGCACGGTGTGGCAACAGCAACAGCCGCAGCTCTTATGGGCATGGAATGTGTCGTATTCATGGGCGAGGAGGACACAAAGCGTCAGGCACTCAATGTATACCGCATGCGTCTGCTTGGAGCAGAGGTTATCCCTGTTACATCAGGCACAGCCACATTAAAGGATGCCGTATCGGAGGCAATGAGAGAGTGGACCAAGAGAATTTCAGACACACATTACTGCCTTGGCTCAGTTATGGGACCACATCCGTTCCCTACCATCGTAAGAGATTTCCAGGCGGTCATCTCAAAGGAAATCAAGGAGCAGATGCTTGAAAAGGAGCACAGACTGCCTGATGCAGTCATCGCATGTGTGGGCGGCGGCTCAAATGCCATCGGAAGCTTTTACAACTTCATAGAGGATGAGGGAGTTGAGCTCATCGGCTGCGAGGCAGCAGGAAGAGGAATCGATACCTTTGAGACTGCGGCCACAGTAAATACAGGCCGTCTTGGTATTTTCCACGGCATGAAGTCATACTTCTGTCAGGACAAATACGGACAGATTGCTCCGGTTTATTCTATTTCTGCAGGACTTGACTATCCGGGAGTCGGCCCGGAGCATGCATATCTGCACGATATCGGAAGAGCAAAATATGTACCGGTAACAGATGATGAAGCTGTAAATGCTTTTGAATACCTCGCAAAGACAGAGGGAATCATCCCTGCAATCGAGTCCTCACATGCAGTGGCATATGCCATGAAGCTGGCTCCTGCAATGGACAAGGACAAGATAATCGTTGTTACTGTTTCAGGCAGAGGCGACAAGGACTGCGCGGCAATAGCAAGATACAGAGGGGAGAACATTTATGAGTAAGATAAGAAGTGCGTTTGAAAACGGCAAGGCATTTATACCATTTATCACCTGCGGTGATCCAAATTTAGAGACAACTGCAAAAATCGTAAGAGAAGCTGTTGCAAACGGAGCAGACCTTATAGAGCTTGGTATTCCATTCTCTGATCCTACAGCAGAGGGACCGGTAATTCAGGGAGCCAACATAAAGGCACTCGCAGCCGGAGTCACCACTGACAAGGTTTTTGACCTTGTGAGAGATTTGAGAAAAGATGTCACAATCCCTATGGTTTTCATGACATATGCAAACGTGGTTTACTCCTACGGCGCAGAAAAGTTTATCAGTACATGTAAGGAAATAGGCATTGACGGACTTATCCTGCCTGATATCCCATATGAGGAAAAGGAAGAGTTTTTACCACTCTGTGAGAAATATGCTGTGGACCTCATTTCATTTATCGCACCTACATCAAAGGATCGCATCGCGATGATTGCAAAGGAGGCAACCGGCTTTATCTATGTGATTTCAAGCCTCGGAGTCACCGGTACAAGAAGCGAGATTAAGACAGATCTGGCTTCCATCGTCAAGGTCATCAGGGAAAACACTGATGTGCCATGTGCTATCGGCTTTGGCATTTCAACACCTGAGCAGGCAAAGAAGATGGCAGACATCTCGGATGGTGCCATTGTGGGCTCCGCTATCATCAAGATTATCGATGAATATGGTGAGGACTCACCAAAGCATGTCGGTGAGTATGTTAAATCTATGAAGGATGCGCTGTAATTTGTATTGAAAGCTTGACAAAGCTATTGGTTAATTCATAATAAAGTAAAAGAATGCAGATTTGCAAATATGGTAAGAATTAACATGGAGATACAATAATGCAGGAAAATGAGAAAAACGACAGATTAGAAAAACAGCTTGATTTTATCAGAGAAATCGACAAGGAAAAGGAGATATTCCGCCAGACGTATTTAGCTGATGCAAGCCGCAAGGAAAATGATGCGGAGCATGCCTGGCATATGGCTATCATGACCATGCTCCTGAGCGAGTATGCCAATGAGAAGATAGACGTGCTAAAGACAGTAGGAATGCTTTTGATACACGACATAGTAGAGATTGACGCAGGAGATACATATGCCTATGATGAGGCAGGCAAGGCCACACAGCATGAGCGTGAGCAGAAGGCGGCGGAGCGCATATACGGACTTTTGCCAAAGGAACAGGGCAAGCCGCTTTTAGAGCTGTGGGAGGAATTTGAGGCGCAGCAGACACCGGAAGCCAAATTTGCACATACCATGGATAATATCCAGCCGATGCTGCTAAATGATGCGTCAGGCGGGCTCTCATGGCGTGAGCACAGCGTGAAGCTGTCGCAGATACTCGGTAGAAATAAGCGCACAGCACTTGGCTCAGAGAAAATATGGGATTATGCGTTTAACAATATACTGAAAAAGCATGTTGAGAGCGGAAACATCATAGATGATGAGGGCGTCTTCTCTGCAAAAGTCGGCGCGTGTAATGAAAATCCTTTGAAAAATCACGTATAATTCTATTGTAGACAGTCGTCTTGTATGATATACTTTACTGGATTAAATCGGTGAACTATAAATGAAATGTAACTGTTCAAGGCTGCTTAAATAGTTACATGACAAGTATATTGAGCTTCATCGAAATCCATAAAATAAAACACACGGAGGAATCAAAATGAATATTGTATGCTTAGACCTTGAGGGAGTATTGGTACCTGAAATCTGGATTGCATTTGCAAAGGAGACAGGCATTCCTGAGCTTGAAAAGACAACAAGAGATGAGCCGGATTATGATAAGCTCATGAACTATAGAATAAATATTTTAAAGGAGCACGGACTCGGATTAAAAGAAATCCAGGAGACAATCGCAAAAATAGATCCAATGCCGGGCGCAAAGGAGTTCTTAGATGAGCTTCGCTCAATTACACAGGTAATCATCATCAGTGATACATTTTCACAGTTTGCAGGCCCGCTCATGAAGAAGCTCGGCTGGCCAACAATCTTTTGTAACGAGCTTGAGGTTGCTGAAGATGGCGAGATTACAGGCTTTAGAATGAGATGTGAGCAGTCAAAGCTTACAACTGTAAAGGCACTGCAGTCTATCGGATACGATACCATCGCAAGCGGTGACAGCCACAACGATTTAGGCATGATACAGGCCAGCAAGGCAGGCTTCCTTTTCAGAAGCACAGATGCCATCAAGAAGGACTACCCTGAGCTTCCTGCATATGAGACATATGATGAGCTGCTTGCAGCGATTAAAGCGGCATTATAATTATTTATTCGGCAATTAATAAATATAGTTTTAAACAGCTTCCCACATGATATTTAAGAGTGGAATCATCCACCTGTACATGTGGGAAGTTTCTATATATTTATGTCATGCAAAATATATGAAAGAAGGCGGAGAGTAGTGGTATATAAAGTAACGCACATATATGAGGCAGATTTTGGCTGTGAGGAAAGAGTGGACGGTGCAAAAGCAAAATGCATTGTTTATCTAGAGGGAGAAGACGGCAGACAGCGTCATGTAGAGGTTGAGGATGAATGGCTTACGGCAAACGGGATAGAAGAGGGAAGCATTTGGAATGAAAATATTTAAAATGAAGTCTGAATCATAAACTATGTGATTAAATTATGTGATTAGAGTATGTGAATAGATTTTGTGTCTAGATGCACATTGTGTATTGACAACAGTGTAAAAAGTGCTATAATAAAATTAACATATGAACAATCATTCATATGTTCAATGCAAAACGTACAATAAAACAAATAAATCATGAAAATAAGGAGAACACTACTATGAAGAAGACTTACAAAATCGATGTAGACTGCGCTAACTGCGCCAACAAGATGGAGGATGCCGCAAAGAATACAGCAGGTGTAAAGGATGCCACAGTCAATTTCATGACACTCAAGATGAGCGTTGAGTTTGAGGAAGGACAGGATGCAAAGGCGGTTATGCAGGAGGTTCTTAAGAACTGTAAAAAGGTAGAGGACGACTGCGAGATTTTCTTATAAATTGCCGGGGCACTGGAATGACAAATGATATTATTTCAATGCCTGCGCTATAGTAAGGGTGATTATCAAGAGATTATAACGAATGGAGCTTTGGCGTATGAATAAAAAGCAGAAAAAAGTACTTACGCGTATCATAATCGCAGCAGTACTCATGATTATATTACATTTCATACCGGTTAAGGGAATTATCAGGTTCCTGCTTTATATGGTGCCTTATCTGGTTATAGGATACGATATCCTGAAAAAAGCATTTAAGGGAATCAAAAACAAGCAGGTATTTGATGAAAACTTCCTGATGGCGGTTGCCACTGTGGGCGCGATAGCGGTTGCGCTCTATGAGAATGGTGACTATACAGAGGCTATAGCCGTTATGCTTTTCTACCAGATAGGAGAGCTGTTTCAGAGCTATGCAGTCGGAAAGAGCCGTAAGAATATCAGCGAGCTCATGGATATCAGACCCGACTATGCCAATATCGAGGTGGACGGAAAGCTCACCCAGGTTGACCCTGATGAGGTTGCTATCGGCTCAGTAATCGTGGTACAGCCCGGAGAAAAGGTTCCTATCGACGGTGTGATAGTTGAGGGCTCATCTACATTAAACACCAGCGCACTTACAGGCGAGAGCGTGCCGAGGGATGCAAAATGCGGTGATGAGATAATCAGCGGATGCATCAATATGTCCGGTGTTTTAAAGATTAAAACCACCAAAGAGTTTGGCGAATCAACGGTTTCAAAGATACTTGACCTCGTTGAAAATTCAAGCTCAAAGAAATCAAAATCAGAAAATTTCATATCAAAATTTGCCAAGTATTACACTCCGGCAGTCTGCTACAGTGCACTTGCACTTGCGATACTGCCACCGCTTGTCAGAATACTTTTCCTGTCAGCCGCACCACAGTGGGGTAGCTGGATATACAGGGCACTTACCTTCCTCGTAATAAGCTGTCCGTGCGCACTGGTCATCAGTATTCCGCTCAGCTTTTTTGCAGGGATCGGAGGCGCCAGCCGCGAGGGTGTTCTTGTAAAGGGCTCCAACTATCTTGAGACCCTATCACAGACCAGATACGTTGTATTTGACAAGACAGGTACCATGACAGAGGGCGTTTTCGAGGTAGCAGGAGTCTACGACAATACGCTCGATAGAGAAAAGGTGCTTGAGTATGCAGCACTTGCAGAGAGCAGCTCATCGCACCCGATCAGCAGGAGCTTACAGAAGGCATATGGAAAGGAAATCGACAGAACCCGTGTGACAGACGTTGAGGAAATCAGCGGCCACGGAGTCACCGCAAAGGTAGATGGCGTATCTGTAGCGGCAGGAAACTACAAGCTCATGAAAAAGCTGGGCTTAAGCGACAGTGAAACAGACAAGGTCGGAACCATAGTCCATATCGCAATAGATGGCAGCTATGAGGGCTATATCCTTATTTCAGATAAGATAAAACCAACCTCAGCAGCAGCAATAAAGGCATTGAAAAAAGCCGGAATAAAAGGTACAATAATGCTTACAGGCGATTCAAGGACAGTAGCCGACTCAGTAGCGTCAGAGCTTGGAATCGATGAGGTATACAGTGAGCTTTTGCCGGGCGATAAGGTGGCAAAGGTAGAGGAGCTGCTTGCGAAAAAAGGCAGCAAAGAAAAGCTCGCCTTCGTCGGAGACGGAATCAACGATGCACCGGTGCTCTCAAGAGCAGATATCGGAATCGCCATGGGCGCCATGGGCTCAGATGCCGCAATCGAAGCCGCAGATATCGTCCTCATGGATGATGACCCGCTAAAAATAGCAAAAGCAATAAAAATATCGCGCAAATGCCTGCGAATAGTATATGAAAACACCTACTTCGCAATAGGCATCAAGCTGATCTGCCTCGTGCTCGGAGCAGTCGGAATAGCCAATATGTGGCTCGCAATATTTGCAGACGTAGGAGTAATGGTGATTGCAGTACTAAATGCAATCCGCGCATTATTCGTACACAAGCTCTAAATGCATAGAGCCCCAAGAGTACAGATATCAAAGCAGGATGAAACTACTATATAAAAAATACTAGACAGAATGCACCCCAGAGGTGCACTCTGTTTTTCGCGTATAAAAGAAGTTACTGTTTACACCCTTCAATGAGCCAAAACCAAAGGGTGCTTGCATAAATTGCATGTGACATCGCGAATATGGAGATATTTAGAGTCTGTTGGAATTATGTCACAACACAGCAATGTCCGTGCATGGACGCACGGACAAGGCGTTAGCGCCACGGACGGCGCTAAAAGCCGGTTGCGTCATATAGCCAAAACCTAAATCATAATTCCTACAGAGTCTTAATATCGCAATACTGAGCGAGGGCACATGCAATTTCTGCAAGCACCCGCCCCATAGCCAATAAAGTAAGAATAATGCAGAAAGGACACCACCCCATGAGCGAAAACATAAATGAACAGATAGAATGCTGCGACTGCAACGAAATCCACGAAGACCTTCTGAAAATAGTAAATGATACAATGCCTGAGGAAACCGAGCTCTACGACCTTGCAGAGCTTTTTAAGGTATTTGGCGACTCCACCAGAATCAGAATCCTCTTTGTGTTGTTTGAAGCGGAGGTATGCGTCTGCGACCTTGCAAAGGTGCTCAACATGACACAGTCCGCCATATCACATCAGCTTAGGATACTAAAGGCAAACAAGCTCGTAAACAGCAGACGTGAGGGCAAATCAGTGTTTTATTCGCTTGCCGACGGACATGTGCGCACAATCATTGCGCAGGGACGAGAGCATATCGAGGAATAATACAGGGAGGAATATACGTGACAGAATTAGAAGAATACTATAACAAATTCAACGAGGAAAAGCGCCTAAACAGCCGTCACGGCAGGGTAGAGTTTATTACCTCCATGAAGTATATACACGATTGTCTTGGCAGCTTGATGAATGAGAAGCAGCTTGATGATGAGGATTATCCGTCTGATGCAGAAGTAGCGGAAGCAGATAATAAAGTAGTAAATCTGACTTCTGATGAAAAAATGCTAAGGGATATAAAAGCACTTCGCTCACAGATTAAAATCCTGGATGTCGGTGCGGGTACAGGCAGATATTCAGTGCCGCTTGCCGAGGAGGGATATGATGTGACTGCACTCGAGTTAGTCAAGCATAACCTTGGCAGGCTGAAGCAAAAGAGTGATAAAGTAAAGGCATACCAGGGCAATGCCACAAAGCTTAAAAAGTTTGGAAACGATGAATTTGACCTCACACTCGTATTCGGACCGATGTATCATCTGAAGTCGGCAGAGGAAAAGCTTGCCGCATTGAATGAGGCAAAAAGGGTGACAAAACCGGGTGGTTACATACTTGTGGCATACATTATGAATGAGTACAGCGTGATAACCTATGCCATAAAGGAGAAGCATATAAAAGAGGGCATAGAGGGCGGAATGCTCGATGAGAGCTTCCATTGTACAGAAAAAGCTAATGATTTGTACAGTTTTGTCCGATTAGAAGATATAGAGGCATTAAATGCACAGGCAGCGCTTACTCGCGAAAAGATAATAGCAGCCGATGGCGCGGCAAATTATATCAGACCGTTTCTGAATGCTCTTGACGAGGAAGAGTTTGATATGTTTGTACAGTATCATCTTTCCACATGTGAGAGAGCAGACCTGATGGGAGCAAGTGCGCACACGGTTGATATTCTAAGAGTGTGGTAGTTTTGAATAAGGTCTGTTATTATGACGGCTTATGCCTGAATAACAACATAAAAATATAATATAACATATGAGGAGCACTATGAAAAACAAGGGATTAAAAATACTATTATCTGCTCTTTTGGTTTTATGCATTATTATGGCGGGAGCACTCATAGGAAAAGAATATATTGCAGATAATATAAAGGAAGCCGATAATCAGAATGGTGTGGATGTAGTTAAAGACACATCGGATACCGGAAAAGAAGACGATAACGCAGTTGACAGTACAGCACAAGGCACAGAGAGTACACAGTCTGATGCAGCCGAAGCGGATACACAGCAGCCGCAGATGTCAACCATAGTGATTACGGCTACAGGAGACTGTACACTCGGTAACAATCAGGAGCAAAGCTATGACGGCAGCTTTAATTCTTATTATGACTCAAAGGGACAGGACTACTTTTTCGGCGGCGTGAGAGATATTTTTGAGGCCGACGATATGACACTCATCAATCTGGAGTGTGTGCTATCGGATGCGACGGAGCGCGTCGAAAAGCGCTGGAACCTTAAGGGAAAGCCGGGCTACATTGGCATTATGACGGGAAGCTCCATCGAGGCCTGCAGTCTTGGAAACAATCACACATACGACTATGGCCAGCAGGGACTTGACGATACGAGAAGCGTGCTTGAAAATGCCGGGATAGTGTATGGCTTTAATGATCAGACAGGCATTTACGAGACAGCTGATGGGACAAGGATTGGAATAGTGTCAGCCAGCCTTTTATCACAAAACGGCGACCGCGAGGCATATATCCAAAACGGTATAGCTAAACTTCGTGAGCAGGGAGCGGCAATCGTTATAGCCTGCTGTCACTGGGGCATAGAGGGAGACCATTATCCGAATGATTATCAGCAGGCGGCAGCACACCGCATCATTGATTGGGGTGCTGACCTGGTAGTTGGAAACCATCCTCATGTGCTGCAGGGCATGGAGGTCTATAACGGCAAAATGATATGCTACAGTCTTGGGAATTTCTGCTTCGGAGGCAATAAAAACCCATCAGACAAGAACACGGCGATTTATCAGCAGGCATTTACTCTGATAAATGGTGAATTGCAGCCGGGCATAGATGCTCGGATTATTCCATGCACCTTAAGCAGCGCAAGCTCATACAATGATTTCAGACCGACAGTGGCTTCCAGAGAAAAAGCGCAGGAGATATGCAATTTAATGAACACTTATTCACAAAATTATAGTAAAATAGAAATTGATGAGCTTGGAAACCTGCATGTAAATCAATAGCAGATTTTTTACGAATTAAGATAAAAGGCAGTCATGCAACAAAAGGCATGTACCATCATACAAATATAGTAAGGGAGCAAAGAGCAATATGTATATGTGGAGAGAGCGCAATAAAGAAGAAAAGCATGAGGATGTGGTAAATACAGGCCTGCAGCCGCTTGATGTGGTAGAGGGGTTTAAGATACGTCCGGGCTTTTTCAGAATGTACGGAGCGTGCGTGGCATCGAACGGAGTGAGCTTTACCATCAATTCCCATGGGGCAACAAGGTGTACTCTTTTATTGTTCAAGCCACAGGCACCAAAGCCGTATGCGAGGATTCCGTTTCCTGATTCATACAGGATAGGAGATACCTACTCCATGCTTGTTTTTGATATAAAGCCGGATGAATTTGAGTATGCATTTTCGTTTGACGGACCTTATGAGCCGGCAAAGGGACTTCTGTTTAACGAGGAAAATGTCCTATTAGACCCATATTCCAGAGCGGTCACGGGACAGCGAAAATGGGGAGAAAAGCCGGAGGGCGGCAAGGATTTTGAGTACAGGGCCAGAGTTGTAAAAAGCAGCTTTGACTGGGGCAATATAAAGCAGCTTGAGCAGCCCTTTGAGGACCTTGTGATTTATGAGACACATGTGAGGGGCTATACAAAGGATAAGTCCTCAGGTGTCAGCGCACCGGGCACATTTGCAGGTTTGAAGGATAAGATTCCGTATCTTAAGGACCTTGGAATAAATGCAGTGGAGCTCATGCCGATTTTTGAGTTCGATGAGATGGAGAGCGCAAGGGTGGTCGATGATGTGCAGCTCTACAATTACTGGGGCTACAACACAGTATCGTTTTTTGCACCGAATACAAGCTATGCCTTCAACGAGGAGCACAACCACGAGGGAGACGAGCTGAAATCGCTGATAAAGGCTTTAAAGGAAAACGGCATAGAGGTCATTCTCGATGTGGTGTTCAACCATACCGCTGAGGGAAATGAGATGGGACCGTGCTTTTCCTTCAAGGGAATAGACAATAACGTGTACTATATGCTGACACCGGATGCACACTACTACAATTTCAGTGGCTGTGGAAACGTTATGAACTGTAATCATCCTGTTGTGCGCAGCTTTATCATAGACTGTCTGAGACACTGGGCCATTGAGTACAGAGTGGATGGCTTCAGATTTGACCTGGCTTCCATTCTCGGAAGAGACCAAAACGGTGCACCTATGGCCAATCCGCCGATTCTTGAGTCGCTGGCATTCGACCCGGTGCTTGGCAAGATGAAGCTCATCGCAGAGGCATGGGATGCAGGCGGACTTTATCAGGTGGGAAGCTTCCCATCATGGAACAGATGGGCAGAGTGGAACGGCAGATACAGAGATGACATGAGAAGCTTTTTAAAGGGCGATGACGGTATGGCGGGAAATGCCATCACACGTATCACAGGCTCACGTGACCTTTACAGCCCGGAGAGCAGAGGACACAAGGCATCAGTCAATTTCCTGACCTGTCATGATGGCTTTACACTGTATGACCTTTACTCATACAATGAAAAGCACAATGAGAAAAACGGCTGGAACAATACAGACGGTGACAACAACGGACATAGCTGGAACTGTGGCGCAGAGGGCGAGACAGACGACCAAAATGTAAACGGACTGAGAAGACGCCTTATAAAGAATGCATTTGCAGCGCTTTTGTGCAGCCGTGGTCCGGCGATGTTTTTTGCGGGAGATGAGTTCTGTAACACCCAGTTTGGAAACAACAACGCGTATTGTCAGGACAATATCATCTCATGGCTCGACTGGAGCAGGCTTGAGGAATTCAAGGAAATCCATGATTTCGTGCGTCATATGATTCAGTTCAGGAAGGAGCACCCTATACTCAGAAAGATGACAAAGCCTTCATCCTGTCAGTTCCCTGAAATCAGCGTGCACAACGGTACACCGTTCAATGCCTCAACGGATTACAAGACAAAGCTCATCGGTATCATGTATGCCGGACGAAATGAGGAGGACACGGAGGACGATATTGTATTCTATTGTATGAATGCATATTGGGAGCCGCTTGTGATGCAGCTTCCGGTGCTTCCGAACGGAAAACACTGGCATGTGGACACCAACACCAATGCAGAGTATTTTGACGGAGAGGACTTCACTGCAAAGACAGAGCTTTTGGGTGTCAACACCATAAGGGTTCCTGCGAGAACCACGATAATACTTGTGGCAGAGTAGCAATAAAAGCTGCTGCCAGCATACAGGCAGGACGTATCAGCGTTTTGTTCTAAGCGGTTATGAATAGATATTAAAAAAACAGCCCGGTACACATATCACATAGCGATAAGTGTGCCGGGCTGTTTTTCGTTACTGCTTTGGCTTAGACAGTAACATTTCCCCCTTTCATTTTTCAATATATTTTATGTGACAGTTGCAGCAGCCGGTAATTTTGCGAAGTGATACCGGAAGGCCTTGTATATATCACATAATCAGTTGTGAGTTGGACAAATTTCGTCTGTGAATCCAAGAAAATAATTGGGTGTGACACCAAAAATTGTACTTAAATGGCAAATGACAAAAATGTCAGGCACTCTACGGCCTGTCCTGTAGCCTGAAATAGTTGATTCTGCACAACACATGATTTCAGAAAGAGCCACGTTGGTCAAACTATTGAGCTTCATCAGGTAATCAAGCCTGTCAGGTACAGTTGTACTAATGGTTGCAAGTTGCTTTTCTAATAGAAAGTTATTTGTTCTACTCATAAACAAATTGTAACACAATAATTGTAAAAGGCAACAAATATCTGAAAAATACGAAAAAAATGGAAAAATTAAAATTACAGGTTTAAATCCAGCCACCATCAAAGGTGATTATTTGTCCTGTGAGGTAATCAGGTGCAGTGATGATGGAATAAGCCATATCTGCGACTTCATCAGCAGTGGCAAAGCGTCCGGCAGGGATTTCATCGGCAAGCTCAGCGCGTTCTGCCTCGTCAAAGCAGCGGTTCATATCGGTATCTATGACACCGCAGGCTATGGCATTTACCGGAATATGCGATGGCGCAAGCTCCTTGCCGAGTGCCTTGGTAAATGAATTTATACCGCCCTTGCAGGCTGAGTATGCCACCTCGCAGGATGCTCCGACATTGCCCCAGACAGAGGAAATCTGTAGTATACGGCCGCATTTATCGGCAACCATATAAGGGATGACGAGCTTTGTAAAGTTGAAAACACCGGTCAGATTTATCGCCACGATATTGTTCCATTCCTCCGGTGTCATGTCACTCAGCAGCCCGATATGTGATATGCCTGCATTGTTGACAAGCACATCTATATGACCGAAATGCGAAATGGTTTTTGTAACCATATCCTTGGCAAAGTAAAAGTCCCCGACATTTCCGGTGTGGCAGAGCACCTCGATTCCGTATGTACAGTGAAGCTCATCAGCAAACGCCTTAAGCCTGTCAGATGAATTGCGGCAGCAAAGTGATAGGTTATAGCCACAGGAAGCCAGCCTTTTGGCAATTGCGGCACCGATACCGCGTGAAGCTCCGGTTATTATAGCAGTTTTATTTATGTGATTTGTCTGATTTGTCATGACATTCTCCTTATCAATTTTAGGACACCAAACTGGCCACACCCAGAAACCCACTAATATATCGGCTTCACATAGTAAATTGCAGCTTTCTCGGTGTGGTGCTGGTAATTAAGGTGTATATCAAATCGCATGCAAGCGTGCATAGATGATATTTTTGAACCTTTAATCATTAACATATTACTGCATAAATCATACCATAAATATATATTATGGGGTAGACAAAATTTATACATTGTGATATTATTTAATAGTTGCAAAACAAACTGCAGACGGCGTGTGGCTCAGTTTGGTAGAGCGCTACGTTCGGGACGTAGAGGTCGCAAGTTCGAATCTTGTCACGCCGATTTATTTATTGATACTTGGTTGGACAGTCACTATCTATTTTATTTTGGAGCACGCGCATAGCGTGTTTTTTTATTACTGTTTATTTAGTTCTTTGGAAATCAAAGTAATATATTGCTTTATGGATAGAATAGCGGTAAAATAGTACTAGTGTATTGGCTTGCTTTAAGAAAGGGACAGGAAATAGGGGATATGAATATTGTTTCACAAATGTGTGCCGTAGCGGTGATGTTCGTAATAATGTATTTTTATATTTCGCAGAAAAAGATTATATTACATACATCTCAGGCTTTTGTTGAGGTATGGCTCGCAGGCATGCTGTCACTTTTCTTTGATATTTTTTCACTTGTTGCAATTGAAAAAAGAAGCGGATATTCTCTTACTGCTATTAATATTATCTGCAAATTAAATCTCTGGACGGTTACATGGGTTGCCATGGTGGCCTTCTGGTATATTTGTGTGGATATTTTCAGGGAAAAAGAGCTTGAGCGCAAGTGGAGAAGGCGGCTGTGGATATTTGGAATCGTAACTGATATTCTGATAATGGCTGTGCCGATTAAAATTTATGATTCGGATAATATAGTCTATACATATGGCACGTCAGTTATTATAACATATGCGGTAACGGTAACTCTGCTGGCGCTTATTCTACTGTTGACCAAAAAGTACAAACACGCAATAAATCCGCAAAGAAGAAAGAGCATGCAGGTCTGGGTGGCTCTTATGTTTTTATCGGCGGTTATTCAGTTTATAGATAAAAAAATATTGATTGTCAGCTTTGCGAGTGTGATAGGTGTGCTGATCATTTTTATTATGCTTGAAAATCCGATGGCAAATATTGACAGGGATACAGGATTTTTCAACCTCAATGCCTTTTTTGAATATATGAAGGAGGCATACGGACAGGATAAGGACGTATCGATAGTGTGTATTCGCTATGGAGGCAATGGAAATGATTTTTTCTCCAGCGAGATGGAAAAAAGTATTTTTTTTGAGGTGGTTTCTTTTATAGAAAGTCTGCCTGATAATTATGTTTTTAGAAGCTCGGCAAATGAGTATCTGCTGGTTTTTGAGAATACTGATTGCGCAGAAAAAACAATCGGAATATTGGAACGCAGGTTTGACAAGCCATGGGGTAAGGACAATATGACGATGCTTTTTGGGGAGATATATTATCTAAGCTCTACTGAGCTTGTGCGAAGACCATCGGATATACTGGGGCTTTTTCAATATGCCAAGCGTAACAGAGCTGAGTTTACTGGGCGTGGCGTGATGCTCATAAATAATGAGGTCATTGAGCACATATATGATGAAAATTCAGTTGAGAATGAGATAATAGGGGCGTTGCGCGATAACCGTGTTGAGGTGTTTTACCAGCCTATTTATAACACTAAAACGCATAAATTTACCTCTGCGGAGGCGCTTGTCAGGATAAGGTCGCGCGAGGGAAATATCATACCTCCCGGCAGATTTATCGCTGTGGCCGAGAAGAGGGGGCTCATTTTACGGCTTGGAGAGCGCGTGTTTGAGATGGTGTGCAGATTTATTGTACAGCATGATATACATGCGATGGGGCTTGAGTATATTGAATGCAATCTGTCTGTGGTACAGTGTGCCTATGACCATTTAGCACAGGATTTTATTGCAATTATGGAGAAATATCATGTGGATGCAAATGATATTGTGCTCGAGATTACAGAGTCTGCATCTATCATTGAAAAAGAGATACTGCTTGATAATATGAATGCCCTTCGCAAGGTGGGAGTAAGGTTTGCACTGGATGATTTCGGCACAGGCCAGTCAAATTTAAGCTATATTGTTGATATGCCGATTGACATTGTCAAGTTTGACAGAGGCATGACAAATGCATATTTCGACAACGGAAAGGGCAAGCCTGTTATGGATGCCGCAATGGGCATGATACAAAAGCTAGAGCTTGAGATTGTTTCTGAGGGAATCGAGGAGAAGGAGCAGTTTGCAAAGCTGGATGAGCTTGGAATAGATTACATCCAGGGCTATTATTTCTCAAAACCGAGAAATGCTGCTGAGTTTATTTCATTCATAGAAAGCAATAATGCATAGTTTATTTTATTCATACAAGATAATAATGCATAGGCAAAATAAAATATTTAAATAGTTACAATATGGATTAAAATCCGACGCTTTTAAACAGCGTCGGATTTTTTAAGTTCATTTAAGGTAGCCATGTTAGTATGACACCATCAAAACGAAGGGAGACATAAAACATGGCAGATCAAATGATTTTCAAGAGATTTGAAATTAAATACATGATAGATGAAACAGTTTTCGAAAAGCTGATGGAAGTGATGGATGGATATATGATAGCAGATGAGCATGGACGAAGCACAGTCTGCAGCTTATACTATGACACACCAAAGCATCTTCTTATCCGCAGATCATTGGAGCATCCGGTATATAAGGAAAAGCTAAGGCTGAGAAGCTACGGAGTGGCAAAGCCGTCTGACACGGTTTTTGTGGAGCTGAAAAAGAAATTCTGCTCTGTTGTATACAAGCGAAGAATTGCAATGACATATGATAGGGCACTTTCATATCTGGCAGGAGATGGGCAGATAGCTGAGTCGCAAATAGCTGAGTCACAAATAGCTGAGTCACAAATAGCTGATTCGCAAATAGCTGAGTCGCAAATAGCTGAGTCACAAATAACTGATTCACAGATTGCAAGCGAGATAAATTATGCACTCAAAATATATGAAAACCTCGCACCGGCAGTGCTTTTATCATATGAAAGAGAAGCCTTTTATGCAAGAAACAATCACGAGTTCAGAGTGACCTTTGACAGGAATATCCTTTGGAGGGACTATGACCTGTCACTTGACAAGGGTATCTACGGCACACCTATACTTGCGGACCAAAAGGTACTGATGGAGGTAAAGACAGATGGAGCCATACCGGGATGGATGGTTGATTTTCTCACGGCAAATAAGCTTTACAAGACATCTTTTTCAAAATACGGTACAGCATACCGGGCGATATATGACCGTGCAAATAATAAAAGCACTAAGCCGGCTTATGGCTGCGATTGGCTATATGGTGATGAGCCTGTAGCTGTGGTTGGGAATTAAAGCAGAAAGTGCATAATAGAGATAAAAGCAGGGATTAGAAATTATAAGAACAAAAATATAAGAGCAAAATATAAAAGCAATATTATAAACGCAGATATTAGAAAACAGATATTATGGAGGATTACATATGCTTAGCAACATTTTTACGGGATTATTTGATACAACGGCTACAACGGTCATTTCGGTGCCGGATTTCATAATTTGCATAGTGGTTTCACTTATAATCGGAGCCTTTATTACATGGGTTTACACATACAAAAGCCGCTATACAGCAAGCTTTGCGATAACGCTTGCGATGCTTCCGGCAGTGGTGTGCATAGTCATCATGATGGTAAACGGTAACGTCGGTGCAGGAGTAGCTGTAGCGGGAGCTTTTTCACTGGTGCGTTTCCGCTCGGTACCGGGAACAGCAAAGGAGATAGGTACAATTTTTCTTGCTATGGCAGCAGGACTTATCGCAGGAATGGGCTATCTGGCATTTGCAGTGCTTTTTGCATTAATCATGGGCATGGTGATGCTCGTGCTCAATATATCAGGCTTTGGTACACACACAAGAGCTACAAGCGACAGAACACTTAGGATTACAATTCCTGAGGATTTAAATTACGGCTCGGCCTTTGATGATTTATTTGAGAAATATCTCACAGCCTGTGAGATTGTTTCTGTAAAGACAACGAATATGGGAAGCCTTTACAAGCTTACCTATCACATAACACTTAAGGATTTGGCGATGGAAAAGAGCTTTATAGATGAGCTTCGCTGCCGAAACGGCAACCTTGAAATCGCAATTATGCAACAGGAGGTAAATACGAATGAGCTATAGAAAAGTTAAAAAATATTTTCAAAATATCAAGCTATACGGGATAATCGGTGCGGCTGTAATCATGGCAATGTCCGTAACAGCCTGCTCGACAGTCAAAAATTCAGGCACAGAGATAACCGCAGACCAGACCTCTGCAGGAGCCACGGTCAATGGAATTTATTCATATGATGATATGTTTACGGAGAGAGATCTTGATGTGGGCTATGATGAGAGCAGTGCTGTAAAAATCAATCTGGCAGATGATTCGACTACAGTAACCGTAGGGGATGACACGGAGGCTGATGCGTCAGAAACGGATGAGACCAAGGCAGACGAGTCAGAAACGGATGGAACTAAAGCAGATAAGTCAGAAATGAATGAGACTAAAGCAGCGTCGAGCGGTGTGAGTATTTCCGGTAATATCATCACCATATCCAAGGAAGGTACATATGTGCTTTCCGGAGCCTTATCAGAGGGCCAGATTGTCGTAGATGCAGACTCCGCCAAGGTACAGCTTGTGCTTGACAATGTTGACATCACCTGCGCATCAAGCGCAGCAATATATATAAAGAGTGCAGATAAGACATTTATTACGCTGGCAGAGGACTCAGAGAACATTCTCATGAACACGGCTGAGTATGAGGCAATTGATGACAACAATATAGATGCTGTGATTTTTTCAAAGGATGACCTGACGCTGAATGGAAAGGGAACACTCACCATAAATTCAGAGTATGGACACGGAATTGTATCAAAGGATGATTTAAAGCTTGTAAGCGGAACCTGCAATATTACGGCAAAAAACCATGCGCTTTCAGGAAAAGACAGCGTGCGAATTGCAGCAGGTACGTATAATCTGACCTCCGGCAAGGATGGAATTCACTCAGAAAATGCGGATGATGACGAAAAAGGCTTTGTATACATAGCATCCGGTGATTTTACAATTGAGAGTACAGGTGACGGCATAGATGCATCATATGTGGTACAGATTGACGATGGAGATTTTGAGATAACTGCAGGCGGTGGCGCTGAAAATGCCACAAAGACAAACAATGACATGCCGGGGGGTGGCCCGGGTGGCGATATGGGCGGTGGCGCACCGAGCGGAGATAAACCAAGCGGAGAAGCACCGAGTGGAGATAAGCCGAGCGGGGAAGCATCAAGTGGAAGTGGTTCTAATGGAGATTCTTCTGGCAGCGATTCAGGTAAACAGACCGGGCAGACGCCACCGGATAAGCCGTCCGGCGACAGCTTCGATGGAAGCCGTACGGATCAAAAAGCTTCGGACAATGCAGACAGCCAGACTTCACAGACACCACCGGATAAGTCAGGTAAAGATACATCAGATGGGCAGCAGTCTGATAAGAATTCACAAAGTAAGGATGCTGCAGACAGCACAACTGCATCAGGCGCATCGTCCGATACAGACTCAGAAGCTGCATCAGGCACATCATCAGACACTGACTCAGAAGCAGCTTCATCTACATCATCCGACACAGACTCAACAAGCACCAAGGGTATCAAGTCAGATGGCGCACTCTATGTAAACGGAGGTACATTTACCATCAACTCTGCGGATGATTCATTCCACAGCAACTCTGATGTCACAATAAATGACGGAACCTATACAATCAGCTCAGGAGATGACGGAATGCACGCAGACAGTGCATTGCTGGTCAATGGTGGAACCATTACAGTCACAGAGAGCTATGAGGGCTTAGAGGGACTCAATATCACAATAAATGATGGCAAGATTGATATCACTGCAAGTGACGACGGCATAAATGCAGCAGGTGGAAATGATCAGAGTGGTTTTGGCGGCATGGGTGGCGATGGCTTCAAGGGTATGCAGGCACCAAACAGCGCTCCGGATGCAGCACAGAAGTCGGACAGTACATCTGATAGCACAGCAGATAACACACAGAAGTCGGACGACACATCAGACACAGCTAAGACAACCGGCAACATAACAGTCGCAGCACAGAAGTCGGATGATGCATCAGACACAGTTCAGGATACCGGCAACATAACAGTTGCAGCACAGAAATCAGACAGCTCATCAGACACATCACAGGATACAGACACTGCGTCAGAGGATGAGATGTGGATGGTCATCAACGGTGGCTACGTACACGTGCTGGCAGGTGGCGATGGCCTTGACTCCAACGGAGACCTGACAATAAATGGTGGTGAAGTTTATGTGGACGGTCCATCAGACAACGGAAACAGTGCCATAGATTATGGAGAGAAATCATCCTTTTATATTAATGGCGGAACTGTTGTTGCTGTGGGAAGTAGCGGTATGGCGGAGGATGTAAGCAGCGATTCAAAGCAGCAGGTAGCCTTTGTAAAGATTGATTCACAGGCCGATGCTGGTGATGTGATTTTAAAGGATGCTGACGGAAATGAGATTATTTCATACACAGCCCAGAAGAAATATGACTGTGTGATAATCAGTACAGCAGATTTGAAGGCAGGTCAGACCTATACACTTTCAGCATCAGGAAGTGAATCGGAGGTATCTCTTTAATCCGGCAATATTATATACCATGGCGCATAGCCTGACAGCGTGATGTCAGGCTGGCGTCAAAACGGAGTGAAGATAAAGCATGAGTATCGTTAATGTTCACACCTAACAGTGTGACCAGTAACAGAATGTCATGCGATTTTGCGAACAATATGTGTAGGGTGGTTCTGAATAGGTACATAATATGATATAATGAGCAAAAGTAAGAAGGAGGTCATCATGAGATTATTACTGGCAGAGGACGAAGAGGACTTAAGCCGCGCACTTGTAGCGGTGTTAAAACACAACAACTATTCAGTTGATGCCGTATATGACGGAGCAGAGGCTCTCGACTATATAGAAAACTCAGAGAACTATGACGGAGTAATACTGGACATCATGATGCCTAAAATGGATGGAATCACGGTGCTTAAAACTATCAGAAGTCATGGCAATTCTGTCCCGGTGTTGATGCTCACCGCAAAGGCTGAGATAGATGACCGCGTGGAAGGACTTGATAGTGGCGCCGATGATTATCTGACGAAGCCATTTTCCATGAAGGAGCTTTTAGCTCGAATCCGCGCCATGACAAGGCGCAAGGCTGATACAACAGACTCAGTGCTGACATTTGGCGACATCACGCTGGACAGATTAACCTATATGCTGACTGGACCTGCAAGCATTAAGAATGCAGGCAGCACGGAAAAATGCGACGTATGCACAGACATAAATAATGCGAATAATGGTAAGGCGACCTGTCAAAGCACAGGAACTCAAAGTGTCGGAATCAGACTTGCAAACAAGGAATATCAGATGCTGGAGATGCTTATGACAAATCCGGGGCAGATTATATCCGTAGACCAGTTTATGGACAGGATATGGGGCTATGATTCGGAAGCAGAACAGAATGTCGTGTGGGTTTACATATCCTATCTGCGGAAAAAGCTGGCATCAGTGGGCTCTACAGCACAGATAAAGGCAACACGCGGTGTGGGATATTCGATAATTTAGGGATTATTCAAACATCAGTGTAAAAGCGATAAGATCCAATTATTATATTCTGCTAGAAAAGTTCATATACGGCAGGGACCTATGAATCTGAGCAGAAACTATTGTATGTTTTCTGAAAATTCAGCTTTTTATGTAGAAAATGCTGGATTTTTAAATTAGCATAATGTACAATAACCATATGTTGATAGCATAGCAGACAGGCCATGGGTGGCTGTAATCCCTAAAACTTCTAAAACAGCACCCAAAATCCAGCCAAATAGCTGGAAAAATCCATAAAAAAGTAGCTGAAACCGCAGAAATTCCTAAAACAGCACCCAAAACCCAGCCAAATAGCTGGAAAAATCCATAAAAAAGTAGCTGAAACCGCAGAAATCCCCAAAACAGCACCCTAAATTCAGCCCAACAGCCGGAAAAGACCAGGCAAAAAGTAGCTGAAACCGCTGAAATCCCTAAAACAGCACCCAAAACCCAGCGAAACAGCCGGAAAAATCCCCAAAAAAGTAGCTGAAACCGCTGAAATCCCCAAAACAGCACCCTAAACTCAGCCCAACAGCCGGAAAAATCCATAAAAAAGTAGCTGTAATCCCTAAAAATTATAAAACAGTTCAAAATTACAGCCTGTTTCTATATTTATATAGTGCTATCAAACAAATGGAGATCATATTCTCCACTTTTGAAGATAAATGACAGATTGCATTTATCATATTCCCCACAAAATACAATAAATTAATGTTTAAATTGCATACAAAGCGTTACATGACGTGATGAATAGGAGGAAAATAAAATAAGTTCAATAGATAATAGAATCCAATGGTTGGAAGGTGAGATATCAGAGATTCAGGAAAGGCTGGAGACAATCACTGAAGAAGGAACAATTTATCCAACACAAAAAGATGGAAATGTTAAATGGTATGTTTGGAAAAATGGCAGAAGAGAGTATTTATCAAAGAAAAATGATAAAGAAATCAAAAATCTTGTCAATAAAAAATATCTGGAGCTTTATCTGAAGGACACGATAAATGAGCTCAGACTACTTGAGACAAACAGGAAGGCCCGGAAAAAATATAAAACGGATTATGCCCAGAAAATGTTGAAGCAAAAACATTATAGCAGTATACTTTTAGCAGTTGATAAGAAGGAAAATGAGGAGACAAATGAAAGGACACAGGCGCCTAACCCCGAAGCCCTCAAGTTTTATACCAAAATGGGAATTATAGTGCGGTCAAAATCAGAAGTAATTATTGCGACAGCCTTGTATGATAATAATATAAATTTTGAGTATGAAAAGCCAATTAAAATCTCTAATGGTATTTATTATCCGGATTTTACGGTTGAGAAGAAAAATGGCGACATAATTTTGTGGGAGCATCTTGGTCTGATAGATAATCCTGATTATCGAAACAAAGCTTATCGAAAGATATTGAAATATAACGAAAATGGATATTATCAGGGAAAAAATCTTATATTGACATATGAAACAGCGGAAAGTCCATTGGATCCAATGGATGTAGAGCATGAAATAGAAAAAATGTGCAGGTGATAAAATGCTAAAAAAATTACGAAGAAAATTTATAGCCATAGCAATGCTGTCGGTTTCAATCGTTCTCATTGCAATTGTAGGCACGATAAACATTGCAAATTATATGAGTACAAATGAAGCGCTGGATGCGCGTCTTAAGCTGATTGCCGGAAACGGAGGAACATTCCCGGATCTTTTAGAGCGCGAAAGTATGGGAGAGGAAAGCAATACAACAGATGAAAGTATAAATAAAGAAACTCCCACGCCCAAAGAGCCACCATCCGGCAGGACAGATGTACAGCCACCTGACGATATGAATCAAGCTGACTTAAAGGATGATAATTTTAAGGATAATGATCTAAAACGCCATGGTATCTCACCGGAGAGTCAGTTTGATACCAGATATTTTACTGTCACGATAAACAGCAAGGGCGAGGTGGAAAATATTGACACAAGTAAAATAGCATCCGTCTCGTCGGAAAATGCAGCCGAGTATGCAAAAAAACTTTGGAAATCAGGCAAAAAAGGTGATGGAAAAAGTGGCTTCGCAGATAATTGCAAGTACCTGACTGTGGACGAGGATGGTGCTACAATGTATATTTTTCTGAGCTGTCAGCGTGAGCTTTCAACGATAAAAACATATATATTGGCCAGTATAGGAATCAGCGTTTTTGGACTTCTTGTTGTATTTGTTATGATATATTTCTTTTCAGGGAAAATACTAAAGCCTGTATCGGAAAGCTATGAAAAGCAAAAGCGGTTCATAACGGATGCCAGCCATGAAATCAAAACTCCGCTTACCATAATAGATGCAAATACAGAGGTAATCGAGATGATGGAGGGTGAGAATGAATGGACAAGCAGCACCAGAAAACAGATAGCGCGCCTGACCTCGCTCACGGAAAAGCTTGTATTTTTGTCGAGAATGGATGAGGAAGCAACAAAGCTTGAGATGCTGGAATTCTCTCTGTCGGATGCGATACTTGATACTGCAGAGCCGTTCAAAGCGGTAGCTCAGACAAAAGGAAAAAAGCTCACGATTGATGTGACAGATGGAATACTGTATACAGGTGATGAGAAAACTATCAGACAGCTTGTATCAATTTTACTTGATAATGCTATCAAGTATTCCGGATGCAGCAGTGTAAGTTGCGAAAAGGCAACCCAAACACAAAACAATTGTGTTACCACCACCGGAGATCCGGCACCGGAAATAGAACTGACCATGAGACCATCCAGTAAAAACCGTATAATTACCGTTTGGAACACTGTAGATGATACTGCAAACATAAAAAAAGGCAGACAGGACATGCTGTTTGAGAGATTCTACCGCACTGATGCCTCTCGCAACTCAAAAACAGGAGGCTTCGGAATAGGTCTATCGGTAGCCTATGCCATAGTAAAGGCACACAAAGGAAAAATCACTGCAGAAAGTAAAGATGGTCAGTCTATCAAATTTACAATCGTATTGTAAATTAAAAATATTTTTTTACATGCATTTTACACACTAATGATTTTGCATTTTACATTTCCCCGTTACTATATCAGTTGTAACAAACAAAGAAATAAATTCAAGAAAGAAATGAAAGAGGAAATTAAAATGAAAAATCGTATGAAAAAGCTTTTAGTTTTAGCAACTGCTGCAACAATGATGACAGCAGCATTTACAGGATGTGGCTCAAGCTCAGACGGAGCAGACAACAATGCAGATACAAGCGCAAATAAGAGCGCAGATGAAGGCACATCAAATGAGAATTTAAGCGGTTCACTTTCACTTGCAGGAAGTACTTCAATGGAGAAGCTTTGTGAGGCACTCAAGGAGTCATTCATGGAGAAGAACCCTGGAGTAACAGTAACAGTTGAGTATACAGGCTCAGGTTCAGGAATCGAGTCAGTGACAGCAGGAAGCGTAGATATCGGAGATTCATCAAGAGCACTTACAGATGATGAGAAAGCAAACGGCGTTGAGGAAAACATCGTAGCAATCGACGGAATCGCAGTTATCACAGACAAGGACAACTCAGTAACAGAGCTTACATCAGATGACTTAAAGAAAATCTACACAGGCGAGATTTCAAACTGGAAAGACCTTGGCGGAAAAGACGAGGCAATTGTAGCAATCGGCCGTGAGGCAGCTTCAGGAACAAGAGGAGCCTTCGAGGAGCTTCTTGATGTAAAGGATCAGTGCAAATATGCACAGGAGCTGGACTCAACAGGAGCAGTTCTTGCAAAGGTAGGCTCAACACCTGGAGCAATCGGATATGTTTCACTTGACGTACTTGATGACACAGTAACAGCAATGAAGATTGACGGAGTAGAGGCAACAGAGGAAAACATCGTAGCAGGCAAATATCTCCTTTCTCGTCCATTCGTAATGGCTACAAAGGGCAAGATTGACGAGCAGAACGATATTGTTAAGGCTTGGTTCGACTATGTAAACTCAGATGAGGGACAGGCAGTAATCAAGAAGGTAGGCCTTATCCTCCCACAGTAGAAATTACCGGTCATAATAATGATACGAAATACACACGTCGATATTAGACATCAGTATTAATACATATTGATAAGATACAAGGGTTTCCTCAGGAAATGGCAGGTTTCCTGGGGAACTTTTTGAAACAAGGAGTATCAAATGAAACATAAATCCATAGTAGAGAATGTTGCCAAAATAATATTTACGGTATGTGCGGTTGTGGCAATATTCGCAGTATTATCAATAACAATTTATATGTTCCTCAAAGGCGCACCGGCATTTTTCAAGGTCGGAGTGTTAAACCTTTTATTTGGAACAAAATGGGCACCGACAGCGGCAGACCCAAGCTACGGAATATTGTACATAATCCTCACATCCATCATAGGAACAGCAGTATCTATCCTTATAGGAGTGCCAATTGCACTTCTTACGGCAGTATTTCTCACTGAGGTGTCAAACAAAAAGCTCTCAGCAGTAGTGCAGCCGGCAGTAGAGCTGCTTGCAGCCATTCCATCAGTAATCTATGGACTTTTGGGACTTATGATACTTAATCCGGTATTATACAAGCTCGAGAAACATATTTTTGCAAACTCAGCAATACATCAGTTTACCGGCGGATCAAACCTGCTTGCAGCAATCATAGTGCTTGCAATCATGATTCTTCCTACGGTAATCAACATGAGCGTATCATCAATACAGGCGGTACCGCAGCAGATGAGAGCGGCATCCCTCGCCCTTGGAGCAACAAAGATACAGACAATATTTAAAGTGACGGTTCCGGCAGCAAAGTCAGGAATCATGACAGGAATCGTGCTCGGAATAGGTCGTGCACTCGGAGAAGCAATGGCTATCAACATGGTAGCCGGTGGAACGGTAAGCTTTCCACTTCCGTTCAACTCAGTGCGTTTCCTTACCACACAGCTCGTCAGCGAGATGGGATACGCCAGCGGACTTCACAGACAGGTGCTTTTCTCAGTAGGTCTTGTGCTTTTTGTGTTTATCATGATAATCAACCTCACCCTTATGAAACTCAAAAAGAAAGGAGCTGTGGAAAATGACTAGTATAAATGGAAAACGCCGCAGAATAGGCGATGATGTAGTATACTTTTTCATATATCTGTGCGCAGCATTATCGGTAGTGCTGCTTGCGGGAATCATCATATATGTATTTGTCAGGGGAATCGGCCAGGTAAACTGGGAGTTTCTGACAAGCGAGACATCTGTCTTAAGAGGCACCGTAGGAATAGCGGGCAACCTGCTCAATACACTTTACATCATAATAATCACCATGCTCATAGCAACTCCTGTCGGAGTGGGAGCAGCCGTGTACCTGAATGAGTATGCAAAGCCCGGTAAGCTCGTATCTACAATCGAGTTCGCCACAGAGACACTTGCGGGAATACCGTCAATCATCTTCGGTCTCTTCGGAATGATGTTTTTCGGACAGACAATTGGTTTTGGCTACAGTATCCTGACAGGTTCACTGACACTGACACTCATGGTGTTGCCTCTCATCACCAGAAATACACAGGAGGCGCTGAAAACTGTACCGGACAGCTACAGACACGGAGCGGTCGGACTCGGAGCCGGAAAATGGCACACCATCCGCACTATCCTGCTGCCATCTGCCATGCCGGGAATCATCACAGGTGTTATCCTTGCAATCGGCCGAATAGTCGGTGAGTCAGCAGCACTCCTCTTTACAGCAGGAAGTGCAGGAATGCTTCCAAAGGTTGCCAGCGGATATTTCTCAAAGATAATGCAGTCGGGTGGAACACTTACCATAAAGCTCTACCTTGCAGCGACAAGTGAAGGAAAATTCGACCAGGCATTTGGAATTGCGGTTGTGCTTCTCGTAATCGTATTCCTTATCAATATCCTGACAAAGGTACTGGCAAAGAAATTCCAGGCAAAGTAAGCTAAGCCCGGCACAGCAATATTGGTAAAACATATAAACAGGCTAATATAATAAATAAACTAACTAATAGAAGAAGCTTCGATTTGATATCAGTAAATCGCAGCTTCTTTTTTAATTTCTTAAACAAATCTTAATATGTTACATAATTGGATTTTAATGTTACAATTGATACAATAAGACCAACATAAAACTTCCGGAGGCAATTATGTATAAAGTATTAGTATGTGATGATGAAAAAGACATTGTATCAGCAATCAGCATTTATTTAACCAGCGATGGCTACGAGGTAATCCCGGCGCGAAACGGGCTGGAGGCGCTCGATATAGTAAAACACAATGATGTGCATCTTGTCCTGATGGATATCATGATGCCTGTCATGGACGGCATAGAGGCGATGGTGGAAATCAGAAAAATCTCTAATGTGCCGGTCATACTGCTCACTGCCAAAAGTGAGGACACTGACAAGGTACTCGGGCTCACGGTCGGAGCAGACGACTATGTGACGAAACCGTTTAACCCGGTAGAGCTGCAGGCAAGGGTGAAGTCGCAGATCAGGAGATACATGCTTCTTGGCGCAGGCAATACAAGCGTAGGAAAGCTGGTAATCGGCGGCATTGAGCTCGATGACAAATCAAAGACAGTGACAGTTGATGGCGAGGCAGCAAATCTCACACGTACAGAGTACGATATTTTGAAGCTTCTCATGGAGCATCCGGGCGAGGTGTATTCGCCGAATCAGATATATGCAAAGGTCTGGAAGGATGAGCCATACGGGACAGAAAACACGGTGGCGGTACATATCCGTCATCTCAGAGAAAAAGTAGAGATAAATCCGGCGGAGCCAAGATACTTAAAGGTTATCTGGGGTCGCGGATACAAAATTGACGCTGAATAGGTGCGTGCTTGATACAGCTTTGTCAGGTGAAGCACTATAAAATGGAAGGTGAATGATATGAAAAAAATATCAAGGAATCTGTGGCTTAAGCTGGCGGCATTTATAGTATGCTCGGTCATGGCGGCAGGGCTTGTTGTAACAACGTTAGTAGCAGTGTACACAAACAATTATGAAAGCACAGCACAGCTAAGGGATGAAATTCATGCGAATATTGCAGGAGCCTATAGCAGACAGATGGTGTACAATTATGAATCCGGTGATGACAATGCATTTTCGCAGATGATTGACGATACCAATCTGCAGGCCGCAGTGGTAAAGAGCAATGAAACATCAGAGGACAAGGTAGATGTAAAATCTGATGCAGCAAAGGTGTATTCAAGTGTGGATGAAATATCAAATCCGGATTATATTTTTAGCTACAAGGCAAAGAACTTAAAGTGGAACAGGCTATCAAATCTGTGGGATGCAATGAGCGGCAGCTATGAGGAGTCAGACGCTGCTTCAAGCGATATGAACAGTGAGAGAATCAGCTCAATCATGTATTCCAAGACAAATGGGCTCTTTTATCTGTGCCTGAATGATGGCACAGCTTATGTCATTCCAAAGGTGAGGGTAATGACAGGCTCTAACGATAACAGCTCGCTTGGCTTATATAAGGTAGTTGAGAAAACGGATGAGAATGGAAATAAATACTTTGCCTACGAGGAGATGTTTACAGGCCAGCCGCTCGATACTTCCGGCTTTGCCGAGTGGAAAAATGTAAAGTGCTATGATGAAAAAGGAAATCATATAAAGTGTGGCATGAATCTGGTGGATAACGATAATTCGGGCTTTGAAAGTGACGGCTCTTACTACGATTATAATGAGGATATTTATTATGACCGCTACGAAATCATAAAAGTAGTGGAGCAGGTGAATGAGAGCTATGAGCTTTTACCGGATACATTTAATATATCGGATACCGGAATTGTGTACTATCCATACACCCAAACGGAAGATAAGCCTGAGTACTATTATGTGTATGCAAAGCTGCCTGAACAGCTTCAGGAAAAGGGCGATTACTTCAATCAGGCAGACAGCGTACTGGATATCATGGAATTTATAGAGACACATTTGAGTGTATTGTTTGTCATATTTATACTTGGTTTTGTGATTACGGCGGGGTATCTGCTGACGGTTGCCGGAAAACGTGAGGATTCGGAAGAAATTAAATTGCGATTATATGACAGGCTGCCGTATGAGGTGATGCTTGGGGTGACAATGCTCGCAGACTTTATGGTATTTCCGGCAGGCTTTTTGCTGATAAAGCAGCTTCCGGTGGTAGCACTCATTTGTCTGGCGGCAACCATGGTTTCGCTTGAAGCAATCATGTCAACATACGTAAGAATCAGGGCACATGAGTTCTGGAAGCATACACTGTGCTACTATGTTGTGAGATTTTTCTTAAAGCCTGTCAAAAAGCTATGCAGGATGGTATTTGCCCCAATCAGATACGGCTTTTCATGGATAGAAAGAAATATACCGCTGTTTTTGATCAGTATGCTGGCATTCGGTTTCATATGCCTGCTTGAGCTTATAGGCTTTGGAATAGGGAGTATTGGATTTATATTCATTATAAAGCTTATAGAGCTTGCTCTGCTTATCGCATTTATCATGCAGTATGACAGGATAAGATGCGCCGCAAAGGCTATAGCAAACGGTGATTTTTCACAGCCGGTTGATACGTCAAGACTCATGCTGTTTTTCAGAAAGCATGGAGAGGATTTGAATAATGTGAGCAATGGAATAGAGGCGGCGGTCTCTGAAAAAATGAAGAGCGAGCGCTTCAGGACGGAGCTCATCACAAATGTGTCGCATGATATCAAGACACCGCTCACCTCCATTATCAATTATGTGGACCTGTTGCAGAAGGAGGACATAGATAACGAGAAGGTACGCGAATATCTTGACGTTCTCGACAGACAGTCATCACGTCTGAAAAAATTAATTCAGGATTTACTTGAGGCTTCAAAGGCATCGACCGGCAGTATAAATGTAGAGCTGGAGGAACTGGATGCAGCTGTTATGTTATCACAGGTGGCCGGAGAATATGAAGAAAAATTCGAGAAAAATAATCTTGATTTAATTATTAAAAATGACGTTACGCCTGTCATGATTCAGGCAGACGGACGACATCTGTGGAGAGTGTTTGATAACCTGATGAACAATATCAACAAATACGCCCAGCCGGGCACGAGAGTGTATATTGACATCATTCCAAAGGACAGCGGAGCCATCATAACCTTCAAGAATGTATCAGCTACACCGCTAAATATCTCAAGCGATGAGCTTAAGGAGCGTTTTGTCAGAGGAGACAGCTCACGAAATACCGAGGGCAGCGGACTTGGACTGTCTATTGCAGAAAGCCTTATGAAGCTTATGAATGGTACTTTGGAGCTGACTGTGGACGGTGATCTTTTTAAGGTGACTTTGGAGTTTTAAGCTTTTCAAAAAATATATTATATATTGATATAATAAGGTATAAGAAACAACAAAAGCCGGGGCAAATGCCCCGGCCTTTGTTATACTGACTTTTTGTGTTAAAATATAAAATGCATTTTTTTTTATATATGGTATAATAAAATAGTAGAGTGAAAATTATTTTTTAAGGAGGGGTAGCATATGCCAAAAGCTGTGTATAATCTTATTGGACAATATATTGAAGAAATCAAAAAAATTTATGGTTCACATGTCAGACAGATTATTTTATATGGTTCGTATGCCAGAGGCGATTTTAGACCCGACTCAGATATAGATATTATGATTTTGGTTGATATGTCAGATTTTGAACTTAAATCTTATGGTGAAAAGCTTTCCTATATGACATATGACTTTAATCTGGATCATGACATTGACATAAAACCAATTGCTAAAAGTGAAGAGATTTTTAATAAATGGGTAGTAAATTATCCATTTTATTCAAATATTCATAAAGAGGGGGTTATACTATATGGAGCAGCATGATGTAGAAATTGGTACAAGAAGAAATTCGTCATGCAAGCGATTATGATGATTTTTATATTGCAAGCAGAGAAGAGGCAGAGCGGCAAATTACAGTTGCAGAAGAATTTATAAATCTTGTCGAAAAATATTGTGAGAAACAGCTCGATTAAAGGCTGGGGCCGATGTCCCGGTCTTTTTTATACTGACTTTTTCTGTTAAAATATAAAATGCATTTTTTTTAAGATAATGGTATAATAAAAACATAAAGCGAAAGGGGAATAACAGTATGGGTATATATTTCAATCCAAGCAACGACAGCTTCAGAAAAGACCGAAATTATAAGATATATGTTGATAAAACAGAGCTGCTTAATTACACAAATGAATGGCTTGGTACCCCTAGAAACTGCATTGCTGTCAGTCATGCCCGCAGATTTGGCAAATCACACGCGGCAGGAATGATAGATGCATATTATAGTCTGGGATGTGATTCTACTGATATATTTGCCGGTACCAGGATTGAGACATATTCCGATTATAAAAAACATATGAATAAATATAATGTTATTCATGTTGATGTTTCTACCTTTTGGGATTCATATAAAGATACTCTAATAGAAAAAATACAGGAATATATTTATAAGGATTTCAGGCGTGAATTTGGAAATAAGCTGAATTATGATGATAGTCTGAGCTATAATCTGATGGTGATTTATAAAGAAACAGGGATTCCTTTTGTGATAATAGTTGATGAATGGGATTGTGTTATCCGTAACAGCAAGGATGAAGAGCTTGTTCACAAATATCTACAGTTTTTACATTCATTATTCAAGTCGGAGGAGTCAAAATCATTTTTGGCACTAGCTTATATTACCGGAATTTTGCCGATTAAAAAGATAAAGGATGAGTCTGCCCTGAATAATTTTACCGAATTCACCATGATTGATTCATATCCTATCACACAATTTTTTGGATTTACGGAAGATGAAGTGAAAGAACTATGCGAGCAGTTTCAACTGAATATGGATAATACGAAGGCTTGGTACAATGGTTATTTGATTAACGGACTTCATATGTACAATCCAAATTCTGTTTCTATGGCAATAGAGCGGCACAGATTTGATTCATATTGGAAAAATACATCTTCATTTGCCTCCATAAATACATTTATTACAATGAATTATGATGGCTTAAAGGATGATATCATGACAATGTTATCAGATGGCAGGGTTTACGTGAATACAGATACCTTTCAGAATGATTTTGTATCCATTTCATCTAAGGATGAAGCCCTCACAGCTTTAATTCATTTGGGATATTTAGGATATGACATAGATGAAAAAAATGCGTTTGTTCCAAATTTTGAGGTAAAAAAAGCATATCAGGCTGCACTTTGTACAAGTGGATGGAGTAAAGTAGCGGATTCGATTGCAAGATGTGATGAGCTTTTACAGGCAACAATAAACTGTAACAGTGAAAAAGTAGCCGAGCTCATTGAAAAAGCACATGAAGCCTACACATCTGTGCTTAAATATAATGACGAAAATTCACTGAGCTGCGTGTTATCTATGGCATATTTTACAGCACCTGCATATTATAACGTTGTTAGGGAAATGCCATCAGGCAAAGGCTTTGCTGATTTTGTTTTTATACCGAGACTAAATGCAGGAGAAAGACCTGCAATGATTATTGAGCTTAAGTATAATCAGTCGGCAGATAGTGCAATAAGGCAGATAAAGGAAAAACGTTATCATGGAGCCTTAAAGGAATATTCCGGTAAGGTACTGCTTGTCGGAATAAACTATGCTACGGATGGCGAGAATAAGAAGCATCACAGTTGCCTTATTGAGCAACTAGTCTGAAAATAGTAGTGTAAAGGCCGGGGAATTTGCCCCGGCTTTTGTTGTTTCTTATACCTTATTATATCAATATATAATATATTTTTTTTACACGCATACATTTCAATAATATAGGCCTGATTTAATTTCCCGATATCATCTCCAAAAACCTCTCATGAATCCGTGTATCATCATCAAGCTCCGGATGAAAAGCCAGCCCAATCTGGTTCTTATACTGCACACCGACAATTTTGCCGTCATACTCGGCGAGCACATGTACATCATTTTTGGCGGAGTCGTCAATAGCTTCCACGTAAGGCG
The DNA here is from genome assembly GCA_900546625.1 of uncultured Lachnobacterium sp. GTDB lineage: Bacteria > Bacillota > Clostridia > Lachnospirales > Lachnospiraceae > Roseburia. The sequence continues at coordinate 42,463 of URDU01000004.1, read as the reverse complement.
CCCTGATAAATGTCATGGTAAAGTCAAAGCTATTGTCAAACCTTGCTGTAGCCTCAAAGCTTCCAAGCTGTCTGCCGTAGGCATTTCTTTTTACAGTGACAGGCAGAGTGCCGAAATATACGTTGTCATCGTTGCTGATATGTGAAGCTAAAAGTATAAGACCGGCGCAGGTTGCAAGAACCGGAAGTCCGTTTGCGATTCTTTCCTTAAGTTCATCAAACATATCAAGCTCACGGAGCAGCTTGCCCTGCACAGTGCTCTCACCTCCAGGCAGCACGAGTCCGTCTAAGTCACAGATATCTGATTTACGGCGCAGCTCTACACATTCGCACCCAAGAGACTCAAGCATGCGCTTGTGCTCAATAAACGCTCCCTGAACAGCTAAAACACCAATCTTAAGTCCTGATTTCATTTTATTTGCCTCTTTCTTCCATGATGATTTTAATCTCGCTCTCGTTGATTCCGACCATAGCCTCACCGAGATCCTCAGAAAGCTCTGCGATGAGCTTTGCATCTGTAAAGTTTGTCACAGCCTTTACGATAGCGGCAGCTCTCTTGGCAGGATCGCCTGACTTGAAGATACCTGAACCGACGAACACACCCTCAGCACCGAGCTGCATCATAAGAGCTGCATCGGCAGGAGTAGCCACACCACCGGCCGCAAAGTTTACAACAGGAAGCTTGCCATTGTCATGAACGAATTTGACCAGCTCGAAAGGCACCTGAAGATTTTTAGCTGCCTCGAAAAGCTCATCCTCACGCATGGAAGTAAGCTTAGCAATCTCAGAATTCATCTTTCTCATATGTCTGACAGCCTGCACGATATCACCTGTACCGGGCTCACCCTTTGTACGGATCATGGAAGCTCCCTCATTGATACGGCGGAGTGCTTCGCCGAGGTCTCTTGCACCACATACGAAAGGTACCTTGAAATCTCTCTTATTGATATGGTACACATCATCAGCAGGTGAAAGCACCTCAGACTCATCAATGTAGTCAATCTCGATAGCCTCGAGCACCTGAGCCTCCACGAAGTGACCTATACGGCACTTTGCCATGACAGGGATGCTGACAGCCTCCTGAATGCCCTTAATCATCTTAGGATCGCTCATTCTTGAAACACCGCCTGCGGCTCTGATATCAGCAGGGATTCTCTCAAGCGCCATGACAGCACATGCACCGGCAGCCTCGGCTATCCTGGCCTGCTCCGGAGTCGTAACATCCATGATCACACCGCCTTTTAGCATCTGCGCAAGCCCTTTGTTGAGTTCGTATTGAGTATTCTTATTGTTCTCCATTTGTTAAATCTCCTTTTATTTTTATATTGCTTTTATGTCAATTTATATGACGGATGCAGTCAGGCGTGAGCATACATATATGTTTAGGTGGCGCAGGCGGCGAGTATACTCTCGTGAGAGCGCATAGCGGAGCTGCTTAGATACTGTTGAATTATGCCCAAGAAAACCAGAAATGCACCGGCATGGAAGCCGGGGCAAGGAGCTATCGAGCCATGGAGGGCGAGTAGCGACGGTTTCGTCTGCCATAGAAAACCTATAAGGCATAATTCTTACAGTATCTTGGCAGCAAAGCGTAGCGAACACGAGAGTGTATACGCCACCTGCGCCGCCGGGCTGAATTTGCTCACACCAGCCATATATCATGGTTGCAATATTACGCCACATCTGGTAATATTAAAATATTCAAAATAAGGAAAATAAAAATGCCAGAAAGCGGTGAATCAAATGCTGACCTACGACCTCACAAAAACAGACGGACCACTCTACAAATGCCTTTATGAGTGCATCAAAAACGATATATCACAGGGGAAACTAAGCTCCGGGGAGAAAATGCCATCAAAGCGTACCCTCGCCAAGAATCTGGGGATTAGTACCATTACGGTTGAAAATGCATATGACCAGTTGATAGGCGAGGGCTATATGTTTGCAAGGCCAAAGAAGGGCTATTTCATAGCCGATGTGTCAGATATAAGGGTAATCAAGGCACCGGTGCAGAAGGAGCTTAGCATAAAGCTGCCGCCTGAGCAGGATGAAAGCATATTTGACTTCTCATCAAACAGGACAGACCCGGGTAACTTTCCGTTTTCCATATGGGCAAAGCTCATGCGAGAGACGATTTCCCTTAGGGAGCAGGAGCTTTTGTCGGTGTCGCCGTGTGGCGGAGTGAGAGAGCTTCGGGAAGCGATAGCAAGCCATCTGTCATCGTTTCGCGGTATGAATGTGGACCCGGACCAGATAATAGTCGGAGCGGGAACAGAATATCTGTACGGACTGCTTGTGAAGCTTCTTGGTACGGACAAGGTATACTGTGTGGAGGATCCGGGCTATAAAAAAATCAGTCAGATATACGAGTGCAACAATGCAAAATGTCTGCCGGTGCAGATGGATGAGCAGGGCATCAGCGTGGAGCTCATAAAGAAAGCGAATGCGCAGATAGCACATATCAGCCCGACACATCATTTCCCGACAGGAATCACAATGCCTGTGAACCGACGCTATGAGCTTTTGGCATGGGCCAACGAGAGCAGCGACAGATACATCATAGAGGATGATTACGACAGTGAGTTTCGCATGAACGGACACCCGATACCGCCCATCCTCTCGATAGATGCGTGCGAAAAGGTCATCTATATAAATACATTTTCAAAATCTCTCACATCCACCATCCGAATCAGCTACATGGTGCTGCCGGAGCATCTGGCAAATGAATTTTACAGGAGGCTGTCATTTTACTCATGTACGGTATCCACCTTCGAGCAGTACACGCTGGCACGCTTTATCAGCGAGGGCTATTTTGAAAAGCACATAAACAGGATGAGACTGCACTACGGCAGAAAGCGCCAGAGCGTGCTTTCATCCATAAAAAGCTGTTTCCCCGAAAAGGAATGCAGTGTAATAGAAAATGACTCCGGACTGCATTTTATCATACAGTTTGACACGAACCTTCCGGACAAAAGAGTTGAAGAGCTGCTTTTGAAAAAGGGAATAAAGCTTCAGGCGATTACTCATTTCAATTTGAGTAAGCCAAAGGAGGACAGGCATCAGTTTATTATCAATTACTCCAATATTGATGCAGACAGGATAATGGACGAGCTTCTAATTATTAGAGATACAATACTTTAACCAGAAAGTACTTTAATAAAACCGACTATAAAGTATATAAATAGTGTATACAAATAATGTATACAAACAATAAGTACAAAAAGTGCGAATAATTTACGTGTGTAAAAATTTGACACAGATTTTACATACATCTGATAGAGCATTTTACAAAACATCCATATAATGTATTTTCGAAGACAAGAAAATTATTACATGTTGCAGGAGATACAAATGGAGAAAAAAATCAAAATTCAGGTTCGCGACCTGAATCTGTATTATGGCCAAAATCATGCACTGCATGGTGTCAATATGGACATAAAAGAAAACAGCGTGACAGCGCTGATCGGACCGTCAGGATGTGGTAAGTCTACATTTTTAAAGTGTATCAACAGAATGAATGATCTGGTTGACAACGTCAGAATCGAGGGAAGCATCGAGATAGATGGTGAGAATATATATGCACCATCAGTCGATACAACAGTCCTTCGAAAAAAGGTCGGAATGGTTTTCCAGCAGCCGAATCCGTTCCCGATGAGCATATATGACAATATCGCATATGGCCCGAGAGTGCATGGCATCAAGGATAAAAAGACACTTGACCAGATAGTTGAGGAAAGCCTTCAGGGTGCGGCAATTTTTGATGAAGTTAAAGATAGATTAAAGAAATCTGCCATGGGACTTTCAGGTGGACAGCAGCAGAGACTTTGTATTGCGAGAGCGCTTGCCGTACAGCCTGAGGTGCTTTTGATGGATGAGCCAACCTCAGCGCTCGACCCTATCTCTACTTCAAAGATAGAGGAGCTCATGGAGGATTTAAAGAAAAAGTACACAGTTGTAGTTGTAACACATAACATGCAGCAGGCAGTGCGTGTGTCGGATGATACAGCCTTCTTCCTTGTAGGAGATATGGTTGAGTTTGGTGACACAAAGACGATTTTCTCATATCCACAGGACAAGAGAACAGAGGATTACATCACAGGGAGGTTTGGTTAATGAGATCGAAATTCGACGAGCAGCTTAAGAATCTGAATGAAGAAATGATGCACATGGGAAGCATGATTGAGGAGTCAATCCAGAAGGCAATCGAGGCATTTATACATCAGGATGCCGATAGCGCCAAGGCAATCATGGAGGGCGATTCAGAGATAGACAGAGAGCAGAAAAAGATAGAAAGCCTGTGCTTTAATCTGCTCATGCAGCAGCAGCCTGTGGCAAGAGACCTTAGAACAATCTCTGCAGCGATGAAGATGGTTACTGATATGGAGCGTATAGGAGACCACGCAGCCGATATCAGCGAGATGACCATTTTGATGAGCAGTGACAAGCCATACAGGGTCAATATAGAGCATGTCAAGAGCATGGCTTCAGAGACAATGCTTATGCTTATCAGAGCAATCGAGGCATATGTTGAGAAGAACAATGACAAGGCTCTCGTAGTAATGAAGCAGGATGATGTGGTGGATGAGCTTTTTGATAAGGTAAAGGCAGAGCTTATTGATTTCATCAGGGAGCATCCTGAGGATGGTGAGCAGGCAGAGGACCTTCTCATGGTAGCAAAATACTTCGAGCGTATCGGAGACCATGCAACAAATATTGCCGAGTGGGTTGAGTTTGCGCTTGATGACAAGGTTCGTAAGTCATGATTTAATTATTATATCAGAAAATTAAATCGTAATGATACAAAGATGAAATTAATACAGACGATGGATTTTACATAAATTTTACATAAAACCATCGTCTGTTTTACATTAGTAATGTATAATCGAAAGTAAAGAACAGGTAAAAATTTTACATAAGATTTTTGAAATGGAGAAAGCTATGGCACTTATTTATATTGTAGAGGACGACGAGAGCATACGTGAGATAGAGACAATTGCTCTGAAAAACAGTAATTACATCGTCAGTGCATTTGAAAACGCAAAGGAATTTTACAAGAAGCTGGACGAGCTCGTACCGGATCTCATACTGCTTGATGTGATGCTTCCGGATGAGAGCGGCTACGATATCGTCAGAAAGCTCAGAAAACGTCCGACCACACAGGACATTCCTATTATAATGGTCACAGCCAAGACCACAGAGATGGATATGATAAAAGGGCTCGACGGAGGCGCAGATGATTACATCAAAAAGCCTTTCTCGATCATGGAGCTTATCACCAGAGTGAAGGCACTGCTCAGAAGAACAGCGAAGGATGAGCCGAAGCTCTTAAAGCTTGATGATCTGGTGATTGACCATGAGCGCCATGCGGTTACAGTGAACAATGAGCCGGTTGATTTGACCTACAAGGAGTATGAGCTTTTAAGGCTTCTGATGGGCAGTCAGGGTATAGTCATGACCAGAGAGGTTATCATGAGAAGCGTCTGGGATACGGACTTTGAGGGCGAGACACGTACAGTGGATATGCACATAAAGACACTCCGCCACAAGCTGGGTGACTATGGCAGCAGGATAAAGACAGTCAGAAATGTTGGCTATGTTATAGAATAGCAGCTGTTTATTGGTTACTATGATTTCTGACACACATAAGCGGAGCGTACAGCATGAAAAAGAAGATTAATTACTATCTGGTGGCTACAGCACTTTTTGTTGCAATTGCCACCATGATTTCCATGACAGTAATCAACTATTACCTCTTCCAGAAGCAGGTAAAGGAAGACCTGCAGGTCATGGCAGAGACAATAGAAAGCACCGGAATACTAAAACAGGATATAGATGAAATTCCGCAGATTGACGTGGAGGGTATTCGTGTCACCTGGATTGACAAGGACGGCACAGTGCTGTATGACAATCAAAACGATGTGAAAAACCTTGAAAACCACGGCGATAGACCGGAAGTTGAATCAGCATTTGATAAAGGTGCAGGGGATAGCGTGAGAACCTCAGCCACCATGAACAGCAATACCTTCTATCATGCCATAAAGCTGAATGATGGAACGGTACTGCGTGTTTCTATTGCAGCAAGAAGTATATGGAACATGTTTGCGAGCAGTATACCTGCCATGCTTATAGTGACGGTTATCATAGTTGGAATATGCGTGGTTCTCGCCAAGAGCCTGACCAGAAAGCTCATGAAGCCAATCGAGACACTCGCAGGCAACCTGGAGCAGGCCTCTGTCATCCAGAAAAAGACAGAGTACAAGGAGCTCGTTCCTTTCATGAACGCGATAAGGATACAGCATGAGGGAGTGCTCGCCGCGGCAAAGAGCAGACAGGATTTTACAGCCAATGTGTCACACGAGCTAAAGACTCCGCTCACAGCCATCTCCGGCTACGCAGAGCTCATAGAAAACGGCATGGTCGAAAAGGAGCAGCAGATTCATTTTGCCACTGAAATCAGAAGAAATGCGCAGCGTCTGCTTTCCTTAATAAATGATATTATAAAGCTCTCGGAGCTTGATTCAAGCGAAGCTCAGCAGGGCTTTGAGCAGCTTAATCTATACGGTCTGGTCAAGGACTGCATGGAAAATCTACAGGTGAATGCAGAGCAGAGAAACGTAGCACTCAATTTTGACGGTACTGACTGTATGGTGCGCGGCAACAGGCAGCTTCTCACGGAGCTTGTCGAGAATCTCTGTCAGAATGCTATCCGCTACAACAACGAGGGCGGCACAGTAAATGTGACGGTACACAAGCTCGGCGGCAAGACAGTCCTCACGGTCGAGGACAACGGCATAGGCATTCCAAAGGACCAGCAGGAGCGCGTCTTTGAGCGTTTCTACAGAGTGGATAAGAGCCGCTCGAAGGAGACCGGCGGCACAGGCCTTGGGCTTGCGATAGTAAAGCATATAGTGGAGCTGCATGATGCAGGGCTTACGCTCGACAGTGAGGTGGGGCGTGGCACAACGATAAAGGTGGAGTTTTAGCTCCGCCTTTTTATGTCTCATGTGTTATGCCGGGTACCCGCATTTTTCATTCCGTAGTAGTAAGAAAACCAAGCACACAAGCTCTTGCAAAATCGTGGCGCAGTGTTTATAATAATTTGTTAGCAGCGAAAACAAGGCAAAACCAGGAGGAACAGCCATGTATCAGGAAATATCAAAATTACTTATGTACGGAGATTTATCTCAGGACGAGATACTTTATAAATTGGGCCAGCTCTTTGAGCAGTTTGAGGTGGGCGAGTACAACAAGACAGAGCTTGTGCGCGACATCAATACACAGGTCAAGAGAATCCTAAAGGTAGCGACAGACTATGGCTTTGACGACAATCTGTGGCACAACTATCTCACTTTCTTCCTTATGATGAGTGAGAATCCGTTTTCCATCACCTGTGAGAAGGTCGGAGCCAGCGATGGCAGTGTAAACGGGCTTGTGGCAAACGATTTCAGGATTTTTAAGAAGCTTTTCGATTATGATTTCAAGCCAATCGAGTCAGCGCTCGGAATCGACTGCTTCACACAGATCAGCAATTACAGGGCCATTGTGAAAAAAGACCTTATGTACAATCACAATGTCAGCGAGAAGGTAAGGGCACTTAGCAAAAAGCTTGAGGCAGCAAAGGACGAGCAGGAGTTTTTTGATGTGGTGACAGGCTTTTACAAGGCATACGGAGTCGGCATGTTTGGTCTCAACAAGGCCTTCAGGATTGAGGAGCATCTGGACGGAGGCTTTTCGTTCATGCCAATCAACAATATGGATGCAGTCATGCTCGATGACCTGATCGGTTATGAAATCCAGAAGAAAAAGCTCACAGACAATACAGAAGCGTTTGTACAGGGTAAAAAGGCCAACAATGTGCTGCTTTTCGGAGATAGCGGAACCGGAAAATCAACAAGCATCAAGGCAATCGTCAATCAGTATTATGACGACGGGCTGCGCATGATTGAGATATATAAGCATCAGTTCAAATACCTGTCAAAAATTATCGCAGCAATCAAAAACAGAAACTACAGATTTATCATATATATGGACGATCTCTCCTTCGAGGAGCATGAGATTGAGTACAAGTTCCTAAAGGCAGTCATCGAGGGTGGCGTGGAGACAAAGCCTGACAATATACTGATTTATGCAACCTCTAACCGCCGTCACCTGATCAAGGAGACCTGGAATGACCGCAATGACCAGGACAACAGCAATGACAAGCACCACTCAGATACAGTTGAGGAGAAGCTGTCACTTGTAAACCGTTTTGGTGTGACGATCAGCTACTCAAAGCCGTCGCAGAAGGAGTTCTTCAACATCGTAACCGAGCTTGCGAGAAAGAGCGGCTGCACACTTTCAGACGAGGAGCTGTGCAGGGAAGCAAACAAGTGGGAGCTCAGCCACGGTGGCATTTCGGGACGTACTGCAACACAGTTTGTCAACTACATTATGGCTAACAATTAAGCAGCAGGCATAAGCATGAAAGGATAGTATATGCTCTACCAGATAAGTAATGGCGCTGTCGCATTTGGCGACGACGTCATTTTGCATAGTATAGATTTTGAAATCAGAAACACAGAAAAGATAGCGATAGTCGGCAGAAACGGCTGTGGCAAGACAACACTTTTAAAGCTCATTTCGGGCGAGGTTGAGATGGAAAAGCTCGACAGTGATGAGAGTGCCTTTATCGCAAAGGCAGGCAATCCGGAGATAGGCTATTTGAAGCAGATTGCGTTTGATGATCCTGATGTGACACTCGAGCAGGAGGTGCGCAAATGCTTCGTGAAAATGGACGAGCGAAAGGCAGAGCTTGCGCGCGCAGCGGCAGAGCTCGAGCATGATTATTCCGATGAAAAGGTGGCCAGATATACCGCGATGGAGGAGGCCTTCAAGGACGATGGCGGCTACTATTATGAGAAGGAATATGAGGTCATGATCCGCAAGTTCGGCTTCTCTGACGACGAGCGCAAAAAGCCAATCCGTGACTTTTCCGGAGGACAGCAGACCAAGATAGCATTCATAAAGCTGCTTTTGTCAAAGCCTGACATACTGCTACTTGACGAGCCGACAAACCACCTCGATGTCACGACTATCGAGTGGCTTGAGGGCTATCTGAAGTCGTACCCGAAGGCTGTGGTTGTCGTATCCCATGACCGTATGTTTCTCGACAATGTGGTCGATGTGGTCTACGAGATAGAGTACGGCACAGCAAGGCGCTATCCGGGCAATTATACCAATTTTATCGCTCGCAAAAAGGAAAACTACGACAAGCAGATGAAGGATCACATCGCCCAGCAGAAGGAGATAGAGCGCTTGCAGCGTATGGTCACGCGCTTCAAGGGCAAGCCGACCAAGACAGCCATGGCGCAGTCAAAGCAGAAGGCAATTGAGCGCATGGTGATTATCGAGGCGCCGGACAAGTACGACAACAAGACCTTCCATGCCAATTTCCAGCCCGAAAAGGAGACAGGAAACGATGTGCTTTATACATCAGAGCTTGCAATCGGCTATGACCATCCGCTTTCCGTAGTGTCGCTCGATTTGAAAAGAGGCGAAAAGCTTGGCATACTCGGTGGAAACGGACTTGGAAAATCTACATTTTTAAAGACCATCGTGGGTAAAATCCCGGCACTTTCGGGCGACTACCGCTTCGGAACCAACGTGCAGATAGGGTATTTCGACCAGCAGATGGCCATGTATACAAGCAACAAGACCGTGCTTGATGATTTCTGGGATGAGTATCCGAATCTCACGGAAACCGAGGCCAGAAATGCACTCGGAGCCTTCCTTTTTTCAGGGGAGGACGTGTTCAAGAACGTAAATATGCTCTCCGGAGGAGAAAAGGTCAGACTGGCGCTTTGCAAGATTTTAAAGACCAGACCGAACGTGCTCGTGCTCGATGAGCCTACCAACCATATGGATATTGTAGGCAAGGAAACACTTGAGAGCATGCTGAAGGACTATAAGGGTACGCTGATTTTTGTATCACACGACAGATATTTTGTGAAAAAGGTAGCTACACAGCTTCTGGTGTTCGAGGATGGCACGACCAATCTCTATCAGTTTGGCTATGAGCAGTATCAGGAAAAGCTCGACCGTGAGGCTGAGGAGAGCAAAAACGTATACAGAGGCAACGCGATATTTGGTGGCGCGATAAGCCAGAACGGCGGCAGTCAGACCAGCGGCAACCAGACAGGCAATGCGGCAAACCAAAGCGCGTCACAAACCACCGCAGCAGGAAATCCGGACGAAGGCACCAATGCAAATAGCGCGGCAGGCGGCATGGCTGTCTCATCAACCGGCAAGGCATACTACAATCCGGGCAAGGAGCGCTCAAAGATACAGAAAAAGGTCAAAAAGGTCGAGGAGGACCTGGCGGTCAAGGAAGCAAAGCTCGATGAGCTCAAGGCCGAGCTCATGAAGCCGGAATATCAGTCAAGCTACTCAAAGCTCACGGAAATCCAGAACGAGATAGACGCTCTCGAGGAAGAAATCCTTATAGATATGGAGGCGTGGGAGGAGCTTTCCTCTCAGCTTGAGGCGCTGGGATAGGTTAGATGCGCTGTGGTAGCTTAGAAACGTTGTGATAGCTTAGATGTGCTGTTGTAGTTGAGAAATGTTGCGATAGTGTATAAAAAATCACTCGACTTGATGTTTTTTATTCTGATGAAATCCCTAATCATAGCGAAATCAAGCGATTTCGCGAAAAAACGTAAATAAAATCTTGATTTTTTATATAAATTGCATAAAAATGATTGATGAAAACGAAATTTATGGTATAATATTTACATGATACAGACAACGTATCAAATAAACGACAAAGGGGTTGGACATCATGAGAATAACAATTTCAGGAAGAAACATCGAATTAACAGAGGGGCTTAAGCAGGCAGTAGAGGAGAAGCTGTCAAAGCTGGAGAAGTTTTTTAAACCGGACACAGACGTATATGTTACACTCAGCGTAGAAAAGGATAGACAGAAAATCGAGGTTACTATCCCGGCAAAGGGACATGTTATCCGTTCAGAGCAGGTCAGCAACGATATGTATGTATCAATTGACCTCGTAGAGGAAGTAATCGAGAGACAGCTTCGCAAATACAGAACCAAGATTTCCGCAAAGAAATATGCACCGGCAATATTCCAGGATGAGTTCGTGGAGGCAGACGATGCAGAGGACGAGGAAATCAAGATTGTCCGTACCAAGAGATTTGGTATGAAGCCTATGTATCCTGAGGATGCATGCATCCAGATGGAGCTCTCAGGACACGACTTCTTCGTATTCAGAAATGCAGAGAATGACGAAGTAAATGTAGTCTACAAGAGAAAAGGACATACATACGGACTTATCGAACCGGAATGTTAGACTCTTGTTTTTCATCATAATTTAACCTTTCTTTCATCGAAAACCGGCAGCCGTTGGCTGCCGGTTTTTATATATGCGATTGGTTCCAATGGCAGTAAGACCACAAAAAAATAACCGCCCCAGCCTGGAAACTGAACGGTTATTTTAACTAAGTAAATGATCAGGCGAACCGTTGTTATAGGTAGCACCTTTTTGTTATCTATATTTTAACATTCATTTCTAATCATGTCAAAATTATTTTTAAATAAATTTCAAATATTAAAAAAATGAAATAATTAGAACAAAAACCCTAAAATATAGTACAAATTTATCATTCCAAAAATTCACACCCAAAAAGCGCATTATAAACCAAAAACCGACTGAATTAAACACAAACCCATGTCATATTTTGTCGAAAACTGCTAATCACCCATCAATATTAAAGCTTCCAATAGAAATCTTCAAAATAAAAGCGCGTAACGCGCCTAGAATATTGATATATTATATGGAAAAATGAATCCACCAACAAAAACAAAGAGGGAAATTTCGCAAAAGCGACAAAATTTCAAAAGAAAGACAAAAAAAGAAGTTCTACGAAAAATGTAGTCGATGGAGGGATGAAATATTTGGGAAGAATTTATTATGAACAGAAAGGACTTATTAACCTCGATGATATCGTAGATATATTAAGAGAGGTGGGAAATATACACAATTACTTGGAAAATGCAGCCTTGCGGATTTTGCTTTTTGGCAATCCGGAGCTGAATTTTTATCAGTGCCGATTATTAGTATTGAAGTACGGAGAATCACTTTCACAGGATGATTTGCACGGGCGGATGGTATTTATAAGAATGATACAGCTGCTGGAAGCTAACACAGTTTAAAATAAAATGGGAATTTCTTTTTTGACCGGGCAACCGGTCTTTCTTTTTTGCATAAATAGTGTTATAATTTTGAAGAAATTATGTTGATTACTCATAGCTTTAAAAAAGAAGCATTGTATTGGGCTTGATTAAGCCAAAGCATGATAATTCAATCAAAGAAAAGAGGACAAAAATGAACATCGTAGTACTTGCCGGAGGGCTCAGCACAGAGAGAGATGTTTCCTTCAAGACAGGAAGCATGGTAGCTAAGGCACTCAAAGAGAACGGCCACAAAGTTATATTATTGGATGTATTTATGGGATATAGTGACAGGGAGGAGGAGCTGACAGGCATATTTGACCGCGCGGACGAGATAAGCGTGCAGGTCAGCGATATTCCGACAGAGGCACCTGACCTCGCAAAGGTAAAGGCTTCCAGAAAGGACCAGTCACCTTGCTTTTTCGGACCAAATGTCATCAAAATGTGTCAGATGGCGGACATTGTTTTCATGGCTCTCCACGGAGAAAACGGAGAGAACGGAAAGATTCAGGCAGCATTTGACCTCTTCGGTGTCAAATACACAGGCAGCGATTATTTAAGCTCAGCCATCGCCATGAACAAGGAGACATCAAAGCAGTTCTTCCTTGCAAACGGTATCCCTACTCCAAAGGGCATTTCCATGACCAGAGAGACCAGACAGGATGATATCACAAAGCTTGATCTGACACTTCCATGTGTAGTAAAGCCATGCTGCGGCGGTTCAAGCATCGGTGTCACTATCGTCAGGGATGCAGCAGAGTTTAAGGCGGCACTTGACGATGCGTTCAAGTGGGAAAATGAGCTGGTTATCGAGGAATTTGTACAGGGCAGGGAGTTCTCTGTCGGCGTTATCGAGGGCAAGGCTCTTCCTATTATAGAGATTGCACCGAAGGAGGGCTTCTACGATTACAAGAATAAATACAAGGCGGGCAGTACAGTTGAGACATGTCCGGCCGAGCTTCCTGAGCAGGTGACAAAGGATATGCAGCACTATGCAGAGGAGGTTGCGCGTGTTATCGGGCTTGACACATATTCACGCTCAGACTTTTTGCTCAACGACAAAAATGAGATGTTCTGCCTTGAGGCAAACACACTGCCGGGCATGACTCCGACCAGTCTTCTGCCACAGGAGGCAGCGGTTATCGGTATGAGCTTTAATCAGCTCTGTGAGCATCTGATTGACATATCTTTGAAAAAATATGAGGTGTAGCATGTCTGATAAGTACATGAAAAATCTTACATTTGCAAATATCGCAAAGGCCTGCGAGGGCAGATACATAGGCGATGAGACACTGCTTGATACGACAATCACAGGCGCAGTCATAGACAGCAGACAGGTGAAGGAGGGCTATCTTTTTATCCCGATAAAGGGAGAAAGGGTGGACGGACACAAATTCATCAATGCTGTGTTTGAGCAGGGAGCGGCAATCGTGCTCTCTGAGCATGAGCTTACGGATCCGGCGGGACCATATGTGCTTGTTGAATCAACCACAGAAGCCATGAAAAAGCTCGCGGCATTTTACAGAAAAAGCCTTGATATCAAGGTAGTGGGCATCACCGGAAGTGTCGGCAAGACCAGCACCAAGGAGATGATATCATCTGTCCTTGAGCAGAAATACAGCGTTCACAAGACAGCAGGCAATTTTAACAACGAGATAGGCCTGCCGCTCACCATTTTCGGAATTAGGGAAAGCCATCAGGTAGCAGTGCTTGAGATGGGCATATCTGATTTTGGCGAGATGCACAGGCTTTCTACTATGTCTTGCCCGGATGTCATGGTCATCACAAATATCGGCTACTGCCATCTGGAGTTTTTGGGCGACAGGGATGGTGTGCTTAAAGCAAAGACAGAGTGCTTTGAGCATATGATGCCGGATGCGGTCGCAGTGCTGAATGCAGATGACGACAAGCTCGCCACAGTGCAGACGGTAAATGGAAAGCCTGCCATATACTATGGCAAGGAATCAGCTTCAGGCGTTCATAAATCAGTATATACCACAAATATTGAAAACCTGGGCTTTGACGGCATGAAGGCTCATTTTGTCACCCCGGAGGGTGAGTTCGATGCACACATCCACATCCCGGGTGAGCACAATGTATACAATGCCATGGCGGCAGCGGCTGTCGGATTGCAACTTGGCCTCACAATAGCTGAGATTAAATCAGGAATCGAGAAAGCAGAGACAATCGCAGGGCGTACCAATTTCATCAAAACACACGGCATGACTGTGATAGATGACTGCTACAATGCAAATCCTGTATCCATGAAATCCTCTATCGAGGTGCTTTCACATGCAAAGGGCAGGACAATAGCAGTGCTTGGCGACATGGGCGAGCTGGGAAGCGATGAGAAAAAGCTACACCATGAGGTAGGCGAAGCAGTTGGAGAGAATCATATCCACACTCTTTTTGCCGCAGGAGAGCTGGCAAAGGAATATGCAGCCGGAGCAGCAGAGAAATCATCCGATGTAGACATCCACTATTTCGAGGATAGGGAGACTATGACACAGGAGCTTCTTTCATATGTGAAGGAGGGAGACACCATACTGGTGAAGGCATCACACTTCATGGAGTTTCCTAAGGTAGTCGAGGCACTGAGTAAATAAAAATAAAGTGAAAACTAATCGGGTAAAAATTAATTCGATAATTAATTATTGCGAGGAATGGATATTCTCCAAGCCTCATAATATTATAAAAGAAAGAGAGAAAAATAATGGCACAGAATCCAATCGTAACAATCACAATGGAAAACGGCGATGTAATCAAGGCGGAGCTTTATCCGGAAATCGCACCAAACACAGTAAACAACTTTATCAGCTTAATCAATCACAACTTCTATGACGGAGTATGCTTCCATCGTGTAATCAAGGGCTTCATGCTCCAGGGAGGAGATCCGGACGGAAACGGCACAGGCGGCCCGGGCTATGAAATCAAGGGCGAGTTCACACATAACGGCTTCAAAAATGACTTAAAGCACACAGCCGGTGTACTTTCAATGGCACGTACCATGATACCTGATTCAGCAGGCAGCCAGTTCTTCATCATGCATCAGGATGCACCACATCTCGACGGTGAGTATGCGGCGTTCGGCAAGGTAATCGATGGCATGGATGTGGTAAACAAAATCGCAGAGGTGCGCACAGACTACATGGACAAACCACTTGAGGCTCAGGTCATGAAGACAGTTACAGTTGAGACCTTCGGAGTGGACTATCCGGAGCCGGAGACAGTTTAATGATAATAATTATCGATGAGGCAAGCGCAAAACTTGCCTCTTTTTACTATCATGACGAGATATTCAGGCCGGAGTGGAGAAATGCATCAAACATGGCATCGGTGTCCGGTGAGCAGCAAGAAAAACTACCTGATGAGTTACGGGGAAAATTGTATGTTGCGCTACTGGCTACTGAATCGATTAATGGCTCCCAAAAAACAATAACCAAAGGATATACAGAATATGCAGATGACGTAGTGAAAACCAGTACCGGAAATCTAAGAATCCCGGAATTATTAACCGACTACATCTGGATAGTATCAAACAAACAGCAGAAGCAAATAGCCGACTCTCTCGGCATAGCATCAGTCGGAGAACCGCAGTGCGGCACGCGCTATGCAGTCGAGAGCCTTGCAGAGTTTGATATTGAGTATCTGGAGCGGGTGCGCAGGCGGTATAATCATATCCCATGGGATATTGGCGAGACAGACAGATGCATGATACGTGAGCTTTCACTGTCAGACCTTCCGGCGCTCTATGAGCTTTATGACAAGCCCGGCATGACAGACTTTGTGGAACCGCTTTACGACTACGAGACAGAGCTTGAATACCAGAAAGCATACATAGAGAACATGTATGGCTTTTACGAGTATGGCATGTGGCTTGTATTTTCCAAGGAAACAGGAAAGCTGATAGGCAGGGCAGGGCTTGAGCACGATGAACTGGGCTATATGATAGCACCGGAGCTTCAGAATCTGGGCTATGCCACGGAGGTGTGTCGCTTCATCATAGACTATGCGCGCGAAAACACAGACTTTGAGGAGCTTTACTGCCGGATAGATGAGAGAAATGAGGCATCGGTGCGCCTTGCAAAAAAGCTTGGATTTACAAATAGCGGCCATGTGGATGAAAATCTACACACTTATATATATAGAAAAAATATAAAAAACATAAAAAACAATGAAAAACATTGAAAAATATGCAATTAGGCAATAAAATATAAACATAGTTTAACGAGTTGGAGGACGATAAAATGAAGAAATATGCATACGGAGTAGATATAGGTGGAACAACTGTAAAGATAGGCTTTTTCGAGACCACAGGAAAGCTTGTCGATACATGGGAGATTCCTACACGCACAGAGAATTCCGGAGAGCTCATCCTGCCGGATATCGCAGCATCCATCAAGGAGAATAACGAGAAGCACGGCATCGAGATGAGTGACATCGAGGGCATAGGCATGGGAGTGCCGGGACCGATAAAGGATGACGGAACCGTACTTAAGTGTGTCAACCTCGGCTGGGGTGTGTTCAACGTGGCACAGTCACTCTCAGTGCTGTGCGGTGGCATCAAGGTAAAGGCCGGAAACGATGCCAACGTAGCTGCACTCGGTGAGATGTGGCAGGGCGGCGGAAAGGGTCACCAGGATGTAGTCATGATCACACTCGGCACAGGTGTAGGCGGAGGAATCATCCGCGAAGGCAAAATCATAGCCGGAATAAACGGAGCAGGCGGAGAGATAGGACATATGCCTATGGTAGATGATGAGTCAGAGTGCTGTGGCTGCGGCAAGAAGGGCTGCTTAGAGCAGTATGCATCAGCAAACGGCCTCGTAAGAGTGGCAGAGAGATACATTGCAGCACACAGGGATGTGGCAACAGAGCTTGATTTAAATGCAGGCTTCACAGCCAAGGATGTATGCGATGCGGCAAAGGCTGGCGATGCAGCAGGCATTGCAGCAGTAGAGCAGTCTATGAAGCTTCTCGGCAAGGCAATGGCAGCAGTAGCATGCGTCATGGACCCTGAGGTATTTGTTGTAGGCGGAGGCCTCTCAAAGGCAGGCAGTATCATCATCGACACAGCAGCAAAGTACTATAAAGAGTATGCTTTCCATGCAAGCCGTGAGACAGAGATCAAGCTTGCCACACTCGGCAACTCAGCCGGCATGTATGGCGGAGTAAAGATGGTTATCGGCTAACATTAGATTGCAATTTTTAAAGAAATAAAATATAATGGCTACTAAAGATACACTACAATCGAGGTGAGACTATTGGCAGATTACTCAACAGAAGAATTAGAAAAAATAGCGGACAAATTTCGCTCAGACACCAGCGGCATAAGGGGAACAAAGGATTTTACGAGCCCAGAGGAGCTTTACGATGAGCTGAAAAAGGAAATCAAAAAGTACCATCCGTCGGATGACACGAGCCTTGTGGACAAAGCCTACAGGGTAGCTTATGATGCCCATAAGGGTCAGGCACGTAAGTCGGGAGAGCCTTATATCATACATCCGCTTTGTGTTGCCATAATACTCGCCGAGCTCGAGCTGGATAAGGAAACCATTGCAGCAGGACTGCTCCATGATGTGCTGGAGGATACTATCATGACCATGGATGAGATGCGCGCGGAGTTTGGAGACGATGTCGCACATCTGGTGGATGGTGTCACGAAGTTAAAGCACCTGCATCTGACAGACAGCACCAAGGATCCGAAGGACAAGAATGCGGACAGGCTTGAGATGCAGGCTGAGAATCTGCGTAAGATGTTTCTCGCCATGGCAAAGGATATCAGGGTCATCCTCATAAAGCTGGCAGACAGACTGCACAATATGCGTACACTCAAGTACCAGTCCAAGGAGGCGCAGCAGCGTATCGCCAGAGAGACACAGGATATCTACTGTCCTATCGCGCAGCGACTTGGTATCAGCAAGATAAAGATAGAGCTCGAGGACCTTTGTATGAAGTACCTCTATCCGGATGCCTACTACGATCTGGTAGAGAAGGTAGCCCTCAGAAAGACAGAGCGCGACACTTACATCCAGGGCCTGGTAAACGATGTCAAGAAGTATGTTACAGATGCCGGCATCAAGGCTGAGATATACGGCAGGGCAAAGCATTTCTTCAGTATATATAAGAAGATGGTTAATCAGGACAAGACGATAGACCAGATATATGACCTCTTTGCCATCAGGATTCTGGTGGATACCATACCGGACTGCTACGCAGTGCTAGGTATCATACATGAGAAGTATAAGCCTATACCGGGCCGTTTCAAGGACTATATCGCCATGCCGAAGCAGAACATGTACCAGTCGCTTCACACGACGCTCATAGGCCCGAGCGGACAGCCGTTTGAGATACAGATACGTACCTATGAGATGCATCGTACAGCTGAGTACGGTATCGCAGCGCACTGGAAGTACAAGGAAGCAAACAACGGCAATGCCACTACCACCACTGTCACAGAGGAGGAGAAGCTCAGCTGGCTGCGCCAGATACTCGAGTGGCAGCAGGATATGTCGGATAATAAGGAGTTTATGACTTTATTAAAGAGTGATTTAAATTTATTCTCCGACAATGTATTTGCATTCACACCGTCCGGCGATGTAAAGAACCTGCCAAAGGGCTCCACACCTATAGACTTTGCCTACAGCATACACTCTGCGGTCGGCAACAAGATGGTCGGTGCCAAGGTAAACGGCAAGCTGGTGCCGATAGACTATGTCATCAAAAACGGTGACCAGATAGAGATAATCACCTCACAGAACTCCAAGGGACCAAGCCGTGACTGGCTCAAGGTCGTAAAGAGCACACAGGCCAAGAACAAGATCAACCAGTGGTTCAGAAGTGAGCTCAAGGAGGAGAATATACAGCACGGCAAGGATCTGATAGCAGCCTATGCCAAGGCAAAGGGTATCAACTTTGCTGAAATAAACAAGCCTGAGTATCAGGAGAAAATACGCCGCAAATACGGCTTCCACGACTGGAACTCATGCCTTGCAACCGTCGGCCACGGCGGACTCAAGGAGAGCCAGATAGTCAACAGGATGTACGACGAGTACAAGAAGGATCATGTGGTGCCGGTGACAGATGCAGATGTGCTTGGCAGCATCGCAGAAAAGCAGCAGGCGGCAGCAGGCATACAGCCGGAGCACAAGTCAAAGAGCGGCATTGTGGTACACGGACTCTATGACGTGGCAGTGCACTTCTCGAAGTGCTGCAATCCTGTTCCGGGAGATGAAATCGTGGGCTTTGTCACAAGAGGCCGAGGCATCTCCATCCACAGGACAGACTGTGTGAATATCATCAATCTGTCCAAGATAGAAAAGGACAGGCTCATAGAAGCAGAGTGGCAGGATACAGCCCTCATGGACAACGGTGCCGAGTATCAGGCAGACCTAAAGATATTCTGTCATGACAGGCCGGGACTGCTCGTAGATATCACAAAGATATTTACCGAGAAGGAAATCAATATCAGTGGTATCCAGTCCAAGACCAGCAAGCAGGGCATCGCTACAATCGAGGTATTTTTTAATATCAAAGGCAGGGACCAGATAAAGGTTCTCGTGGAGAAGCTCAGACAGATAGAAAGTGTAATAGACGTAGAGAGGACCACCGGCTAAATCCCGGTGGTTCTTGCGTGAAGCATAACATATAACAGACAAGGAGTACACTCATATGGTAAATATGAAGATAGACCACTTCATAGTGGGACCGGTGCAGACCAACTGCTACTTTGTCACCAATATAAAGACAAAGGAAATGATAATAATAGACCCGGGCGCGTGTGCTAATCAGCTCGCCAAAAAGGTGGACGAGTCAGGCGCAAAGCCTGTAGCAATACTGCTCACACACGGACACTTTGACCACGCCACGGATGCAAAGCCACTCGCAGACCGCTACGGCATCAAGATATATATCCATGAGGCAGACAAAGCCACACTCGATGACCCGCAGCTCAATGTCAGCTACATGATGGGGCAGTCAAAAACATTTTATGCAGATGTATTTTTGAAGGATAAGCAGGAGCTTGACATCGCAGGCTTTCACATAGTAGTGCTTCACACACCGGGGCATACACCGGGCGGCTGTTGCTATTATTTCCCGTATGAGGACGTGATCTTTACAGGCGATTCGCTGTTTTGCGGCTCAATCGGACGTACGGATTTCAAGGGCGGCAGCATGTCAGACCTCGTGCGCACAGTGAAGGAAAAAATCATGACACTGCCTGAGCATACAGAGGTGTACCCGGGCCACAACGACACAACAACCATAGAAAACGAGAGGATGTATAACCCTTACTTATGATAGTAGTAGTATTTAATAAACCGGATTTTGAATATGATGTGCACTCACTGCTCAAGGAGTTCTTCCCACAGGAGGACGTGCAGATGTACTATAGCTGCCCACCTGATGAGGTGGAGGGGAAAAACTTAGCCTGCACACACCACGAGATGACAGATGATGGCGTAAAGGAATTTGCGGATGCCTCACAGGTATTTAAGATAGACTATGTGGGTGATGAAATTGCAGTGGAGTGGACGCTGAATAGAGCCGGAGGAAATAATTCCATGACAGGTGAGATGCAGCAAGCTGACAAAAGTGACATTAAAACAGCCGGAAAAAGTATCTACACAAAAATATCTGTGACCGGCACAGACCGCAAGGAGACCAAAAACCGCCTCAAGCTCGCCCTTTATTCCATGATAGAAAATGGCACAGGAAAGAGTCTTCCGTGGGGCACACTTTCAGGCATCAGACCGACCAAGATAGCCATGAAATGCATAGAGGATGGCATGAGCGATAAGGAAACCTACGACTATCTGAAGGAAACCTACCTCGCAAGTGATGAGAAAATCGACCTCTCAATAGGTATAGCAAAGCGCGAGAAGGCACTGCTTGACAAAGTGGACTATGACAACGGCTACAGCTTGTACATAGGCATACCCTTCTGCCCGAGCACCTGTGCATACTGCTCGTTTACCTCATATCCGCTGGGTGTGTGGAAAAGCCGCGTAGACGATTACCTCGACGCACTCGAGAAGGAGATAGACTACACAGCACAGAAATTCTACCACAAGAAGCTAAACTCTATCTATATAGGAGGCGGCACACCGACCACACTAAGCCCTGCACAGCTTGACAGGCTTATCAGAAAAATTAAATGCAGCTTTGATTTAAAGGACTGTCTGGAATTTACCGTGGAGGCAGGCAGACCGGACTCTATCACGAGAGAAAAGCTTATGGCACTAAAGAAAAACGGCATCAGCCGTATATCAGTCAATCCGCAGACCATGAAGCAGCAGACACTCGATATAATAGGAAGACACCACACAGTAGACGATACAATACAAAGCTTCAAGCTCGCGCGTGAGCTGGGCTTTTACAACATAAACATGGACCTCATCATGGGACTTCCCGAGGAGACACTCGATGATGTAAGGCATACAATGGAGCTCGTGAAAGAGCTGGCGCCTGACAACGTCACCATCCACTCACTCGCAGTAAAGCGCGCTGCAAGACTTACCATCTTCAAGGACCGCTACAGTGATATGCAGATGGTCAACACCCAGGAGCATATGGACCTCTGCGCAGCCTACTGTAAGCAGATGGGGCTTGAGCCATACTACCTCTACAGGCAGAAGGGCATGGCTGGCAATATGGAGAACGTGGGCTATGCAGCAAAGGGCAAGGCCGGAGTATACAACATACTTATCATGGAGGAAAAGCAGACTATCGTGGCGTGCGGCGCAGGAGCAAGTACCAAGCGCGTCTGGCCAGTACCGAATCCGGACGGCACACACCGTATCGACAGATGCGAGAATGTCAAGGATGTAGGGCAGTATATCGCAAGGATTGATGAGATGATTGGGAGGAAGCAGAGGCTGTTTGAGGAAAAATAAGCAGCATGACATATAATAATGTATAAATATCGAACTGATAATACTATACGGATTAGCGAATATGTCGAAAATTATAAAGAAAGCCTAATATTCGTTGACAATAAATAAAAAAAGAGTGAAAATAAGACATTAGAAACCCCAAATAGATACAAAAAAAGATACGCTAATCCGAATAAACATACAAAAAATAAAACAGGCTAAAAATATTCGGGGGGGGGTACAAAGGTACCTCCCCTAGAACAGGTATAAAGGGAAATAAAAGATACCATAAGGAGAATTTGGAAAGAATGTACAGAAAGAAAGGCAGAGGATGGACAAAGCACATAGACTTTATGCTTATAGATATCGCATGCATTGTTATTGCATTTTTTATTTCATATGTGATACGCTTCGGCTTTAATAACCCGTACGTGGACAAGGACTACCGTATACTGGGGGTAGCATTTCTTCTGATAGATTTCTTTGTGGAGATAATGGCAGACTCATTCAAGAATGTCCTAAAGAGAGGATATCTGGATGAACTTATATCGACCTGCAAGCACGCAATGCTTGTATTTCTGGCGACAGCGCTATTTCTGTTCACTACACAGATGGCTGATATATACTCGCGATTATCATTTTATATCATGTTTCCAATCTATGTGACAATAACATATGTAGCAAGACTGGCGCTCAAGAGCTTCCTTAAGAAAAAGGGCTTTGGAGCATCTAAGAAATCACTGCTTGTCATAGCACCCGATGCCATGCTTCGTGATACACTGCGCACAGTGGAGAAAAGCTGCATAGGCTATACAAGGATAGTAGCAGCTTCACTGGATACAGACATGAAGGGTAAGACTATATGCAACATACCGATAGTTGCAAACCACGATGGCATAGTGGACTATGCGTGTGATGAGTGGGTGGATGAGGTGCTCATACCGCCGTGCAGCGAGGATGAATATCCGGAGAAGATGGCAGATATATTCCTTGAGATGGGAATAGCCGTACATACAGGAATAGCCAAAAACGGCACAGCTCAGGGCGGCTACAAGCAGATAGAAAAGATAGGCGACTACACAGTGGTCACATCAAGCGTTAACTATGCAAATTCCAGCGCACTTCTGGTAAAGAGGGGCATGGATATAGTCGGAGGATTGGTGGGCTGTCTGTTCACACTTATCATTATGATATTTGTGGGACCGATGATATACATAGCATCACCGGGCCCGATATTCTTCTCACAGGAGAGAATCGGCAGAAACGGCAGGAAGTTCAAGATGTACAAATTCCGCAGCATGTATATGGATGCCGAGGAACGAAAGAAGGAACTCATGGCGCAGAATAAAGTGGGCGACGGAATGATGTTTAAGATGGACTTCGACCCAAGAATAATAGGCAATAAGGTGCTGCCAAACGGAAAGAAGAAAACCGGAATCGGACAGTTCATCAGGAAAACAAGCCTGGATGAATTTCCACAATTCTTCAATATACTAGTAGGAGATATGAGCCTGGTAGGTACCAGACCACCGACACTCGATGAGTGGGAGAAGTATGAGCCACACCACAGAGCGAGAATGTCATTCAGACCGGGATTGACCGGGCTGTGGCAGGTGAGTGGCAGGAGTAATATCACGGACTTTGAGGAAGTGGTGAAGCTGGATACCCAGTATATTGGGGAGTGGAGTGTTAAGGGGGATATAGCTATTCTTCTTAGGACAGCAGTAGGTGTGTTGAAAAATGATGGAGCAGTATAGTTTCTACAAGGAGAAATATTAACATATGAAAGTTGTATTAATGGCCGGAGGCAGAGGAACTAGGATTTCTGAATTGTTCCCTGATATTCCCAAACCGCTAATTCCAATACAAAATATGCCTGTCTTGGAGCGAGAAATCATTTCGCTCAGAGAACAAGGATTCACAGAGATAATCCTGACAGTAGGGTACATGGCTGATAAAATAAAGGGCTATTTCGGAGATGGAACGAGGCTTGGAGTGAAAATTAATTATTTTGTAGAAGACAAGCCTTTAGGAAATGCAGGTGCTTTGTTTTTTCTGGATTTAAAAGAAGATTTTCTACTTTTAAACGCGGATGCTGTATTTGATGTGGATTTTAACAGAATGGTGAAATATCACAGACGAAAAGGTGCATTGGTTACATTATTTACACATCCAAATTCTCATCCATATGATAGTGGATTAATTATTGCTGATAAGAGTGGTGAAGTAAAGCAATGGCTTACAAAAGAAGAATCCAGACCAAAGTATTACAAAAACAGGGTAAATGCCGGTCTTCATGTAATTTCTCCTAAAGCATTGGAGATGAGTGGGATTGATAAAAGTTCAATTGGTAAGGAAAAAGACGAGAAGATTGTAAAAGTAGATTTAGACCGTCAGATTCTTAAACCATTGTGTTCCACAGGAAAAATGTTTTGCTATGATTCGCCTGAATATGTAAAGGATATGGGAACACCGGACAGGTATTATTCGGTGTGTGAAGATTTTAAAAAAGGCGTTGTTTCAGCAAAGAATCTTAGTAATAAACAAAAGGCAATCTTTTTAGATAGAGATGGAACTATTAATAAGTATGTAGGTTTTTTAAGAAATATAGATGAATTTGAATTATTACCAGAAGTTTCAGAAGCTATAAGAATGATCAACACTAGTGGTTATTTAGCTATAGTAGTTACAAATCAGCCTGTTATTGCAAGGGGAGAAGTTACATTTGAAGAGCTGGATAACATTCATTGTAAAATGGAAACTCTACTTGGAAAAGATGGGGCATATATTGATGGGTTATATTTTTGCCCACATCATCCACATAAAGGTTATGAAGGGGAGATACCTGAATTGAAAATAGATTGTGATTGCAGAAAGCCAAAGCCGGGAATGTTGTTAAAAGCAGCAGAAGAGTTGAACATTGATTTAAAAGCCAGCTACATGATAGGGGATTCTGATTCGGATGTTCAGGCTGGCGAGGCGGCAGGCTGTATAGGTATAAAAATAAATGAAGGCGGACTATTAGACGCTGTGAAGGGAGTATTACATGATTATAACTAAGACCCCATTTCGCATGTCATTTTTTGGTGGCGGAACAGATATGGAGGAATATTTCAGGGAAAATGAGGGCGCAGTCCTTTCGACTACATTTGATAAATACTGTTATGTAAATGTAAGACATCTCCCAAGGTTTTTTGATTATTCAACAGAGCTGTCTTATTCAAAAACAGAGAGAGTAACTGATATAAATGATATTCAACATCCGGCAATTCGTGAAGCAATGAAGATGCTTGATATGAGAGAGATAAGACTTACATATGAAGCTGATCTTCCGGCTCGTTCAGGGTTGGGAACCAGCTCATCTTTTGCAGTAGGAATGCTTAATGCGTTTTATGCTCTTAAAGGCAAATATGCAGATAAAAAGAAACTGGCAGATGAGGCAATATATCTTGAACGTGTTTTGTGTAATGAATCAGGAGGATGGCAGGATCAAATAGCAGCTTCCTTCGGAGGTTTTAACAGAATTAATTTCAATTCAGATGGATATGAGGTGCTTCCTGTAATAATATCTCCGGAAAGAAAAAGAATGTTAAATGATAACTTATTGATGTTCTTTACAGGGTTCACACGTTTTTCTTCAGATGTGCAGAAGGCAAATAAAGCAAGCTGTTCAGAAGACAAAAGTGTAAAACTTAAAAAAATGTATAGTCTGGTAGATGAAGCAGAGGCAGTTCTTACGGACAAGAATAGAAATTTAGATGAGTTCGGTCATCTTCTTGACACTACATGGAAATTGAAGAAAGGAACAGGCGGAGCCGTAAGTACAGGAAGTATAGATGAGTTATACGAAAGAGGCATGAAAGCCGGTGCACTTGGAGGAAAGCTCCTTGGGGCTGGTGGAGGAGGCTTCTTAGTATTTTATGTTCAGCCGGAAAAACATGAGGCTGTGAAAGAAGCAATGAAAGACCTTATGTATATTCCTTTTAAATTTGAAGATGGTGGCACGCGGGTGATTCATTATAGTCCGGAAGAATATGAAGAAATTTAGTAAATGTAAAAGGTGAAGTAAAGTGTTGGAAGAGAATATTCAGAAACAGATTGATGTATTAATCGAAAGATATCCGCAAATAGATAATTGCAAAAAAGAAATCGAAAAAGCCTATTTAGTTCTTGAAGAGAGTTATGCAAATGGAAACAAGCTTTTAGTTGCAGGAAATGGTGGCTCGGCAGCAGATTCTGAACACATAGTTGGTGAGCTGATGAAGGGATTTGAAAATCCCAGAAATCTTTCATCAGAATATAAAGAAAAATTAACGTCTGTAAATAATGAACTTGGCAAGGTACTTGGAGAAAATTTACAGATGGCACTCCCAGCAATTGCACTTGATGGACATGTCGCACTTACAACTGCATATATGAACGATTGTGAACCATTACTTTGTTTTGCACAGCAGGTAAATGGATATGGAAAGGAAGGAGATGTTTTCCTGGGAATTTCCACATCCGGTAATAGCAAAAATATTTTATATGCTGCAGTAGTTGCAAAAGCAAAAGGAATGAAAGTTGTAGCTCTTACTGGTGCTAAAGATAGCAAATTGTCACAGATAGCAGATGTGACAATAAAAGCACCTGAGACAAGGACATATAGAATACAGGAGTATCATTTGCCAATATATCATTGCCTGTGTCTGATGCTCGAAGAAAGATTCTTTGGAGATAATAATTAAAATGCTAGAGAAACAAAGACTACTTAATACATATGTAAATAATGTCACATTAGATGAAACATTAGATGAAATCGATGAACTAATTCATAAAAGAAAAAAATCATATATTGTAGCAATCAATGTGGATGTTGTCATGAAGATGGAAAGTGATGATTATCTTAGAAGGATAACTAATGAAGCTGATATGGTATTGGTTGATGGAAAACCTCTGATATGGATTTCAAAGTTACACAAATGTCAGATAAAAGAAAAAGTTTCGGGGTCTGACCTTGTACCTCAGTTGTGCAAAAGAGCAGCAGATAAAAATTATTCTATTTTCATTATAGGTGGTAAAGATGGAGTTGCAGAACAGGCAAAGAAGAAGCTTGAACAGAAACTTCCCGGTATCAGAATAGTTGGAACATATGCACCACCATTAGGATTTGAGAATGATGAATCTGAATTAGATAAAATAAATCAGATGATTAGTGATGCGCATCCGGATTTGTTAATAGGATGTTTAGGATGTCCAAAACAAGAAAAGTGGATATATGAGAATTATATGAAATATGATGCTACAGTTTCAGTATGTGCCGGTGCTACAGTAGATTTTTTGGCTGGAAATATCAAAAGAGCACCGCGATGGATGAGTGATCATGGACTTGAATGGTTTTATAGATTTTTGCAGGAACCAAAGAGAATGTTTAAAAGATATTTTATAGATGATATAAGAATTTTAGGTTTGATTGGAAAGTATAAAAATGAAAATAGTAATTGATTTAACATCATTATCCTATCATATGACTGGAATAGAAAGGTATGCTGCTTGTGTTTCTGAACAAATGTTGAGACAAGATAGTATAAATCAATACTTTTTAATATTTCGAAATGATGTTTTTCCTAATTTCAAAAAATTTATTAATGGAAAGCGTGTGAAAGCAATTATTCTTTCGGGAAATAGCAAATTGATATTTTATCAGGTTATTTTGTTAAGAGCATTAAAAAAAATAAAAGCAGATAAGTATTTATTTTTTTCATATACAAGTCCTATTTTTTTTAGAAAAAAAGGAATAATTAACACCGTTCATGATATGGGAGCATGGGATTATTCTGATGCTATGAGAGTGTTTCAGAAAATTTATTGGAGAACAACAATTAAATGTTCAGCAAAAAATTCTGAAAGAATAATTACGGTCTCGAATTTTTCGAAAGAGAGAATTGCCTGTATTTTGAATTTCCCAAAAGCCAAAATAGATGTAATATATTCTGCTGTTTATGATGGAATATGTAAAGAAAATGGGATTTTATTTAATGAAATAAAAAAAATATATGATTTACCAGATAAATACATTATGACATTGTCAACATTAGAACCAAGAAAAAACATGTCTTTATTGTTAGAAGCATATTCTGAGATTCGGGATAATGTGGATTATGATTTGGTATTAGTTGGTCGTAAAGGCTGGAAAATGGATGAAGTAATTGAAAAATATAATAAAGAGGGAAGAATACATATTACAGGTTTTGTGGATGACGAGCATGTGTCTGTAATTTATAAAAATGCATTATGTTTTGTATTTCCAACATTATATGAAGGGTTTGGTTTGCCACCCATAGAAGCACTGACACAGGGGGTACCAGTTATTTCGTCTGATGCAGCATCTATGCCAGAAATATTACGAAAACAGGCAGTGTTTTTTGAAAATAATAAAAAAGAGCAATTAATTAAGCTATTGATTGAACTAAAAGATAATGTGGAAAATATGCCTAAAGTTCTAGATGAATATCAGAAAGAACAATATAGGTTTGATGTATCTGCTAAAAAAGTATTAAAAATTATTACACAGGATATAAATTAAATTATTTTTTATTTATGTACGTTATGATTTAAAAAATGGATATAAGAAAGAATATGGAGATAAGAAAGAATATGACAAAAGTAATTGCAATGTATCTTCCACAATATCATAGAATTCCTGAAAATGATTTATGGTGGGGGAATGGATACACAGATTGGAAAGCAGTAAAGGAAGCAAAACCATTATTTTCAGGTCATGAGCAACCTAAGATTCCAAGGAAAAAAGAATATTATGATTTATCTAATTTAGAAGCAATAAGAAATCAGGTACAGATGGCTAATGATTATGAAGTATATGGATTTGGAATATATCATTATTGGTTTTCATCTAAACAAGTTTTGTTAGATACTCCGACAAGGTTGCTGAGTCAAAATAAAGATATAAATACACATTTTTTTTTAATGTGGGACAACGGAAGTTGGAAGCGTACATGGAGTAATGTAAAGTTTAGTAATAGTTGGGCGCCTTTATATGAAAATAACAACGATGGACCAGAGATTCTTGCTGAATTAATTTATGGTGATGAGGAAGAATGGGAAAAACATTTTAATTATTTATTACCTTTTTTTGAAGATGAAAGATATATTAAGATTGACGATAAACCATTGTTTGGAATATTTAATCAAGATAATGATTCTGAAACTTTGAAAAAAATGTTTGAATATTGGAACAAGCTTGCTAAGGAAAATGGTCTAAATGGGGTTGCTATCTTGGGAAAAGAAAATATTTATGGGAAAACCGTAGCTGATTATCAATTTAATTATGAACCGAGTACACATGGATGGGTTGGAAAAAATTGTGTTCAAAGAGCATTTAATAAAGCTAAAGACAAATTATTGATTAAAACAGGTAGACTACGAAAATATAAGTATGATGATATTTGGAAAAAAATAATAAAAGATTTTTCAGAAGATAAAGCATATTTACCTGGAGCTTTTGTAAAATATGATGATACTCCGAGGAGAGGAAAAAAAAGTTCTATTGTTGTTGGGGAAAGTCCTAAGTTGTTTGAATACTATATGAAAAAATTATTATTAAAATGTAATGATAGCAAGAAAGAGTATTTGTTTTTAACAGCATGGAATGAATGGGGAGAGGGCGCCTATTTAGAACCGGATGAAGTTAATGGCTTTCAATATTTGGAATCTTTAAAACGTGCATTAAGTAATTTCTGAGCTAAAATTAGTAGCTAAAATGTAAAGGAAGGAACAAAGAGTCGATGTTTTTTATAGTACCTGCTTTTTTTATAATGTTTATAGCTATTTTTGATTATAAAAAAGGTTTTATGCTGTATTTACTATTTCAGATGGTGTGGTATCCGGATACTCAATTGTTTCAAGTTGGACAATCGTGGATTAATTTGAATTTTGTTTGTGCCTTTTATTTCGTTATTTTATATGTTATAAAAAAACGAAAATTTAAAAGAGAAATATTAAATTTTCCTTTTACAAAACCAATGTTATGTATTTCATTGTCGCTCTTGTTGACTTGTGTATCTTCATATGCTGGTATGGTTGGGGAATTAGTAAAGGCGGCAGGATTGATTATAATGGATATTTTAGTAGTTTATGTGATGTGGAAAAGCATAAATTGCAGGGAAGATTTTGTATTTTTGTTTAAGGGAATTACAATTATTGTGTTGTTGGCTTGCATATATATTTTTAATGAAAAAATAACAAATTTAAATCCTGTTTTGGATTATAAAATGACATGTACGTCAAATGTTTTTTCTACATATAGAGATAATCAAGAATGGGATTCAAGGGGATATAGATGCTATTCAATTTTTGATCATACAATTTGTGCATGTATGATATTTTCTTTGTACACTGCATTGACCTTGAATTTATATGTTAAAAAGAAACGTTACCCTTTTAAATTTTTGTCACTGATTACTTCAGTATTATGTATACCGGCTATGTTTTTTACTCAACAAAGAACTGGAATGTTTATGCTATTTATATCCATAATTTCTAGTGTTGATTTTAGGAAAAAAAGATTTTGGAAATTAATCATTATAGGTGCAGTTGCTTTGTTTTTTGTTACTCCATATATATTGGATAATCTGAGTTTGTTATTCAGTATATTTAATTCAAATTATTCAAATACAGTTTCAGGTAGTAATGTTTCAATGCGTTTTGACCAGTTTAATGCAATATTGAGAATTATGCTAATATCTCCATTAACAGGTTTAGGAGAAAATTTTCAGAGTTATTATACAGGAATATATGCATCGAGAGCATTAGGATATGAGAGTCTTTGGTTTGAACAGATGGCAAAACATGGATTATTTGGGGTGTTAGCATATATTGTTATGATTTATTATTCGGTATATAAGATACCTAAAAAATTCAATTCTAAGCAGGTGTTTTTTATATCGTTGGCATACTGGGTAACATATACGTTGACATCAACTCCGTATTTTAGAATTTATTTTTTATATGCAGTGATATTTTACTTTATAAAAGATTCAAGTGCATATTCAATCTTAAAAAAAATAAACAAAACTAATTGAAGAAATAGTGTGTAATACAGATTTATTATTAAATAGTCTAGGAATAAGGAATATGAAAGAGTCAGGATTAAAAGAATTATTTCGAATATTACGATTAGGAAATAGAAAAAGAAAATGGAAAAGATTACATCCTAATAGTGATACGCTACCAATGAATATTTTTAATTTTGAAAATGTATCATTGGGAGATAGGTCATACGGTGAATTAAATGTAGTTGACTTTGGTGGAAAAAACAAATTGATTATTAAAAATTATGTCTCAATAGCTCAGAATGTAACGTTTATTCTCAATGCTGAGCACTATATTAATCATATATCTACTTATCCGTTTAAGGTAAAGATATTACATGAGGTAGAGTCAGAATCATTTGGAAAAGGTGATATTGTAATTGATGATGATGTATGGATTGGATATGGGGCAACAATAATGTCAGGAGTGCACATTGAACAAGGTGCTGTAATTGCATCGGGGACTGTGGTAACAAAAGATGTACCACCATATGCAATTGTTGGTGGGGTTCCTGCAAAAGTTATAAAGTATAGGTTTACACAAGATTTAATTAACGAATTGTTGAAGCTTGATTATAGCAAACTTACAGATGAAACGATTAAAAAAAATATAGATGATTTGTATCAGAAATTAACGGATGTGAAGCAATTAGAATGGTTGCCTAAGAAATACAAGAGTTAAAATTAACATGGGAAAAGCTCAAATGCGCAGATTATGGTTATTGGTGATTTTTGGGAAAATGGTAATAGAGATACCATAAAAAAGAAAGCGGCTAAAGAATTAAATGTTGATTATGTTGATTTAAGCAAGATAAAAGACAATGAACAGTATTTTGCGGAAAAAGGTTCAATTGTTTATGGTGATGATGGTAACGAACATAAAATTGAACATGATGGGGTGGCAAAGCATCCTGGAGATAAGGCTATGAAATATATAGCCGAAGAAACCTATAAAGAAGTAAAATAGCATTTTTGATGATTCGACAATTAGTACAAATAAGAAATATGGAAATAATTGCTATGATTCAAGGAAGGAAAAATAGATAAATGCAACAAAAAAGTATAAAAGAAAATTCAATATTAAATGTTATAAAAACAATATCAAGTATTATTTTTCCGTTGATTACTTTTCCATATATATCAAGGGTTTTATTACCGAATAATGTTGGAAAAATAAATTTTGGTACATCATTTATAAGCTATTTTTCCATGATTGCTTCTTTAGGAATTACAACGTATGCAATTAGAGAATGTTCTGCGGTAAGAGAAAATAAGTCAAATCTAAGTAAAAAAGCGTCAGAAATTTTTTCAATAAATATTTGTACAACATTGGTCGCATATGTTTTATTAGCCATCTCGCTAGTATTGTTTAGAAAATTGGATAATTATAGAGTGCTTATAATAATTCAAAGTACAACAATATTATTTGCAACGTTAGGTGCTGACTGGTTAAATTCAGCAATGGAAGATTTTAAGTATATTACTATTAGGACAATAGTTTTTCAGGTTGTTTCATTATTTCTAATGTTTTGTTTTGTAAGAACACCGGACGATTACATTAAGTATGCCGTTATATCGGTTTTTTCTTCCAGTGGAGCGAATATTGTTAATGTTTTTTATAGACGACGATTTTGCAAAGTTAAATTTACAAATAATATGAATTGGAAAAATCATTTTAAACCTATTTTCTTGTTATTTGTAATGATAATGGCGCAAACAATATTTTCAAGTGCTGATCAGACTATGCTTGGGATAATGAAGGGGGATTATGAAGTTGGTATTTATAGTACAGCATTGAAGATTGAAAATATAATTCTTCAAGTGGTTGCTTCGCTTGTATGGGTAGTTATGCCAAGATTGTCTATTTATTTTGCTGAGGAAGATTACAAAAAGATAAATGGAATGTTGAAGAAAACACTCTCAATTTTTATGGTTATTGGATGTCCGGCTATTGCAGGTGTGTGGGCATTGTCAAATGAAATTGTAATGATTATTGGTGGTAAAAATTTTTTGGACTCAGCTCTTCCGTTAAATATTCTTATGATGGCTTTTGCATTTAGTTTGATTGGCGGAAGTTTTCTTGGGAATATGGTTTTGCTTCCATCTAAAAAAGAAAATATATATATGTGGATTTGCTGTATAACGGCAGTTTTTAATGTAATTACGAATTATGTACTTATTCCATATGGAGGAGCTTCTGCTGCTGCATTAACAACTGCTTTATCTTCTTTTCTTATAATGATTCTATTATTCATAAAAAAGGATAAGCGAATAAAATTAGATTATATGATAGAGGTGAGTATTTCACCATTAATCGGATCAGTTGCGATATTTGGATATTGCAAAATTATAGAAATTTTATTTGCGAGTCTCTGGGAAAGAACAATTGTTTCTATCTTAGGAAGTATCATACTGTATGGTCTAGTAATGATTATGATGAAAAATGATTTGTGTATGGAGTTATTAGATGGAATAAAAGCAAGAATAAGAAAGTAGTTGTTAAATAATATTGTATGGTAATTAAAACTGAAAGCCAATAGTGGAGATTTAAGAAAGGAAGTTTAACTTAATGCAGATTGACGAATATATTTTGAAGTTGAAATATATTATAAAAAATAACTTGATTCATAATAAACTTGAAAAATCAATAATAGCAGCAAAAGTACTATCTGAAATTTATTATAACTATAATCAAGTTTATACTGATGATGAATTAGAGGAATATCTAATTAAGGCACGAGACCTGTTGTTTTATGAACGGAAACAATATGTGGTAGATAATAATTGTATATTTTTTTATGATGGATTTGGTGAAGATTTAAGAGGACTAGCGGTTGTATATGCTCGAGCGCTTTCGTTATTAAATTATAAAGTTGTTTATGCATGCCCTACGACAGGGAAGGGAAAGATTCCGCATATTGTTTCTGAGTTTAATACTGAAAATACTAATATAATTTATATTGATAAAGAAATAAGTAATATTGAGCGAATAAAACAAATTAATTCTATATTTGAAGACTATAAACCTAAAGTTGCCTTTTTTTATACATATCCATCAGATGTTGAAGGAGCGATTGCTTTTTCAAATAACAATTCATCTTTAAGATTTCAGCTGGATTTAACGGACCATGCATTCTGGATTGGAGTCAATGCATTTGATTATATTTTAAATGGAAGAGAGATGGGAGCTAGTATAGCTTATTATGAAAGAGGAATTTCAAAAGGACGTATAATCAAGCTTGATTGTTCCCCTTACATTAACAATGATGAATATAATAAGTTGCTTCCTTTTGATATTAAAAGTGAGAAATATATTTTTACAGGAGGCTCATTGTATAAGACTTTAGGGGATAAAGGATTACTATATTATAAGACTATAAATGATATATTACTAAATTTTCATGATTTCAAATTTTTGTATGCAGGAAGTGGCGATGATACAGAAATGAAAAAGTTAATTGCGAAGTACCCTAATAGAGTATTTTTGATTGATGAACGTCCTGATTTCTACGAATTGATTAGAAATTGTGTTTTATATATAAATTCATATCCGATGTTCGGTGGGTTAATGATGAGATATGCAGCTTTGGCAGGGAAGATACCTATTACTTTAAGACATGATAATGATGCGGATGGAATATTGATTAATCAAAAAAATTTAGGTATTGAATATGATAATTTTAATGATTTTATAGCAGAAATTCATAGATTATTATCAGACGATGAATATAGAAAGACAAAGGAAAGCATACTAAAAGATTCTGTGATGACAGAAGAGGATTTTGCTAGAAACCTAAAAATGGTGATAGAACAACACAGGTCTGAGTATTCTTTTGAAAATATTAGAAGATTTGATACAACAAAATTTAGAACAGAATATAAAAAGCGATATACAGTTAAATGTTTATATCAAAATATTGTAAAAAAAGATAACATCAAATTGTTTCGGTATTTTCCAAAAGAATTTATGATGGAAGGATTAAATAAGATAAAGGAAAGAATGTTCAAATGATAGTTTTTAATATACCACCGTATACAGGAAAAGAATTCGATTATATGAGAGAGTCTGTCGAAAATTATAAAATTTGTGAAGATGGTCCGTTCACAAAAAAAATGTAATGCTTGGATGGAAAAAAGATTTAATGCAATGTATTATAATATGGCCAAAAGTGATTTACAGAAGGTTATTGATAGAACATTCGGTTTTTTTAAGGATAATACAATGAATGTTCAAGCACTTTAGCACTTGTTATGAGGTGACTGTTTAAAGAAAAAAGTTCAAAAATCAATGATTTAGGGCTTGAAATTATAGGAAGTCCAGCGGTGTGATGTCAAGTGAGAAATGAAATAAAAACCTTATATATATGACATATTTCTCAAAAAACGCAAAACACCTGCCTAAGCCCTGTCGACCAAGTTTTTGAAAAATGAGCAGGGCGACTATCAGCAGACAGATTTCTCTATTCTGCTGGGCGATATAGGCGATTGTCTTTAAGCAGTGTAAAGACTAACCGCACAAATTTACGAGCAGTTAATGCGAGTGCACGTTTGTGTTGATATCTGTTCACCTCTTTATACTTTTGGTGATAGAAAGCTTTGTACTCTTTGTCGCATCTTACAAGAGAAAATGTAGCTTCACACAGATAATACTTTAAAAATCGGTTACCAGAATGGATGAGCCTTGTATTTTGAGCTTCGAAGTTACCAGACTGGTGTTGAGTCCAGGCAAGACCTGCATATTTTGCAAGGGAAGCCTGATTATCAAAACGATTGATATCTCCAATCTCAGCCATGATTCCGGCTGAATAGACAGGACCTATACCTGGAATGGATATCAAAACGTTTGGCAGGAGTTCCATTTGAGCAGCGATTGCCTTATCGAACTCTTTGATTTGCGATTCCAATGCCTTCATCGAGGTTATGGATATAGAGAGCACCTGGTTCACAGAGTCATTTACCGTCTTAGGTAAGCGATAAGAACTTCGGGCAGCTTTCTGAATGGCTTTGGCTACCGCATCTGGATCAGGAAAGCGATTTTTTCCTTTTTCGATGATAAAAGCGGTCAGTTCTTGTAAGTCCATATATGCCAGTGCTTCTGCGGATTCAAATTCATCGTAGACAGCAAGGGCGGTGGTACTGAAAGTATCGGAAAATACCTTTTCCTGTGTCATGGTTGAATACTTCTTGAACAGCACATTCATAAACCGTTGTTTTTCCTTGGTGAGGTTGCAGACGGCAAAGTAACGTGCTCGTGTGAGGTTCTGGAGTGCTTTGTAGTGATAGTCCCCTATGTATACCTCTTTGTTGATTCTTCCAAAACGCAGGCAGTCAGCAATGACAAAAGAGTCAACCCAATCATTCTTTGGAAGGTCGTTGTAAGATTCCTTGAACTTATTGACCTGCTTAGGATTGAGGACATGAATCTTTCTGTTAAAGGATGCAAGAGAAGCATCTTCCCTGAGAAAATATACAAGGTTGTCGCCATAGACTGATGTTGCTTCAAGACCTATGGAAACTGTATCAAGGGATTCAGAAGATAAAACAGAACAGATTCTTTTTACCAATTGTGTAGAACCATCATGTGAATTGGCAACAGAGAAATTACTGTGCTTATCACCATTAGGGAGCATAAAGTAAACGACATTGGATTTGCTACTTACATCAATTCCGACGTAAAGTGGGTTCATAAAATCAACTTCTTTCGTAATAAGATTTGAGTGTTCAATCGGCTTGGTAAAACCCATGATCATGGAGCATCGACACCCTCGCATATAAGAATCCAGCTTAAGATGGACTGATGCGAAACCATACTGCTAGATGGTCGTCCATGAACTTAAGCAAACAGCCAGCCGGTTTGAAGCTAACTTCCATGTCAGGGGAACAGACTTCCTATGAAGCAACCAATACTGGTTCAACAGGAGAAAAAAGAACTATTACCTGATTGGCACTACGACAATTATATCATGGGCTTAACTAAGCCTATTGAACAAATATTAACTTATTAACTAAGATACATTTATGTATCTAAAAAATATTATACGAGGAGATATAAATATGATTACATTTAACGAACCTATTTTAGTAGAAAAAGCATTTGATTATGTGAGAGAGGCAATTAATCATCAAAAACTGAGCGGAGATGGAGACTTCACAAAGAGATGTAATTGGTGGATTGAAAATTGGAGTGGGGTATCTAAGGCTCTATTAACAACATCATGCACGCATGCTACTGAAATGGCTGCTTTGTTAGCAGATATTCAGCCTGGAGATGAAGTGATTATGCCAGCATATACTTTTGTATCTACTGCTGATGCATTTGTTTTAAGAGGAGCAAAAGTTAAATTTGTTGATATAAGACCTGATACAATGAATATTGATGAGAACTTAATTGAACAAGCTATTACAGAAAAAACCAAAGCAATAGTTCCAGTTCATTATGCAGGTGTTGGATGTGAGATGGATAAAATTATGGAGTTGGCTAAAAAGTACAATTTGATTGTAATTGAAGATGCAGCTCAAGGTGTAATGAGCAAGTACAAAGGAAAAGCGTTGGGATCAATTGGTGATTATGGTTGTTATAGCTTTCATGAAACTAAAAACTATAGTATGGGAGAAGGCGGAGCTATCACTATAAGAGACAAAGACAAAGTTGAATTGGCAGAGATTATTCGTGAAAAGGGTACTAACCGTAGTAAATTTTTCAGAGGACAGATTGATAAGTATACATGGGTTGAGGCAGGATCGTCATATTTACCAAGTGAATTAAATGCTGCATATTTATGGGCTCAGTTAGAGATGGCTGAAGATATATTAGATAATAGAATGGCGACTTGGAATTATTATGATGAACAATTGAGTGAATTGGCGAATGAGGGGATAATTGAAGTGCCTACAATTCCGGAGTATTGTGAACATAATGCTCACATGTATTACATAAAGGCAAAAGACTTAGAAGAAAGAACTGAATTAATTTCATTTTTGAAGACAAATGGTATAAATGCTGTCTTTCATTATATTCCTTTACATACGGCACCGGCAGGCATTAAGTATGGAGAATTTGTAGGTGAAGATAAATATACTACTAAAGAAAGTGAACGTTTAGTTAGATTGCCTTTATACTATAATTTGCGTAAATCTGATGTTGATATTATAGTATCAAATATTAAAAAATTTTATAAACATAAGTAAATTAAATTAATTGGATTAAAAGGAAGATAACGTGAAAAAATATATTTTTGGAACCTCGCAATTTGCAGAAGTACTTAGTTCTTATCTTTGGACAGATTCAGAAACTACTGGCAAGTATATTGTTGATGAAAAATATTTGAATAGCTCATCTAATTTGTGCAATTTGATTTCGTGGGAAGACTTTATTAAAACAGTTATTCCGAATGATGAGATAGAGGTATATATTGCTATCGGATATAATAATATGAATTCGATAAGAGAAAGTATTTATCATAGAATAAAAAAATATGGATATAAAATAGGAACTTACATTCATCCGTCAGATATAGTTAGTAGTACATCTGTAATTGGCGAAGGTTGTATCTTGTTAGAAAATGTGATAATTCAACCATATGTAAAATGTGGGGTATGCAACATTTTTTGGAGTAATGTTAATCTGTGTCATCATACGAGTATTGGAAATTTTAATTTTTTTGCAGCATCATCAGCAGTTTTGGGTAGAATTGAAGTAGGAAGTAATTGTTTTATAGGATGTAACTCAACTATAAAGAATGAAGTAAAAATAGCTGATAAGACCTTAATCGGAGCAGGAGCCTATTGTTCTCAAAATACCAAAGAATTTGAGGTTGTGGTTCCTGTAAGATCAGTATCTTTGAATAAAAAATCGACTGATATGAAAATATAGAGAGGATTATTAATGAAACGAATTTTATTACTTGGAGTTGGCGGAAATGTAAGTCAAGGGATATTGAAAGCAATAAGAAATTCAGAATTAGATATATATGTTGTAGGAGCATGTGTTTCTGAATATTCATCTGGACTTTATTTATGTGATGAGGCGGTGATATCGCCATTTGCTAACTCAAATGATTTTATTACTTGGGTTATTGATATATGTAATAAAAAAAATATAGATATGATAATGACAGGAGTAGAAGAGAATATTATTGTATTATCGAAAAATATAAATGTTATTAAAAATAATACAAAGGCAATTTTCATATCTTCAAGTTTTGATCAATTAAAGATAGGACAAGATAAACTTCAAACGTGTAAATGGTTAAAAAATAATGGATGTAATTATCCTTTATTTTGTAGCCTTTCAGATGCTAATGCATGTATAGAATTAGTTGATAAAGTTGGATATCCATTAATTGCAAAGCCAAATAATGGTAAGAGTGCGTCTGGAATTAGGATTGTTAATGATAAAGCTGATTTAGAGGAAATAATTGGAAAAGATGAATACGTTTTAGAAGAATGTCTTCCGGAAAATACTGGGGAATATACAGTAGGTTGTTATTGTGATAAGAATGGAATTGCAAAAGATATTATTATTATGCAAAGAAGACTGAAAAAAGGAACAACGGTTTATGCTAAAGTAATTAGAAATAAGCTGATAGAGCAAGAAGCAAGGAAGATTGTGGATAAATATAAACCTATTGGACCATTAAATATCCAAATGAGATTTAACAAACATGGAGAACCAGTGTGCTTTGAACTTAATGTTAGATTTTCTGGAAGCACAGCTATGAGAACAAATTTTGGATACAAAGATGTAAAAGCAATGATTAAAGAATATTTGTATAATGAAGCGATTGATGATTGTTTTTCGGTAACAGAGGGAGAGTGTTTTAGATATGATAATGAATTTTTCTTGTTTAATGATAGTGTAGAACAGATGAAAAGAACAAAACAAGTTATAAATCAGGCAAATGCAATTTATTTTGATGATAATTTAAAAAAAAGGAACAACTAATATGAAAGTACTGTTAACTGGATCAAATGGGTTTATTGCTAGACATATTTCTAAGAGCTTTAAAGAGAACGGATTTGATGTGATTGGAGTAGGAATAGAAGAAAAAAATAAAAATCCATATGTATCTACATATTGTAAATGGAGTTTAGGACATGAATCTATTCCAAATTTTTTAAAAAAATTTAAAATAGATTGTATAGTACATGCGGCTTCGTTAATTGATGGCAATGATGATAACATTGAATTACTTTATTCTAATTGTATAGGAACTTATCAAATATACGAATTGTCAAAAGCTTTAAAGGTGAAGTCGGTAATTGTGTTAAGTAGTGTTCCGGTTATTGGACTACATTGTAATAAAATTATAGATGATAAGACAAATTATAATCCACAAACAATGTATCACGCAACGAAGGCTTCACAAGAACTTATTTTAAATCAATTGTCAAAATATAATATAAGATATTGTGCATTAAGATTGCCTTCGCCTATAGGTCCAGGTCAACCCGAAAAAACTATAGTACCGATATTTGTGAGAAGGGCAATGAAAAATGAAGATATTGTATTATTTGGAAAAGGTACACGTAAACAAAACTATGTAGATGTAAGAGATATTGCAGAGTGTGTGGTTTTTTTGACAAAAAATGAATTAACACAAGGAGTATATCTTATAGGTTCAAATAAAACAATATCTAATTATGAATTAGCTAATATTTGTATAGATATTACAGGTTCTGAATCAAAGATTGGATATAATAAAGTGCAAGATCCTAATGATGATGATGATTGGAAAATTAATTGTGAAAGGCTTGCAGAAAGTGGATTTAAGTTAAAATATAGTATTAGGAATACTATTGCTGATATGGTTAGGTACAATGAGGGCTTATGAAAATAGTTTTTTTTTCGGATATTCATGGAAATCAATATGCATATAATAGCTTTTTAGATAGTATGAACATTATAGCTCCGGATTTGGTTATCTTTGGAGGAGATATATTTGGATACTATTACGGACAAGAAGAAATTATATCCGATTTAAAGAACAGAGGCTATATATGTCTTTTGGGAAATCATGATAAGATGTTTCTTGATTGCTTAGATGGCAAGCTGAGTCAGGATTATCTAGTTGATAGATATGGAAATTCATATAGAGAAATTGAAAAAAAGATTTCAGATGACAATATTGATTTTATAAGAAACTTACAGTCACAATATATTTTAAAAAAAGATGGTTTAAAGATATATTTTGCGCATGGTGCTATGTCAGATCCAATTAATGGTAGAATATATCCTGATACTGATATAACTCAAAATGAAGAGTATAGGGGTTTTGATTTTGCATTTTTAGGACATACACATCATCAAATGGTTAAGCAGACATTTGGATGCAAAATTATAAATCCAGGATCTATAGGACAACAAAGAGATGGAAAAGGATGTAAGTACTTAGTTTTCGATACAAATTCGAGAGAATATATGTTTAAAATCATTGAATATGATAGAGATGAGCTTGTAAAAGAAATTATAAGGAATGACAATGGCATTATGAGAGAAAAACTCATAGAAGTATTGTTTCGTAAATGCTAAAGGGTATGTTAGAACTTTTCAGTACACGTTGTTAAAAGCATAGATTTTACTTTGGATGAGTAAATAATATAAATATATTTTAGTGCAGCTATGTTCTGTGCATACAGAAGACTTTATATAAAAAACTTGAAAACTAAGTGATAAAATGCTACTATGATATTAATTAAGGAAGAAAGGAAATGTGATAAACATAGGGTGGCTTTATGAAAAAATTAAAAAAAAGTATTGTTATGTGTGTTGTATGTGCTAGTCTAATTAATGGTGAATTTGTACAAGCTGATCAAGAGAGAAATGTAATTCAATATAATGAAGAAACAGTTTCTATAATTGTTCAACCAGTAAGTAAGAGCTATATAGCGGGACAGAAAGTGACAGCAAAGGTAACAGCAGAGGGAAGTGGGCTCAAATATCAGTGGCAGTACAAGCTTCCGACAGACAAAGGCTGGATAAACTGGAGAGGAACAGGAGCAAATACAGCTGAGACATCATATAATTTCCCTGCATCATTTGACGGAATCAAGCTTAGATGCGTGGTAACGGATGGAACAGGAAAGAGTGTAACATCAGTAGAGGCAACATATACACTTGCAAAAACATTAAGCATAACAGGCCAGCCGGAAAGCCAGAGCTATACAGCGGGACAGAAAGTGACGGCAAAGGTAACAGCAGAGGGAAGCGGGCTCAAATACCAGTGGCAGTACAAGCTTCCGACAGACAAAGGCTGGATAAACTGGAGAGGAACAG